>JANXTS010000078.1 GCA_025352265.1 Variovorax sp. | reverse complement strand
TCGAGCTGATCAGCCGGCGCTACCAGCACAAGAGCACTGTCGTGACCACGAACAAGCCCTTCGCGGAGTGGGGCGAGGTGTTCCCCAATGCTGCCTGCGTCCCCGAGTTCGACACCAAACGCGTCCCGAGCCCGATTTTGGCGATCCAGAGTCAATTGAATCAATAGCTTAGCGGCGCCAGCATGAATTTTATGTAGTGGCAATTCGTGCCATTTTCTGTGGTGGCAAGCGTCGCGAGTATTGGCTACACTCGCGGCCATGTTCATCAAGCTCACTCGCGCCGGCGGCCACAGCTACCTGCAGCTCGTCGAGTCGTTCCGCAACGAAGAAGGTAAACCACGCCAACGCACCGTCGCCACGCTCGGCCGGCTTGATGAAACCGGCGGTGGTGTCGACTCGTTGCTCAATGGCCTGCTGCGCGCGAAGGGGCTGCCCGCTTGTGCTGCTGCACCACCCCAGGTCGCGTTCGAATCGGCGCTCGCGCTCGGCGACGTGTGGGCGCTGGATCAGCTGTGGAAAGAACTGGGCTTCGACGCACTGCACCGCGTGTTCCGCAAGGCCCGCTACACCACGCCGGTCGAGCACGCGATTCGCGTGATGGTCTTCAACCGCCTGTGCGACCCGGAGTCCAAGCTGGGTGTGCTGCGCTGGCTGGAGACGGTCAGCATCCCCGATGTCGATGTCGCCGGCCTGACCCATCAGCACTTGCTGCGCAGCATGGACGCGCTGATGGACCATCCAGAACACGTGGACGAGGTTGTCACCGGCCTGTTGCGCCCGCTGGTCGATCAGGACCTGTCGCTGGTGTTCTACGACTTGACCACCATCAGTGCGGCAGGGTTGAGCGAGCAAAAGGACGATGTGCGCCAGTACGGCATGTCCAAGGAGGGCTTGATCGCCCGCCAGTTCATGCTCGGCGTGGTGCAGACCGCCGAGGGCCTGCCGATCTACCACGAGGTGTTCGACGGCAACCAGGCCGAGTCACCGACCTTGCTGCCGACGTTGAAGAAGGTGCTGGTGCGGTTTGCCCACATCAAGCGCCTCATCGTTGTGGCCGACCGCGGCCTGCTGTCGCTGGACAACATGGACGAGTTGGCCAAGATCGAGCTGCCCGACGGCAACGCCCTGGAATTCATCCTGGCGGTGCCGGGCCGGCGCTATGGTGAGTTTGCCGAGGTACTGGCACCGTTGCAGGCCAAGGCCAGTGCAGCAACGCAAGAGATCATCGACGAGGCGCGCTGGCAGGGCGTGCGGCTGGTGGTGGCGCATCACCCCGAGCGGGCCAAGGAGCAGACCGTGCTGCGGCGCGAGCGCATTGCTGCGCTACAAGAAAAGGCCGATCAATGGGCCGGCAAGCTCGACGGACAAGACGTCGGCGTGAAGGCCAGGGGTCGCAAGCTGTCGGACAGCGGTGCGAAGGCGCGGCTGTATCACGAGGTCTGTGACGCGCACCTGGCGCGCATCGTGAAGGTCGACTTCAAGAGCGAGCTGTTCAGCTACACGGTGGACGAGCCCGCGCTGGCGCAGGCCGAGCTGATGGACGGCAAGCTGCTGCTGGTGACGAATGTGGCCGACCTGACGCCCGTCGAGGTGGTGCAACGCTACAAGGCACTGGCCGACATCGAGCGTGGGTTCCGCGTTCTCAAGTCCGAAATCGAGATCGCTCCGGTGTACCACCGGCTTCCCGAGCGGATCCGTGCCCACGCGATGCTGTGCTTCATCGCGTTGATCGTCTACCGGGTGATGAGGCAGCGATTGAAGCTGGCCAAGAGCGATCTCACTCCCGAGAGGGCGCTCGCCCAGTTGCGCCGCATTCAACGCCATCGCGTGAGCATCAACCAGGCGGCGCCGATCTCGGGCATCTCCACCATCAACACCCAACAGGCCGGCGTACTGGCCGCATTGAACCTGAAAAAACCGACCGAAGAAACCCAACTGTCCTTGTTGTAGTGGCAGCCGGCAAGGTCGCCTCTATACAAATCAAGGACTTATGAAGGTTAGTGTCGAACTCGGGTGGTCAACGCCTACTTTCGCAGCGCCGAGCGCGTGGGCGTGGGCATCCGCTACGACACGCCGGTGGTTTCGGTCGAGCTCGACGGCGATCGCTTCGTCGCCGTGCGCACCGCCGGCGGCGAGCGCATCGAGGCGAAGAGCTGCGTGCTGGCAGCGGGTGGCTTCGAGTCCAACCGTGAGTGGCTGCGCGAGGCCTGGGGCCGCAACGAGCGCGGCGAGTGGCCGGCCGACAATTTCCTCATCCGTGGCACGCGTTTCAACGAAGGCGTGCTGCTGCGGCACATGATCGATGCCGGCGCCGATTCGATCGGCGACCCGACGCAGGCACACATGGTCGCGATCGACGCGCGTGCGCCCTTGTACGACGGCGGCATCTGTACCCGCATCGATTGCGTCTCGCTCGGCGTGGTCGTCAACCGCGAGGGTGAGCGCTTCTACGACGAAGGCGAAGACTTCTGGCCTAAGCGGTATGCGATCTGGGGCCGCCTGGTGGCGCAG
>JANXTS010000022.1 GCA_025352265.1 Variovorax sp. | reverse complement strand
CGTCGACCACGCTCACGGCGGCGGGCGTCAGCTCGGGCACGCTCGAAGCGACCAGATGCACGATGCCGGCGATCTGGTTGCGCTCCAGCGTGCGGCCGGGGTGCAGGCTCAGCAGCACCGATGCGGTGGGCTTCTGCTGTTCGCGGAAGAAGCCGTTTTGTTGCGGCAGCGCCAGATGAACGCGGGCACTCTGCACCGAGCTCATCGCCTGGATCGATCGGGTGAGTTCACCTTCGAGGCCCCGCTGAAAGCTCAGCTTCTCCTGGAACTGCGTCATGCCGAAGCGGTTGTTTTCCATCTGCTCGAAGCCGGCGACCGCACCCTTGGGCAGCCCTTGCGAGGCTAGGCGAAGGCGCAGGTCGTAGACACGATCGGCCGGCACCATGACGGCGCCACCGCCTTCGGAATACTTGTAAGGCACGTTCATCGTCGCCAGTTGCGCGATGACGGCGCCGCCATCCTTGTCACCGAGATTGGCGTAGAGCACGCGCCAGTCCGGCTGCCGACCGATCATGATGGCCGCGGTGGCAATGGCCACGAGCAGCGCAACGCCGACAGCAAAGCGGATGCGCTGGCGGGGTTGCATGCCTTCGAACTTGCGCGACCACGGGGCGGCGGTGGCGATGGGGACAGGTATTTCGGCGACGGCGGACATGGGCGATTGATGGGTACGGCAGCAAGCCGGTCGGCTCTTTGCACGAGACGATTATTCGGGCCGGCCCATTCCGCATAAGCCCGATAAGGCGCCGCTTTCCCGCTCATTTCCCGCCCATGCCTGGCAGGCTGCCGAATTAGCATCACTGCCATGGACCTTCGCCTCACCCCTGTTACCGCCCCGCTGACCACGCGCCCGGCCGGAGCCGCCCGTGCCGTCACCGGATCGAGTGCCACGCAGGAAACCAGCTTTGTCGGCGCCCTGTCGGGTGCCTTGAAAGCAGTGACTGCCTCGCAAGGCGACGCCACCGCGCTGCAGCGCGAAGTGCAGCTTGAAAATCCGAATGTCAGTCTGGAGCAGACGATGGTCGCGCTGCAAAAATCGCAGATCGGATTTGCCGCGACGCTGAATGTGCGCAACCGGATGGTGCAGGCTTACACCGACATCATGAATATGCAGGTCTGAGGTTGTGCCGACTGACTTCAAGGCGCTAAGCTTCAGGCGGTTTAAAGTGGTGCGGCGAGGCGGCGGGCGGCAAGCCCTGTGTCGGCAGTCGCCTCCAGTCCTTCGGACTTCGCTGCTGCTCCTCACGAAAGACGGGGTCCGCGCAAACTCGCTGCGCTCAAACACGCGCGGCCCTGATCCGTCTTTCGCTGCGCTGCTCGCCGGAGACTCAACAGCCGGCACGGGGCTTACCGCCCACCGCCTTGACGCGATCGCTGTGCATCTTCCTAAATTCGGGAACAGTTGCAAGGGACTTCAGAAGGCGCGCATTGGCTGACAGCGCCCTTCGCATGCGCAAGAGCTGCTCGGAGCATCATCATTTCAGCTTCAGCTCCAAAGTATCCGTCGTACTCTCGATGTCGAACAGACGCATGCCTCATGCTTGGATGGACCAAAGCAACTACCGTGGTTTTAAAGCCTGGAACTGCAGAGATGCAAACGTTGGTTTGGAGTGGCCCAACGGCATCAAGGTGCGTTATCCGCCGGACACCGACCCACGAGCCTAGAACAGGCGAGAGCGGCGCAAGTATGGCGGGCACGTGCATGCCAAGCGTCACGATGAGAGATGGTCGCTGAACCTCGATCTGCCGAACGAGGAACGTTCGGCAATGCGTAACGAATTCTGGATCTGCCTCACCGGGGAACATTCCAACAGCGTTTGGTCCTGCCCTCAGGCCCATGTATGCATTCGTGAAAAAACAGCAACTTAGATTGATCTCCGCATCGTTGAGTAACGCACGCAAGTTTCTCCACGTGGGCTGCATAGGGTCTTCGAACCCTCGGCAAAGCGACTTGAGATAACCGACTTCCGAGTGAAAGTCATGACCCAGAACCATGACTCCGCCGATCGGAAACTCAGGGAGTTGTTCAGTCGGATTGGGATTCCAAAGGCCATAGCCTCCGGGAAAAAAGGCCGTTCCTCGAATAGGCTTCGGGACGGCTAAGACGCCTACGGGATAACCGCAAGGAGGTGGTGAGTGCTCTGCCCAAAGTAGCTCAGCGGGATGCATGTCTCGTCCTTGTCATCGTCATGGGCCGGCCGGTGCAGTGGGGTGCGGACGGCTCGCACTGGCTGACGGGCGGACTGGCCGACGGATACAGGAACGTTGGACATCCTTGCCCTCACCCTGACCCTCTCCCGGAGAGAGAGGGGATAAGAACCCGTCAGTGAATCAACTGCAGTTTGGCGTCGAACATCTCTGCGAAGGTGCTCAGCCACGGCTCGGCCAGGATGCGGATCTCGGCGTCGTTGCGCAGGATGCGCTGCATGATTCGCGACTTCTCGGAACGGAGATCCTTTGGGAGGTCTTGCGACTTCGCCAGAAATCGCAGCTGTTCGATGAGCACCGCGCAGGCGCCTTCGCAGCGCACGACGTCGTCCCAGTCTTCACGGCGCGCCGCGTCGAGCATCTGCCGGCTCGAGCTTTCGATTGCCTTGTAGTAGTCCATCAAATCGTCTTGCATGGGACCTCCGGTCACGCCCTCAAGCGGGTTGGCCGACACTCGGTCGACCGATTTCTTTCCAGCCCTGCGCCACCGGGGCGATGAGGGCAGCGACTTCAGCGAGCATCTCGCCGTCGTTGCGCACATTGGCGAGCGTCAGACGCTCGATGCAGTAATCGTAA
>JANXTS010000033.1 GCA_025352265.1 Variovorax sp. | reverse complement strand
GCTCGCCAGGAACTCGAACTGCCGCATCTGCCCGACCGCGATGTCCGTGGTCACCTCCGGCCAGCGCGCGCTCTTCGGTGTCGGCCCGCCATCGGTGCCGGTGACCTGGAACTCATGGCCGTGCAGGTGCATCGGGTGGTTCGTCATGGTGAGGTTGCCTACACGGATGCGGACCTTGTCGTTCAAGCGGACGTTGAGCGAGTCGATGCCCGGAAACACCCGGCTGTTCCACGACCACAGGTTGAAGTCGAGCATCGTCATGATCTTGGGCGTCGCGCTGCCGGGCTCGACGTCGTAGGCGTTGAGCAAAAACACGAAGTCGCGATCGACCACGTCGATCAGCGGGTGCGCAGCCTTCGGATGGGTGACCCAGAAGCCCATCATGCCCATCGCCATCTGCGTCATCTCGTCGGCGTGGGGGTGGTACATGAAGGTGCCCGGGCGACGCGCCACGAACTCGTACACGAAGGTCTTGCCGGGCTGGATGCCGGGCTGCGTCAGGCCGGTCACGCCGTCCATCCCGTTGGGCAGGCGCTGGCCGTGCCAATGCACGCTCGTGTGCTCGGGCAGCTTGTTGGTAACGAAGATCCGCACCCTGTCACCTTCCACCACTTCGATGGTCGGTCCAGGCGACTGGCCGTTGTAGCCCCAGAGATTTGCCTTGAATCCGGGGGCCATCTCGCGCACGACGGGTTCTGCTACCAGATGAAATTCCTTGACGCCGTTGTTCATGCGCCAGGGCAGCGTCCAGCCATTCAGCGTGACGACGGGGTTGTAGGGACGACCGCTGGTGGGTGCCAGGGGCGGCATGGTGTCGGGTCGGGTCTGCAGCACTGGCTCGGGCAGCGCAGCCATGGCCACCTTGCTCACGGTAGCGGCAGCGATGGCACCTGTGATGGCTCCCGCGCCGCTCAAAAAGTCGCGTCTGTTTGTCATGTCGTTTCGTCTACTGGTGTGTGGGTTCGAGTCGTGCTCAGTGGGTGGCGCCGGAAGACGCGTTAGTCCCTGCGCTGGTGGTCGACGTCGAGGACGACACCGGCTTTCCCATGACGGACGTCGCCAGCGCGGCGTCTGCGAGCCAGAACTGCTGTTGGGCATTGATTGCGCTGGTCACGCTGGCGATCTGGTCTCGCGCCTCTGCAAGAAGCTCGAAGACGCCGATCAACATGCCGTTGTAGCGAAGCACGTTCTCGTCGGCCATGGCCTGACGCAAGGGAACGATCTCGTCGCGGTAGTGGCGGGCGATGTCGTAGGCAGTTCGGTAGGCGGAGTAACCCTCTCGCAGTTGAGAAGACGCGCCACGCACGGTAGCGTCATAGCGATTGGCCGCGGCCAGTGCCTGTGCGTTCATCGCGTCTCGCTGCGCCGTGCCCCAGTCGAACAGTGGCAGTCGAATGTCGAGTTCGAAGCCGCGGCGGGTACTCCTGGTCCCAGCCGCGTTGTCGAAAACCGTATCGCGTCGTCCGCCGATCTCGATGTCGGTGAAGGTGCTCAGCAGGTTGAGCCCCTGCGATTTGCCCGCCACGTCGAGTTGTGCTCTTGCGAGCTGCACATCGAGCCGTTGAGCAGTGGCGGTGGCCGCGACCTCCTGGGCGTCGCGTGGCGATTTAGGCAAATCGGGCAGCCGTTCGGGAAGGGCCAGCTTGGCGGCTTGCGCGTCGTCCAGCCCGAGCGCGCGAACCAGCTCTTCGCGCGCGGCGGTCGTCGCGTGGCGGGCGGAGGCCAATTGCGTCGTCGCGTCGGCGTAGAAGACCTGCTGGCGCGCGCGCTGAAGCTTGCTGAAATTGCCGACGAGCTGCATCCGGCGGGCCAGTTCTGCGCTGGCCTGCGCCGACTGGGTTACCTGCTCTGCATACTGCAACGACTGCTGCGCGGACACCGCCCTGACCCACGCCTGCTTCACTAGCGTCACCTGGTCGACCACGGTCGTGGTGAGCTGGATCTTTGCCAGACTGGCCTGGCTTTTCGAGATCGACATGCGTTGCGGCAACAGGATCAGATCCACCAGGCCGAAAGACAGCAGCCGACCCAGCTCGAGCTCGCTGTTCAGACGCATGCGTTCGAAGGTGAAGATCGGATTGGCAAGCCGGCCGGTCTGGTTCGCCGCAGCGATGTCGGCCCAGCCTTGCGACAGCAGCGCCTGTAGCGACGGACTGTTGGCCAGGGCGACTTGCACCGCGTCGTCTTGCGACAGCCGCTTGGAGAGCAAGTCGTCGGTCAGCGCGGCACGTTGATCGCGTTGTTGCTCCGTGCGGCTGATTTCGAGCTTGCCCTTTGTGAACTGCTGGGCATTCGCATTGGATTCGCCCAGGGCCTCGTCGATACCGAAGGAGGTGCAGCCCGCGATCAACAGCGCAGCGAGGGCAACGGATGCAAGACGCAGAGCCCGCTTCATGGCTGCTCCTTTTTGGGGGACATAGGCATCGCATGGCCTGGCGAAGGCGCCGCTGGAGTTATTCCTTGATCGACTGTCTCCTTGGCGTACGCGCGCCATCCGCCACGTCGGAACACCGTGTCGTTGGCGTCTTTCCAGGCAATGGCTTTTTCATCCGCGTACGGCTGATAGCCATCCAGGGCGGATTTAAAGGCCAGTTCGGTCGGTGCTTTGTCCGCGGACGGAGGCGCGGGTAGCCGCAGCGGCTGCGCGCCAACGGCCAGCGCGGCAAGTGCCGGCATGGCAGCCAGCCAACGGGCTGGAGATGAATGGAACATGGAGTCCTCGCAAGTTCATGAACAGGGGTGCGTCAAGCCGGCCCGCAGGGGCGCGACGCAGTCGATGCATGAGCATTCGCAGCTTCCGTGACACCACGTCACGGAAGTACGAACGGGTTATGAGCGAGGAGGTTTGTCGAGCACGCGGGGCGTCAGCGACGCCACCGCGTAAAACTGTTCTGCCAGGGCGGCAGGTGGCAGTGCCGCTGCCATCAAGACGGGCGCGGTGCCGATGAGTGCGACGGAGTGGCAGGCGCCGCAGGTGCCACATTTGTGGGTCGAATCGCCACCCCCGGAAGCGTGGTCGTGATGGTGAGGCGTGCTCTCCAGATCCGAGGTCGAAACCCCGTGCTGGCTGTCGTGCGCATGGTCATGCGGCGCGGCTGGCTGCGACACGGCCACTGCCACTGCAGATGCTTCACCTGCCGCACAGAATTGCATGGACGCAGCCGCGTAGCCCTGCAAGGGCACTGCGAGCATGACAGCCCAAAGCAACAGTGTTCGAAACAACGACATTTAGGAGAGTGTGAACGTTGACACTGTGACAAGGTCAAGCGCTTTTTTATGGAATCACCGGCGACGCCACGGTAGGGGCACCCAGCTTCGCCGGCGTGCGTGCCGGGGATAAGTTGCCTTCGCTTGGATGCAGTTAAGAAAAACCCGAGGGCCCTTCTGCGAGGTGAACGCAGCTTTCCGCATATCGATAGCTGAAATGCTTCTAGCCGGGCAATGGAGAAATACGCCGTGCGGCTGCACAGTCGAATGTCTTGCAATGCTGTGTAACGCTCAAAATGCCAAAAAAACTCAAGATCGTCGCTGTCTCCGGCGGCCTGCAACGCCCCTCGCGCACCCTCGCACTGGTGGAAAACTTGCTCGAAGGGCTGACCGATGCGGTGCCCGCAGACACCTGCCTCATCGAACTCGGTGAGATTGTGCCGAAATTCGGCAGCGTGCTGCAGCGCGCTCGCCTGCCGCCCGAGATCGAATCGATCCTGCGCAACATCGAGACGGCCGACCTGCTGCTGGTGGCCAGCCCGATCTACCGCGGCTCGTACACCGGCCTCTTCAAGCACCTGTTCGACTTCGTGCACCACGAGTCGCTGATCGATGTTCCGGTGTTGCTCGCAGCGACGGGAGGCAGTGACCGCCATGCGCTGGCGATCGACCATCAACTGCGTCCGCTGTTCAGTTTTTTTCAGGCTCACACGCTGCCCATCGGGGTGTATGCGACCGACAAGGAGTTCGTGAACTACCGCGTCGCCAGCGACGCGCTGCGCGCTCGCATCGCACTGGCGGTCGAACGGGCGGTACCGGTGTTGCGGAATCGCAGCCAGCGTGCAGTCGCGGCGCCGGCGCTAGTGCCGGCCTGAGCGCATGGCAGCGTTGCCGGGCGACCTTTCGACCTTTCGACCTTTCGACCTTTACCGCGGGCGTTGCTCCACAGGGCCTATCGAGCCGCCAGTATCTGGCGAACGCGAGAGCACTTGGCCCAGTGCCGTTTCGGACCGCGGCGCGCCTTCGTCTGCCGCTCCGCTGCCGAGCGCTTCTTCAACGGTGGGCCGCGTAAGCGTCGGCGAAAAGGCCTCGATGAAGGCGTAGACATAAGACCGGAGATAAGCACCGCGGCGCACCGCCAGTTTCGTCACGTTGATTCCGAATAAATCGCCCGCGTCGACCGCGCGCAATTGCACATCCCGCTCGGCCTCGAACGCAATGCCGGCGACGATGCCGACACCCATCCCGAGCTCGACATAGGTCTTGATCACATCGGCATCCATCGCGGTGATCGCCAGATCGGGTTTGAGGCCGGCTTTGGCAAAAGCGTGGTCGATGCGCGTGCGCCCGGTAAAGCCGCTGTCATAAGTGACGAGCGGGTAGGCGGCCAGCCTTTCGATGGTGAGCGGCTGTTCGAGAAGCCGATGACCCGGCGGCACGATCAGGGAATGCGTCCAGCGAAAGCACGGCAGTGCGACAAGCTGCGAATAGTCGCCCAGCGCTTCGATGCCGACGTCCGCATGGCCTTCGAGCAGCATCTGTGCGACCTGTTGGGGCGAGCCTTGCCGCAGTTGCAACTGCACATTGGGAAAGCGGCCGCGAAACTCCTGCACTGCCGTGGGCAGTGCGTAGCGCGCCTGCGAATGCGTCGCGGCGATGGACAGCAGGCCGTTTTCCTGGGCCAGGAATTCCTGTCCGGCCTGTCGCAGGTTCTGGCTCTCCATCAGCACCCGCTCGATGATCGGCAACAGGTGGTCGCCGGGTGCGGTGAGCCCGGTCAACCGTTTGCCGGCGCGCGCAAAGAGGGCAATGCCGAGTTCGTCTTCAAGTTCGCGAATCTGTCGGCTGACGCCGGGCTGCGAGGTGTGCAGCGAATGCGCCGCTTCGGTCAGATTGAAGCCGCATCGAACGGCTTCGCGCACGGAGCGCAACTGTTGGAAATTCATGAAACCCAGAAAAACGACGCCTAAAGGCACGTAGCCTTCAATTTTGTGAGCGCGCCGTCGAATTCCGAACTACCGATTGGTTGCTTTCAAATAAGGGAATGATCTGAGTGAACCCTCGAAAAAATCTTCAAAAACAACGCGAGAGCCCTATGGGCCGACGCGCCACGCTTGCGTAGGGCAGCATCGAATCACTGTCCGTCATGCGCCACCTCGTATCCCGGCACTGACCAGCAGCGGCACCCAGGCCCGACGGTCGTCGTCGACTTTTGCAGCCAGTTGCGCCGGAGTACTGGGCACGGCGACCATCGCCGCGTCTTCGAATCGCCGCCCCAGTTCCGCGCGAGCGGCGACGGTGTTCACTGCCGCCGCCGCTTCTTCAGCGACGCCTGCAGAAGCGCCACCCGGCAAGAAGAAAGCAAACCACTCGCGCATCACCGATCGCGTGTAGCCCTGTTCGACCAGCGTGGGCACGCCTTGCGAAAAGCGGCTGCGCTCTAGTCCCGACGTGCCGAGCATTCTCAGACGACCACCTGCCGCATCCGCCGCGTTCGCCGGACGCTCCGATTGCGCCAGATGCGGCAGCAGCAGCCCTTCCGGCAGCACCAGCACCGCGACCTGTCCTCCAAGCAACGCCACCATGGCGGGCGGCCCGCCGGGATACGGCACATGGCGCCAGTTGAGTCCGGCCTGATCGAACAGCATGACTTCTAAAATGTGTGGAAGCGTGCCCGTTCCCGGCGATGCCGCATTGGCCGCAGCTGGGTTGCGCCGCATCCAATCGACCAGCGATGCCATGCTGTCGACATCGGCCGGCACGGCTGGGCCGACAGCCACGCCGAGGTTCATCTCCGCGGCGAGCGATACCGGCCGAAGATCACGCGCTGGCTCATAGGCGAGCTTTTCATACAGCGTGGGGTAGAGGCTGGCGAGCGCACCCTGGCCAAGCAGCCATGTCGAGCCATCGGGCGGCGCCGACTTGAGCGCCTGCACCGCGATTTGCCCCGCCGCGCCGGGCCGGTTGTCGACGACGACGTGCTGCGCGAACACGCCAGTGAGCTCTTCGCCGAAACGGCGTGCGATGGTGTCCGGCACGCTGCCTGCCGGGCCGCTACAAATGATGCGGAGGCGTTCCCGCTTCAATGCAGGTGGCGTTTGCGCTAAGCCGGCCGGGCTGCAGATCGCAGCGGCAGCACCGGCGATCAGCACTCGGCGCCTCGGCATGAGGCCAGTCGTAGTGGTGTGTCTCTTCATGGGCTGCAGCGATGTGTTTCGGGCACTCAGCGTAGGCCCACCCCCAGTTCGCCACAAGGCGCGGATTTGCAGAACGGGGCCGCAATAGTGCATAACCGGACATGCTCGACTGGAACGACCTGAAGTATTTCGTGGCGGTGGCACGGCACGGCAGCACGCTCGCGGCGGGCCGTGCGCTCGCGGTCGATCAGTCGACCGTCCAGCGGCGGCTGACGGCTTTGGAGCGACATATCGGTCGCCCCCTCGTTCAGCGCCACACCAGCGGCTACCGGCTCACCGAATTCGGCATCGAGATGCTGCAGGCGGCGCAGCAAGTCGAGGGTGCCGTGCATGCCTTCGAGCAGGCGCTTGCTTTGTCAAAGCGCAACGCCGCAGGCGTCATCCGGCTCACCTGTCCGGAGCCGCTGGTCAATCGGTTGACGCGATCGGGCCTGCTGGATCGCTTCAGCGCGCAGCACCCCGGCCTGCATGTGGAGTTCGTGATGAGCGACAAGTACATCGATCTGCGCACCGGCGACGCCGACGTCGCGCTGCGCTCCGGTGACACTGACGATGGCTTGCTGGTGGGGCGCAAGGTGGGCGATTCGCTGTGGGCCGTCTACGCCAGCAAGGACTACGTGGCGCGCCACGGAAAACCGTCGAGCGTGGAAGAGCTCTCGGGTCACCGGCTAGTCGCCTTCGACGAGTCGATGGCGTCCCACCGCGCCACCCAATGGCTGCGCCAGGTGGCACCCGAGGCGACCGTGGTGGCGCGCAACGACAGCGTGCTCGGTGTCTTGCTGTCGGTAAAGGCAGGCGTGGGCATCGCGCCGCTTCCGATCGCAATCGGCGACTCGGAAGCGGAGATTGTCCGAGTGCTCGGACCCATCCCCGCGCTGTCGCGCGACTGGCGCCTGCTGGCAATGCCGGAGATACGGAAGACAGCACGCGTGAGCGCCTTCTTCGATTTCATGGTCGCTGAAATGAATGCACTGAAACCCATCATTACGGGCGGCCTTGGTCCTTGATCGAAGGTCGCACCTAAAAATTCAGTGGTTCTGGACGCGGAATGGAGTGAGGTGCACTGCTCGTTCTGCTCGGTGCCACCGCCGCATGCGCTTCTGGGAGCAAAAAGGGCATTGCCACAAACCCGTGTCAGAGAAAACGCCATTCTGAAGTGGGGAACCTAACAAATTGGCACTTCCGGCTTCGTGGTTGACGCTACATCGCGTTAGTGCGTTATCTTCTACACAAGATGACTACCGTGCCGACACCGCCGCAACTTGCTCACATCGACGACGATGCACTCGCGGGCCTCGCATCGAGCTGGCGCGCGCAGGCTGCACGCGGCGATCGCGAGGCTTTTGGCATCGCGCACGCGTTAGAAGTGGAGCGTCGGCGTCGCCTCAGGGCGAGTCAGATGCAGCAACTGCCTCTTGAAGCGCCGCCGATCGCACGGCCATGGTGGAAGTTCTGGAACTCAGCGACCGACGACCAGTCGATGTCGCCTTCTTGACCGCGCGATAGCGGACACCGGCGCCAACGAGCGCCGACCTCGCTCGCGCTTCGTGCGCCGGTGATGGATGAATACCCTTGGTCAGTTTTGCCGGGCGCTGAAATACATTGCCCGGTGAGACACCGATGCCGCGATACAGCGGCGCCTGCATACCAAGAGGAAGACATGACCATCTCCCGACGCAAGTTTTCCGGAGCCCTTTCCGGCGCGGTTACCGCCAGCCTGGCATTCCCGGGCCTTGTCGGTAAAACGTGGGCGCAGGGCGCCACCATCAAGATCGGCATGTGCGCGCCGGTGACCGGCCCGGCGGCAGAGTCGGGCAGGTACGCACAGATGGGGGCCAAGCTTGCGATCGAAGCTGTGAACAAGGCAGGCGGCGTGCTCGGAAAGCAGGTCGAACTGGTCGTCGAAGATGACCAAACCACGAACCCCGGCATCGTGCTCGCTTTTTCCAAGCTCGCATCGCAGACCGACATCGTCGGCTTCCTCGGCTCGATCCGCTCGACGCAGGTGCATGCGATGGCGCCCGATGTGCTGAAGATCGGCAAGCCGGTGATGATTGGTGGCACCGACCCGACGCTCACGCACATGGGTAACCAGTGGTTGTTTCGCTTTCGTCCGAACGACTCGTACTCGGGCAGCGTCATCGCCGAATACGGCGTCAAGACGCTTGGCAAGAAGAAGTGGGCGATCGTGCATTCGACGGACGCTTTCGGCACGGCGGGCGGCAAGGCGCTGACGGCGGGCCTGGCCCAGCACGAAGGCACGACCATCGCGCTCGATCAGGGTTACGCCAATCAGAGCCAGGACTTCACGCCTGTGGTGCTCGCCATCAAGCAATCGGGAGCGGACATCCTCGGCTCTTACTTCACGTTTGAAAACGACCTCGGCGTGTTCGCCCGGCAACTGCGCCAGCTCGGCGTGACGATTCCTTATATCGGCTCGCCATCGATCGTGAACATCACGGCCTTGAAGCTCGCCGGCCCGGCGCTCCACGGCACGTACGGCGTGGCCGACTACGCCGAGGATTCGAGCGCGGCGTCCAAGGCTTTCGGAAAGGCCTACCGCGATGTTGCCAAGGTCGCGCCCGACAACCAGTCGTCCTGGACTTACGACGCCATCACCGTGCTGTGCATGGCGATCAACAAAGCTGGCAAGACCGATCCCGTCGCAGTGCGCGAGGCCATCCTGGCAATCCGTAAACACGCCGGCGCCGAAGGCGAGTACAACTTCGACGCCAATGGCGATGGCCTGCACGGCTACAACATCGTGAAGAACGACAAAGGCAACATCGTCTTCGACAAGCACGTCGAGTCGGGCACCTGATCCGCGATGGATCTCGCCCTTCAGCTCTTTTTCACGGGCTTGGGCATCGGCGCGGTCTATGCGCTGGTGGCACTGGGCTTCGTATTGATTTTTCGCGCGACCAACGTCGTCAACTTTGCCCAGGGCGAGTTCTCGATGGTTGGTGCGTATCTCATGGTCGTGTTCGCGGTCGACCTGCAATGGCCCTACGGATGGGCTTTTCTGGCGGCCCTCGCTGGCATGGCGCTGCTCGGCGTAGTGTTCAACCTTGGGGTGTACTACCCGCTGCGCAACCGCACGTTTCTGCCGGTGATCATCGCAACGATCGGTGCCTCGATCTTTCTGTCGAATTCGGTGCTCGCGTTGTACGGGCCGCAGCCGCAAGTGCTGCAAGGTTGGTTCGAAACACCGGGGCTGCAGATCGGTCCGGTCTACCTCGACAGCCAGTACCTGCTCATCATGGTGGTCACGTTGATCTTGGTCGCCTTCAACTTCTGGTTTTTCGAGCGCACCATGCTGGGCAAAAAACTGCAGGCGACCTCGCAAGACAAGGAGATGGCGTCTCTGCTCGGCATTCCGGTGTCCGCGATGATCATGCTGACGTTCGTGTACTCGGCGCTGCTCGGCGGCGTGGCCGGTATCCTCGTCGCACCGATCCTTTTCGTGTCGATCCAGATGGGCTCGACCATCGCGCTGAAGGCTTTTGCGGCCACCATCATCGGCGGCTTCGGTGACGTCAAGGGCGCGATCATCGGTGGGCTGGCACTGGGTGTGATCGAGACCTTCGGTGCTGCCTACATCTCGGTTCCGTACAAAGACGGCTTCGCGTTTCTGGTGCTCGTCGCGTTCCTCATCTTTCGACCGCAGGGCATCTTCGGCGAGCGCGTGGCCGAGAAAGCATAGCCGTGGCGAGCACACGGCAGACGTTGGGTACCCTGGGCTTCGCGGCCCTGGCGGCAGCAGCGGTGGCAGTCGTCACGCTGGTGCCGATGCAGGACTACACGGTCCACATCCTGGTGCAGACATCGACCTTCGCCATCGCGGTGTTCGGGCTGACGGTGGTGCTTGGGCTCTGCGGACAAATCAATCTGGCGCAGGCGGCGTTCTTCGGCTTCGGCGCGTACGCGGTCGGGCTCGGCACCGCTGACCTGCACATGAATTTCTGGCTCGCTCTGGCAATGGGCGCGGGCATCGCGCTGGTAATGGGTGCCTTGCTCGGCATGACCACGCTCAAACTCGGCGGTCACTATCTTGCGATGGTGACTATCAGCTTCCAGCAGATCGTCACGCTCATCATGGTCAACTGGATTCCGGTGACGCACGGGCCCGATGGCGTCGGACGCATCCAGCGGCCGCTGCTGTTTCAGTCGTCGCAGGCGTTTCTCGGCGTGTGTGTTTTTGCAGTCGCGGTCATTGGCTACCTGGTGTGGCGGCTGCCGCAAACACCGCTCGGTCGCTCGATGCGCGCAGTGCGCGACAACGAACTGGCCGCCGGCGTCGCGGGCATCAACGTCTACAAAGTGAAGGTCGCTGCCTTCGCGCTGTCGGCCGTGCTGGGCGGTATCGGCGGTGGCCTGTTCGCCGGCGGTTTCGCTTATGTGAGCCCGGACCAGTTCAGCTTTGCCGAGTCGATCGTCTTCATCACGATGACGCTGCTCGGCGGCGTGGCGGCGCCGGTCGGTGCGCTCATCGGCACGGGCCTGTTGATCGTGCTGCCGGAGAGCCTGCGCTTCTTGAAGAGCGTGCCGGGGCTCTATCTGGCGATCTATGGGCTTTCGATCATTCTCATCATTCGATACATGCCGGACGGCATCTGGGGCTTCGTGCAGAACCGTGTGCGTCACTGGATGGCACCCCCGCCGTTCGCCGAAGCGCCGGCTGAGCTGATGCTGGCCCCAGCCTACTCGGCCAGTGCCGAAGCTGCGCCGATGGCACTCGAAGTACAAGACCTTTGCAAGCACTTCGGCGGCGTGAAGGCGGTCGATGGCATTTCCTTTTCAGTGCGCCGTGGGCAGGTTCATGCACTGATCGGCCCCAACGGTTCGGGCAAGACGACAACGCTCAACGTGCTCTCGGGTATCTACACCGCGACCTCGGGCCGCGTGTTACTCGGCGGCCGCGACGTGACGGCGCTGCCGCCCCACGCGCGCACCGTCGCAGGCCTGGGCCGCACCTTCCAGAACATCCGGCTCTTTCGATCCATGACGGCGCTCGAGAACGTGATCATCGGGGCCGAACAGCCTGGCAATCAGATCGCCTCCGGGCACGCGGCGCTGGTCGAGCGCGCGCGCGCTGCGCTCGCATTCGTCGGACTCGAAGCGCGTGCACATGAACTCGTCACCGGGTTTTCATACGGGCATCAACGTCTCATCGAGATTGCGCGTGCGTTGGCCGGCAACCCGACGCTGCTGCTGCTCGACGAACCGGCGGCCGGCCTCAATTCGACCGAAAAATTGGGTCTGCGCGATTTGTTGAAACGCATCGCGTCGAAGGGCCTGACCATCTTGATCATCGACCACGACATGACGCTGGTGACCGAGGTCGCCGAAAGCATCACCGTGCTCAACTTTGGCCGCCGCATCGCCGACGGCGTGGCGGCCGATGTGCTGCGTCAGCCCGACGTCATTGCGGCCTACCTTGGAAGCGAACCCGATGCCCCTGCTTTCACTTGAAGGGCTGAACGTTCGCTACGGCGAAATCGAGGCCCTGCGCGGCCTGTCGCTTTCCATCGAAAGTGGCGAGGTCGTGACGCTGCTAGGTGCTAACGGCGCTGGCAAGTCGACCACGCTGCGTGCGATCTCGGGGCTCAACAAACCGTTCAGCGGTGAGCTGCTGTTCGATGGCAAGTCGATTGCAGGCCTGGGGCCTGAAGCCATCGTCAAGCTCGGCATCGCCCATGTGCCCGAGGGGCGTCGGTTGTTCCCGGGACTCACCGCGCGCGAGAACATCATGCTCGGTGCGTCGAACCGCGGACGTATCGCCAAGGCTGAACTGATTCGAGAATCCGACGAGATGTTCGATCTGTTTCCCGATATCCGGCCGTTCGCCGATTCGCTCGGCTGGATGCTGTCGGGCGGCCAGCAGCAGATGGTTGCGGTGGCTCGAGGCCTCATGGCCAAGCCTCGCTTGCTGTTGCTCGACGAGCCGTCTCTCGGCCTCGCGCCAGTGATCGTGCAGAAGGTGTTTTCGATCATCGGTGAGATACGCCGGCGCGGCACGACGGTACTGCTGGTCGAGCAGAACGCGCGCATGGCGCTGTCGGTGGCTGATCGGGGCTACGTGCTGGAGACCGGGCGCTTGGCGGTGTCCGGCAAGCCCGCAGAGCTTTGGTCCAACGACGAGGTGCGGGCGGCCTATCTGGGCGGGCGTATCGACAAGACGGCCTAAACAGACCGGGGTGCGGCGGCGACGTCAGCCGCACATTGAAGCCGCTATGGAAGCAGCACGGCTCGCACGCCTTCGATCAGCAGGCTCATGCCGGCGACGATCAGGGTAAGGCCGACGAGCCGCTTCATTGAGGCGCGAGACAGGCCGAGGCGCGGAACATTTTTCATGAGGCGCTCATGCTGCCGGGGCGCACCCTTCCACAAGCTGACTAAACCGGCGTGTCCCTCGAGCGAAGCGCTTGAAGCTGTCCACGCCGACGGCAACTTGAGCGAGACCAAAACCGGACGCATCGCGACGCGTTACCCTCCCGCGCATGGAGTGCCTACAAAACATAGAGACATTCGTTCGCGTCGCAGAAACCAGAGCTTTGCCGAGACCGCACTGCAATTTCGCGTTGCGCGCTCGGTCGTTACCAGCCGCGTCAAGCAACTCGAAGACCATGTCGGTGCACCGCTGTTTCATCGCAGCAAGCGGGTCGTTCGGCTGAGCGATGTGGACCAGGCATTCCTGCGCGACTGCACCGAACTTGTCGGTCGAGCGAACGACGTCATAGACCAGATGTGCGATGCAAAGAGCGGACCGGTTGGAATCTTTTGCTGCTCTCCGTCTTCGAGGCCGTGATCATCGGCGCATGGGGTCGTTCTGGGGCACGCTGGCCGGCGCGATGATCCTTGGCATCACGCAGCAGATCGGCTTTCGGCTCGACCCGGGTTGGGGCATATGGTTCGGGCACATCGTTTTCCTGCTGGTGCTGGATGCGCGAGTTCGTCGAGGTGGCCTGCAACTTCATCTTCGCGATGATGTGGAACCTGCTCGCGGGCTATGGCGGCATGGTGAGCATCGGCCAGCAGGCGTACTTCAACTTCGGCGGCTACTTCGCGATCGGCACCTGGGTCATCGCCGAGGTGTTTCGCCTGAGCTTCGCCAACGTGTCGGCGGTGGGTGGTGGCTCCGGTACCGCGCTCACTGCGCTGCGCGGCATCGAAAAAGCCACGCGCGAAAGCGCGACTTACTGGATGGCACTGGCCTGCGTGGTGGCGGCCATTGCGCTGGTCTCCTGTTCCTGCGCAGCAAGCGCCGCCTCGCTCTACTGGCGATCCGCGACAACGAAGTGGCAGCTGAATCGCAAGGTATTCCGGTGGCGCGCTCTACTTCGTCGGTAACCTGCGCATCAGCCCCGATGCCGCCTTCAGCGTCAATTGGTCGGCCTTCGCGATCTTCATGGTGGTGATCGGCGGCATCGGCGGCATCGAAGGGCCGCTTGTCGGGGCAGTGATCTTCTGGGCGCTCAACAAATTCTTGAGCGACTATGGCACCTGGTATTTGCTGGGTCTCGGCCTGCTCGCCATCATGGACACTATCTTTTTCAAGCAGGGCTTGTGGGGCTACGCGCAGCAGCGCTGGGGCTGGTCGCTTTTCCCTACGCATCGCCGGCTGGTAAGAACCGGTTGACCGAGGTCCACTCAAATTTCTGGAGACTATTCACTGTGAGAAACATCGACGAAGACACCATCACCACCGCCGTGCTCGAGAGCATCGCGGGTTGCGACAGCCCGCGCCTGAAAGAAGTAATGTCGGCATTGGTGCGCCACCTTCACGATTTTGCGCGCGAGGTGAAGCTCACTGAGGCCGAGTGCATGCAAGGCATCCAGTTCCTTACCGCCACGGGCCAGAAGTGCGACGAAAAGCGGCAGGAGTTCATCCTGCTTTCGGACACGCTCGGCCTGTCGATGTTGACGGTGGCGCTCAATCATTCGAAGAGCCCACAAGCGACCGAGGCGACCGTATTCGGGCCGTTCCATGTGCGCGGCGCGCCGCAGCTGGAACAGGGCGCCGACATGTCCGGCGGCGCGGTTGGCGAGCCGCTCTTCGTGCGGGCGACCGTACGCGGGACCAGCGGCGAGCCAGTAGCGCATGCCGAGGTCGACGTGTGGGAGGCCGATGCGGATGGCTTCTACGACGTGCAGCGCCCCGAACTCACCGTTCCGCAAGGCCGCGCCGTTTTCCGCACCGATGGTGAAGGGCGGTTGAACTTCAAGGCCGTGTTGCCGGTGGCCTACCCCATACCGACCGATGGGCCGGTCGGTCGCATGCTGGCCGCAGTCAAGCGGCATCCGTGGCGCCCGGCGCATGTGCATTTCATCGTGAAGGCGCCCGGCTACGAGACGCTTATCACGCACGTCTTTTGCGATGGCGACAAGTACCTGGACAGCGATGCTGTGTTCGGCGTGCGCAGCTCGTTGATCGGTGACTACGTGCGCCATGCGCCGGGTGCCGCACCTGACGGCGCCGTGCAGGCCACGCCGTTTCATACGCTCGACTTCAGCTTCGTGCTGGAGGCGGCAACATCCTGAGTGTGGAACTCTTCCCGCTGAAACCTACCTTTGCTTGCCGCTCAGGAAAGGCTCAGGATCGACCGCGACGCCTTGCTTTCTGATTTCGAAGTGCAGCTTGACTCGATCGGTCCCGCTCTTGCCCATCTCGGCGATCTTCTGGCCTTGTCGAACCACGTCGTTCTCTTTGACCAGGGCCTTGTCGACATGGGCATACGCAGTGATGTAGGTGTCGTCGTGCTTGACGATGATCATCGTGCCGTAGGCCTTCAACGCATTGCTGACAATCACGACACGGCCGTCACGCGATGCGAGGATCGGGTCGCCCAGCTCACCCGCGATGTCCATGCCTTTGCTTTTGTTACCGTCGAAACGCGCGATGGTTGCGCCTGATGCGGGCGATCCGAACAGCGCTGGCGGCTTGGGTGGTGGCGTCACCGGCGCGATCGGTGCCACCTGTGGCGAGGAGGGCAACGATGGCGAGGGCGATTGGGTCAACGGCACATTCGTGCCGCAGGCCACCATTGCGGTCCCAATGAAGAGGGCTGCGGCTGCGCGAAGGATCAGTGTCGAAGGGTGCATGGCGCTCATTGGAACGCAATCGAAGCCGGACGTTCCACCGGTAGCCTTTTTTTACCTTAAGGGTTTGGCCTAGGCCGCATCGCCGTTTTTTGTAGCTGTGGATGGCGCGCCAGCACCGTGTCGCACGGGCCGTAATCGCGCACGCAGCCGGCCTCGATAAGCACGATGCTGTCGAAATGGTCGAGCACGCTGAGTCGATGGACCGACGCGATCAGGCACGCAGCCGGAAAGCACGCGGCGATGCGGTCGAGCACGCGCGCCTCGGTCGCGGCATCGAGCGCGCTGGTCGGCTCGTCGAGCAGCAGCAGCGTGCTGCCTGCGGCGGCCAGCACGCCGCGCGCCAGGCAAAGCCGCTGGCGCTGCCCGCCGGACAGGTTGAAGCCACGTTCGGTCAGCGGCGTATCGAGGTCGCCCTTCATCGCTTCGAGCACTTCGTCGAACGCGCTCGCATTCAGGGCCGCCTGCAATTTCGAATCCTCATGTGCTTCGCCGAAGGTCAGGTTCTCGCGCACGCTGGCCTCGAAGACTTCGGTCTCTTGCGGGATCAAGGTGGCCAGCGTGCGCAGGGAAGGCCAGTCGCGCGCCGCACCGTCGAACGAGAGGCTGCCGTGTTGCGGCACATAGAGCCCGGCCAGCACGCGCAGCAGCGTGCTCTTGCCGCCGCCGCTCGGACCGACCAGGGCTACCCGCTCGCTGCGGCGCAGCGTTAGCGTGACATCCTGCAGTCCGCCGCCGCGCGACGTGTCGGCATAGGCCCAACGCAGGCCATCGATGGTCATGTTCTTCCAGCCGGCCGTGGCATCGATGGCGTGCGCCGCGTGGGGTGCCGCATCGGGCGCTTTCCAGATCGGCTCGGCGCTCAGGTAGTCGGTGTGCATGCGCGCGAAGCCCTGAAAGTTGGCGGCCATCGAGCCGACCACGGCCGCGGCCTGCTGCGCATATTGGTAGATCATGAATACGGTGCCCAGTTGCACCGCAACGCCGGGCTGGCGCTCGCGCCACACGTAGATCAGCACCAGCGCCCAGGTAAGACCGAGCCCGAGCAGATCGACGGTGGCCCACTTGCCTTCGTTGAGCAGGGCCGTGCGCTTGAGCGGCGTCGACACCGCTTCCATGCGCCGCCGCAACAGCACGCGCGAGGCCTGCTGCAAGCGCAGGCCGACCACAGTCGACGCGTTGCCGATGAAGTCGAGCAGTGCCGCGACGTAGCGCCGGTCGGCGTCGTTCTCGGTGCGGGCCAGCTTCATCAGCGCGCGATCGAAGCGCAGGATGATCAGGCCGACCAGCACATAGCCGACGAATGCGATCAAGCCGCTGACGCGCGACAGCAGCGCGAGCGCGACCAGCGGCCCTACGAAGCTCACCGCATTGGCAAGATAGACGAACTGGTTCTGCGCAAAGTCCGACAGTGCCCGGCTCGCCTGGTGCACGCGGTGCTGCAGCTCGCCCGAGTGATGCGCGTCGCGCCACGTCATCGGCGCACCGGCGATGCGTGCATAGAGCGTGTAGGCCGTCTCGCGGATGCGCACCGCGACGTTGCGCTCGAGCACACGACCCGGCCCGTGCACGCCCCATGAGACGGCGTAGACGAAGATCAGCAGGGTGATCCAGCGGGCCGCAATGCCCAGTTCGCCGCGCTGCAACGCGTTGATCGCCTTGCCCGCAAGGAACGGCATGCTCAGGCGGATGAGCTGCGACGCTGTCAGAAGCGAAAGCGAACTGATCAGCTGACCCCGAGCCCCGAGCGCGAAGCGCCACAGTGCCGTGTACAAGACGCGAAGAGGCTGGTCCGGTGCCAGACGCATCCTCGGGCCTCTTGTTCTATGCGGCAGTTACTTGACCGGAATCGGCGTACCGCGATCGATGGCGACCGCGGTGATGCTGTTCTTGGGCGAGCCGTCGATCAGCAAGTCTGAGTAGGTGAGGTACACCAGCGCGCTGCGCTTGGTGTCGACCATGCGCACCACGCGCAGCCGCTTGAACAGAATCGACAGCCGCTCGCTGAAGACCTCTTCGCGTTGGGGCAGCGGCCCGCCGGTGAAGCTCACCGGACCGACCTGGCGGCAGGCAATCGACGCTTCAGCCTTGTCTGTCGCAAAGCCCAGCGCACCCGACACGCCACCGGTCTTGGCGCGGGATACGTAGCAGGTCACGCCGCCGACCTTCGGGTCGTCGTAGGCCTCGACCACGATCTTGTGATCGGGCCCGATGAGCTTGAAGGCGGTGTCGACGTCGCCGACCACTTCGGCATGTGCGGCCGAGGCCAGCGAGAGCGCGAACGCGAAACCGAGAGTGACGCGAGAGAGCAGGGCGGTGGTCGAGGGCGTCATGAGTGGATCGCAGTTCTAGGGCAAGTGGTCAAGCGCTGGTTCAATCGATATCGATCGTGTGAACGCGGTCGAAGCTGCCGCGCTTGCGGTCGGCGAAGAAGCATTCGAGCGCTTCGCGCACGGTCCGAAAAGCGATTTCATCCCAGGGGATTTCTGCTTCGGTAAAGAGCTTGGCCTCGATCGTTTCGTGACCGGGGTCGAACACGTCGTCGAGCAGCTTGGCGCGATAGAACAAGTGCACCTGGCCGACCCGTATCACGCTCATGACCGCGAAGAGATCCTGAATTTCGAAATGCGCACCGGCTTCCTCGTCGGTCTCGCGCGCAGCGCCCTGCGACGCGCTTTCGTTCAGCTCCATGAAGCCGGCCGGCAGGGTCCATTTGCCCCAGCGCGGCTCGATGTTTCGCTTGCATAGCAGCACGCGATCGCCGAGGACGGGGATGGTGCCTACGACGTTGAGCGGGTTCTCGTAGTGGACGGTGTTGCAGGCGGGGCAGACCGCGCGTTCCTTGGTGTCGCCATCGTCCGGAAGACGGTAGACCACCGCGGTGCCGCAGTTTTTGCAGTGCTTGATGGGAACGCGGAAGGTCATCGGCTGGCGGATTGAAGTAGGTTCAGACGATCTTGACGGTGAGCGATGGCAAACCGGCCACTTCACCGACCAGCGTATCGCCGCGGACCACCGCCGCGACGCCTTCAGGCGTTCCGGTAAAGATCAAGTCGCCCGGTTGCAACTCCCATGCGGCCGACAGATGCTCGATGGTTTCGCCCAGGTTCCAGATCAGCTTGCTCACGTTGCTGCGCTGGCGGTCGGTGCCGTTCACCTGCAGCGAGATCTCTGCCTTTTCAACATCCCCGGCCTTGGCCGCAGGCACGATCGGTCCGATCGGTGCGCTTTGCTCGAAAGCCTTGCCGATTTCCCAAGGGCGGCCCTGCTTTTTCATTTCGCCCTGCAGGTCGCGGCGCGTCATGTCGAGGCCGACCGCGTAGCCGTAGATGTGCTTGTGCGCATCGACTGCCAAGATGTTCTTGCCGCCGGTGCCGATACAGGCGACCAGCTCGATTTCGTGGTGCAGGTTCTTGCTCAGTGTGGGGTACGCCATGGTGCCGGTCTGGCCCGCTTCGACCGCTACCACCGCGTCGGCCGGCTTCATGAAGAAGAAGGGCGGTTCGCGGCCCGTGAAACCCATTTCCTTGGCGTGGTCCTCGTAGTTACGGCCGACACAGTAGATGCGGTGCACTGCGAAGCGAGCGGTCTGACCGACCACGGGAACCGAGACGGTCGCGGGAGCGGGAAAAACGAATTCTGATGCCATGGCGTGGAGTCCTTTGTCTGCCGGTCGGGCGCTGATCCGGGAGTGTGCCAGAGGGCACCACCCTGCGCAGTCGCTGCGGATTACCCCTGCGCGCACCGACGCCGTAAAGCTATGCTGCGCGCATGATGAAGCTACACAACTACTTCCGCTCGTCCGCCTCTTACCGGGTGCGCATCGCGCTCAACCTGAAGGGGCTCGACTACGAGTACCTCCCCGTGCACATCGCCAAGGGCGAGCACCTTGCGGGCGCTTACCCGCAGATTTCGGCCGACATGCTGGTTCCTCTTTTTGAGGACCAACCTGCCTTGGGCGAAGAACAAGGCGAGCGATTTTCGCAATCGATGGCCATCATCGAATACCTCGACGAGGTACATCCAGAGCCGCCGCTGATGCCACGCGACCCCGCCGGCCGGGCGCATGTGCGGGCGCTGTCGGAAACCATCGCTTGCGAGATCCACCCGATCAACAACCTGCGGGTGCTGAAGTATCTGGTGCGCGACCTCAAGCTGGACGACGCAGCCAAGAACGCCTGGTACCGGCACTGGACGCGGCTCGGCCTGGAGGCCTTCGAGCGCCAGCTGGCCCAGCGGCCGGCCACGCTGTATTGCTGGGGCCACACTCCGACGCTGGCCGACTGCTGCCTGGTGCCGCAAATCTTCAACGCGCAGCGCTTCGACTGCGACCTGGGCGGCTTGCCACGCACTACCGCGGCCTACGAAGCCTGCATGCAGCTCGACGCCTTTCAGCGCGCGCATCCGTCGCGTTGCCCGGACGCGGAGAACTGATGCGGACGCGGCCGATGCAGCCGCTGGTGCCCGATTGGCCGGCACCTGACAACGTGCGTGCGCTCTGCACGACGCGTGCCGGTGGCGTATCGGTTGGGGCCTGTGCCAGCTTGAACTTGGGCGAGCATGTCGGCGATGCACCGCGAGCGGTGGCCGAGAACCGGGCACGGTTGCGATCAGCCATCGGGGTGCGGCCGGTGTTCCTCAGGCAGGTGCATGGCACGGACGTGATCCCGCTCCATGCAGACACGCCGGATGCGTCGGGCGCGATCGCCGCGGACGCGTGCACCACCACCGATGCGGGCATTGCCTGCACGATCATGGTCGCCGACTGCATGCCGGTGTTGTTCACCGACGAAGCCGGTTATCGCGTGGCTGCTGCCCATGCGGGTTGGCGTGGCCTGGCGGCGGGTGTATTGGAGCGCACCTTCGGCGCGTTCGCAGCGGACAGCGTGGAAACGGACGCCGAACGAGCGGTCGACGCGGAAACTATCGGCGGTGCGCCCCAGCGCGGCGCATTGAAAAAAATCGCGTGGCTGGGCCCGTGTATCGGCCCGAAAGTCTTCGAGGTCAATCCGGAGGTCAAAGCTGCGTTTGAGGTCCATTCCGCCGACGCCGCATCGTGCTTCAGGCCCGGCGCCGCGCCCGGCAAGTGGCTGGCAGATTTGCCAGCACTGGCGCGCCAGCGATTGCGCGCGATGGGCGTGTCTGCCGTCTACGGGAACGACGGCAGCGATGCGTGGTGCACCGTCAGCAACGCGTCACAGTTTTTCTCGTACCGGCGGGAGGCCGGAAGCGGCCGCTTCGCTGCGCTGATCTGGAAGGTCTGACGGCGACATGCCTTCATGCGGAGTGCTCTTTTGCGGCTCGCCGGTAGCATCACCATCCGGACCGCCCCGATGGCTCGTACGATGCACTTCGCGAGCCTTTTCTTGCGCCGCCATTTCACGTTCTCTGACGCGTCGCCGCCTTGCCGGCGTGAGCATGAAATACATGATGAGCCCCACCGGCAGCAGGCCGTAAAGCACGAAGGTCACGATGGCGCCCATGACGGTGCCGGTGGTGTTCGTGGCCTCGGCCACGGCCATCATCAGCACGACGTAGAGCCAGGCAATTACGACCAGATGCATGGGGTGACGTCGATGAAGTGGTTAATGATGAAACGGGCGGAACTAAAGAGAAACACGGCGTTGTGAGCGCTGGTCGAATGCAGCATACTCAAAAGCAAACAGGTTCTGGCGAGGCAGCAGGAGACATCACATGAAAACACTAGCTACCGGGGTCGATGCTTTCGCGCCCTTTCAACAGGCCCTGACAGAGGGCTGGGACAAAGCGCTGACGTCGCTGCAATCGATGGGTGCCAACGGTGCCTCTCCGTCGTTCAATCTGCCCAAGCTTTCTTTTGCACCCGAAAAGCTGCAAAGCCTGCAAAAACAGTATCTGGCCGAGGCCGGCGAACTGTGGAAAGCTGGGATGATGCCCACCGCGGCAAGCAGCGATCGTCGATTTTCCGGCGAAGCGTGGAATAGCAACCCGGTCTCGTCTTTTACGGCGGCGGTCTACCTGCTCAACGGGCGCACCATGCTCAACATGGTCGAAGCAGTCGAGGGCGACGTCAAAACCAGGTCGCGCCTGCGTTTTGCAGTCGAACAATGGATGGCCGCATCGTCACCCAGCAATTCGCTCGCCTTCAACGCCGAGGCCCAGAAGCGCGCCATCGACACGCAGGGCGGGAGCATCGCCAAGGGCATCAAGAACCTGCTCGACGACGTGAAGCGCGGGCATCTCAGCATGACCGACGAGACGGCTTTCGAAGTGGGCCGCAACGTGGCGACGACCGAAGGCGCGGTGGTGTTCGAAAACGAGCTGTTCCAGTTGCTCGAATACAAGCCGCTCACGTCCAAGGTCTACGAGCGGCCGTTTCTGCTGGTCCCGCCCTGCATCAACAAGTTCTACATCCTCGACCTTCAGCCTGAGAATTCGCTAATCCGCTATGCAGTGGAGCAGGGGCATCGCGTGTTCGTCATCAGCTGGCGCAACCCCGATGAATCTCTGCGCGAAACCACGTGGGATCAATACATCGAAGACGCCGCCATCAAGGCGATTCATCTGGTGCAGGAAATCGGCTGTCAGGGTAAGGACAAACAGATCAATACGCTCGGCTTCTGCGTCGGCGGCACCATTCTCAGCACGGCACTGGCAGTGCTGGCGGCACGTGGCGAAAAGCCTGCCGCATCGGTCACCCTGTTGACTACGCTGCTCGACTTCACCGAAACCGGCATCCTCGACATCTTCATCGACGAGACGATGGTCAAGTATCGCGAGATGCAGATGGGCGCGGGCGGCCTGCTGGATGGCGGCGAACTGGCATCGACTTTCAGCTTTTTGCGGCCGAACGACCTGGTCTGGAACTACGTCGTCGGCAATTACCTCAAGGGCGAAACGCCACCGCCTTTCGACCTCCTGTACTGGAACTGCGACGCGACCAATTTGCCCGGTCCGTTCTACACCTGGTATCTCCGCAACACATACCACGAGAACAAGCTCAAGATGCCGGGAGCGCTGACCGTCTGCGGCGAGAAGATCGACCTTGGCACCATCGATGCGCCGGTGTACATCTACGGCTCGCGAGAGGACCACATCGTGCCGATCGGCGGTGCCTACGCATCGACGCAGTTGCTCAAGGGCAAGAAGCGCTTCGTGATGGGCGCATCGGGCCACATCGCCGGCGTGATCAATCCGCCAGCCAAGAAAAAGCGCAGCCACTGGATTCGCGAAGACGGCAAGCTGCCGACCTCGCAGGCCGACTGGCTGGCCGGCGCCGAAGAGCATCCCGGCAGCTGGTGGACCGATTGGGCCCAATGGCTCAAAAGCCAAGCGGGCAAGCAGATCGCTGCGCCCAAGGCATATGGTGAGGGCAGCGCCTACAAGGCGAGCGAGCCGGCACCGGGGCGCTACGTCAAGGCCAAAGCCAAGCCTTCGGTCGCCGCCTGAAGTTCGTTTGCGACACAGTCGATTTCAATCACACCACCGGAAAAAAAGCATGGAAGACATCGTCATCGTTTCGGCCGCACGCACAGCCGTCGGCAAGTTCGGCGGCTCGCTCGCTGGCATTGCAGCCACCGAGCTCGGCTCGATCGTCATCAGAGAAGTGCTGGCACGTGCCAAGCTCACGCCAGACCAGATCGGCGAAGTCATCATGGGCCAGGTGCTGGCAGCAGGCGCCGGCCAAAACCCGGCGCGTCAGGCCCTGCTGAAAAGCGGCATCGACAAGTCAGTCCCCGCCCTCACCATCAACGCCGTATGCGGCTCGGGCCTCAAAGCCGTCATGCTGGCGGCGCAAGCCGTCGCGACCGGTGACAGCGAGATCGTCATCGCGGGCGGGCAAGAGAACATGAGCATGGCGCCGCACGTGCTGCCCAACTCGCGCAACGGCCAGCGCATGGGTGACTGGAAGCTGGTCGACACAATGATCGTCGACGGCCTGTGGGACGTATACAACCAGTACCACATGGGCATCACGGCCGAGAACGTGGCCAAGAAGTTCGACATCAGCCGCGCGTCGCAAGACGAGCTGGCGCTTGGCAGCCAGATCAAGGCCGCAGCGGCGCAAGACGCCGGAAGGTTCAAGGACGAAATCGTCCCCGTGAACATTCCTCAGAAAAAGGGCGATCCGCTCGTCTTCGACAAGGACGAGTTCATCAACCGCAAGAGCAGCGCCGAAGGACTGGCCGCATTGCGCCCCGCGTTCGACAAGGCCGGCGGCGTTACCGCGGGCAATGCATCGGGGCTGAACGATGGCGCGGCCGCCGTGATGGTCATGACGGCGAAGAAGGCGGCGCAACTCGGGCTGAAACCGCTAGGTCGCATTGCCAGCTACGCGACCGTCGGCCTCGACCCGGCGATCATGGGAATGGGCCCGGTGGCTGCGTCGACCAAGGCGCTACAGCGCGCCGGCTGGAAGCCGCAAGACCTCGACGTGCTCGAGATCAACGAGGCGTTCGCTGCGCAAGCTTGCGCAGTGAATCGCGAGATGGGCTGGGACGTGTCTAAGGTCAACGTCAACGGAGGCGCGATTGCCATCGGCCATCCGATCGGTGCGTCGGGCTGCCGCATCCTCGTCACGCTGCTGCACGAGATGCAGCGCCAGAACGCGAAGAAGGGCATCGCTTCGCTGTGCATCGGCGGCGGCATGGGCGTGGCGTTGACTATCGAGCGCTGAACGTCTGACCCTGTGCGCGGCTTGGGCTCTGCCTGATCGATTCGGTCTTCGCTGAGTTGAGCTTCTGGGCGATGGTCGTCGTGTCGGTGATCCTGCCGGTGACGATCTACGCCGTGCTTTTCGCGAAGCCGAGCATCTCTCGCTACACCGTGCTGGCGTTGGGTCTCACGCTGGTCGCAATCGCCGGGTTCGACGTCTACTTTTTGCAGCACATGCAGACGGCTGCGCGCGCCACACCGTCGCTGGTCGACGACGCTGTGTTCGATTCGGAAGTTTCGTTCGCGCTCTATCTCTTTCCGCTCATGTTCGGCGGCATCGGCGTCAACCTGATCTCGCACCTTTTGATCAGTCATCTGGTCGGCGCTGAGCGGCGCTTCGAAAAGAATCATCCCGACCGCTGACCGGGCGCGCAGACGCTCAGCCTAGTTCGACGACTACCGGTTGGTGGTCCGATGCGCGCGTGACGACATCGACTTCGATGCGGCGCACACGTGACGCCAGGCCGGCGCTGACAAAGACGAAGTCGCAGGCGACCGGCTCGGGACCATAGGTCCGGTCGAACAACTGGAAGGTCGGTGAATGCGGCGACCCGCCGTGCACCAGCGGCCACGCGTCGTGCAACGCATGTGCCGCGGCATCGCCGTCGAGCAGAAACGGCGCTTGCATTGCCGCGTACTCAGGCTCGCTTGCGCCCAGATTGAAATCGCCGCAAAGGATCGCGTGCGGCGTGTGCGTTTTGGTTTGAAACGCCGAGCCGCTGTCGTCCACCAGCGGCGGCGCTGCGGCTTGCGCGCAGGCATCGATGTGCAGCTGTCGGAGCGCACGTGCCTGCGCCATACGCTGCACCTTGGAGTAGTACTCGAGGTGCGTCGTCATCACGCGCACCGGCCCGAGCGCCGCTTCTCGGACCGTGACGACCGTGCACATTCGCGGCATGCTGCGCACACCTGCATCGGCGGGCCAGGGCAGGGCGTGGTGCTGCACCTGGGTCACGGGCAGACGCGTCGCGATCAGGTTGCCGAAGCGCTGGCGTTTGCCATCAGGAGTGAACTCGTCCACCGCGGCACCGAAGAAGACTTGGAAGCCCGGCAACAGCGCTTGCAGTTGCGCGGGTTGGTCGCCTGGCTGACCCGGCATGGTGTCGAAACCCTGTGCGATCTCTTGCAGACAGAGCACATCGAAGTCGGCCATCGAGCGTGCGCCGTCAACGATGCGTAGGACGTCGACTCGGTCATCGAGCCCACGGCACCACTGCGTGTTCCACGTCACCAGTTTCATTTGATGCCCGCCCGCATGAAGCTCTGCACGAACTGCCGCTGGAACAACATGAAGGCAACCAGCAATGGCGCCGATGTCATCAGCGTGGCGGCCGTGATGATCGACCAGTCGACCCCCTGATCCATTGAAGAAAACACTTGCAACCCGACAGTGAGTGGTCGGGCGTTGACGCTGTTGGTCACGATCAGCGGCCAGAGAAAGTTGTTCCAGTGAAAACTCACCGACACCAGCGCGAAGGCCGTGTACACCGGTTTGGCGAGCGGCACGTACACGCGCCAAAGCATCTGCATCGCGCTGGCGCCCTCGACGCGTGCCGCATCGTCCAGCTCTTTAGGTATGCCCATAAAAGTCTGGCGCAACAGGAAGATCGCGAAGGCGGACGCGAAGTACGGCAGACCGATGGCGAGCAACGTGTCGACCAGCCCGAGCTTCGCCATCGTCTTGTAATTTTCGACAACGAGGATGTCTGGCATGACCATCAGCTGCACCAGCACAAGTGCGAATGCGATGTTGCGGCCTTTGAACTCATAGCGCGCGAACGCATAGGCGGCGAGGGTGCCGAGCACCAATTGCACCACCAGAATCATCGCGACCAGCAGCGTGGTGTTGAGGAAGTAGCGCGCGAACGGTGCAGCGACCCAGGCGCGGCGAAAATTGTCGAGTGTGAGCGGCGCGGCCAGACTGAAGCGCGTGGAAAACTCCGGCGCATGAAAGGCGGTCCACACCGCGTAGACCAGCGGCAGGATCCACAACAGCGCAAGCAACCAGGCCGCGATGGTGTCGAGCCAGCCGGGCGCGTTGTATGCGAGGCGTTGCGAGGGCGCGTGTGCGGCCCGCAATGTAGACGGGGATGCGCTCATTTGTAGTGGACGCGCTTGTCGAGCACGAAGAACTGGAACAGCGCGATGCCCGCGAGCACCACCACCAGCACCACGGTGATGGCCGACGCGTACGCCGTGTCCCAAAAGCTGAAGCCCACTTCGTACAGGTGATAGAGCAGCAGCGTCGATGCGTTGTCGGGACCGCCGCGGGTCAGCACGAACAGATGATCGACCATGCGGAACGCGTTGATGAAAGCGTTGACGAGCACGAACAGCGTCGTCGGCGTCAGCAGCGGCCACTGCACCCGCCGGAAGAAGTACCAGCGCGACGCGCCTTCAATGGCGGCGGCCTCGCGCAGGCTCGGATTCAGCGTCTGCAGCGCGGCCAGATAGAAGATCATGAAAAAGCCGGACTCCTTCCAGATGGCGACCACCGTCACTGCGCTGAGGGCGGTGCTCGGGCTGCCGAGCCAGTTGTGCGAAGGCAGACCCAAGGCGCCGGTGATCTGCTCCAGAAGACCGTATTGCGGCGTGTAGAAAAAGAGCCAGATGTTGGCGACAGCGATCATTGGCAACACCGTTGGTGTGAAGTACGCCATACGCAAAAAAGCGCGACCGGGGATGCGCTCGTTGACCCACAGCGCCATCACCAGCGCGAGCCCGATCGAGCACGGAATCGTCGCACCGGCAAACCACAGGTTGTTGCGAACCGCCTTCCAGAACACCGGATCGGCCGTCATCGATTGGTAGTTTTCTAGACCTACCCAGACGCCGGGACGCGCACCTCTCGGCGTCGAGAAAAAGCTGTCGATCAGCGTCGACGCGGCCGGCCAATGCGTGAAAGCCACCAACAGCACGAGTGCCGGCAGCAGCATCAACCACGCATGGGCCGATCGGTTGTTCACTTGTAGGCGCGCAGGATCCGGTCGGCCTCAGCCTGCGCATCCTTCATGGCTTGCGCCGGCGTTTTGGTGCCGGTGAGCGCGGCTTGCAAGCCGTCGTTCAACGCCTTGGTCACGCGCTGGTTGTCATGGGTCGAAAACTCGGCGACCGACACCGGCAATTGGTCGCGCGCCACCAGCGCAGCCGGAAAGTCGACGCCGTACTTCTTGAGTGCAGGCGTGTCGTAGGCTGCTTGCGAAATGCCGGCATAACCGGTCTCCATGCTCCACTGCGCCGCACGCTCGGGCTGCGTCACCCATTGCACGAACTTGAATGCAGCCTCTTGCTGCGCCGCGGTCGACTTCTTGAAGATGTAGAAGTTGCCGCCGCCGGTGGGCGAGCCTTTGCGCTTGTTGCCGGGGATCATGCCGACGCCGAAATCGAACTTGGCATTGGTCTTGATATTGGTCAGATTGCCGGTGGTCGTGTAGATGATCGCGGCCTTCTTCTCGAAGAAGTCCTTGGGCGTGGTGCCCCACTCGACGACGTCTGGTGGGTGGATGCCGGCCTTGCCCAGGTCGACCCAATACTGCAGCGCTTCGACCACCTTGGGGTCATCGAACTTGACCTGCGTGCCGGTATCGTTGGCCAGAATGGTGTCGTTGGGTGTGGTCAAGGTCTGGAACAGCCAGTACGGAAAGCCGCTCGACGGAATCTGCACCCCGTACTGCGTGGTTTTTCCGCTGGCGTCTTTTTTCGTGAGCTTGGTTGCAGCGTCTTTCAGCTCGGCCCAGCTGGTTGGACCTTTTTCAGGGTCGAGTCCGGCCTCCTTGAAAAGCTCTTTGTTCCAGTACATGACGACGGTCGAACGCTGGAACGGAATGCCCCAGGTCTTGCCGCCGCTTTGGCTGTTGAGCATGAAGGCCTTGTAGAAGCTGCCCATCCAGGCCTTGTCTTCAGCCGTCCTGGCGAAAGTATCGAACGGCACGATGGCGTCTTCGTCGATGAGCGTGAACATGTCGGTCGACAGCAGCACCGATGTCACCGGCGGCGTGCCTGACTTGTGCGCGGTGAGTGCCTTGACAATGGTTTCCTGGTAGGTGCCGGCGTAAATGGGCGTCACCTTGATGCCGGGGTTGTCCTTCATGAAGCCCGCAGCAAAGCCGTCGATGGTCTTGGCGATCGGGCCACCGACTGCCACCGGGTAATAGAACTGCACTTCGACTGGCGTCTGCGCATGCAACGGCATCGTGGCACCGGCCAGCACGGCAATGGCCGCAGTCAGGTTGATGGTGGCAACGCGCAGAAAGGTATCTCGTCTCATGGGATTGGTTCTCAAAAAATTGTCGGGAAGGCTGGTTAGTGAATTCGTTGGCCGGCGGCGTCGAAGCCGTGGCTGTCGTGCGGCGACCAGTGCAGCGGCACGGTGTCTCCGGGCTGCACCCTGAAACGTCCGTCGGCGCGCACCAGCAGCGTTTGCGTGCCGACTGTGCAGCGCAAGACAAGATCGGCGCCGAGGTATTCGACGCTCGCCACGACGGCCGTAACGCCCATGCTTTCGGGGTTGTCGATGTGCGGCGCCAGCGAAATGGATTCGGGCCGTACGCCGAGCGTCGTCGCTGTCAGTCCGATGGCAACGTCGCTCCCGGCGATGCGACCGGCCTCGATGGCAACGAGATTCATCGGCGGAGTGCCGATAAAACGGGCCGCAAAGGTCGTGGCTGGTTGTGCGTAAAGCTCGCGCGGTGCGCCGGCCTGCTCGACGCGGCCCTGATTCAGCAGCACGACCTGGTCGGCCATGCTCATCGCTTCGGTCTGGTCGTGCGTAACGTAGACGACGGTCAGGCCGAGCTTTTGCTGAAGGTCTCGCAATTCGAGTCGCATTTCCTGCCGCAACTGCGCGTCGAGGTTGGAGAGCGGCTCGTCCATCAGGCAGACGCTCGCCTGCGCGACGAGCGCACGGCCGAGTGCGACGCGTTGCTGCTGCCCGCCGGAAAGTTGGCCCGGGCGACGATCGAGCAGGGCCGAAAGACCGAGCAGCACCGCCGCTTCTTTCAGCCGCGTTGCCATTTCTGCAACCGGCGTCTTGCGCACCGAGAGCCCGAAGGTGATGTTGTCGGCCACGGTCAGGTGTGGAAAGAGCGCGTAATTCTGGAACACCATCGCGATGCCGCGCTGTGCCGGCGGTGCATCGGTCACATCGCGGCCGTCGATGTGCACCTGGCCGGCGGTCGCCACTTCGAGCCCGGCGATGATCCGCAATGTGGTCGATTTGCCGCATCCCGAAGGGCCGAGCAAAACGCAGAACGTGCCTTTCTCGATGTAAATGTTGATGGCGTGGAGGGCGGTGGTTTGGCCCCAGGTTTTGGCGACGCCGGCAAGCTCTATCGATGACATCGAACGAGTATAGATACGCCTTGTGACAGCTGGTTGCACGCCCGTGTCAGTGTTTTCCTCCGACGAGACGAGGGCAAATTTCGCTAAAGTAACGAGGCCAGTTTCGGCCGTACCGAATTCCAGGAAATAACATGAGCAAAAAAGTCGCATACGTCACCGGAGGCATGGGTGGCATCGGAACCGCCATCTGCCAGCGTCTTCACAAGGACGGGTTTTCCGTCATCGCTGGCTGCGGCCCCACACGCGACCACGCCAAGTGGTTGGCCGAACAAAAAGCCGATGGCTACGACTTCTTCGCGTCGGTCGGCAACGTCGGCGACTGGACCTCTACCGTCGAAGCCTTTTCCAAGGCCAAGGCCGAACATGGCGCCATCGACGTGCTGGTAAACAACGCCGGCATCACGCGCGACCGCATGTTCATCAAGATGACGCCGGAAGACTGGAGCGCGGTGATCGAGACCAACCTCAACAGCATGTTCAACGTGACCAAGCAAGTGGTCGGCGACATGGTCGAAAAGGGCTGGGGCCGCATCGTCAACATTAGCTCGGTCAACGGCGCAAAGGGCCAGGCCGGCCAAACCAACTACTCCGCAGCAAAAGCCGGCATGCACGGCTTCACGATGGCGCTGGCGCAAGAGATGGCCAACAAGGGCGTGACCGTCAACACCGTCAGCCCGGGCTACATCGGCACCGACATGGTCAACGCCATTCGCCAGGAGGTGCTCGATAAGATCATCGCGACCATCCCGGTCAAGCGGCTTGGCAAGCCGAGCGAAATCGCCTCGATCATTTCGTGGCTGGCAACCGACGAAGGTGGCTATTCGACCGGCGCCGACTTCTCGGTGAACGGCGGACTGCACATGCACTGAGGCATTGCTTGCAAGGCACCTCGACAAAGACCCGCTCAGGCGGGTTTTTTAATGGCTCGCCGCACAGCGGACCGAAGCGGACGACGGCGAGTGATCGCGCTAAAGTCCCGAACAGCGCAAAAGTTGCGATGGCCGCACCGGCAGCCAAGTTCCTGAATTCATAAATCCAACAGCAAGAAATACGAAGGAGACTCCATGTCTACCGAACCATCAGCCACCGCATCCGCGGCCAAGCAACCGCTCTACAAATCGCTCTACTTTCAGGTCATCACCGCCATCGTCATCGGCGTGATCCTCGGGCACTTCTACCCGCAGACCGGCGAGGCCATGAAGCCGCTGGGCGACGGCTTCATCAAGCTGATCAAGATGATCATTGCGCCGATCATCTTCTGCACCGTCGTGGTTGGCATCGCCGGCATGGAAGACATGAAGAAGGTGGGTAAAACCGGCGGCTTGGCGCTGCTGTATTTCGAGGTGGTCAGCACCGTCGCGCTGATAGTCGGACTGGTGATCATCAACCTGGTGCATCCCGGCACCGGTATGAACATCGATGTCACCACGCTTGACACCAAGGGCATCGCGGCTTTCACCGGGCCGGGCAAGATGACCTCGACCACCGACTTTTTGATGAATGTGATTCCGACCCAATTCGTCGATGCATTTGCCAAAGGAGAAATCCTGCAGGTGCTGCTGATTGCAGTTTTGTTCGGCTTTGCGCTGCACAAGTTCGGTGGTCGCGGAACCATGGTGTTCGACTTCATCGAGAAGTTCTCGCATGTGCTTTTCGTCATCGTCGGCTACATCATGAAGGTCGCGCCCATCGGTGCCTTTGGCGCGATGGCGTTCACCATCGGAAAGTACGGCGTCGGTTCGCTGGTGCAGTTGGGTCAACTCATGGCGACGTTCTATTTGACCTGCCTGATCTTCGTCTTCGTCGTGCTGGGCAGCATTGCGCGGTACCACGGCTTCTCGATCTGGAAGTTCGTCAAGTACATCAGGGAAGAACTGCTGATCGTGCTCGGCACGTCATCGAGCGAGGCGGCGTTGCCACGCATGATGGAGAAGATGGAGAACCTCGGCGCCAAAAAGTCGGTGGTCGGGCTGGTCATTCCAACCGGCTATTCATTCAACCTCGACGGCACCTCGATCTATTTGACGATGGCGGCGGTGTTTTTGGCGCAGGCCACCAACACTCCGATGACGATCACGCAGCAGATCACGCTGTTGCTGGTGCTGCTGCTGACCTCAAAGGGCGCGGCCGGCGTTACCGGTAGTGGCTTTATCGTGCTGGCTGCCACGCTGTCGGCCGTGGGTCATGTGCCAGTCGCTGCACTGGCACTCATCCTCGGCATCGACCGCTTCATGTCCGAAGCCCGCGCGCTGACCAATCTGGTGGGCAATGGCGTGGCGACGATCGTGGTGGCCAAATGGACCAACGAGCTCGACATGGATCGCCTGCAGGCCGGGCTCAATGGCGAGACGTGGGTCGAAGCGAACGAGCCCGAAGAAATCGTCAACGCCAAGACGGGTCACATGGCGAGTTGAGCGACTTACGAGGCTCAGCGCTTTAGTTCAAGGGGCGTCGCTCAAAGGTCCTCAATGACCAGCGCGCGATAGCGCTGAGCCATGGAATACGGCACTTCGCGCACCACTTTCATCAGTCGATCGGCGATGTCTTCATCGTCGGTCTTGACCAACAGGCCGGCGTGGCCCTTTTGGGCCAGTTCGGTCAGTGCGCGAACGGTTGCGCCCTCTGTGCCTGCCGACGGCAGAGGGTCGTCGGCACCGCTCACAGTCGGTGTGATCTGTGAAAGGATGATGGCGGCTGGCACCGACATCACGGCTGGAGCCTCAAAGCCAGCTTCGATGAGTTGCTGGCCGACGCGAGCCGCATCTTTTGCATCCGGAAACATCACCATCGAATAACCGGTCGGATAAAACGCTCCGCCGAATGTGGCCAGCATGTTCGGCTCGAGATGGAATTGATTCATCGTTGTCTCCGGATTTATTTGCACTGCAAGGGCGATAAAACAGCTTAGGAGAGAGTTCAGACGCTAGGTGTAGGAAAAGATTGGGAGCGGTTGTGGTGCGGCGATTCAAGTTACTGTGAACAAATACTTGGCAGATACCTCCGAATTTGCTTACGGTTTGTCACATTTATATCTAAGCGTGAAATTGTGGTTATGCGTTGCCGAGCGTGATGAATAGGATTATTCAGTCCCATCCGTAACCCTTACCGGCTCCACCTAAACCCATGTCAACACTGCGAAATATCGCACTGACCGTTCATGAACTCGAACAAGGCGAGTTCTATTGGGTATTGATGGAAGGAACGGATTACGCGATGGAAGACGCCTTGCCTTACCTTCCGCTGGAATCCGCAATCGATCCCCAATCCACCTATGCCAACGCATTGGTCGCGGGCGTCGCTGCAATTCGAAGAATGTTCGGCAAGGAAGGTCCGCGCGCCTGAAGTTGCGCGTTATCGGGCAAACACCGACATGCAGGCTTGGGCTGCCTGCATTCGTATTCACGCGTCGTTCGGGCAACTCGGCAACCCCTGGGAGACAATCCACGACTCCGCCGCCGCTGCCGGCACCCTCTACAAGTCCGATGTCCGCTTCTTCTTTTAATCCGAGTCTTCGCCCTGCGCCTGACCGTGTGAGCGTTGCACCCATGATGGATTGGACCGACAGGCATTGCCGTTACTTCCATCGGCTGCTGACCCGCCACGCGCTTCTCTACACCGAGATGGTCACGACCGGCGCGCTGGTCCATGGCGACGTGCCGCGGCATCTGCGCTTCAACGCCGAAGAGCATCCGGTCGCGCTGCAACTGGGTGGCAGCGAACCGGCTGATCTGGCGCATTGCGCGCAACTGGGCAAGCAGTGGGGCTATGACGAAATCAACCTGAACTGCGGTTGTCCGAGCGAGCGTGTGCAGCGCGGCGCCTTCGGCGCTTGCCTCATGGCTGAGCCGCTGCTGGTGGCCGATTGCGTGAAGGCGATGGTCGACGTAGTCGACGTACCCGTGACCGTCAAGCACCGCATCGGCATCGACAAGTCGGAGAGCTACGAGTTCGTGCGTGACTTCGTTGGCACGGTGAGCGAGGCGGGTTGCCAGACCTTCATCGTGCATGCGCGCAATGCTTGGCTCCAGGGCCTGAGCCCGAAGCAAAACCGCGAAGTGCCGCCGCTGCGCCACGCGCTGGTTCATCGGCTGAAGCACGATTTTCCCGCGCTGCGGTTTTCGATCAACGGCGGCATCCACAACAGCGCAGAGGTGCACACGCAACTTCGCCTGCTCGACGGCGTGATGATCGGCCGCGAGGCGTATCACAACCCCTGGTGGCTGGCGGACTGGGATGCCGAGTTCTTCGGTGAAGTTGCACGCGGCTTCGACGGCGAACTTACCCGCGAAGATGTGGAGCGGCGGATGTGCGACTACATGGTTCGCGAAGCCGCGGCGCACGGCACGCCGTGGTCGAATATTGCGCGGCACATGCTTGGCTTGCGCAACGGCCTGCCCGGCGCGCGGCATTGGCGGCAGGTGTGGAGCGATCACAAACTCAAGGGCACAGCGCCGCACGAGGTGATGGCGTTGGCGCATTCACAGGCCGATGCGGATGCGCGCAGTACGGCAGTTGCCAAGCCGGTGGTCGCTGCCGCGCTCGATTCATCCGCGGCCAGGTCGGCCCCGGCACCCACCACTCAAGTGCTGGTGGGCCTGCCTTCGTGAAAGCGTGCCAGGAAGGCGCGCGTAGCGGCTTCGGTAGGCGCATCGATCACCTGTCGCGCCGGTCCGCATTCGAGGATGACGCCGTCGCGCATGAAGGCCACTTGGTGCGCTACTGCGCGCGCGAACGACATCTCGTGCGTGACCAGCAACATGGTCATGCCTTCTTCGGCCAGTGCCTGAATCACGCGCAGCACCTCGCCGACCAGCTCCGGATCGAGGGCCGAAGTGACTTCGTCGAAGAGCATTACCTGAGGCTCCATCGCCAGCGCGCGAGCGATGGCGACGCGCTGCTTCTGTCCGCCCGAAAGCTGGTCGGGCCATGCGTCGGCCTTTTCCAATAGCCCGACCTTGGCGAGCAGCGCGCGTGCGTTCTCGGCGGCCTGTGCCTTTGGTTGCTTCATCACCGTGACCGGGCCTTCCATGACGTTGCCGAGCACCGTCATATGAGGGAATAAGTTGAAGTGCTGAAACACCATGCCCGTGCGCGCGCGGAAGTCCGAAAGTACCGAGTCCTTCGGCAGCCGGGTGGCTTTACCGGTGAAAGTCAGCGATTGGTCTCCGACCCGCACCGTGCCTTCGTCGGGCACGGTCAAGAGGTTGAGGCAGCGCAGCAAGGTCGACTTGCCCGAGCCCGAAGGCCCTATCACGGCAATGACTTCCCCTTTGGCGACCGAGAGCGAAACGTCACGCAACACGTGGTTGTCGCCAAAGCGTTTGCCGAGATGGGTGACCTCGATCATTGGAGAGGATGTCATGCGTGCGCCGTACCGGAAAGACGAGTTTCCGCCCGTTTGACCAATATCGTGGCCGGCAGCAGCACCAGGAAATAGGCGAGCGCGACTACGGTGTAAGTCTCCAGCGGCCGATAGGTTTCGTGTGCGATGCTCTGCCCTTGATAGAGCAGGTCGGGCAGCGCCAGCACGGAGAGCAGCGACGTGTTCTTGAGCTGCAGGATCGACTGATTCAATAGCGGCGGCACCATGCGCCTGAACGCCTGCGGCAACACGACCCGACGCATCATTTGAAAGCGCCGCATGCCGAGCGCCCTCGCCGCTTCGGTTTGCCCAGGGTCGATCGAGATGATGCCGCCGCGAATGATCTCGGAATAGAACGAGCTGCCATATAAAGAGAGCGCCAATATTGCTGCCAGCGCAGCAGAGATCTGGATGCCTGTCAGCACCGGCAGCGCGTAGTAGAACCACACGAGCTGCACCAACACCGGCGTGCAGCGGAACACTTCGACATACGCCCGCAGCGGCGCACGCAGCCAGATGGGCCGAGACAACCGACCCATGGCGACCGCCAGACCGATCGCCAATCCCAGCACAGTGCAGATGACCGTATAGGCCGCCGTGTAACCGAGTCCCATGAAAAGGAGCTTTCGAAAGCCCCACAAAAATTCGAAGTTCCAGTGGTACACGGCTGCTCTCGTTCGCTCTTCTGATCGGGTTCAGTATTCGAATCAGAAGCTGATGGTCGATGGAACCTGGTCCGGCTTCACACCCGACAAGGTCTGCATGTTGGCCAGCACCACATCTTTCACCTTGCCGCTGGAACGCGTCTGCCCGATCCACTTGTTGACGTATTCCACCCACTGGCGGTCGCTCTCTTTTCGGAAGCCCAGGTTGGTCGTGGTGGCCTGCGTCGGCGTCGGCAGCACGATATGCCCGACGGTCGGGTTCTTGCTGACCACGGTAAGCGCCAACACGACGGCGAGTACCTGGCAGTCGGCGCGGCCGGTTTGCAACGCGAGCGTGGCGTCGGCGGATTTCTCGAGGCGGATGATCTGCGCGTTGGGACAGGTCTTGGTCACGACCTGGTCGTGCGACGAGCCGATGTCGACGGCGATCTTGACGTCGGGCTTGTTGAGCTCCTCCCATGTCTTCGGATCGAACCCCTTGCGCGCCACGAGCACGAACGCGTTGTTGAACAGTGGATCTGAAAAGTCGACCACCAAAGCACGCGCCGGCGTCGGATTCAAACCGAAGAAAACGTCGATCTTGTTCGATTGAAGATCGAGCACCGAGTTGCCCCAGCTGGTTTCGTTGATATCCAGCTTGACGTTCAGGCTGGCCGCGAGGCTCTTGCCGAAATCGATCATGAAGCCTTGCCACTCGCCGGAAGCGAGGTCCTTGTGATAGCAGGGCGCTGCGCCGGCCACTGCGCCCATGCGCAATACCTTGGTGCGGTTGATACGCGCCCACGCGCTCTCCGTGGCGTCGGTTTGTGCGACGGCGGGGCGGGTGAGCGCAGTCGCGGCGCTGGCCGCGGCGACACCGGCAATGAACTGACGACGGTTTGTCATGATTTTTCTCCGTAGGTGATGAAGGAAAAGAAGGAAGAAAGCGGATGAAGTGAAGCTGCAGCAGGCACTGCGAAGTCAACAACGATGAGGCGCGTCACAGAGTCATGCCACCATCGACATGAAGGATCTGACCGGTGATGAAGGCCGCTTCAGGGCTCAGTAAAAAGGCGATGGGTGCCGCAACGTCATCGGGTGTCGCGAGCCGGCCTGCGGGCACACGCAGCAGCGCCTGCGTCCATTGCTCGTCGGTCAGCGCGCCGGCATTTGCGCGGTCTTTGCGCACATAGCCGGGTGCCACGGCATTGATCGTGATGCCGCGTGAAGCGTTCTCCGCTGCGGCGGCTTTGACCAGTGCCTCGACGCCGGCCTTGGCTGCGGCGGTGGCCGGAAAGGTCGAAGCACCCAGCGTGAAGCGGTGTGCGACGAACGAGCTGACCGCGACAAAGCGGCCTTGGCCAGAGTCCTTGAGCAATGGAATGCTTTTGCGGAGAAGGTGGGCCAGCGAGACGACCATCGTGCGAAGCGATCGTTCCAGCTTTTCGTCATCGAGCTCGGCCAGGCTGGTCTTGTCGGCAAAGCCCGCGTTGGCAACCACGCCGCGCAGTCCACCAAGGGCGATCGCGGCCCGGAGCAAGTCGTCGATGGTGCTTGCATCTGCCATGTCGCCGACCACTACTGCGGTGCGTACCGCGGCGCATTGTGCTGCGACTGCATCGGCCGCTTCGTGTCGACTACCGGTGTGGATTACGAGGTCGATGCCCTGCGCGGCAAGACGACGGCAGGTTGCGGCTCCAATGCCGGAGCCAGCGCCAGTCACGACCACACTACTCATTCGATCTGCTTTCTTGCCTGGCCGCCAAGGTGGTGCCGCTATGTCTTGTGTAGCAAGTATTGTGCAAGCAAACGGTAACGACGCCGCGGCCGAACGCGCATGCGCAGGTCAGTTCGCCGCCTTCAGGCCGTTGGCGAAATGCTCGTGCATGCGTTGCATAGCGGTCGGGGCATCGTGGTCGAGCAATGCCGCCAAGATAGCGCGATGCTCGTTGATCGATTCACCGATGCGTCCCGATTTGAGAAGTGAGTTGTGCCGGTTGAGCTTCATGACCTTTCGCAGGTCGGCCACCATCTGGTCGCGCCAGCGGTTGTTGGCAATCGCGAGCAATCGCATGTGAAAGCGCTCGTTGATTGCGAAGAACAGTTCGCGGTCAACGTGACCGGGCCGCGCTGCGGCTTCGAGTTCTGTATGCAGCATCTTGAGGTCGTCGAGTTGCGCGGCGGTAGCTCGGGCGGCAACGACGCCCGCAGCATCGCTTTCCAACAGGGCAAGCAGGTGATAAACGTCGGCGAGATCCTGCTCCGAGACCTCGGTGACGTAGGCACCGCGCCGGACCTTCATCGTCACCAGGCCTTCGGCGGCGAGCACCTTGAGCGCCTCGCGCAGCGGTGTCCGACTGATGCCGTACTCCTCTGCCAGCTTCATTTCATCGATCCAGCTGCCGGGCTCCAGTTCGCGCTGAAAAATGCGTTGCCGCAACAGCTCCGCAACCTCTTCGTAAAGTGCGCGTGGCGTCAAGGTGAGAGCGGACATGAAGCGAAATGTACCTCAATAAACGCGATTGAATTAATAATTACCGATGGGTTAGACTCGCGAAAACCCGTACGGCAGCAATGTCCGCAAGCCATGAGCACACCCGAACCGACTTATCCCTCAGTCACTCTCGACGCCTGGACCAAGGCTGCAGCCAAGTCTGCGCCCGGTGGCAACCTCGATGCGCTGAACTGGCGCACGCCCGACGGCATCACCGTCAAGCCGCTCTACACCGCGGCCGACTTGCAAGGGCTCAAGTACACCGACACGTTGCCCGGCTTCGAGCCCTACCTGCGCGGGCCGCAGGCCACGATGTACGCGGTACGGCCGTGGACCATCCGGCAGTACGCGGGTTTTTCGACGGCCGAAGAATCCAACGCGTTCTATCGCAAGGCACTTGCTGCCGGTGGGCAGGGCGTGTCGGTCGCGTTCGATCTGCCGACCCACCGCGGCTACGACAGCGACCACCCACGCGTAACGGGCGATGTCGGCAAGGCCGGCGTGGCGATCGATTCGGTCGAGGATATGAAGATCCTGTTCGACCAGATCCCGCTCGACAAGGTGTCTGTGTCGATGACGATGAACGGTGCGGTGCTGCCGGTGCTGGCGGGCTACATCGTGGCGGGCGAAGAGCAGGGCGTGAGCCAGGACCAACTGAGCGGGACGATCCAGAACGACATCCTGAAGGAGTTCATGGTTCGCAACACCTACATCTTTCCGCCGGCGCCGAGTATGCGGATCATCGGCGACATCATCGAGTACACGGCGCACAAGATGCCCAAGTTCAACTCGATCAGCATCAGCGGTTATCACATGCAGGAGGCCGGTGCCAACCAGGCGTTGGAGCTGGCTTTCACGCTGGCCGACGGCAAGGAGTACGTGAAGACCGCCTTGGCCAAGGGGCTCGATGTCGATGTGTTCGCGGGCCGCCTGAGCTTCTTCTGGGCCATCGGCATGAACTTCTATCTGGAAGTTGCCAAGATGCGCGCCGCTCGCCTCTTGTGGTGTCGGATCATGAAAGAGTTCGAGCCGAAGAGCGCCAAGAGCCTGATGCTGCGCACGCACTGCCAGACTTCCGGTTGGTCGCTGACCGAACAAGACCCGTACAACAACGTCGTGCGCACCACCATCGAGGCGATGGCCGCGGTGTTCGGCGGCACCCAATCGCTGCACACCAACGCGCTCGACGAAGCCATTGCGCTGCCGACCGAGTTCAGCTCGCGCATTGCGCGCAACACCCAGCTCATCATTCAGGAAGAGACCCACATCACCAGCGTGGTCGACCCGTGGGCCGGCAGCTACATGATGGAAAAGTTGACCCAGGACATGGCCGACAAGGCCTGGGAGATCATCGAAGAAGTCGAGGCCATGGGTGGCATGATCAAGGCCGTCGACAGCGGCTGGGCTAAGCTGAAGATCGAAGCCGCCGCCGCTGATAAGCAGGCCCGCATCGACTCCGGCCGTGACGTCATCGTCGGCGTCAATAAATACAAACTGAAAGTCGAAGATGCGATCGACAGCCTGTCGATCGATAACGTCAAGGTGCGCGACGGCCAGATCGCCAAGCTGAAGGCCATTCGCGCCTCGCGTGACTCGGCGGCCGTGCAGGCGGCACTCGAGGCACTGACGGCCGCCGCCGAAAGCGGTGAGGGCAACATGCTGGCACTGAGCATCGACGCCGTGCGTCTGCGCGCCACGGTCGGCGAGATCAGCGACGCGCTCGAAAAAGTCTATGGCCGGCATCGCGCCGATACGCAAAAAGTCACCGGCGTTTATGCGGCGGCATACGACTCGGCCGAGGGCTGGGAAGCGCTGCAGCATGAGATAGCCGCCTTTGCCGAAGAGCAGGGCCGACGTCCGCGCGTGATGATTTCTAAGCTCGGGCAAGACGGTCACGACCGCGGCGCCAAGGTAGTTGCCACCGCGTTTGCCGATCTAGGCTTCGACGTCGACATGGGACCGCTGTTCCAGACGCCGGAAGAATGCGCGCGCCAAGCCATTGAAAACGACGTGCATGCAGTGGGCGTGTCGACTCTGGCCGCCGGCCATAAGATGCTGGTGCCGGCGATCATCGCGGAGCTGAAGAAGCAGGGCGCAGATGACATCATCGTTTTCGTCGGCGGCGTGATTCCGCGCGGCGACTACGAGATGCTGTACGAGGCTGGGGTCAAAGGCATCTACGGGCCTGGTACGCCGATCCCGGCCAGCGCGAAGGATGTGTTGGAGCAAATTCGCGCTTCGATTGCGGCCTGACTATGCCGGGGGAGCGAACCACGGTCACCTCCGATGCCTTGTTGAATTCCGAAGGCGCCGCGCAACGCCGCGCTATCGCTAAGGCGATCACGCTGTTGGAGTCGACCCGCGCCGACCATCGCGTGCAGGCCGATGAGCTGCTCACCGCATTGCTGCCACACACCGGCAAGTCGTTCCGACTCGGCATTTCGGGTGTGCCGGGCGTTGGCAAGTCGACATTCATCGAAGCGCTCGGCTTGTTCCTCATCGACAAGGGCCATCGCGTCGCGGTGCTCACCATCGACCCTTCATCGTCAGTATCCGGTGGCTCGATCCTCGGTGACAAGACGCGCATGGAAATGCTGTCGGTGCACGAGCGTGCCTATATCCGGCCGAGTCCATCATCGGGCACCCTGGGCGGCGTAGCCGAGAAAACGCGCGAGGCGATGCTGGTGTGCGAGGCTGCGGGGTACGACATCGTCATCGTCGAAACGGTGGGCGTCGGCCAGAGCGAAACAGCAGTGTCCGGCATGACCGACATGTTCGTGCTTATGCAGTTGCCGAACGCCGGTGACGACTTGCAGGCGATCAAAAAGGGCGTGATGGAACTGGCCGACCTTGTCGTCATTAACAAGGCGGATCTCGACAAGGACGCGGCAACGCGCGCGCAGGCGCAGATTGCGTCGGCGCTGCGTTTGTTCGGTCATCAGGGCAACCCCGATCACGCGCATGCGGCACACGATGCCTACAACGGTGTCGAGGTGCGCTTCTGGCTCCCACGCGTGATGCAGCTGAGTGCGCTTGCCGGAACGGGGGTCGACGCGTTCTGGGACTCCGTCACTCAGTTCCAGTCGCTGCAGACTGCCAACGGCAAGATGCACAAGCGGCGCGAAAAGCAGGCGCTGTCGTGGATGTGGGAGCGCATCGATGCGGGCCTGAAGCACGCCTTCAGACATCATCCGCAGGTGCGCGAAATGCTGCCGCAACTGACGAGGCAAGTTGCCGAAGGCACGCTCCCTGCATCGACCGCAGCGCGCACTTTGCTCGCCACGGCGGGCAGCCAGATTTAGCTCCCAACACAAGAATCAATCGAACTTCAGCTTTGGACAAACAACCATGCAAGAACTGATCGACCAACTCGAAGAGCGCCGCGCCAAGGCCCGGCTCGGCGGTGGACAAAGGCGCATCGATGCGCAACACAACAAGGGCAAGCTGACGGCGCGCGAGCGCATCGAGCTGCTGCTCGACGACAACACTTTCGAAGAGTGGGACATGTTCGTCGAGCACCGTTCGGTCGATTTCGGTATGGCCGAACAAAAGATTCCGGGCGATGGTGTGGTCACCGGTTACGGAATGATCAATGGCCGGCTGGTCTTCGTTTTCAGTCAGGACTTCACGGTGTTCGGCGGCGCATTGAGCGAAGCGCACGCAGAGAAGATCTGCAAGGTGATGGACCAGGCGATGAAGGTCGGCGCACCGGTCATCGGACTCAACGATTCGGGCGGCGCGCGCATTCAGGAAGGCGTGGCCTCACTCGGCGGTTATGCAGATGTGTTCCAGCGCAACGTGATGGCTTCAGGCGTGGTGCCGCAGATCAGCATGATCATGGGTCCGTGCGCGGGCGGCGCGGTTTACTCGCCGGCCATGACCGACTTCATCTTCATGGTGAAAGACTCTAGCTACATGTTCGTCACCGGCCCGGAGGTCGTGAAGACGGTGACGCACGAGAACGTAACGGCCGAAGAACTCGGCGGCGCCATCACGCACACCACGCGCAGTGGCGTGGCCGACAGGGCTTTCGAGAACGATGTCGAGGCGCTGATGATGCTGCGCCGCCTATACAACTACCTGCCGCTCAACAACCGCGAGAAACCGCCGGTGCGCTTGGGCAACAACGGCAAGGGCGACCCCGCCGACAGGCCCGATTTTTCGCTGGATACGCTGGTGCCCGACAACGCGAATAAACCGTACGACATGAAGGAGCTGATCCTGAAGGTGGTCGACGACGGCGACTTCTTCGAGCTGCAGCCCGAGTACGCGAAGAACATCGTCATTGGCTTTGCGCGCATGGAAGGGCAGACCGTCGGCATCGTGGCCAACCAGCCGCTGGTGCTGGCGGGTTGTCTCGACATCAAGAGCAGCATCAAGGCGGCGCGCTTTGTGCGCTTTTGCGATTGCTTCAACATTCCAGTCGTCACCTTTGTCGACGTACCCGGCTTCATGCCCGGCACCGGGCAGGAGTACGGCGGGATCATCAAGCACGGCGCGAAGCTGCTCTATGCATACGCCGAGTGCACAGTGCCGAAGATCACGGTGATCACCCGCAAAGCCTACGGTGGCGCCTACGACGTGATGGCGTCGAAGCATTTGCGCGGCGACGTCAATCTCGCATGGCCGCGCGCCGAGATCGCGGTGATGGGCGCAAAGGGCGCGGTCGAGATTATCTTTCGCGAAGACAAGAACGACCCCGAGAAGCTTGCTGCGCGCGAAGCCGAGTACAAGGCGCGCTTCGCCAACCCGTATGTAGCGAGTGCACGCGGCTACATCGACGACGTGATCCTGCCGCATGAAACACGCAAGCGCATCTGCCGCTCGCTCGTGATGCTTCGCGCCAAGAAGCTCGAAAACCCGTGGCGCAAGCACGGCAACATTCCGCTCTGATTCTTAAGAAGAACATGTTCAAAAAAATCCTGATCGCCAACCGCGGCGAGATTGCGTGCCGCGTCATCAAGACCGCGAAGAAGATGGGCATCCTGACCGTCGCGGTTTATTCCGATGCCGACAAGGAAGCGCGCCATGTCGAACTGGCCGACGAGGCGGTGCACATCGGTGGCGCAGCCAGCCGCGACAGTTATCTGCAGGTCGACCGCATCATCGCGGCGTGCAAGCAGACCGGCGCCGAAGCGGTGCACCCGGGCTACGGCTTCCTGTCGGAGAACGAAGCCTTCGCGCGCAAGGTCGAGGAAGAGGGCATCGTCTTCATCGGGCCCAAGCACTATTCAATCGCGGCGATGGGCGACAAGATCGCCTCCAAGAAGTTGGCGAACGAGGCCAAGGTCAACACCATTCCGGGCTGGAACGAAGCCATCGAAACCGCCGAACGTGCCGTCGAGATCGCCAGGGAGATCGGATACCCGGTGATGATCAAGGCGTCGGCCGGCGGCGGCGGCAAGGGCTTGCGTGTGGCGCACGACGACAAGGAAGCCCTCGAGGGATTCACCGCGTGCCGCAACGAGGCGCGCAACAGCTTCGGCGATGACCGGGTCTTCATCGAAAAGTTCGTGATCGAGCCACGGCACATCGAAATCCAGGTGCTCGGCGATTCGCAGGGCAACGTCATCTACCTAAACGAGCGCGAATGCTCGATTCAGCGGCGCCATCAGAAGGTGATCGAAGAGGCGCCGTCGCCGTTCATCAGCGATGAGACGCGCAAGGCGATGGGCGAGCAGGCGGTGCAACTCGCCAAGGCGGTGAAGTACCAGAGCGCGGGCACCGTCGAGTTCGTGGTCGGCAAGGACCAGAGCTTCTACTTTCTGGAAATGAACACGCGCCTGCAGGTCGAGCATCCGGTGACCGAGTGCATCACCGGCCTCGACCTTGTCGAGCTGATGATCCGCGTCGCGGCAGGTGAACCGCTGCCATTGAAGCAAGCCGACGTGAAGCGCGAGGGCTGGGCCATCGAGTGCCGCATCAATGCCGAAGACCCGTTTCGCAGCTTCCTGCCGTCGACCGGCCGGCTGGTGAAGTTCCAGCCACCCGAAGAGACGATGTTCTCTGCCGACACCGAGCACCTTTATGGCGTTCGGGTCGACACGGGCGTGTACGACGGTGGTGAAATCCCGATGTTCTACGACTCGATGATCGCCAAGCTCATCGTGCACGGCAAGGACCGCCAGCATGCGATCGCGAAGATGCGTGAGGCACTCAATGGTTTTGTGATCCGTGGCATCAGTAGCAACATCCCGTTCCAGGCAGCGCTGTTGGCGCATCCGAAGTTTGTCTCAGGAGATTTCAACACCGGCTTCATTGCCGAGCACTACGCCCATGGCTTCCATGCCGAAGATGTGCCGCACAGCGACCCCGCCTTTCTAATTGCGCTGGCCGCCTACATGCACCGGCGTTATCGCGCGCGCGCGTCGGGCATCAGCGGGCAGCTTGAAGGCCACAGCGTGAAGGTCGGCGAGCAGTTCGTCGTGGTCGAGCTGGGGCCGGAGGGCAAGCACGTGCACCATCCGGTATCTGTTACGGACTTTCAAGGAAAGAGCGGCGCCTCCGCGGTCGCCGTGGGCGCGAGCAGCTACAAAATTGATAGCGACGGGATGCTTGGCAGCATTCGCGTCGAGGGCACGGTCAACGACAAGCCTTTCGTTGCGCAGGTGGAGCGCGGTGCGGGCAAGAATCCGCTGGCGTTGCGCGTGTCGCACGACGGCACGCAGATAGAGGCGATGGTGTTGTCGCCGCTCGGTGCGCGTTTGCTCGAAATGATGCCGTACAAGGCGCCGCCGGACCTGAGCAAATTCCTAATGTCGCCGATGCCGGGTCTGCTGGTCGAGGTGGCGGTGCAGCCGGGCCAGCAGGTGCAGGCAGGTGAGAAGCTTGCGGTCATCGAGGCGATGAAGATGGAGAACGTGCTGTTCGCTTCGCAAGATGGCGTCGTGGGCAAAGTCTCTGCGGCTAAAGGCGAGTCGCTGGCGGTCGATCAGATCATTCTGGAGTTCGTGTGATGCCGACGATCGATTTCAAGACGCGTCCCTTCAAGGTGCTGGGGATTCAGCAAATCGCCATCGGCGCCGTCGACAAACAGCGGCTTCAAAAGCTGTGGGTCGACATGCTGGGGCTCGAAGTGACCGGCACCTTTCGCAGCGAACGCGAGAACGTGGACGAAGACATCTGTGCGATCGGTAGCGGGCCGTTCAAGGTCGAGGTCGATCTGATGCAGCCGCTGGACATCGACAAGAAGCCGGCGGTGCACACCACGCCGCTGAACCACATCGGCTTGTGGATCGACGACCTACCGGTTGCGGTCGAGTGGCTGACGGCGCAAGGCGTGCGCTTTGCGCCCGGCGGCATACGCAAAGGCGCCGCAGGTTTCGATATCTGCTTCATGCACCCGAAAGCCAATGATGAATTTCCGATCGCGGGTGAAGGCGTGCTGATCGAGATGGTGCAGGCACCGCCGGGGGTCGTCAGTGCGTTCGCGGCGCTGGCTGCGGGCTCGCCGTCAGTGACGACGTAAAGGCGCTGCCGGCGAGCCGCACGGCATCGCCTGGCAGTCAGGCTTTTCGGGCAAACGCCGTAGCTCTCGCACGTGCCAGTGCCGCCTCGACCACGGAGCGTTTGCGTTCGCCGGCATCGGGTGCGCCTTCGACGGGCTCCTGCGCAACTTCCGTTGCGGGTTGATTTCCGTGCGGGTGACGTGCTTTATGGAGCTCGTAACGTCGTCGTGCTGCAGTGGCCTGCAGCGGCGACCAAGCATCCCAGCCGGTGTAGCCAGGTGTTTCGACTTCGAGTGCGATGCAGTCGACCGGGCACACCGGGATGCACAGTTCACAACCCGTGCAGTGAACCTCGATCACGGTGTGCATTCGCTTGTGGATACCCAGGATCGCATCGGTCGGGCATGCGTCGAGGCACAGCGTGCAGCCGATGCACCAGGCCTCGTCGATCACCGCCATGACCCGAGGCGTTTCCATGCCAAATTTAGGATCTAGCGCAAGCGCGGGACGACCGGTCAATCGTGAAAGGCGGGCAATGCCTTCTTCACCGCCTGGCGGGCACTGGTTTATGCCGGCGCCGCCCTCGGCGATTGCGGTCGCGTACCCCATACAGTCCGGGTAGCCGCAACGCGTGCACTGCGTCTGCGGCAAGCTGTCGTTGATGCGCGACGCAAAACTCTCAGACGCCTGAACCATGGCGCGCGTACGAGTGCTCAGCGACCGCGCGTGCTGCTGCGCGTCTTGCGCTTAGGCGCTTCGGCCGCCATGGCTTTCGCTTGACTGGCTTGCGCTGGGGGCTTGGTAGCGGCTTTCACGACCGGTTTGGCCCGCGGCTTTGCGTTCAGCCCGACAACTGATTCGACAACAAGCGCGCTCGCTGCCTTGCCAACAGCCCTCGCCGGTTTCACCGCATCTTCCGCATCTACAGACGGCTTGGCGGAAGCACGTTGCTGCGCCTCGTCATGCGTCGCAATGAACTTTTGAACCTTTGGGTAGACCATGTCACGCCAGCGCCGGCCGCTGAAGATGCCGTAGTGACCTGCGCCCTTGACCTCGTAGTGCTCACGTTGATTCGCAGCGATGCCGGTGCAGAGGTCGTGTGCTGCCTGCGTCTGGCCCGAACCGGAGATGTCGTCGAGCTCGCCCTCGACGGTCAGCAAGGCGGTCGTGCGGATATCTTGCGGACGTACGCGTTCGAGCACGCCTTCGGCGTTCTTCACATCCCAATTTCCGTTCACCAAGCTGAAGTCCTGAAAGACGGCCTTGATCGTGTCGAGGTAGTAGTCGGCGTCCATGTCGAGCACCGCGTTGTACTCATCGTAGAACTTGCGGTGAGCGTCGACGCTGGCGTCGTCGCCCTTCATCAAGTCCTTGAAATAGTCATAGTGACTGGTCGCGTGACGATCAGGGTTCATGGCGACGAAGCCCGTGTGCTGGAGGAAGCCGGGGTATACACGCCGGCCCTCGCCTGGGAAGCCTTTCGGCACCGGGTAGATGACGTTGTTCTCGAACCAGTCGAAGCCTTTGGTCGTGGCCAGGTTGTTTACCGCCGTAGGCGATTTACGCGCATCGATCGGGCCGCCCATCATGGTCATGGTGAGCGGCAGCGTCTCGCCCTTGCTCGCCATTAGCGATACCGCAGCCAGCACCGGCACCGTCGGCTGGCAAACGCTCATCACGTGGCAGTTGCCGTACTCGGCCTGCAACAGGCGGATGAAATCCTGAACGTATTGGATGTAGTCATCGAGGTGGAACTCGCCTTGAGACAACGGTACGAGGCGGGCATTCTTCCAGTCGGTTATGTAGACCTTGTGGCCTTGCAGCATGGTCCGCACGGTGTCGCGCAGCAGCGTGGCGTAGTGACCCGACAGTGGCGCGACGATGAGCACCACCGGCTGACTCTTCAACACCTTCAAGGTTTCCGGGTCATCGGTGAACCGCTTGAAGCGGCGCAACTCGCAAAACGGCTTGTCGAGCGCTACAACTTCGTGGATGACGACGTCGTCACCATTAACCTCGACGCTTTCGATGCTGAACTTCGGCTTTTCGTAGTCCTTGCCAAGGCGGTACATCAGCTCGTAACCAGCAGCCATGCGCTGCGCCATCGGCATGTTGCCCCACACGGCACCATGACCGTAGAGTTTGGAGGCGGCCTGGGCGAAGTCCGAAAAGGGCTCCATCAAGGAGCGTTGGGCTTCGTAGAGTTGGTAGAGCATTGCTTACTTTTACTGGAATGGTGCAGTGCAATATATCAGCGGGCTCCCCGTGTTTGTAGGGGCCTAACCCCTACAAACACGACGGCGATCGTGTCAGTCAAACGTGTCGACGTTCAGATGGGTCAAATCACCTTGGCGATCGAAGCGCAGACGTAATCGATGTTCTTGCTGTTCAGCGCCGCGACGCACATGCGGCCGGTGTCGGTGCCGTAGATGCCGAACTCCGAGCGCAACCGCACCATCTGGTCTTTGTTCAGGCCGGAGTAGCTGAACATCCCGATCTGCTTGGTGATGAAGCTCATGTCTTCCTTCACACCGGCTGTCTTCAGGCCGTCAACCAGCTTCTGCCGCATCGCCTTGATGCGCACGCGCATTTCGGCAAGCTCACCTTCCCACATGGCGCGCAATTCCGGGTTGTCGAGCACCGCGGCTACCACCGCGCCGCCGTGAATCGGTGGGTTGCTGTAGTTGGTGCGCACCATGATCTTCAGCTGCGAAAGCACGCGCGCAGTTTCTTCCTTGTCCTTGCACAAAACCGACAGCGCGCCGACGCGCTCGCCGTACAGGCTGAAGCTCTTGGAAAACGATGTCGAGACGAAAAACGTCAGGCCGGCATCCACGAACTTGCCGATGGCCGCGCCATCCTCTTCAATGCCATGCGCAAAGCCCTGGTAGGCCATGTCGAGGAAAGCAGTCAGGTTTTTCGACTTCACGGCACCGACGACTTGATCCCACTGGGCTGCGGTTATGTCGTAGCCAGTCGGGTTGTGGCAGCAGGCGTGGAGCACGACGATGGTGCCAGCGGGCGCCGCGTTGAGCCCAGCCAGCATGGCTTCGAAATTCACGTTGCGTGCGGCAGCGTCGTAGTACGGGTAGCTTTCCACCACGAAGCCGGCTTGGGTAAACAGGGCGCGGTGGTTTTCCCAGCTTGGGTCGCTTATCAGTACCTTGGCATTCGGGCTCAGCTTTTTCAGGAAGTCGGCGCCGACCTTGAGGCCGCCGGTGCCGCCGAGGCCTTGCACGGTCGCCACGCGACCCGACTTCAGTGGCTCGCTGTCGGCACCGAACACCAGGCGTTTGACCGCGTTGTCGTACGCGACGATGCCGTCTATCGGCAGGTAGCCGCGCGCGGTCGGCGACTTCATCATGTTCTGCTCCGCGGCCTGCACGCATTTCAGCAGCGGCAGCTTGCCGTTGTCGTCGAAATAAACGCCCACGCCCAAGTTGACCTTGGCGGGATTGGTGTCGGCGGCGTATTGCTCGTTGAGGCCGAGGATCGGGTCGCGCGGCGCCATTTCGACCGCGGTAAACATAGACATGGAGAAAGTCCTTTGATTGAAAGCTTCGCGTTCAACCGGGCAAGCGCTTAAGCTTTCCGGTTGCCTTGAATTTTACCGGCGCCACCGCCAATTGACGGACACAGCCATGCCAGCGACCACCGAAGCCAACACCGATACAGTTACAGACGCGCACAAGCTTGCAGCGATCGGCCCCGCAAAGCCGGGAAAGTTTGTCAGTTTTCCCGGCTCGCCCTTCGAGCTTTACCAACCGTATCCGCCTGCTGGCGATCAGCCTAAGGCGATCGATGGACTGGTCGAAGGCGTTATCGATGGCGAGGTGTTCCAAACCTTGCTGGGCGTGACTGGTTCCGGCAAAACCTTCACCATGGCCAACGTGATCGCGAGACTCGGTCGCCCGGCCATTGTCTTTGCGCCGAACAAGACGTTGGCGGCGCAGCTCTACAGCGAGTTCCGCGAATTTTTTCCGCATAACGCCGTCGAGTATTTCGTCAGCTATTACGACTATTACCAGCCGGAGGCCTATGTGCCTCAGCGCGATCTGTTCATTGAGAAAGACAGCTCGATCAACGAGCATATCGAGCAGATGCGCCTTTCAGCGACCAAAAGCGTGCTGGAGCGGCGCGACACCGTCATCGTGGCGACGGTGAGTGCGATTTACGGCATCGGCACGCCCGAGGACTACACGCAGATGCGCTTCATCATGCGTGTTGGCGACAAAATCGGCCAGCGCGATGTGATCGGGCGGCTGATCCGAATGCAGTACACGCGCAACGAACAGGATTTTTCGCGTGGTTCGTTCCGGGTGCGCGGCGACACCATCGATATTTTTCCGGCGGAGCACAGCGAGCTGGCGATTCGCATCGAGCTCTTCGACGATGAGATCGAGACCTTGCAATTGTTCGACCCGCTTACCGGCCGCATACGTCAGAAAATCCCACGCTTCACGGTGTACCCATCGAGCCACTATGTGACGCCGCGCGACAAGGTGATGTCGGCGGTCGAGGGCATCAAGCACGAGTTGGTCGGGCGTGTGAAGGAGTTCGTGAGCCAGGGCAAGCTGGTCGAAGCCCAACGGATAGAGCAGCGCACCCGCTTCGACCTGGAAATGCTGGCCGAGATCGGCCATTGCAAAGGCATCGAGAATTATTCGCGGCATCTTTCGGGGGCTGCACCGGGACAACCACCTTCGACGTTGACCGACTACCTGCCTAAAGACGCGCTGATGTTCCTCGACGAGAGCCATCAGATGATCGGCCAGCTCAACGGTATGTACGCCGGCGACCGCGCGCGGAAGACAACGCTGGTCGATTATGGTTTTCGCCTGCCTTCTGCCATGGACAACCGCCCGCTCAAATTTGAGGAGTTCGAGGCACGCATGCGGCAGGCGATCTTCGTTTCCGCCACACCGGCGCAGTACGAAAAGGACCATTCGGGCAATACGGTCGAGCAACTCGTAAGGCCGACCGGGCTGATTGATCCCGTGGTCGAAGTGCGGCCGGCCACCCACCAGGTCGACGATGTGCTGGGCGAGATCCGTCTGCGGGTCGACAAGAACGAACGCGTGCTGATCACGACGCTGACCAAGCGCATGGCAGAACAACTCACCGACTATCTGAGCGATAACGGGGTCAAGGTGCGCTATTTGCACAGCGACATCGATACGGTCGAGCGGGTTGAAATCCTGCGAGACCTACGGCTAGGCAGCTTCGACGTACTGGTGGGCATCAACCTCTTGCGCGAGGGATTGGACATTCCGGAGGTGTCTCTGGTGGCCATCCTGGATGCTGACAAGGAGGGTTTCTTGCGTGCCGAGCGCTCGTTGATTCAAACGATCGGGCGTGCCGCGCGCAACGTGAACGGCAAAGCCATCCTCTACGCCGACCGGATGACCGAATCGATGAAAAAGGCGATCGACGAAACAGATCGACGTCGCACCAAGCAGATTGCCCACAACCTGGCAGAAGGCATCACGCCCCGCAGCATCGTGAAAGAAGTGCGCGACTTGATCGATGGGGTTTACAGCGAGAAAACAGGTAAGGAAATGGCGAAGCTCGACCTTGAGCGAGCCAAGGTCGAGGACATGAGTGAAAAGGATGTCGCTCGCGAAATCAAGCGGCTTGAAAAACTGATGCTCGAGCACGCACGCAATCTGGAATTCGAGAAGGCGGCGCGGGTTCGTGATCAGTTGGCCCAGTTGCGCGAACAAGCGTTCGGCGGCGGACGCTCCGACAACATTACCGACATTGCTTCCCGTAAATGAGCTGTTGGCCTACAGCCCGAAGGGGGTTTGACGGGAGTTACCCGAGCAAAACTGAAGGTTTCTCGCTATACTTGACCGAATTAGTCAACAACACAAGAACTTCGCGATGAAGGACCGACTCATACCGGCTGGTGCATCAGCTGCAGAGGTCGGTCAGGGCGGAGACGAAGCCACCCGAAGCCTTTTGGCAGCGGTGTCATTTCAACGGTAAGCACTTGAAGGAGCTTGCGATGCGTCTCACTACAAAAGGCCGTTTTGCGGTCACCGCCATGATCGACCTGGCACTTCGCCAGAACACCGGTCCGGTCACGCTGGCGGCCATCAGCCAGCGGCAGCAGATTTCGCTGTCCTATCTCGAGCAGCTTTTTGGCAAGCTGCGGCGTCACGAATTGGTCGAATCGACCCGCGGTCCTGGTGGCGGGTACAGCCTCGGCCGCAAGGCGGCCGAGATCACCGTCGCTGACATCATTGTTTCGGTGGATGAACCCATCGATGCGACCCATTGCGGCGGCAAAGAGAATTGTTTGGGCGAAGCCGGTCGCTGTATGACGCATGAACTTTGGGCATCGCTGAATCAGCGCATGGTCGAGTTTCTCGATTCGGTCACTTTGCAAAAATTGGTCGACGACCAGCTCGCCAAGGGTGTCCAGATCGAAAACAAGCCGGTTATCAAGCGCGCGATTTCGGCGCAACCGGTGGTTAAGCCTATCCGCATCAACGCGCCGAATTCGGTTTTCGCCCTCGGGAATGTTTTCGCGAAATCGTAAATGCGATGTACGAAGGCGCCCTCGGGTGCCTTGCTCGCCGCGATCCTCAATCTAACCAATGCCAGCCAGAGCCAGCCATGGACGTCACTCCTCATTTCCCTATCTATCTTGACTACGGCGCAACCACGCCCGTCGATCCGCGCGTCGTCGACGCAATGATTCCCTGGTTGAGCGAGCACTTCGGCAATCCGGCCTCCCGCAGTCACGCGTGGGGTTGGGAGGCAGAAGAGGCCGTCGAAAAGGGCCGTGGCTACGTTGCGGAACTGATCAACGCCGACCCTCGCGAAATCGTATGGACCTCCGGTGCCACCGAATCGATCAACCTTGCGCTCAAAGGCGCGGCCCAGTTCTACAAAGGCAAGGGCAAGCACCTCATCACGGTCAAGACCGAGCACAAGGCCGTTCTCGACACCATGCGGGAACTCGAACGCCAAGGCTTCGAGGTCACATACCTCGACGTCGAAGAAAACGGTTTGCTCGACCTCGCCAAGTTCAAGGCGGCCATTCGTCCCGACACGATTCTGGCGAGCGTCATGTTCGTCAACAATGAAATCGGCGTGGTGCAAGACGTTGTCGCCATCGGTAATGCTTGCCGGGAAAAAGGCGTGCTGCTTCACGTCGACGCAGCGCAGGCAACAGGCAAGGTCGAGATCGACATCACGCAGCTGCCCATCGATTTGATGAGTCTTGCCTCGCACAAGACTTATGGTCCTAAAGGCATCGGCGCGTTGTATGTTCGGCGTAAGCCGCGCGTCCGGCTTGAAGCGCAAATGCACGGGGGTGGCCACGAACGCGGCATGCGTTCGGGATCGTTGCCGACGCATCAGATCGTGGGCATGGGTGAAGCCTTCCGCATCGCCAAGCTCGATATGAAAGCGGACAACGCGAAGGCCGCAGCGCTGCAAAAGCGTCTGCTCGATGGCCTGAAAGATGTCGAGCAGGTGTTTGTCAACGGCGACTTGGAACACCGTGTTCCGCATAACCTGAACATCAGCTTCAACTATGTCGAAGGCGAGTCGCTGATCATGGGCATCAAGGGTCTGGCGGTGTCGTCAGGTTCGGCGTGCACTTCGGCCAGCCTTGAACCCAGCTATGTCTTGCGTGCACTGGGCCGCAGCGATGAGCTGGCACACAGCAGCCTCCGCATGACGATCGGCCGCTTCACGACCGAAGAAGAAATCGACTACGCCATTTCCACCATAAAGCACAACGTAGCCAAGCTGCGCGAGTTGAGCCCGCTGTGGGAAATGTTCAAGGACGGTGTCGACATCAGCACGATTCAATGGTCGGCGCACTGAATATCACAGTAAAGAAGAGGTAACCCCATGGCATATTCTTCCAAAGTTATTGACCACTACGAAAACCCCCGCAATGTCGGCTCGTTCGAAAAGGGCGACGACTCCGTCGGTACCGGCATGGTGGGCGCGCCTGCTTGCGGCGACGTCATGAAACTGCAGATCAAGGTCAATCCGGAAACCGGCGTGATCGAAGACGCGCGCTTCAAGACCTACGGTTGCGGTTCGGCTATCGCCTCGTCGTCACTGGTCACCGAATGGGTCAAAGGCAAGACGCTGGACGAAGCTGCTGCGCTAAAAAATGCGCAGATCGCTGAGGAGCTCGCTCTGCCGCCAGTGAAAATTCATTGCTCGATCCTGGCTGAAGACGCAATCAAGGCGGCAGTCAACGACTACAGGGCGAAGCATGCTGCAGCGGCTTCCAAAGCATTGCCGCAGGAAGCGGTCCACTGACTATGGCCGTAACCCTTACCGATGCGGCTGCACGCCACGTCAATCGCTACCTCGGTAAGCGTGGCAAGGGCGTGGGTGTGCGTCTCGGTGTGAAGACCACGGGCTGTTCTGGGCTCGCCTACAAGTTGGAGTACGTCGACGAATTTGCACCGGAAGACGTGGTCTTCGAGGACCGCGGTGTCAAAGTCTTAGTCGATCCGAAAAGTTTGGCTTATATCGACGGAACTCAACTCGACTTCGTTCGCGAAGGCTTGAACGAAGGCTTCAAGTTTATTAATCCAAACGAGCGCGATCGCTGCGGCTGCGGAGAATCTTTCAGGATTTGACGCCGTGCGCGCTTCGCGCCCGAGCCGCCACCATGTCATGTGCTGGCGGCTTTTTTATTGACATGAACCTCAACGACACAGACTTCGAACTCTTCGCCGTGCCAACGATGTTTGCACAAGACAACACGGCGCTGGACGCCCGTTGGAAAGAGCTGCAGCGCGAGGCGCACCCCGACCGTTTTGCAGCGCAGGGCGGGGCTGCCCAGCGACTCGCGATGCAATGGTCGGTGCGCATTAACGAGGCTCACCAGCGTCTGAAAGATCCGGTCAAGCGCGCCGCCTATCTGTGCGAGCAACGCGGTTCGCCGATCAACGCTGAGACCAATACCGCCATGCCTCCCGCATTCCTGATGCAGCAGATGGAGTGGCGCGAGACGCTCGACGACGCGACGAAGGTAGAAGCTGTCGACGCGTTGCGTACAGAGGTCGAGGCGGCGCGCGCGTTAGCTCTCTCTTTACTGGACCGTCTTATCGACGAAAAGGGCGACTATCCTGCGGCAGCGCAGCAGGTGAGAGCCCTCATGTTCATCGAGCGCTTTGCCGATGATGTCGAGGCCAAAACCGATCACTTGGGACAATAGCGCGATGGCACTTCTGCAGATTTCCGAACCGGGCCAAGCGCCGGACCCGCATCAACGGCGCATCGCCGTCGGCATCGACCTTGGCACGACGCATTCGCTCGTGGCCGCAGTGCGCAACGGCATTGCCGAGTGTTTGCCCGATGACGAGGGCCGCGTCATCCTCCCGTCTGCGGTTCGTTACCTTGACGGCGAGCGTCGACAGATCGGCTTCGAAGCGCTCGCTGCCCGTGCGCTGGATGCCGCTAACACCATTACCTCGGTCAAGCGGCTCATGGGGCGTGGCCTTTCGGACATCGGCAATCGCGATGCGATGTCGTACCGATTGGTTGATGAAGGCGGCATGGTCAAGGTCGAAACGGTCGCCGGTATCAAGTCACCGGTCGAGATCAGCGCGGAGATTCTGGCAACGCTGCGCTATCGCGCTGAAGACACTTTCGACGACTCGCTCTATGGCGCAGTCATCACCGTCCCGGCGTACTTCGACGAAGGTCAGCGACAGGCCACCAAGGACGCGGCGCAACTCGCAGGCATCAACGTGTTGCGGCTCATCAGCGAGCCGACGGCTGCCGCCATTGCGTACGGCCTGGATAACGCCAGCGAAGGCGTCTATGCGGTCTATGACCTGGGCGGGGGCACCTTCGACATTTCAATTTTGCGACTGACGCAAGGTGTGTTCGAAGTCATCGCGACGGGCGGTGACTCTGCTTTGGGTGGTGACGACTACGACCATGCGATTGCCGACTTCGTGCTGTCGAAGACTGGCGCAAGTGCGGCAAACAATGCCGATCGGGCGACGATGCTGGTGGCGGCGCGTGCTGCAAAAGAGGCGTTGACAGCGGCCCCTTCGACACGGTTCCGCGCTACGGTGTCAGGCGTTGACGTGCAGTTCGAACTCATGCGCGAGCAGTTCGATGCGGTGACCAAGCCGTTGACTGACCGTACCGTCGCCGCCGTACGCAAGGCATTGCGCGATGCCAAACTGAAGACCGATGACCTTCAGGGCATCGTCATGGTCGGCGGCTCCACACGCATGCCGCAGATCCAGCGTGCGGTCGGCGAGTTCTTCGGCCGCGCCCCGCTGACCAACCTGAACCCGGACGAAGTCGTCGCACTCGGCGCAGCAATCCAGGCGAACCAGCTGGCCGGCAACGGCGGCGCTGACGATTTGTTGCTGCTCGACGTGATTCCGCTGTCGCTCGGCATCGAGACGATGGGCGGCCTCGTGGAACGCATCGTTCCGCGCAACCAGACCATCCCGACCGCGATGGCGCAAGACTTCACCACCTACCAGGATGGGCAAACCGCGCTGGCACTGCACGTGGTGCAGGGTGAGCGCGATCTCGTTGTCGACTGCCGCAGCCTCGCGCGCTTCACCTTGCGCGGCATTCCGCCGATGTCGGCCGGCGCCGCGCGCATACGCGTTACTTTTATCGTTGATGCCGATGGGTTGCTCAGCGTCAGCGCCAAAGAGCAGGGCAGCGGCGTCGAAGCCAGCGTCACCGTCAAGCCTTCGTATGGCCTGTCGGACGACCAGATCGCGACGATGCTGCAGGATAGCTTTGCGACCGCGCAGCAAGACATGCAGACGCGAGCGCTGGTCGAAGCACGTGTCGATGCCGATCGCATGTTGCTCGCCACGCAAAGCGCGCTCGATGCCGACGGCGATCTCTTGAATCCCGAAGACCGCACGCTGATCGACCAGTCGATGGCAGCGCTACGCGAAGCCCACCAAAGCAACGATGCGGCTGTAGTAGAAGCCGCCACCAAGGCGCTCGCCCATGCCACTGAAGCCTTCGCCGCAGAGCGCATGAACGCCGGCATCGCCCGCGCACTCTCGGGTCGCAAAGTCGAATCCCTATAGAACAAAAAATGCCAGTCATCAAGATCCTGCCCCACCCCGAATACTGTCCGCAAGGCGCCGAGATCACCGCGCCCGCCGGCACGTCGATCTGCGAGGCGCTGCTCGAACATCACATCAATATCGAGCACGCGTGCGAGATGAGCTGCGCCTGCACGACCTGCCACGTGCTGGTCCGCCAGGGGTTCGATTCGCTCAATGAAGCGGAAGAGGGCGAAGAAGATTTGCTCGACCGCGCTTGGGGGCTGGAGCCGCAATCGCGCCTGAGTTGCCAAGCGATCCTGGCACAGCAGAATGTGACCATCGAGATCCCAAAATACTCGATCAACCACGCCAAGGAAAATCACTGATGTCGCGTCTCGTCGTTCTCGACACCGAAACCACCGGCCTGTCTGCCGAAAACGGCGATCGTGTGATCGAACTCGGATGCGTCGAGCTATTCAATCGCAAGCTGACTGGCAACGACCTGCACTTCTATTTCAATCCTGAGCGCGAGAGCCATGAAGACGCACTAAAGGTCCACGGCCTGACGACGGATTTCCTTCGCGACAAACCCAAGTTCGCTACGCTTGCAAGCGACGTCATCGAGTACTTGCGCGACGCCGAAGTGATCATTCACAACGCGGCTTTCGACGTTGGCTTTCTGAACAAGGAATTCGAGCGTGTCGGTTTGCCGCCGATGAAGACCTTTGTAGGCCAGGTGACCGACACGTTGGCCATGGCAAAGCAGGTGTACCCCGGCAAGCGCAACTCGCTCGATGCGCTGTGCGACCGCTTCGGCGTCGATCGATCGAACCGCACCTTTCACGGCGCCAAGCTCGACGCCCAGCTGCTGGCCGATGTCTACATCAACCTGACACGCGGACAAGACGCGCTGCTGATCGACGTGGCATCGAACGAGCCGGCGCTCGGCACATCCGTCGCCATCGATTTGCGCAGCTTCGATTTGCCGGTGATTTATGCGGCGGATAGCGAACTGGCGGCCCACGAGGCGGCGCTGCAACAGCTCGACAAGGCCAGCAACGGACGCACCCTCTTTCGCCAGCTCAGCTGAAACGCTATGGCATAATTTGAGGCTTCGCGTAGCAGCGCGAACATCCAACGTGTTGCAGCAGCAACGCTCGGGCGGTTAGCTCAGGGGTAGAGCACAGCATTCACACTGCTGGGGTCCCAGGTTCGAAACCTGGACCGCCCACCAAAACACAATACAAAGAGCGCTAGGGACATACACCTGGCGGCTTTTTTCATTGGTAAATTAATGGGTTAAGGATCAGTGGTGTACAAGAAGCGCCATTGACTGCCAGCGCAGGGTGGGGGTACAAACGGAGGTGCAGGGCCGTGATTTAGCGGTTTTCGAGGGCCTGTACCCCAATCTCCAGTGATTGCGCCTTGTGTTGCACCCCCACCATCGCTGGAGCTGTACCCCCATGCTGACTGATGCCGAATGCAGGAATGCCACTTGCCCACCAGACCGAAAACAAGCGCGCCTCAGCGACGCCAAAGGCCTCTATTTGCAGGTCAGCCCCAAAGGATCGCGGCGGTGGTTTTGGAAATATCGGATGGCAGGCGTTGAAAAGCAGTTGGCACTCGGCAGCTACCCCGACGTGACCTTAAGAGCCGCCCGCGAAGCCCGCGATGGCGCCAAGTTGCAAAAATCCGAGGGACATGATCCGGTGCAGGCACGCAAAGTGGCCAAACTCAAGGCAGCGGCGATGGGAGCTAACAGATTCGCCGAGGTGGCACGCGATTGGTACGGGAACCACTTGGCAAATTGGAGCGCAGGCCACGCCATTCGTGAAAAGCGAAATATCGACAAAGACCTGATCCCGTATTTCGGTGCGCGGCGCATCGCTGAGATTGAGCCCATCGAGTTGCTGGCGGCACTACGCAAAGTGGAAGAGCGTGGTGCATCCTCGATCCCGAGCCGAGTGCTAATTACGGCGCATGGAATTTGGCGCTTTGCCGTCGGCACCGCGCGTGCACCGCGTGATATCACCCCCGACCTGAAGGGCGCACTCAAGCCCCATACCAAGACGCACTTTGCTGCAATTACCGACCCTGTCGAGTTGGGTGCTCTGCTGCGCGTGATTCGTGGCTATCAAGGTGGGCCCATCGTGCGTGCGGCGCTGCAGTTAACGCCGATCCTTTTTCAGCGGCCTAACGAATTGCGTGGCATGACGTGGGCAGAAATTGACTTTGATCGGGCGCTCTGGACCATCCCATCCGCGCGGATGAAGCGCAGCGTTTCCGACAAGTTGAACGGCCAGCCCCATCTTGTTCCGCTGCCCCGGCAGGCCGTCGAGATTTTGCGCAGTTTGCAAATCCTTACCGGGCATGGTTCGATGGTATTTCCCGGTGAGCGCAGCCACGAGCGACCTATCTCTGACAACGCCCTGCGGGCAGCGCTGCAAACGATGGGTATCGGTTCGGATGTTCAAACCATTCACGGCTTTCGTGCGACAGCGCTCACGATGGCGTCGGAGCAACTGGATCTCGACCCAAACGTCATCGATGCTCAACTCGCGCACGCGGTTAAGGACGTCAACGGCCGAGCCTACAACCGAACGCAATACTTGAAGCACCGCGCCGACATGATGCAGAAGTGGGCGGACTACCTCGACAAGCTGGCCGCTGGTGCCGACGTGTTGAACCTGCGCGCGGCAGCTTAAAGACTTTTCGCCAGCCCTAGGCTAACCCCCAAAAACCCGTTTCCCTGACGGGCTGGACTGCCACCTTTCAGGGCGCAAGGGGCGTGAGTGTGAGTGACCATAAATCTCCAGCCATTGACGGCGATGTTTCGCTGATTTCGGCGGACAGCTTTTTAATGTCAGGCTGGTCAAACAGTCCGGAGGATCGAAGTGAAAGGGCGAGGCGCTTGTGGGATTACCGAGCGCTTCAACGCGACGTTCGCCGAGATTAGTTTCTTAAGGAGTGGTTGCAGAAAGCTATGGCGTCGCAGCGCTGGTTTGAAGGCGAAAACTTCACTCGCGACGATATTCAAGATATGGCAGAAAGCGATGGCTATCGAACTGCTGCAGCTTGGCTTGAGATGCGCAAGCAGACCCATCGAGCGATGGATTATTTTGTTCATGAGGCAGCCTTTAAGAAGCTGTGGCAACTTCTTCGGGAGCACGACAAGAAGGGGTTTTCAACGATGCCGTCATACAGTTCCGGACGGCGGGCCGTGCCATGGGCGTTGCTTGAAGCAATTCAGCATTGGCAGCTCGCACCAAAACTGACGGCTGGCGAACGCAAGCGGCTTTCGACGAAAATCGCGGTCGCCTGCGAAGTCCTTGAGACACTGTTGGCGCAGGTCGCTCCCAGTCATAAATATGACGATCAATACGAGAGATTTCGATTCACTGATGTTGATCAAGCGCGCGAAGCTTTCCGTGTCTTCGGCGCTGAAACCGCAGGGGCCGAAGCCGAAGCCGACCCGTTTTTTGGCGTGGTTTGGAGAGCGAGTCAAAACTTGAGAGCCTGCGGTGTCGTGCCGCTATGGGCGGTCGCGAACATCAAACGGATGGCATTGACAAAGCCACGCTCCGCAAATACCTTGCCTACGAAATTAAGGGCCAAGACTGCACAGCGCACTTTCTTTATCGGAGCGGTCCACCATGCGATTGAACGCGCTGCGGTGGCCACGCCTGCCGAATGTGGAATTGACCGGCCTTTGATGGCAGAGATTGTAGGGTTGCTGGCCAACACTGACTGTTCGGCCGACGATGTTCGGAAGGCGTTGGAAGGCAATCGCCTGGAAGATTCCAGTTATCAATGACGAGGAATCATCCATAGCGTTTGGTTTCCGAGAAATCAGCATTACCCATCGCAACAACGGCAACCAAAGCCGTACACGAAGGGGCAGCAATGTCGATTCTCAGAATGCCAGCCGTCAAGGCTGAAACCGGGCACCGCAGTCACGCCAGCATCTACAACGCCATCAAGGTCGGGCTATTCACGAAGCCGGTGCAGATCGGCGAGCGCGCAGTGGGTTGGCCATCGGATGAAGTGCAGGCTATCAATGCGGCACGCATTGCCGGACGGTCCGATGCGGAGTTGCGGACGCTTGTAGCTCGACTGCACGCTAAGCGCGCTGGGCTGGCGGCGGCGGCATGAGCGGTCAAGCAATGACCTCCAAAACAAAAGCCCCCGGCGCTTGCGACACCGAGGGCTTCACCAACCCCGGCAACGACCTTAATTGTCCCACTGCTGACCGTGTGCAGCAACGACGTTTCGCAACGCTGGCTGCTCAATTTGCACTCGCCGGTTACAGCCTGATTGGTCGCAACTCTGCCGAAGGCGCAGTTGCCTACTACGCGATGCGCTGGGGTTACCTCAAGGTATTGCCGACACTCGACGCGGCGCATGTATTCCTGATGCAGATCGGCGGTGTGAGATGAACGCCGTCGATCAATTCATCACCGCCATCGCGTCGGCGGGCATGGCACCGCCTGCCGCGGTCCACAATGACGGCAAGCTGCACTGCTTCAGCCCGACCGGCAAGCGCGGCGACGATGCCGGTTGGTACGTCTTGCATCTGGACGGTGTGCCCGCAGGCTCCTTCGGCGATTGGCGTTCTGGTGAATCGCAGAACTGGTGCGCGAAGTCTGACCGCGATCTGAGCGATGCCGAACGGCAGGCCCTGCGCGAGCGCGTTAAGGTTGCCCAGCGCCTGCGCGACGTTGAGACAGCCTGCCGGCATGGCGAGACGGCATCGACCGCCCTGGTCTTGTGGGAACCCGCAGCCACGGCGGTAGCGCATGCATACCTCACTGCCAAAGGCGTGAAGCCCTATGGCATCCGCACCGACGGCCACCAACTGTTCGTGCCGATGCGCGACGCCGGCGGCAAGCTGCACAGCCTGCAAACCATCGCGCCGGACGGCACCAAGCGCTTCATGCCCGGCGGACGCGTGAAAGCCTGCTATCACGCCATCGGCAAACCGAGTGGCCGGCTGATCGTGTGCGAGGGCTACGCCACCGGGGCCACCTTGCACCAAGCAACCGGGGACGCGGTGGCCATCGCATTCAATGCGGGCAACCTGCAGGCTGTGGCGGTCGCACTGCGCGGCAAATACCCGTGCCTAACTATCATCATCGCGGCCGATGACGATTGGAAAACGCCCGGCAATCCGGGGCTGACGGCAGCCCGTCAGGCGGCGCAGGCGGTAGGCGGCAAAGTGGCCGTTCCTGACTTCACCGGCCTGCAGCGCGCCGACAAAGACACCGACTACAACGACCTGCAGCGACTCGCCGGTGCGGTGCAGATCGGTGGTGATGCATGAGCGCCGGACTTGCTGCAGTACGCGCCGGCATCGAGGCCGCAGAAGTCGTAGAGGAGACAGCACTTGACTGGTCCGAGCTTCAACCTCTGGTTGCGCAGATCGACGCGGAGCAATACCCCATCGATGCGCTACCGGTGGCAGTCCGGCTGGCGGTGCATGAAGTTGCCGGCTTCGTCAAAGCGCCGGTGCCCATGATCGCGGTGGCGGCGTTAGCTGCATTGTCACTGGCGATCCAAGCCCACCACGACGCAGAGCGCGCCGAAAAGCTGACCGGGCCTTGTTCCCTGTTCCTGTTGGCCATCGCCGATTCTGGTGAGCGCAAATCGACCTGTGACGGCTTTTTTACCCGGAGCATCCGCGACTATGAGGCGGCCCAGCAAGAGGCTGCCAAGCCCGTCCTGACAGCCTATAAGTCGGACCACGAGATCTGGGAATCGCAGCGCGCCGGTGTCAAAGAAAAGATCAAGGCGCAGGCTAAGAGCGGCAAGGGCAGCAGCATGGAGGAACGCGAACTGCGCGACCTCGACAAGGCGCAGCCCAAGCCCCCTCGCATCCCGCGTCTGATCTACGGCGATGCCACGCCCGAGGCGTTGACCTATGCACTGGCCAAACAATGGCCGTCCGGTGGCGTGGTCAGCAGCGAGGCGGGCAGCGTGTTCGGCAGTCACGGCATGGGCAAGGATTCGGTCATGCGCAACCTGGCCGCGTTGAACCAGCTGTGGGACGGTGCAGCCCTGCCAGTGGAGCGGCGCAGTTCGGAAAGCTTCACCGTGCGCGGCGCCCGGCTCACGATGGCGTTGCAGGTGCAGGAAACCACCTTGCGGGCCTTCTTCGACAGCACCAAGGGGCTGGCACGCGGCACCGGGTTTCTGGCCCGCTTCCTGGTGGCGTGGCCGGCTTCGACGCAGGGCATGCGACCGTTCACAGAAGCGCCAGCGAACTGGCCGGCGCTGGCGACCTTCAATGATCGGCTGACCGCGATCCTGAACCGGCCGGTGCCCATCGATGATGAGGGCGCGCTTACGCCGGCCATGCTGAAACTCTCGCCCCAAGCCAAGGCGGCATGGGTGGTGTTTCATGACCAGATCGAAGCGATGCTGTCCACCGGCGGCGAACTGTTCGACGTGCGCGACGTGGCCAGCAAGATCGCCGACAACGCGGCACGACTGGCGGCGCTGTTCCATGTGTTCGAGGGCAGCGTGGGTCCGATTGGTATCGACGCCATGGAGTCGGGCGCCTGCATCGCAGCGTGGCATTTGAACGAGGCACGGCGGTTTCTCGGCGAGCTGGCCATGCCGGCCGAACTGGCCCATCCGCTGCGACTGGAATCGTGGATGCTGGACTACTGCCGACGTGAGCGCACGGACAAAGTGCCGACGCGGGAAGTGCAACGTTGTGGACCCGGTGGGCTGCGCGACAAAGCCGCATTCACTGCCGCCGTGAAAGAACTGGATGAACTGGGCCGGGCGCGCATGGTGCAGGACGGTCGCAAGAAAATGGTGCAAATCAACCCGGCGTTGCTGGTGTCGCTGGTGGGGGTGTCGTCATGAGCCTTGCAGACCTGATGCGCAAAGGCAGCCTGCGGGCGTTTGCCACTACGGCATTTGCGACTGCGACACCTGCGACTTCTGCGACATATGACGCGGGGTACGCGGCAACTGTCGCAGAAGTCGCAACTGTCGCAGTCGCAAAGTCTCCGAACAGCAAAGCCGCGAACGATTGCGCCCTAGACCCTGCACCTGATCCCGACCGCTGGTGCTGGCCGCATTCCGCTGCGATGACCGGCGCGGAGATTGACCGCATGGTGTCGCGTGTCGAACGGTTCGTGGCGCGGGGCGTGGACTTGATCGAAGCGACGGCGCTGGCCGACAAGCTGGTCCTTCGGGATCGTGACGGCGACGATCGACGGCTGTGCCTGGAGTGCGATCACCTGCGACCGGGAGAACGGTGTGGGGTGCGCACCGTCGCCGATGTTTCCGGTGGTCGCCTGATCGATGCGCTGCCCATCCTGCAACGCTGCAACCAATTCAAGAAGACAACACCATGAGCAGTGCAAAGCGCAAACCCGCATTGGCCCCGGCTCTAAACAACCCGCTTCCGCTGGAGACTTTTCCTGGCGAATCGGACGCACGCGCGAAGGCTCGCGCGATGGTGCGCCCGTCTATCAACGCGGCGATGGTGATCGAAGCGTTCGACGGCAATCTGTTGGGCAAGGACACGAGCCTGGAAGGGCTGATCGAGGCCTTGCGTGATTCAATGGACCGCACCAAGGGCGGTGACCTGTCTACCGTGGAGGCGATGCTGGTTGGACAGGCGACGGCATTGCAAACGATCTTCGTCAGTCTGGCGAGGCGGGCGCAGGTGCAGCAATCGCAGCGCAACCTGGAGGCGTTTCTGGGGCTGGCGTTGAAGGCGCAGGCGCAAAGCCGGGCCACCATCACGGCGCTGGTGGATCTGAAATTCCCGAGGCAGCCGGCCACGTTCGTAAAGCAGGCCAACATTGCTGCCGGCAATCAGCAGGTGAACAACGGCAGTTTGCCAAACAGCACGCGCGAGGGCGCGCACGCGCACGGGAAAGAAAACAATTCCGTGCAAAACAAACTATTGGAGGCAGACCATGGGCAACCCTGCGGCTGGGTGGACAGAGGACCGGCGGCAACGGCAGCGGGAGGCAATCCAGCGATGGAAGCCGTGGTCGAAGTCCACCGGACCGAAGAGCCGAGAAGGTAGGGCGACAGTATCGCGCAACGCCTACTCAGGCGGCGAAATGGCGAAGTTTAGGGAGACGATCAGGGCGTTGAATCAGGCTATCCGAAAGCAAGGCGATGCACTGAACCAGATTCCCCGTGCCGTTGGTGTGAATATGGGCTAGTTGGACAACGGCAAGCCAAGTGCTCGATGGCGTTTCTCGGGAAGTTCTAGGAACGGGGAAGCCGGTGGGTCGAGCCTCACCGGCTCGGCCTGGTTTGCGGCCGGCGGACGAAAGTATTGCTCCACGTCGTACGACGCGAAGACTTCGCGGGCAGACCGAGTTTCCGGTAGGACGTAGACGATCCCGTTCGTGCCGGTAAACGCCGGACTTACCACCTCGTCGTAGAACTTGGCCGGGACGTTGATACACCCATAGGAAATGCGGTGATCCATCGGCGACGGACTGTCCAGCCGTTGCGCACGCCGCTCTTTGGCATTGCTTGTAATGACCCGATGCAGTGAGATGGCTGCGTCATAGTCGACCCAGAGAATTTCCTCTCCGTGGAGATTGCGATCGAGCGAAGCCACAAAACGGCCTGCCGGCGTGGTGCGCTCCTCGGGGCGTATGGTCGACAACTTGCGCTTGCCGATGCCGGGAACCGAGTCATCGCCCTGCGCCAGTCCGAGCAGCGCGGGCGCGGCACCGAGCAGTTGGCCAGCCACATCGAATACAAAGACTTTGGCGTCCGACTTGTCGACAATCACGAACGGCATGCTGCGGTTGTCACCCGAATCAACGACCCAATCCGCTACCTGTCGCGCCATCTGGGAAGAGCGCGCCTGTCCAAAGTTCGCCCGCTTCGACGGATACGCGCGCTCCATCGGCTGCGTCTCGATTGCGGAGGGCACGGAGATAGGCTCTTGCACAATGGATCGGCGGCTCGAGCCGGACGATTGCGCCGCCCCGTCCGCCGCAAGCACCGGTTGAGTAACAAGGCCGGCGGCAGCCAGCAAGGCAATGGAAAGCACTCCCTTCATCACCATCGCGATGATTGAGCGCACGCTGACCACGCGTCGTGCAGGCGGGCGTCCCGGCAAGAAACGCGGCCCGGTCCGGTCTTTGTACGATGTCATATGGTCAGTCGGAACAGCGCATTTGATATACGGCAAAACCCGTTGGCGATTCTCAGTGGCGATCCTGTTTGCGCGGATGGCGGGGCGCAACGTAGCGCGCTCGCGGCGTCTCGACGGTATCGACAGCAGGAACGCCGACATTCTGCTCTGGCGGCGCGACCACTTGCAAGACATTGGGCGCCAGGTCGGCTGGAGCCATCACGACCAAGGACAAGGCCGGCGGCGCGTTGCCCCGCATGGGGGGCGTTGGGAGGGCGGCCAAGAGAAGTTGCGGGAACACCCGGGTTGTGACCGGCGGAACTGCGACCTGTGGCTGCTGCGCCCCGGCTGGCGTAGGAACTACAGCCGCCGGTTGCGTGATGCTTGCGGTTGTTTTCGCCCCCACGGGCCCGCAGCAGGGAACAGCCAGCGCATATCTTCCGGCGTCGACACCGCCAAGGCTATAGCCTACGAAGGTAACGCTCTTTCCCGTTCCTGGATCCGGGGTATCGAAATTGGCCGCGCTGCCTGAGCTGGCAATCAGTGTGACGCCGGCAGGGTTTCCCTTCAATGATGAAAGGGCTGTCGCGGTTGCGCCATCGTAGGTCTTGTCGCCCCCTGCCGCGAATACGAGCATGTGTTGAGTCAGTGCGGACCCTCCGGTCAGGATGAAGTTGCCCGAATAGTCTGTCGGCGTGGTGTACGAAACCGGGTTGTAGTTGACGGTGACGGGCGCATTCGGCCCCGTGACGGTCACAGGGGGAGTGAGAGGAGCAAAAAACACGGTCCCGCCGGCAATGCCCGGTCCGGTGCCGCCGTAGCCGGCGTTGAGAAACAAGCCGAGAGGCAGACCAAGGCTTTGCTCGGGAATACTCGTGCCCCTGGTCAAAGTGATTTTCGCGCTGATATTGATATCGTTCGCCGCACACATGGCGATATTGCCATCCGTCGTCGTCAGGGCGGCAGCCATGTTGACATTGTGTCCAGCGCTCAGCAGAACGCTTCCGTTGACCGTTGTGATGGGCGCTCTCACATTAACATCCCGCCCGCAGCACGTCGCAAAGTTTCCGTTGGTCGCGGTAATTGCCGCATTCACGTTCACGTCCCGCGAGGCGTTCAATGTCAGGGTCGTCGGGTTTGAGCTTGCCGTCCAACTGACGGCCTGATTGACATTGATATCGCCGTTGCCGGGCGCTGCGGTATGCAGACTTGTCACTGCCGGAGCGCCGGCTACCGTCGCATTGGCCCCGGTGTCGGTGCTGATGGTGACGCTGTTCGTGACCAGCAGCGCAGAAAGGGTTGCGCCAGAGATGTTGTCCGTGGCGTTACCACCGATGGTGAAGTCCTGCGGGTCGATCAACCAATTGCCGGTCAGTCCCCTGGGGGCGGAGGTGGTCGTCTTGGCGTCGCTTGCGATTTTCACGTTTGCAGCCGACGTCTCGATGAACCCGCCGTTGCCGCCATTGGGCGCACTCGCGTCCAGCGTGCCGCCCACGTTCACGGTTCCGACTCCCATGCCGCCTAGAAGCTTGATCGAGCCCTTGACGTTCTCAAGCGTCTGCGCCTGAATCACCCCGGTGTTGTTGACGGCATTGGAAAGCAGGCTGCCCGCCGCCTGCGTGGTCAGCAGCACTTGCCCGCCGTCGGCTCGGATCATTCCGCCGTTTTCAACCAGCGCGTTGACCGCAGCTTGGTCGACGGTGACGTTCAACAGCTTGTCGCCAGCCACGTCCAGCGTGATGGCGTTGCCTGCGGCCAGGGCCACCTTGCCCAGGTTGGCCGCAATGACGCCTTGGTTGCTGACGCTCGCACCCAACAGGGCCACATAGCCGCCGTCGGCGGCGCTGATCGTCCCCTGGTTCACGACCGTGCCCGCTCCCGCACCGGAAAACTTGTAGTTGTTTGCCATGAAATCGGCATCGGTGAGGGCCAGGGTAGAGGCCACCAGGCCGCCCACATTTACCGACGCACTCTTGCCGAACAGGATCCCGTTGGGGTTGACAAGAAACACCTTGCCGTTGGAGGACAGGCTGCCCAGAATGTTTGAAGGATCAGCGCCAACGACCCGGTTCAGCGCCACCGAGCTGCTAGTGGGCTGCACGAACCGCACAGACTCACCGGCCTTTATGCCAAAGCTTTGCCAGTTGATCGCCACGTTCTGCGTGGTCTGGGTAATCAGCATGTTGCCCGGCGTGCCGCCAATGCTGGCGCCACCTGCAGACACCACAGCGCCGTTGGGCTGGGCGTGAACGTTCGCTCCACAAGCCATCATCAGGAAGACGGCCAGCGTCTTCAGCCGAAAACTGGCGCGACCGCCGGCGGCCGTCCTGCAGGACGACGTCTTCTTGCCGGCGCTTCGGGTGCTTTCGGCTACGGCAACAAAGGTGCCGGTCTGGTCATTCCAGATGGATCGGTGAATTAGGTTCATGGGGTCTTTCGCGTGCTCTTCAAAAATGCGGACTCGGTCAGTGCGACGTCATGGCAGGCGAGCTGCTCAAGACGAACTCAAAAATATTTGACGGCCTGTATCCAGAACCGGCCCGATCTGTCAGGGGCCGAAATTGCCGCTTCATTGCCCAGCTTGCGGGCATAGAACGCTCTCACCATGAAGTTGTTAATGTCCGACCAGTTGAGTCCGACGCCGGCACCGCTCAGGGTCCTGCGGTTGACACCGGGCGTCCATGGGCTCTTGTTGAGGGTCGCTCGGCCGGTGTCGACAAAGCCGATCAACTGGACCTGACCCAGCTGTCGTTCGGAAAACTTCGGCAGCTGCAATCGGGCTTCCAGCGTCATCACATATCCCTGGTCCGCATAGGCTTCGCCTTCTGGATAGGCCCGCACGCCATACATGCCGCCGAGTTCCATCTTTTCCGAGACATCCAGGTTTTTCGAGGCTGCCTGCCCGTTGATGCCGGCGTAGATCGAAACGTTATCGGTCACGCTCTGCAGCCGCGTGGCGCTGAATGCCAGCTTGTTGAAGTGGCCGGCGCTTTGCACCGGCGCGAAGCGCGCCTGTAGTTCAGGCGTTTGAAGGTTGATGTTCCCGGTTGACCATGCGAGCGCATAGGTACTCAAACCGCCGCCACCCAGACTGTCCCGGTGGTCGCCGCGCAGGCTGGGGGTAAACACTTGCGCCGTCTTGTGGGCAATCGGCAGGGTCAGGTCGGTCGGGTTTTTGTCCTGAAACGTCTTGGCGTCAAAGGCAAGACCGGCGTACAGATTGGTGTTGCGCGAGCGGATGACGGGATAGCTGCCGAAGATACTGGCGATGTTGGCCGTGCCGGTGGCCCCGGTGGACGCGAATTCCCGACCCAGCCTGTACGCGAGCCAGCTGTAAGCCACGCCGGCCGTCGCCTGCCCGAACGGCATCTGGTAAGACGCCCGGGCATAGTTCAAGCCCGCGCCTGAGGTCAACACGCGCAAGGCGGCCACATCGCCCAAGCCCGCCGGGTTGTTCAGGTTCACCGTGGCGCCGACGCGGTACTCGCCGGTGTAGCGGTTGCCGGCGTTGTCGGCATCGATGCTGCCCGTGACACGCTGTCCGGGCGTGACATCGACCACCAGATCGGACTCGCCGGCGGAAGCACCGGGCGCCAGGATCGACGTGACGTTCACGCCAGGGATGTCGGACAGCAGCAGCAGCCGCCTCTCAAGCGGCGCAATGGCGACGGTGTCGCCGCCGTTGATGCCTTTGAGCCGGCTTTGGACAAGCGCATCGGACAGATGGCTCTGGTTGCGCACGACAACCTTGCCGTATTGGCCCTCGGTGACGGCAATCGTGACCGCGCCGTCCTTGATGTCCTGGGCGGGCAAATAAGCCTGCGCCACAAAGTAGCCTTCGCTGCGATAACGCTCGGTAATTTTCAGGGCCATGCCGCGCAAGTCGCCAAGCGACAATTCGCTGCCGGGCTTGAAATTGGTCAGCGCCACCAGCTCCGCTTCGGAATAGACGTGCGCGCCCGTAATTTGCAAGGTGTTGACGACGATCTTTACCGCGTCTGAGGCCTGGGTTGCCGGCGCTACACTGGGCTCGATGCGGATGGTCGGCGCCCCCTTTTGCGGAATTGGCGCAGGAGGAATTTGCTGAATCTGGCCCCCGGCACTGGGAAGTTGCTGGGCAAGCACGCTCTGACTCAAAGCCAAGAGTGCGAAAGGCAACAATTTATTTTTGATCACTCAGTGCCTTTAGCGTAAACGTTTTTACTCATGCCGCGTCAATTAATAAACACGGCGATTCGGACCAGGGGGTGCGGACTGAGACGGGAGTGAACTGACCGTCATTGGGAGGCGGTAGCTCGCACTTTTGCCGCTTCTGATCAGACCTCGAGGCTAACCTCGATTAAGCACGCAAAAGAAATCTGATGCCGTCGCCCTACGCAAATCTGTCACTTTTGCGCAGTAAATGTGTCATTTGGCCATTTGCGGTACGACCCGATCGGGCGCAAAGGCGCATCCAGCCTAGGTTTGCGCGTTCGCGAAGCAAATGTGGTTTTGATGCGAAAGTCGGCTCAGGTAGGCGATGGCGTTTGAACTGAAAGTAAATTTAAGCGCTCTACAGACTGCGTCCTTTTACTGAGCCGCACCGCAATATCCTCATTGCAGCGGGATGACAGGTCTGCAAGATGTCGTCCTACGTAGACACCAAATTATTCAATATACACCAGTGCGAGCTTTGCCGATGGGACAAGATTTCGACTCAGTGTGAGCGCTGCAAACTCTTAAGCAGGAGCAACGAAAGCGCGTTAATTAATCTGCCGTTAGGCAAGAAAGTTTCTTACGCATCGTTTTCTCGTCAACAACCGTGATGAGTTAATTGCCCGGTGCAAATTCAAAGTTGCACAGCGGCCTTACCGCGCGGCGTCCGAAGAGCATTTGGTGCAAGGCGTGTCGATGTTCTTGGATCAACTGGTCCGAACGCTTGTCGCCGAGACAGATAGCGACCGCGATGCGAGCGCCAAAATCTCAGGGTCTTCGGGCGGGGATTCTTTGGCCTTGTCGGAAATTGGCGTAAGCGCCACAGCACACGGCAAGGCGCTTTTGGACCTTGGCTACACCGTAGACCAGGTGGTTCACGACTATGGCGACGTGTGTCAGGCAATCACTGATCTGGCTTTCGAGCGCGACGCGCCATTCACCGTTGATCAGTTCCGCACCCTGAATCGATGCCTCGACAACGCCATCGCCGATGCAGTTGCGGAATTCAGCTTTCAGCGTGACTTACAAATTTCCGTGCATCAAATTGCCGGCGAAAAACAGAGGCTGGGCTTCCTGGTTCACGAGCTCCGAAATTCATTAGGAACGGCCACCCTTGCGTTCCGCGCGCTCGATCTAGGCAACATGACAGTCAGGGGCGCCACGGGTGCGGTCCTGTCTCGCAGCCTTGAGGCGTTGAGCCTCCTGATCGGTGGCGCCCTCGTCGAAGTGCGTGGCGAACTGCCGCATGAACGTGAAACGTTTTCGGTGGCTTCGTTTATTACAGAGGCTGCGATCGCGGGCCGATTCAGTGCCGATTCGCTAGGTCGGCTTTTTGAAGTGTGCGACGTGGACCCACTGCTGGCGATCAACGCGAATCGCGAGCTTTTGCACGCTGCGTTGGCAAACTTGCTGCAGAACGCTTTCAAGTTCACCCATGCAAATTCAGCCGTGACTTTGAACGCGCATGCCTTCGGGGAGTTTGTTCTCATCGATATCGAAGACCATTGTGGCGGGCTGCCTGCACATGGAGTTCAGGATATGTTCGTTCCCTTCAAGCACAGCGGTAACGCAAATGCTGGTTTGGGGTTGGGTCTGTCCATAGCCCGGCAAAGCGTTGAAGCGGATCTTGGAACCCTAAGCGTGCGTGACGTGCCGGGAACCGGCTGTATCTTCACCATCAGTCTGCCGCGACACTCTCTTGCTTAGAAGCACTGCGTCCGACCGCCCAGAAGTTGTAGGCCGACCTTCGGGCGGATAGAACTCCGCAGCCCGTGCCTTCATGCAGCAGACAAGCGCGGGAGGGGGGTGTTCGATCTCTGGCGCGGAGGGCGCGAAAACCGACTTGCGAGCCGCAAAATATCGCTAACCCACAATGTGGCGCGCGCGGAGCTCACTGGGCTTCTCAGCCGATCGTGGCTACTCCTTGGGCGTTTCCATTCACCGCACAGGTCGACCCAAAAAAATTTCGCTGCCGCCTGGCTGTGTAGGTTTGCCAAGATGGGCGGCACGCCGAATCCTCGGGGGTATCTGACCCAACGCGGGGGTACAAACGGGGGTACAAATGCTAAATAAAAAGAGGCGTCGCTAGCGTTAACAGGGGGATCAGCGTCTTTGTTGGAACCTGGACCGCCAATTCCTTCAGTCGTACCAGCTAGATGCCTTCTCGCGTCGGCACGGCCGCACGTCGAAATCGGGTCGTTTCTTGGCTGCTTGCGCCAAGCTTTCGCTCGTTTGTGCCAGTCCGACCGTACCGACCGGGTGCATTTCGAGCAGTCCGCGTATAACCGCTAAGCTCGTGCCATGGAGACCATCGATTGCGCCGTCATCGGCGCCGGCGTTGTTGGCATGGCAATTGCGCGCGCACTCGCATTGCGAGGGCACGAGGTCGTAGTGCTGGAGGCGGAGAGCGCCATCGGCACCGGCACCAGCTCCCGCAACAGCGAAGTCATCCATGCCGGTATTTACTACCTGCGAGACTCGTTGAAAGCGACGCTGTGTGTCGCTGGCAACGCGGCGTTGTACGCCTATGCGGGAGAGCGCGGCGTGCCGCATCGGCGCTGCGGGAAGTTGATCGTGGCAACGACCCCGGCGCAGATTGAAGAACTCGATGCCATTCGAGTCAAGGCGCTGAGTAACGGCGTGCTCGACATGGTGCTGCTGACCGGCGACGAAGCGCGCGCCATGGAGCCGGAGCTCGACTGCCTCGCAGCGCTGCACTCGCCCAGCACCGGCATCATCGACAGTCACGCGCTGATGCTGAGCTATCAGGGCGACCTGGAAAACGCGGGAGGTGTGCTCGCGGTCAAGTCACCGGTATGGGCCGCAAATTGCGCCTACAACGCGATCGAACTACAGCTGGAAGACGGCACCTGGGTGCGATGCAACAGCGTCGTCAATGCTGCAGGACTGGCCGCCCCAAAGCTTGCCAGACGCTTTGCCGGATTGCCTGCAGACTCAATACCGACTGAGCATTTCGCGAAGGGCAACTATTTCACCCTCGCGGGCCGCGCGCCATTCAGCCGTTTGATCTATCCAGTCCCTGAAGTCGGCGGTCTCGGCGTGCACCTCACGATCGACCTCGGCGGTCAGGCCAAGTTCGGCCCCGATGTTCAATGGGTGTCGTCGCCCGACGATCTGGTGGTCGATCCGGCACGGGGTGACGCCTTTTACGCCGAAGTCCGACGCTATTGGCCCGCGTTGCGCGACGGCGCCTTGCTGCCGGGTTATGCCGGCATGCGCCCCAAGCTGTCCGGCCCAGGGGAGCCGGCGAAGGACTTCGTTATTTCCGGTCCGGCCGATCACGGTGTCCCGGGGCTGGTCAACCTGTTCGGCATCGAGTCGCCAGGCCTCACGAGCAGCCTGGCGATTGGTGCACATGTCGCCGGACTGCTCGGTGGCCCTTTGCCGGCTGTACCATGAGCGGTACGCCATTCGCTGGCGTGTCAAAGTCGCCGGCACAGTGCCGGCGTCAATCCACGGAGGGAACATTTCAATGAGTGCTACCAGCAATCTCGAAGCAGCCGCCGATGCGGTCGTTGAAGACGTGCGAGGCGTTCTCGCCAGCAAGGACCTCGACTCGGTGCCGCACATCAAGGCCTTGCGCCAGCGCGTCGACGCCAAGATCGCCATTGCCAAAGAACTGACCGCAGAAAAAGCTCGCATCGCTGCCAAGAAGGCACGCGAAGCTGCAGACAGCGCCAACATCTATGCGCACGACGAACCTTGGCAAATCGCAGGCGCTGCGCTCGCGGTCGGCGTGTTGGTGGGTCTGTTGCTCGGTCGCCGCTGAACTGAGCTTGATGTCGTGGGCGCTCAGTCGCCGAGCTTGCGCAGCGCCTGAGCAGCTTCCCGCACCAAGCCGGGCCCGCGATAGATCAGGCCTGTGTAGATTTGTACGACATCCGCACCGGCTGCAATCTTTTCGCGCGCGTCGGCCGCGCTCAGCACGCCGCCGGCCCCGATGATCGGAAAGCCCTTGCCCAGCAGCTTGCGCAGTTGACCGATCACGCGATTGCTCGCCTCGCGGACTGGCGCTCCTGAAAGTCCACCTGCTTCTTCCGCGTGCGGCAGACCCTTGACTGCCTCGCGCGCGAGCATGGTGTTGGTTGCGATCACGCCGTCCATTTGGTGACGCTGCAATGCCGCGGCGATGACGCCGACTTGCGCAGCGTCCAGGTCCGGCGCGATCTTCACGAACAGTGGCACGCGCTTGCCATGCTGCGCCGCCAACTCGCCGCCGCGGGATGCCACGGCGCCCAGCAACCCATCCAGCGCTGCGTCGCTTTGCAGCGAGCGCAAGTTGGCGGTGTTCGGGCTCGAAATGTTGATCGCCACGTAGTCGGCGTGCGGATACACACCGTCGAGACACAGCAGGTAGTCATCGGTCGCGCGCTCGATCGGCGTCGCGGCGTTCTTGCCGATGTTCAGGCCCAGCAGCATCGGCGCCGCCGCGTTGCGCTTTCGGAAACGCGCGCGCTGAACATTGGCGACGAAGGCGTCGAGCCCGTCGTTGTTGAAGCCGAGCCGGTTGATCAGCGCTTCTCGCTGCGGCAGGCGGAACATGCGTGGCTTGGCATTGCCCGGTTGCGCCTTTGGCGTGACAGTGCCGACCTCGACGAAGCCGAAGCCCATTGCGGCAAAGGCATCGATGCAGCGTGCGTTCTTGTCGAGCCCGGCTGCAAGGCCGATGCGATTCGGAAAGGTCAGGCCGGCCAACGTCACCGGATCGTCGACACGCGGTGCCGCATAAGCGCAGTCCAGCGGTGTGTTTTGTGTACGCGCAAGCGTGGCGAGCGTGAGCTCGTGCGCATGTTCGGGGTCGAAGCCGAAGAGAAAGGGGCGGGCAAGCCCGTAGAGCGAAGAGAGTGGGAAGAGTGACATAGGCAGCAGCGGCAACACCGGATAATTCCGGATTTCAATGACCCTGGATTCTCCGCGATGACTTCACCCGCTACGCCCTTGACGCAAGACCAGATGAAAGCGCAAGTTGGCTTCGCCGCGCTCGACTATGTGAGCCGAGGCGAAATTGTCGGTGTCGGCACCGGCTCGACCGTCAATAAGTTCATCGACGCGCTGGCCACGATCAAGGACGAGATCAAGGGTGCGGTGTCGAGCTCGGTGGCATCCTCGGAACGGCTGCGCGCCGCAGGCATTCCGGTTTTCGACAGCAACGAAGTAGAAGAGCTGTCGGTCTACATCGACGGTGCCGACGAAATCGATCACCGCGGCCACATGATCAAAGGAGGCGGTGCTGCGCTGACGCGCGAGAAGATCGTTGCAGCGCAGTCGCGACGCTTTGTCTGCATCGCAGATGCGTCGAAGCTGGTCACCACGCTGGGCGACTTTCCGTTGCCCGTCGAAGTGATTCCGATGGCAGCGCGCCGGATAATCCGGCAATTCGCACGGCTGGGCGGCGAGGCGCAAGTGCGTGAGAAAGACGGGTTGCCGCTGGTGACCGACAACGGCCAGCACATCATCGACGTGTCGGGTCTGAAGATCATCGATCCGCGTGCCTTCGAGGTAGAAGTGAGCCAGTGGCCTGGTGTGGTCACAGTCGGCGTGTTCGCCTATCAGAAGGCCGATGTATGTTTGCTCGGCACGCCCAGCGGTGTTGAAGTTTTGCAGTTCGATTGAACTGCGCCCCTAAAACTTGATACCGGCTGGATTGCTCGGAGTCGGTCCGTTGTTGACCGACTGCGGGATGGGCGGTGGCGCCGTGGCAGCTGGTGCGCTGCCTACATTTGCCGAGCCGGGTGCACCCGGTGCCGGTGATTGAGCCACCAGCGGCCGAGCCGAGGCCGACCGATAGCCGGCAGGCAACTGCGAGCTTTTCGGATAGTTGGCCGCGTCGAGGTACTGCGACCATTCGGCATCCGAAAACCCCTTCAGCTGCTGTGCCCCGATGCTCACCACCGGCAAAGACGTTTGCCCGCTCAGCCGCTGCAGTGCAGCGGTGTCGGCATCCGTCTTGATCTGGCGCTCGTCGAACGGCACACCGCGGGTGAGGAGCAGCGAGCGCGCGGCCACGCAAGGCGCGCACTCGTCGCTGGTGTAGAGCGTGACCGGGTAGCGCTGCACCACCTGACGCAGCTCGTAGGGCAATCCGTCTGTGCTCGCGCTCGAGATCCCCGCACGCGGGGCGGCCGGCTGCGCATTGGCAGCGGGTGCCTGATCCGAAAAGGAAATCTTGCCGCTCTTGTCGACGTTGCGATAGACCGGCTGCGCCACTACGCTCGCAGCGATCAGCAGCAGGCCGAGCGGAAGGCCCAGTGACAGTGGAAGGGTGGAGAGTCGGGCAGTCAATTTCATCATCAGCAGGCTCCGTGCTCGAATCGATGGACCGAGTATCTCAGCACCGCCCCCAGGTTGGCGCGCAATGTCACGCCAGTTGCGGCTCGGCCATGCCTTGGTGTCGCAACAACGCATCGAGTTGTGGCTCGCGGCCGCGAAACGCCTTGAACGAGTCCATGGCGCTGCGGCTGCCACCGGATTCGAGAATGGCCTCGCGGTACTTGCGACCGGTCTCGATGCTCGGTTCGCCGTTGGCGCCTGCCGTCTCCTCGAAAGCGGCATACGCGTCCGCGCTCAATACCTCGGCCCACTTGTAGCTGTAATAACCCGCTGCGTAGCCACCCGAGAAGATGTGGCTGAAGGTATTGGGAGTACGGCTGAACGTCGGCGATGGCATGACCGCCACTTCGCTACGCACCTTCGCCAGCAATGCAAGCACCTCACCAGGTTTTGCGGTGGAGGCCTGGTATTCGGTGTGCAGCAGCATGTCGAAGAGTGAAAACTCGATTTGCCTCAGCGTCTGCAAGCCACTTTGGAAATTCTTGGCCGCGGTCATCTTGTCGAACAGCGCGCGCGGCAGCGGCGCGCCGGTGTCGACGTGCGATGTCATGTGCTGCAGCACGTCCCATTCCCAGCAGAAGTTTTCCATGAACTGACTCGGTAGCTCGACGGCGTCCCACTCGACACCGCTGATGCCCGAAACGTCGCGCTCGTTGATCTGGGTCAGCATGTGCTGCAAGCCGTGGCCGAATTCATGGAACAACGTGGTCACGTCGTCGTGCGTCAACAGCGGCGGGTTGCCATCAACGCCTTCGGCGAAGTTGCAGACCAACTGCGCAATGGGCGTTTGCAGCACGCCGGTGTCGGGGCGCAACCAGCGCGCGCGCACATCGTCCATCCAGGCACCGCCTCGCTTGCCGGCGCGGGCGGACGGATCGAGGTAGAACTGGCCCACCGTGGTGCCGTCGCGCTCGATGCGATAGAACTCGACTGTCGGGTGCCACACAGGCGCGCTGTCGCGACGAATGGCCACTTCGAACAAGGTTTCCACGATCTTGAACAGGCCAGCCATGACCTTCGGTGCGGTGAAGTACTCCTTGACCTCTTGTTCGCTGAAAGCGTAGCGTGCTTCCTTGAGCTTTTCGCCGACGAAAGTCCAGTCCCAGGGTTGCGGGTCGGTCAGGCCAAGCTGAGTCGTTGCGAAAGCCTTCAGGTCAGCCAAATCACGTTGGCCGTAGGGTTTGGCCTTGACGCCAAGATCACGCAAGAACTTGACGACCTGCTCGGGGGATTCCGCCATCTTCGGCACGACCGAAAGTTGCCCGAAGCTCTCATAGCCCAGAAGTTTGGCTTCTTCTTCCCGCAGCGCGAGGATTTCTGTAATCAGCGCGGTGTTATCTAGCTTCGCGTCGCCGAACTCGCTGGCGCGCGTGACGTAGGCGCGGTAGAGCGTTTCGCGCAGCACGCTGCTTTTGGCGAACTGCATCACAGGCATGTAGCAAGGCATCTTCAACGTGAGCTTGTAGCCGGCCTTGCCTCCCGATTCGGCCGCGGCGCGCGCCGCACTCACCACGTCTTCCGGGACGCCATCGAGCTCTGCAGGCGACGCGTAATACGCGAAGGCATCGGTGGCATCGAGTGCGTTTTCGCTGAACTTCTGGCTCAGTTCGGCTTGACGCTCCTGAATGACGGCAAAGCGCTCCTTCGCGGTGCCTTGCAGTTCGGCACCGCCGAGCACGAAGTTGCGAACCGCATTTTTATGCGCTTGGCGCTGCTCGGGGTCGAGCGTTGCAGGCACGATCGCCTTGTACTTGGCGTAGAGCCGTTCGTCGGAGCCCAGGCGCGTCCAAAACGCAGTAACGCGCGGCATCGCCTCGTTGTAGGCGGCTCGCAGTTCTGGAGTGTCGGCGACTGCGTTCAAGTGACCCACAGCACCCCAAGCGCGGCTGAAGCGCTCCGATGCGACGTCGAGCACTTTCGAGATAGCGGTCCAGTCGGAAGGAAAGTCCGGTGCAGTCACGGTTTCCAGCGCGTTGTCAGATTCCGCCAGCAACGCGTCGACCGCCGGAGCCACGTGCTCCGGTTCGATTTTGTCGAACAGCGGAAGGTCGGTGAAATCGAGAAGCGGATTGGTCGTAAGCGTTGCGGTCGTTTGGGTCATGGTGTGAATCTGGCGGCGAGGCGGCGTGAGTTCAAGTGGGAATGCAGCTTGCAGTAAAAGCCTATGCAGTGAGAGCCCATGCAGTAGGGGCCTATGCAGTAAGAGCCAATGAAGGTGCGGCGCGTTCCGCGGCTTCGACTGTGTTGACCAGCAGCATCGTGATCGTCATCGGGCCGACGCCGCCGGGCACGGGGGTGATCCAGCCGGCGACTTCCTTGACGCCGTCGAAATCGACGTCGCCGCAGAGCTTGCCTTCTTCGTTCCGATTCATGCCGACGTCGATCACTACGGCGCCGGGCTTGACCATGTCGGCGGTCAACACGTTGCGCTTGCCCACAGCAGCGACGATCACGTCGGCCTGCCGAGTCATCGTGCCGAGGTCGGCGGTGGCGCTATGGCAGATCGTCACGGTCGCGCTTTCGGCGAGCAGCATCAGCGCCATTGGCTTGCCGACGATGTTGCTACGACCGATGACGACGGCGTGCTTGCCGCGCAGTTGAAAGCCTATCGACTCGAGCATCTTCATGCAGCCGTACGGTGTGCACGGCCAGAAACCCGGCAAGCCCGTCATCAGCGCACCGGCACTCGCCACATGGAAGCCGTCGACGTCTTTGGCAGGGGCGATGGCTTCAATCACTTTCTGCGCGTCGATATGCGGCGGTAGAGGCAACTGCACCAGGATGCCGTGGATGGCCGGATCGTTGTTCAGTGCCTCGACACGCGCCAGCAAGTCGGCTTCGCTCAGGTCGGACGGATACTGTTCGAGCACCGAATGCAGGCCGTTGTCTGCGCAGGCCTTGACCTTGTTGCGCACATAGACCTGACTGGCGGGGTTCTCGCCAACGAGCACGACCGCCAGGCCTGGCACCACGCCGCGGATCTTCAGGGCTGCGGCGCGTTGCGCGACCTCGGTGCGGAGCGTGCGCGAGAGTGCATTCCCGTCGATCAGTTGAGCTGTCATCGGATTCGATTTTCCAAGTAAAAACGCCCGCTTGCGCAGGCGTTGAAGACATCGATTGCTATCGAAGCGATAGGCATCGGTTCGACATCAGTCAGGCGTCAAAGAGGTGTCAGGCTTTGGCGGGAGCCGCCTGGCCGAGCGCGATCTTCAACAGATCGGCAACCGTGTTGGCGTTGAGCTTTTCCATGATGTTGGCGCGGTGCGCCTCGACCGTTTTTATGCTGATGCCCAGATCGTCGGCGATTTGCTTGTTAAGCCGGCCAGCGACGATGCGCTCGAGTACTTGCGCTTCGCGCCCGGTGAGCTTGGACAATAGGGCGTCGCGACTGGCCGATTGCTGGTGCTGTGCAAAGGCGCTGCGAGCGTGCTCGAGCATGCGTTCGACCAGCGTCACCAGCTCTTCGTCGTTGAATGGCTTCTGGATGAAGTCCATAGCGCCCTTCTTCATCGAATCGACCGCCATCGGCACGTCGCCGTGACCGGTAATGACGACGATCGGCAGCGGTGAGCGGCGCTCGATCAGCCGGTCTTGCAATTCAAGCCCGGTCATGCCGCCCATGCGGATATCCACTATCAGGCAAGCGACCTCGCGTGGGTCGTAGCGGGACAAAAAAGACTCGGCGGAGTCGAAGCAGCGGACGCGGTAGTCCTTTCCCTCGAGCAGCCACTGCAGCGAATCGCGTACTGCTTCATCGTCGTCGACGACGTAGACCGTGCCCTTCTTCGGAATCAAGCTCATGCAGGTACCTTTGCCTCGTCGTTTGCTATGGAATTTAGAGCATCCAACACCGGAATCCAGAAGGAAAAACGGCATCCGACCACCTCCCGGCCATTGTAGATGTTCTCCGCCTGCATACGGCCGCGATGCGATTCGACGATAGTGCGACACAGGTTGAGCCCGATGCCCATGCCTTCGGGCTTGGTCGAGAAGAATGCTTCGTAGAGCCGGTCCATCACTTCCGGCGCGAGGCCCATGCCGGTGTCCTGCACCGAAAATTCGACGGCGCTCTGGCCCTCGATCGTTTTGGGCAGCACGCGCAGCTCGACGCTGCGCCGCGCCAACGGGCGATTCGCGTTGTCGATCGACTCGGCCGCGTTCTTCAACAAGTTGACCATCACTTGCTCTATCAGGATCGGATCGACTTGCAAGATGGGAAGCCGTGCCGCCACGTAGTGGTTGAGCCGCACGTTGCGGCGTCGCAGTTCTATGCCGGCCAGTTCCACGGCCTCGCTCACCATAGTGCCCACCTCGGCCGGCGTGCGGTTGGGTTCGCTGCGCTTCACGAAAGAACGGATGCGCTGGATGATCTGGCCGGCACGCTGTGCCTGCTTGGATGTTTTGTCGAGCGCGGCCAGCAGCGATTCGGAGTCGATCGTCTGACCGCGGATGCGAGACGCCATGCCGTTGCAATAGTTGGCGATGGCCGTCAGCGGCTGGTTGAGTTCGTGCGCTACGCTCGACGCCATCTCGCCCATGGTGATGAGACGGCTCGCCGCCTGCGCACGATCGGCCTGTGCGGCCGCCTGCTCCTCGGCAACGCGGCGCGGTGTGATGTCGGTCGCGATCACCATCTGCGCGAGCCGGCCATCGACCCAAGTCAGATAGCGTGAGCGCACTTCGAGCCACTTGCCAAGCTCGAGCACGAAGATTTCGTTGTTGGCGGGCTGTGCGGCGGTGAGCGTGTCGATCGGCAGGCCGGCGAACGGATCGACGTCGTCCAGCGCCTCGTCGTGCGCCTGCGAGGCCGGTACGCCGGCCTGCGCGACCATGCCGAGATGGCCGACGGTGTTGGAGCCGAACCAGAGCCGATAGAGCTTGTTGGCAAACAGCAGTTCTTCGCTGCCGATCGGCGCGACCGACACCGCGGCATCGAGTGCTTCGAGTACCGTTGTGAAGCGCTCGTAAGAGGCCGACAGCTGCTCCCGAATGCGCGTCGGCTCGGTGATGTCGGTCATTGACGTCATCCAGCCGGTCTGGTGGCCACGGGCGTCAATCAGCGGCGATACGTACAGGCGCGCGTTGAAAATGCTGCCGTTCTTGCGCCGAACCCGCACCTGGAAACCACCTGGCAAAGCACGACCGTGCAGCTCTTCTTCGAGCCGGTCGTTCATGACCTCTCGATCTGATTCCAGCCAGTACGGAAAGGGCGGCGCCTTGCCGACCAACTCCGCTTCGCTCCAGCCAGTCATATCGCAGAAGGCGGCGTTGACATAGGTGATTCGGCCTTCGAGATCGAGCACTCGCATGCCGGTCAGCATCGAGTTTTCCATTGCCCGGCGGAAGTTGGTTTCAGCGATCAGCGCCTGTTGCGCCTGCAGTCGCCGCCGGGTGTGACGCCAGGTGCCGATGAGCATCCAACTGGTGAGCACGCTCAGCGCGCCGACCAGCCAAAAGAGGCCGTTGCCGACGAAGCCCTGGGACGTTCGGTACGCCTGCGCACGCAGCACCAAGCCATTGCCGACCGGCGACACAGGCACCTCGTACTCGTTGGTGTGCTCGGCCCAGGGCAGCAGGCGCGTGCCGGCCTCGCGGGGATTGACGGTGTTGCCAGCCAGCAGGCCGCTCTTCGCATCGAGCAGCGCCACTGCATACCGCGCGGAGACTTCCGGAGGAATGCCGTAGCGAAGCAGTCCGTCGACAGAAAATTCGCCGACCACTGCGCCCGCGAACAAGCCTTGATCGAAGAGCGGAATGTGGAGCTGCAACATGCTCGGCGGACCTGTCCCGGCCATCGGCTGCGAGAACACAGGCTGGCGCAGTTCGCGCGCCAGTGCGTAGTTGCTTTCGGTGTCGCCGGGTCGAAGTACTTCGCCAACTGGATGTTGCTGCGATGGATGGACGCTCGGGGCCGCGTAACTCGCCTTGAAGCGGCGCCGATCATCGATCCAGCTGATCTCCTGAAGCTCCGGAAACTGGCTCACCAAAGACTCGGCGCGGCTAGTGAACTCGGCCGCGTCGATTTCGCGGTTCGACGCATCGCGCGCCAGTCGCATCAGTTGCTCTTGCCGCTCCAGCAGCCGCAGCCGCACCCGTTGCTGCGCGTACTCGACGTCGCGCTTGACCGACTCCTGTTCCCGCTCAACTTCTTCGGCCCGCAAGTACCAGAAGGCCGAAACGATCACGCCCAGAAACAGCAGCACGGCGGCCAACGGCGCGAGCATGGCGACCGCGTCTTGCAGCACCGGCGTCTGGCGCCGCCACCAGCGCCGCCACCACGACAAGGGAGACGCATTAGCAGCGCTGCGAGCGACCGCGATGGGGGAAGAAAAAGGCATCGAGCGAGTGTAGGGGAAGGCCGCGAATCGCCGCGAGGCAAGCTTTAAAATATCACATTAAGAAATCACTATCTACCATTTGAAATTGGTTAAATAATGTGGGAAACTGCCACGCGCTGGCAATTCCGGCACTAAATTACGACCACAACCTATAAGCAGGAGACAAACATGTCGGCAACTCCCGAGAACCTGTTCGGCTCGGCCGCAAATGACGCGGACGCGCAAGAGACCCGCGAATGGATGGACGCGCTGTCGGCCGTCATCCAGAGTGAAGGGCCCGACCGGGCTCACTTTCTGTTGGAACAACTGCTGGAACATGCGCGGCAGCACAGCATCGACAAACCGTTTTCGGCAACTACGGCGTACGTCAATACCATTGAGGTCGACCAGGAGGAACGTTCCCCTGGCAATGCAGAAATCGAAGAGCGGCTGCGCTCTTTCATGCGTTGGAACGCGATGGCAATGGTTGTCAAGGCGAATCGCCATCACCCGCCCGAAGGCGGCGACCTCGGCGGTCACATCGGCTCTTTCGCCTCGCTGGCCACCATGTTTGGCGCCGGCTTCAACCATTTCTGGCATGCCGAGAGTGCGGAACCAGGCAAAGAGCACGGCGGCGACTGCCTTTATATCCAGGGTCACGTGTCGCCCGGCATCTATGCCCGCGCCTACCTCGAAGGGAGGCTGACCGAGGAGCAGTTGCTCAACTTCCGGCAAGAAGTCGATGGCAAGGGCCTGTCGAGCTATCCGCATCCGAAACTGATGCCGCAGTTCTGGCAGTTTCCGACGGTGTCGATGGGCCTCGGCCCGCTGATGGCGATCTACCAGGCGCGCTTCTTGAAGTACTTGCATGCCCGCGGCATCGCTAACACCGAAAACCGCAAGGTCTGGGTGTTCTGCGGCGACGGCGAAATGGACGAGGTCGAATCGCTCGGTGCCATCGGACTCGCCGCGCGCGAAAACCTCGACAACCTGGTGTTCGTCATCAACTGCAATTTGCAGCGGCTCGACGGGCCGGTGCGTGGCAACGGCAAGATCATCCAGGAGCTCGAAGGCGAGTTCCGAGGTGCCGGCTGGAACGTCATCAAGCTGATCTGGGGGCAGGGCTGGGATTCGCTGCTGGCGCGTGACAAGGACGGCGCGCTTCGCAAGATCATGATGGACACGAACGACGGCGACTACCAGTCGTTCAAAGCCAATGACGGCGCTTACGTGCGTAAGAACTTCTTCGGCCGCGATCCGCGCACCGCTGAAATGGTCGCCAAGCTGAGCGACGACGACATCTGGAATTTGCGCCGCGGCGGCCACGATTCGCAAAAGGTGTACGCAGCCTTCCATGCAGCCGTGAAGCACAAGGGTCAGCCAACGGTCTTGCTCGTGAAGACCGTCAAGGGCTTTGGCATGGGCAAGATCGGTGAGGGCAAGAACAACGTGCACCAGACCAAGAAGCTGAGCGACGAAGACATCAAGGCTTTTCGCGATCGCTTTAACATTCCGATTCCCGATAGCCAACTGGCCGAACTGCCTTTCTACAAGCCGGCCGACGACACGCCTGAAATGCAGTACCTGCACGAGCGGCGCAAGGCGCTCGGCGGCTACCTACCGCATCGCCGCACCAGGGCGGACGAGAACTTCACCGTGCCGTCGATCGAGGTCTTTAAGAGCGTCATGGAGCCGACTGCCGAGGGACGCGAGATCTCGACGACGCAGGCGTACGTTCGCTTCTTGACGCAGTTGCTGCGCGACCAGGCACTGGGCCCGCGCGTCGTGCCGATCCTGGTCGACGAGGCACGCACCTTCGGCATGGAAGGCTTGTTCCGCCAGATCGGCATCTACAACCCCGCAGGCCAGCAGTACACCCCGGTCGATAAAGACCAGGTCATGTATTACAAGGAAGACAAGGCCGGTCAGATCCTGCAAGAGGGCATCAACGAGGCCGGCGGCATGAGCAGTTGGATCGCCGCGGCCACGTCTTACAGCACGAACAACCGCATCATGGTGCCGTTCTATGTGTACTACTCGATGTTCGGTTTTCAGCGCATCGGCGACCTGGCCTGGGCGGCCGGCGACATGCAGGCGCGCGGCTTTCTGCTCGGCGGTACCTCGGGCCGGACGACGCTCAACGGCGAAGGCCTGCAGCACGAAGACGGTCACAGCCACATCTTGGCCAACACGATCCCTAACTGCGTGAGCTACGACCCGACCTTCGCGCACGAAGTCGGCGTCATCCTGCACCACGGTCTGAAGCGCATGGTCGAGAAGCAGGACAACGTCTATTACTACTTGACGCTGCTGAACGAAAACTACCCGATGCCCGGCCTTAGGCCCGGCACCGAGGAGCAGATCATCAAGGGCATGTACCTGGCCAAACCTGGCCCGGCGATCAAGGCCGTCAAGGGCACGGACGCGCCGACGGTGCAGTTGCTCGGCAGCGGCACCATCCTGCGCGAGAGCTTCGCGGCGCAAGAGTTGCTCGAAAAAGACTGGGGCGTTTCCGCCTCGGTGTGGAGCTGCCCAAGCTTCAACGAGTTGACCCGCGACGGCCAGGATGTCGACCGCTGGAACCTGCTGCACCCGATCGATACGGCGCGCGTGTCCTTCGTGGCGCAGCAATTGGCAGCCAGTGCCGGCCCGGTGGTCGCGTCGACCGACTACATGAAGGCTTACGCCGAGCAGATTCGTCCATACATCCCCAAGGGCCGCACCTACAAGGTGCTGGGTACCGACGGCTTCGGCCGCAGCGACTTCCGCAACAAGCTGCGTGAGCACTTCGAGATTAACCGCCACTACATCGTCGTTGCCGCACTCAAAGCCTTGAGCGAAGACGGCACCGTGCCTGTGCAAAAGGTGGCTGACGCGATCAAGAAGTACGCAATTAATGTTGACAAAGTGAATCCGCTTTACGCTTGACCCCAAGCCGAACGAAGAACCAAAACGAACAACCAGAACGCCTTCGGGGCGGGAGATAGAACATGGCAGCAGTGGAAGTCAAGATACCGGACATCGGCGATTTCGACGAGGTCGCAGTCATTGAGGTGCTGGTGAAAGTGGGCGACACGGTCAAGGCCGAACAGTCGCTCATCACGGTGGAGACAGACAAGGCATCGATGGAAATCCCGTCGAGCCAAGCCGGCGTCGTGAAGGAGATCAAGGTCGAAGTCGGCAGCAAGGTGAAGCAAGGTTCGGTCGTGCTGGTGCTGGAAGGTGAGGGCGCTGCGCTATCTCCACCTGCCGCGGCGCCTTCACCCGCTGCGGTTGTCGCGCCCGCGCCGACGCCGTCTTCTGCACCCGCTGCGCCCGCGGCACCCGCCGCAGCACCACTGAGCGGCGGTGGTCCGATCGAAATCAAGGTGCCCGACATCGGTGACTTCAAGGACGTCTCGGTCATCGAGATCCTGGTCAAGCCCGGCGACACGATCAAGGCAGAGCAGTCGTTGATCACCGTCGAAACCGACAAGGCTTCGATGGAGATTCCGGCTTCGGCCGCCGGCGTGCTCAAGGAGCTGAGGGTCAAGGTCGGCGACACGGTCAACATCGGTGACCTGATCGCGATCCTGGAAGGAGCGGCTGGTGGCGCGGTACCGGCACCGGCAGCGCCTGCGCCTTCGGCGGCTGCACCTGCACAGGCCGTTGCTGCGCCTTCTGCCGCCACGGCCACCGTCCCGGCACCACCTGCCAGTTCGCCGGCAGCGTCGGCGCCACCGGCCGGCCACAACCCGACGGTCGCTCCTAGCGCCGGCTTGCCGCACGCATCTCCATCGGTGCGCAAGTTCGCTCGCGAACTCGGCGTGCCGCTCGAAGAAGTGAAGGGCTCGGGTCCCAAGGGCCGCATCACGCAAGAGGACGTTCAAGCATTCACGAAGGCGGTGATGAGCGGCGCGGCGAGCACCAAAGCTTCGGCGGCGAAAGCACCGGCGAGCGGTGGTGGTGGCGACGGCGCCGCACTCGGTTTGATTCCGTGGCCCAAGGTCGACTTTGCCAAGTTTGGCGCGGTCGAGCGCAAGGACCTGTCGCGCATCAAGAAGATCAGCGGCGCCAACCTGCATCGCAATTGGGTGATGATTCCCCACGTCACCAACAACGACGATGCCGACATCACCGAGCTCGAGGCCTTCCGCGTGTTGACGAACAAGGAGAACGAGAAGTCCGGCGTCAAGGTGACGATGCTGGCTTTCGTGATCAAGGCAGTCGTATCCGCGCTGAAAAAATTCCCGGACTTCAACACCAGCCTGGACGGTGACACGCTGGTCTATAAGCACTATTACAACGTCGGTTTCGCGGCGGACACACCCAACGGCCTGGTAGTTCCAGTGTTGAAAGATGCCGACAAGAAGGGCATTCTGCAGATCAGCACCGAGATGGGAGAGCTCGCCAAGAAGGCTCGCGACGGCAAGCTCGGCTCAGTCGACATGCAGGGCGGTTGCATGTCGATCAGCTCGCTCGGCGGCATCTGCGGTACGCACTTCACGCCCATCATCAATGCGCCTGAAGTGGCGATCCTCGGCTTGTCGAAGAGTGCGATGAAACCGGTGTGGGATGGCAAGCAGTTCGTGCCGCGCCTGACGTTGCCGCTGTCGCTGTCGTATGACCATCGCGTGATCGATGGCGCGTCGGCTGCACGCTTCAACACCTACCTCGGGCAGGTTCTCGCCGACTTCCGCCGAGTCTTGCTATGACCACGGTGGTGGCTGTCCGCAAGGGCAGTCATGTGGTGATCGCAGCGGACACGCTGGTCACTTTCGGCGACACGCGGCTCTCGCATGCGCAGGAAGACAACCGAAAGGTGTTCGAGCTCGACGATGCAGGGGGGCGCAGTCTCTTTGCCGCGTCGGGCTCCGTGGCGCACTTTCCGGCGCTTCGGCATGCGCTGGCAGCGATCGGCAAAGACGAGCTAAAGCTGCGCAGCCGCGACGAGATCTACCGTACGTTCACCAAGCTGCATCCGCTGCTCAAGGAGTCCTTCTTTCTCCAAACCAAGGAAGACGAGCATGACCCTTATGAGTCGAGCCAGTTCAGCCTGGTGTTGGCGAATGCAACTGGCATCTATGGGGTCTACAGCTACCGTGAGGTGTTCGAGTTCAAGCAGTTCTGGAGCATCGGCTCCGGACGAAGCTTTGCACTCGGTGCCATGCACGCGGTGTATGCCAAAGCGCGTTCCGCGCGCGAAGTAGCCGAAGCCGGCATCGCAGCTGGCTGTGAATTCGATCGTAATTCGGCCGGACCGGCCGATGTACTCACTCTCAAATTGAAGGTGTCCTCATGAGCGAACAACAAATCAAGGTACCCGACATCGGCGACTTCGACGAAGTGGCAGTCATCGAAGTGCTGGTCAAGGTCGGCGACACGGTCAAGGCCGAACAGTCGCTGATCACGGTGGAATCCGACAAGGCGTCGATGGAGATCCCGTCGTCCTCCGCGGGCGTCGTGAAGTCGCTGACCGTGGGTGTCGGCGACAAGGTGAAGCAGGGTTCGGTGGTGTTGACGCTGGAGGTGAGCGGGGCTGGCGCTGCGGCGCCTGCTGCCCCAGCACCAACGCCAGCTCCAACTGCCCCAGCGCCAGCTCCGTCTGCTCAGGCATCGACTGCTCCCACTGCTGCTACGCCGGCGACTACCTATGGTGGCGCCGTGGATCACGAATGCGATCTGCTCGTGCTGGGTGCCGGGCCAGGTGGTTACTCGGCGGCGTTTCGCGCGGCGGATCTCGGGCTCAAAGTCATCCTGGTCGAGCGCTACGCCACGCTGGGCGGCGTGTGCCTCAACGTCGGCTGCATTCCGTCGAAGGCGCTGCTGCACGTCGCCGCGGTGATGGACGAGGTCAAGCACTTCGCCGACATGGGCGTGACCTTCAGCGAGCCGGTGATCGACCGGACCAAGCTCCTCGCACGCAAGAACAAGGTGGTGACCAAGCTCACCGGCGGGCTCACCGCGATGGCGAAGATGCGCAAGGTCGCGACCTTGCGCGGCGTCGGCGAATTTATCGATGCGTTCCACGTCAAGGTGCAGGAGACCAGCGGTGACGGCCAGGCCACGACCGGCAAGGCGCAGACCGTCAAGTTCCGCAACTGCGTCATTGCGGCTGGATCGCAGGCAGTGCATCTGCCGTTCATGCCCAAAGATCCGCGCGTGGTCGACTCGACTGGCGCTTTGGAATTGGGCATCGATCCCAAGCGCATGCTGATCCTCGGCGGTGGCATCATCGGACTCGAAATGGGCTCTGTGTATTCGTCGCTCGGGGCTCGACTCGACGTGGTCGAAATGCTCGACGGCCTGATGCAGGGCGCCGACCGCGACTTGGTCAAGGTCTGGCAAAAGATGAACGCACCGCGCTTCGACAACATCATGCTGAAGACGAAGACGGTGGGTGCCGAAGCGACCAAGGACGGCATCAGGGTGACCTTCGAAGGCGAGGCTGCGCCCAAAGAGCCGCAGTTGTACGACTTGGTGCTGCAGGCCGTCGGCCGCAGCCCCAACGGCAAGAAGATCGGTGCAGAGAAGGCTGGCGTGACCGTGACCGACCGCGGCTTCATCCCGGTCGACATCCAGATGCGGACCAACATCTCGCACATCTTCGCGGTGGGCGACATCGTCGGCCAGCCTATGCTGGAGCACAAGGCGGTGCATGAGGCGCACGTGGCGGCCGAGGTCATCGCTGGTGAGCAAAAGGGCGACAAGCAACTGGCCGCGGCGGCCTTCAACGCGCGCGTGATCCCGAGCGTGGCTTACACCGACCCCGAAGTGGCCTGGGTCGGCCTCACCGAAGACCAGGCCAAAGCGGAAGGCATCAACATCAAGAAGGGGCTGTTCCCGTGGAGCGCCTCTGGCCGTGCAATTGCCAATGGCCGCGACGAAGGCATTACCAAGCTGCTGTTCGATGCGGAAACCGAGCAGATCCTGGGTGGCGGCATCGTGGGTACGCATGCCGGAGACATGATCGGTGAGATTGCGCTGGCCATCGAGATGGGTGCCGACGCGATCGACATCGGCAAGACCATCCATCCGCATCCGACGCTGGGGGAGAGCATCGGTCTTGCGGCCGAGGCGTTGCACGGTCACTGCACCGATCTGCCGCCGGTCAAGCGCTGAAGCGCTCAGCAGCGAGCGCCCAATTAAAAACACCCGCCAATGGCGGGTTTTTTTTATGTGTGCCCCTTCAGGGGCTTATCAAATGACTCAGGCAGCGCTCAATCGCCGACCTTGGTCTCTTCGCCCTGGACGGCCTGCACGCGTCGTCCGCCATTAAAGCGACTCTGCCAGTAGCTGCCGCTCATGTCTTCCACGCGGACCTGGGCGCCTGGCTTGGGCGAGTGAATGAACTTGCCTTCACCGACGTAGATTCCGACATGGCTGAACGCCCTGCGCATGGTGTTGAAGAACACCAGGTCGCCGGGCTTGAGATCGGTGCGTGCGATCGGCTCGGTGGCAGCCGCCTGTTCGACAGCGCGACGCGGCAGCACGAGGCCAATGGTCTGGTTGTACATGGCGCGGACGAAGCCACTGCAATCGAAGCCGGTTTCCGCGGTGTTGCCGCCACGGCGGTAAGGTACGCCCAGGAAACCGACGGCCGTGACCACTAATTCGGAGGTGCGATCGCTGACGGTCTGGCGAACATGATCGAGCTTGCCGATTAGCCCCTTATCCGAAAGCATTCGTTCTATGTCGTCGCTGCGCTCCTGTTGTGGGGCGGCATGGGCCGCAAAAGCAATAAGGAGGATGGCAGGCAAGACAAATAAACGCATGGTACGTAGGATATTGACGACACTCATCGATGTCAATTTCATCCATTTTCTGGATTTATATCCTAACCTGTTGTTTTAATTAAATATTCACTAATCTCTTGATATGAGTTTGTAAAGTTCACCAGTTATCTGAAATAAGCGGTTCTCGTGATGTAAGTCAAAAGAATGCGAATTGCTTGTGTCGCTAGGCGATCAAGGTGTGATGCAACCCTGTCGATTTGCGAAGGGCTGCGAGTGTCCCAGTTGCCACTTGTTTGGCCTATTTCGAAGGATTAGTGTTTTCGTGGCGCTCGTCATTGGCCCCTTTGCGGTGGTCGCGGCGCCGCGGTCCAAGACGGCGACAACCCTCTAAGGTTAGGGACGGACACGGCGAACGTGAAACAAACGCTGTTATTACCTAACTGAAGCGTGCTGCAAGCGGCTCAACGCACGGTTGCTCTAGGAGTTCGGGCGTGCACGTCAACCGTTGCAGGCCGGCAGCGGCAAAGTTGGCAGCACCGCGCGCCACAGCCTCGTCCATTCTGGCCAGTCGTGGCCGCCTTCTGTCGTGAATACGCGCTCTGGCGGCAAGGCGGCCGCCAGCAGTCGATGGCTGAACGCGAACCGATCGTCGAGGCTATAGCCCAGGTAGAGCGGCGGGTGGTCGACCGGCAGCGGTCGACTGGCGTAACCCTTCAACCATTGCCACAGCGCCGTCTCGCGTTGCGCCCGTTCGCCGCCTGCCCGGTCGTCGCCGATGGGGTCAGTGAGCGGCCCTTGCCAGCGCGTGAGTCCGCCCGCATTCGCGACATCGATGCTTTGCACGCGGTCGCCAAGATAGGGCGCGAGCACGACAAGCCCCGTCAGGTTGGTCGCATGTGCGTTGGCATAGATCAACCCACCGAGCCCTCCGATGGAGATGCCGACGATCCATATCGCTTTGTAGCCTTGGGCCTGCGCAGGCGCGATCACGTCTTGTTGCAGGCGTTCGATGACGGCGCCCTTGCTGTAGTAGCCCAGGTGTGCATCGACGCGCACGATGTCGACGGCCAGTTGCCGATCGCGCACTGCGCTCACGAAGTTTTCGCGCACGAACTCGTTCGGCTGCGAATAGGCACCCGGCAACATGACCAGCAAGGTGTCGGCATGAGCGGTGCAGGTGCTCTTGTCGACGAAGGTTTCGATCGGCGTGTTTGCCGGGCGCAGGCTGGTACAACCCGACGCCAGCAACGCAGCCAACACTGCCGCCGCCAACGCCGCGAGCCTCGGCCTGCGGCGCCCATGGACGAAAGATGGCATCCGCTGTCGCCTAGGCCGCGGGTGTCGCCGGCACCGGCAGGCGCACCGATCGCGGTGCCGGTAGATCGACCATCACTGCCTGGCCCGGCGTCGTGCAGCCGGTGTCGCAGCACTTGCCGGGCTGACGGTTCTTCGTAATCGCTCGGTTCGGATCGTGCGCCACACCGCGGTCGAGCAGCCGTTCAACCAGTTCGACCTTGGACCCGATGGGGTAGTTGCGATAGATCTCCTGCTTCATTGCGGCTGGCGAGCCACCGCCGTGCAGGCTGATCACGCTGTACCAGCCGCCCTGGTAGCCGGCGGTCAGGTCTTCGATGAAACGCGCAGTTTCGATGCGCTGTTCGTATGGCACGTCGGGGCTGGCGCGCAGCACCTCCGACAGGCGCGCCGCGGTCTCCGGGTTGTGATCTTCGTCCGGGCCGGGCAGCGTCACGATCAGCCCGCCGCTCACATAGTGCGCAATGCGGTGCATGTCGTAGATCTTGGTGGCCAGCAGCAGCTTGCCGATGTTGCTGAACACCGGGTCGGGCATGAAGATGTCGCAATGCTCGTCGGCCTTTCCGTAGACGCTCGCCGCCACGCCGCAGGCAAAGAAGCTCTCAGTGATGGTGATGAGTTCGACCATCTGTTCGCGCAAGTGCGTCTCCTTGCCCGGGTCGAAGCCATTGGCTTCGCACATCAGCGCGCCGGCACCGATCAGCAAATCCCCGAAGCCTGCGCGCGCGCCAATGCAGCTGTGGCGGTGGTGCGTGGCGTAGCTGTAGGTCAGGTGACCTGTGTGCTCCCACTCGCCGGCGTAGAACACGTTGTCCGATGGCACGAAGACGCGATCGAACATGCAGACGCCTGTGCTCTGGCCGTATTTGCGGCTGAACAGCGCATCGCCATGTTCCAGTTTTTCACCAGGGCGACCGGCCGGGCGCGCCACGATGGTCAAGCCCGGTGCGTCGAGTGGCACGGCGCAGCACACTGCGAAATCCGCGTCCTCGCGGCTCATGTTGCGGCATGGCATGACCAGCAGTTCATGCACGTAGGGCGCGCCGGTCACGATGGCCTTGGTGCCTGAAATCACGATGCCGCGCACCCCGTTGCGCAGTGCATTGCGCTCGACGATGTGCAGGTAGCTGTCGATGTTCGATTGTTCGTGCGGGCGCTTGCTGCGGTCGCCTTTGGCGTCGGTCATCGCGACGCCGAGCGTCAGATCCTCATCCTGGATGCGGTGCAGATATTCGGTGAACCGGGCGGTGTTTTCGGTCGTTCCGCGCGCCTCGTCGATGCGTGCCGACACCTGTCCAATGGCGTTGAGTGCATCGTGCGTCAGATACCGCTGGGCACAGCCGGTTTCCTGGCAAACGAGCCGCACTGCTTCGAGCTTGTTCAACAGGTCGCTGGATCCGGTGTTGATGTGCGACAGCCGGTTTACCCGCTTACCGCTGGTGTGCTGGATGGCCGTCATCAGCGGCTCGTATCGCGACTGCAGCGCGTAGTCGTATGTCAGCGCGATGGCATTGATGCCGGGCTGAAAGGCCGCTTCGTCGGCCACGCTTTCGACGCGGCGTCCGTCGACGAAGACGGTGGGTTTGTAACGCCGCAGCGAGTCGCGGTAGTCGTTGCCAGACATCAGGTTGGCGACGGGAAGGGCAGCATTCATCGTGTCTCCAGTATTCAATGATTTAAACACTGTTCAAATGATTGTTCAACTGTCCAAAAAATTGGAGATGCATGCAGGTCGGCGCTATATTCGACCGATGCATGCCAAGCTCCAACGTCGGCAAACACTCACCGATGCACGCCGTGCACTGGTGCTCGATGCCGCGCGCTCGGTGTTCTCCGAAGCGGGCATCGAAGGCGCCAGCATCCGCGAAATCGCCAAGCGCGCCGGCTACACCCCAGGCGCGATCTACTCGTACTTCGACAGCAAGGAGGCGGTGTACGCCGCCTTGCTCGACGAGTCGTTGACGCGTCTGCAAGCCGCCGTTGCCGGCGCGCGAGTGTTCAAGGCCAAGCCAGACAAAACACTGTTGGCGAAGGCGCTGGCCTGGTTCGATTTCTACGCCGCGAATCCACGCGATCTGGACCTGGGCTTTTATCTGGTTCACGGCATGCGCCCTCGGGGTCTGACCAGTGACCTCGACCACGAGCTGAACGACCGCCTGTACGACGCGCTGAAGCCCTGTGAAGACGCGCTGCGGGCAATGGGCCTCGACGCAAAGAGGGCGCTGCAAGAAAACACTTCCCTGTTTGCGCAGGGTGTCGGCCTGCTGCTGATGCAGCACACGGGACGCATTCGAATGTTTCGCCAGTCGGGAGAGTTGCTATTCAAAACCTATGTGGCGCAGCTGGTTGCCCGGTGCGTCGTGGCCGCCACCCAGGATCCGATCGGTGGTACGGTTTAGGTTCTTTTTTAACAAGACCCGCCCATGCTGCTCGATGCCTCGCTTTCCCAACTCGTGCTGGTCGATTACCAGGCGCGGCTCATGCCGGCGATATTCGAGTCGGAAGCGGTCGCCAAGAACGCCGTTCGACTGGGCAAGATGGCGCAACTGGTCGACGTGCCCGTGTGGGGCACTGAGCAGAACCCGTCGAAGCTCGGTGAAAACCTCCCGGACATTCGCGCATTGTGTCAGCGCACATTGGCCAAAATGCATTTCAGTGGTGTCGAGGAAGGCCTCGGCGACTGGCTGCGGCCTGCTGAACCGCAGCCTCAGGCGCAGCGCGGCAATGCACGAAGCCTTCCCAAACATCTGCAGAAGCCCGCCGCCCCTGCCGACGAGCGCGGCACCATCGTCATTGCCGGCTGCGAAGCGCATGTCTGCCTGCTGCAAACCGCACTCGATCTGCTCGAAGACGAGTTTGAAGTATGGGTTGTGACCGATGCCTGCAGTTCGCGCACGGAGCGCAACCGCGATGCCGCGTTCGACCGCCTGGCCGGGGCCGGCGCGGAACTTGTCACCACTGAAATGGTCGGGTTCGAATGGCTGCGTACGGCAGAGCATTCGGCGTTTCGCGACTTGCAAGCCTTGATCCGGTAGTTCCGGTAGATTGCGGGGGCATCGAAGGAGACAAAACCAGATGACCCGCTACGACGATTTCCATGCCCGTTCCATCAGCGACCCCGAAGGTTTCTGGGCCGACGAGGCACAACTGATCGACTGGCACACCCCACCTACTCAGATCCTCGACGCAAGCAACCCGCCGTTCGCCAACTGGTTTCTAGGCGGAACAACGAACCTGTGTCATAACGCGGTCGACCGTCATCTTGCAGTCCGCGCCGAGCAGCCCGCGCTCATCTTCGTCTCCACAGAGACCGGCGTCGAAAAGACCTTTACCTTTGGCCAGCTGCACATAGAAGTACAGCGCACCGCCGCCAGCCTGATGGCGCTCGGCGTTGGCAAGGGCGATCGCGTTCTTATCTACATGCCGATGATTCCAGAGGCAGCGTTCGCGATGCTGGCTTGCGCCCGCATCGGCGCCATTCACTGCGTGGTGTTCGGGGGCTTCGCTAGCGGATCTCTGGCTTCGCGCATCGAAGACGCCGAGCCCAAGGTCGTGGTCAGTGCGGATGCGGGTTCGCGGGGCGGAAAAATCGTGCCGTACAAGCCGTTGCTCGACGAAGCGATCCGTCTGTCGAACTACAAGCCGGCAGCGGTGTTGCTGACCGATCGTGGGCTGGCGCCGATGGAGCTCGTGGCAGGTCGCGATCACCTGGACCGCGACCTGGCCGCTGTGCACGGCGATGTTGTGGTGCCATGTACATGGCTGGTGTCGACGGACATCAGCTACACCATCTACACCAGCGGCACCACTGGAAAACCCAAAGGCGTGCAGCGCGACACCGGCGGCTACGCGGTCGCGCTGGCAGCCAGCATGAAGCACATCTTCGATGGCCGCGCCGGTGAGACCTACTTTTCGACCAGCGACATCGGATGGGTCGTGGGGCACAGCTATATCGTCTACGGCCCGCTAATCGCCGGCATGGCGACGATCTTGTACGAAGGCTTGCCAACGCAAGGAATCGACCGGCAACCGGATGCCGGCATCTGGTGGCGGCTGGTCGAAAAGTACCGGGTCACGGTCATGTTCAGCGCGCCTACCGCCGTGCGAGTCCTGAAGAAATACGACCCCGCGCTCTTGAAGAAATACGATCTGTCGTCCCTGCGCGCGCTGTTTCTCGCAGGCGAGCCGCTCGACGAACCAACAGCGCGCTGGATCAGCGACGGGCTGGGCGTGCCGATCATCGACAACTACTGGCAAACCGAATCGGGCTGGCCGATCATCACCATCGCCAACGGCGTCGAGGCCAAGCCGAGCAAGTTCGGCAGCCCTGGTGTGCCGATGTACGGCTACAAGGTCAAGATCCTTCACGAGGCGACCGGCGAAGAACTTACCGGGCCCAACGAGAAAGGCGTAGTGGTCATTGAAGGACCGACGCCGCCTGGCTTCATGCAAACCATCTGGAAAGACGACGCGCGCTTCGTCCAGACCTACTGGAAAAGCCTGCCCGGCAAGTTGGTCTATTCGACCTTCGATTGGGGTGTTCGCGATGCCGAGGGCTACTTCTACATTCTTGGCCGCACCGACGACGTGATCAACGTTGCCGGGCACCGACTGGGGACCCGCGAAATCGAAGAGAGCATTTCGGGCCACGCCAATGTGGCCGAGGTGGCCGTGGTGGGCGTGGCCGATGCGCTCAAGGGGCAGGTGGCGATGGCTTTCGTCGTGCCCAAGGCGGGCGATGCGGTGACCGATTCCGATGTCGCGCTCAAGCTCGAGGGAGAGATCATGAAGAGGGTGGCCGACGAACTCGGCGCCCTGGCAAGACCGGCACGCGTGAGGTTCGTGACGGGCCTGCCCAAGACGCGGAGCGGCAAGCTGTTGCGGCGCGCGATACAGGCAGTGTGCGAGGGGCGCGACCCGGGCGACCTGACCACGATCGACGATCCGGTCACGCTGCAGAAGATCGGGCAACTCGTAGTCCCTTGAAGGGTTGGCCCGCGAGCGACGGGTGTCATATTGTTGAAGTGGCAGAATGCCAACGTACTCAGGCCCTTCCCCAGCCACAGTCGCATCCGCCAATCGGTCAAGCCGTGTCGCGGAAGGTTTCTCAACCAGCTAGTGCTTCCTCCAGGGAAGCGAAGGTCAGCGGAATATGAGCGATTCTTCGACGCCCTCGGCGTACCAAGCCTATCAAGGCAACACCTATCTCTTCGGCGGCAATGCGCCCTATGTCGAAGAGATGTATGAAAACTACCTCTCTAATCCCGGCAGCGTGCCCGACACCTGGCGTTCGTATTTTGACGCTTTGCAGCACGTGCCGGCCGCCGACGGCAGCAATGCCAAAGACGTGGCGCATCTGCCGGTCGTCAATGCTTTTGCCGAACGGGCCAAGCAGGGCACCACTCGCGTGGTGCAGGCCAGCGGTGCCGACTCCGAACTCGGCCGCAAGCGCACGGCAGTGCAGCAGCTCATTGCCGCGTACCGCAACGTCGGTGCACGCTGGGCCGATCTCGACCCGCTCAAGCGCACAGAGCGCCCGGCGATCCCGGAACTCGAACCGTCGTTCTACGGCTTTGCTGACGCCGACCTCGAAACGGTGTTCAACACCAGCAATACGTTCTTCGGCAAAGACACCATGTCTTTGCGCGATCTGCTCAACGCCTTGCGTGAAACGTACTGCGGCACCATCGGCGCCGAGTACATGTACACGACCGACCAGAACCACAAGCGCTGGTGGCAGCAGAAGCTCGAAAGCGCGCGCACCAATCCGCAGCTGACGGTCGAGCAAAAGAAGCATGTGCTGAATCGCCTGACCGCGGCAGAAGGCCTCGAACGCTTCCTGCACACCAAATACGTGGGACAGAAGCGTTTTTCGCTTGAAGGCGGCGAGAGCTTCATCGTGTCGATGGACGAGCTGATCAACCAGGCCGGCGTGCAAGGCGTGCAGGAAATAGTGATTGGCATGGCGCATCGCGGCCGGCTCAACGTGCTGGTCAATTCGCTCGGCAAGATGCCGGCTGACCTGTTCGCCGAGTTCGACCACACTGCCCCTGAAGAACTGACCAGCGGCGACGTCAAATACCACCAGGGCTTCAGCTCGGACGTGACCACGCCCGGCGGCCCGGTGCATTTGAGCCTGGCCTTCAATCCCTCGCACCTGGAGATCGTGAACCCTGTGGTCGAAGGTTCTGTGCGCGCCCGCATGGACCGTCGCGGTGACCCGCTCGGCAAGCAGGTGCTACCGATCATCGTTCACGGCGACGCGGCTTTTGCCGGTCAGGGCGTCGTGATGGAAACGCTGGCGCTCGCTGAAACACGCGGCTATCACACCGGCGGAACCGTCCATATCGTCATCAACAACCAGATCGGCTTCACCACCAGCGACCCCCGCGACAGCCGTTCGACCCTGTATTGCTCGGACATCGTCAAGATGATCGAAGCGCCGGTGTTGCACGTGAATGGCGACGACCCTGAAGCCGTGGTGCTTGCGACTCAGTTCGCGCTGGACTTCCGCATGGAGTTTCAGAAGGACGTGGTGGTCGACATCATCTGTTTCCGCAAGTTGGGCCATAACGAGCAGGACACGCCGTCGCTCACCCAGCCGTTGATGTACAAGAAGATCGCTCAGCACCCCGGCACTCGCAAGCTCTACGCCGACCGGCTGGCAGCGCAGGGTCTGGGTGCCACGCTCGGCGACGACATGGTCAAGGCGCAGCGCGCTGCATTCGACGAAGGCAAGAATACGGTCGACCCGGTGCTCACCAACTTCAAGAGCAAGTACGCAGTCGACTGGAGCCCTTACCTCAACAAGAAGTGGACCGACGCCGGTGACACCGCCATTCCGAGCTCGGAATGGAAGCGGCTGGCAGAGAAAATCACGACTGTGCCGGCCGGCTTCACCGTGCATCCGCTGGTAAAGAAGGTGCTGGACGACCGCGCTGCAATGGGCCGCGGCGACATGAACGTCGACTGGGGCATGGGCGAGCACATGGCTTTCGCTTCGCTGGTCGCCAGTGGCTATCCGATTCGCCTTTCGGGCGAAGACTCGGGCCGCGGCACCTTCACGCACCGTCACGCCGTGCTGCACGACCAAAACCGCGAAAAGTTTGACGTCGGCACCTACACGCCACTGCAAAACGTGGCCGAGAACCAGGCGCCGTTTCTGGTCATCGACTCGATCCTGTCCGAAGAAGCGGTGCTGGCTTTCGAGTACGGCTACGCCTCGAACGACCCGAACACATTCGTCATATGGGAAGCGCAGTTCGGTGACTTCGCCAATGGCGCACAAGTGGTGATCGACCAGTTCATCGCTTCAGGCGAAGTGAAATGGGGCCGCGTCAACGGCATCACGCTGATGTTGCCGCACGGCTACGAAGGCCAGGGCCCGGAGCACAGTTCGGCGCGCCTCGAGCGCTTCATGCAGCTGTCTGCCGACACCAACATGCAGGTGGTGCAGCCCACCACAGCCAGCCAGATATTCCACATCCTGCGTCGTCAGATGGTGCGCAACTTGCGCAAGCCATTGATCATCATGACGCCCAAGTCGCTGCTGCGTAACAAGGATGCGACCTCTCCGCTGTCCGAGTTCATCAAGGGTGCTTTTCAGACTGTCATTCCCGACAGTCGCGACCTCAAGGCTGACAAAGTCAAACGCGTGATCGCATGTTCTGGCAAGGTGTATTACGACTTGGCCAAGAAGCGCGAAGAGCGCGGCACAGACGATGTCGCGATCATCCGCGTCGAACAGCTCTATCCGTTCCCGCACAAAGCGTTCGGCGCAGAGCTCAAGAAGTACCCCAATTTGGTCGATGTGGTTTGGACGCAGGACGAGCCGCAAAACCAGGGCGCATGGTTCTTCGTGCAGCACTACATCCACGAGAACATGCACGAAGGGCAGAAGCTCGGCTACTCCGGCCGTGCGGCTTCGGCGTCGCCCGCGGTGGGCTACTCGCACCTGCATCAGGAACAACAAAAGGCGCTGGTCGACGGCGCGTTCGGCAAGCTCAAGGGCTTCGTGCTGACCAAATAACCAGAACCGAAAATTCAAAATGTCCATCGTAGAAGTCAAAGTCCCCCAGCTGTCCGAATCGGTGGCTGAAGCCACCATGCTCACCTGGAAGAAAAAAGCCGGTGATGCAGTCGCCGTCGACGAAATCCTGATCGAAATCGAGACCGACAAGGTCGTGCTTGAAGTGCCGGCGCCCTCGGCCGGCGTGATGGTGGAAATCTTGCAACCCGATGGCGCCACCGTCCTCGCCGAGCAATTGATCGCCAGGATCGACACGGAGGGCAAGGCCAGCTCTGCGGCTCCTGCACCTGCGGCTGTGCCTGCTCCGGCGGTCGCTGCCCCCGCGCCTGCCGTTGCTGCAGCCGTGGTGACCGGCGGCTCGAAGTCAGACGTAGCCATGCCAGCCGCGGCCAAATTGTTAGCCGACAACAACCTGAAGACCGGAGACGTGGCCGGCTCAGGCAAGGACGGTCGCGTGACCAAGGGCGACGTGCTCGGCGCTGTTGCATCGGGTGCCGCCATCGCCAAGGCGCCGGCCCCTGCCGCTGCCCCGGCCCCCGTAGCCAAGCCGCTGCTGACGCAGGTCGCATCGCCGACCGCTGCGCCTGATCTGGGCGATCGCCCGGAACAGCGCGTGCCGATGAGCCGTCTGCGCGCCCGCATCGCCGAGCGTCTGCTGCAATCGCAATCGACCAACGCGATCCTGACGACATTCAACGAAGTCAACATGGCCCCGGTCATGGAGATGCGCAAGAAGTTCCAGGACGCTTTCCTGAAAGAGCACGGCGTCAAGATCGGATTCATGAGTTTCTTCGTGAAGGCGGCGGTGCACGCGCTCAAGAAGTACCCGGTCATCAACGCCTCGGTCGATGGCAACGACATCCTGTACCACGGCTACTTCGACATCGGCATCGCCGTTGGCTCGCCGCGTGGCCTGGTGGTGCCGATCTTGCGCAACGCCGACCAGATGAGCTTTGCCGACATCGAGAAGAAGATCGCCGAGTACGGCCAGAAGGCCAAGGACGGCAAGCTGGGCATCGAAGAAATGACCGGCGGCACCTTTTCGATCAGCAACGGCGGCACCTTCGGCTCCATGCTGTCGACACCCATCATCAACCCGCCGCAGTCGGCCATCCTGGGCGTGCATGCGACCAAGGACCGCGCGGTGGTGGAAAACGGGCAGATCGTCATCCGCCCGATGAACTACCTGGCGATGAGCTACGACCACCGCATCATCGACGGCCGCGAAGCCGTGCTGGGCCTGGTTGCAATGAAGGAAGCGTTGGAAGATCCATCGCGCCTTCTGTTCGACATCTGAGGCGAAGACACAGATGGCAAACAAACAATTCGACGTGATCGTCATCGGTGGGGGCCCGGGCGGCTACATCGCTGCCATCCGTGCGGCGCAGCTCGGCTTCAACGTCGCGTGCGTGGACGAATGGAAGAACGCGAAGGGCGGGCCTGCATTGGGCGGCACCTGCACCAACATCGGCTGCATCCCTTCGAAGGCGCTGCTGCAGTCGTCTGAGCACTATGAGCAGGCCGGCCACACCTTCGCCGACCATGGCATCAACGTGTCGGGCCTCTCGCTCGACATCGGCAAGATGATGGCCCGCAAAGACCAGGTCGTGAAGCAGAACAACGACGGCATCACATACTTGTTCAAGAAGAACAAGATCATCTCGTTCCATGGCCGCGCTTCGTTCGTCAAGACGGATGACGTCGGCTATGAGCTCAAGGTGGTCGGTGCGACCGGCGAGGAGGCGATCAGCGGCAAGCACATCGTCGTTGCGACGGGCTCCAATGCCCGCGCGCTGCCTGGCGCGCCGTTCGACGAAGAGAACATCCTGTCGAACGACGGTGCGCTGCGCGTCGGCGCGGTGCCCAAGAAGCTGGCTCTGATCGGTGCCGGCGTGATCGGACTGGAGATGGGTTCCGTCTGGCGCCGCCTGGGTGCCGAAGTCACGGTGCTGGAAGGCCTGCCGACGTTTCTCGGCGCGGTCGACGAACAGATTGCCAAGGAAGCCAAGAAGGCGTTCGACAAGCAGGACCTGAAGATCGAACTCGGCGTCAAGGTCGGCGAGATCAAAACCGGCAAGAAGGGCGTCTCCATCGCTTGGACCAACGCCAAGGGCGAAGCGCAAACGCTCGACGTCGACAAGCTGATCGTCTCGATCGGTCGCGTCGCCAACACCATCGGCCTCAAGCCCGAAGCCGTCGGCCTAAAGCTCGACGAGCGCGGTGCCGTCGTGGTCGACGACGAGTGCAAGACCAATTTGCCCAACGTGTGGGCGATCGGCGACGTGGTGCGTGGCCCGATGCTGGCCCACAAGGCAGAAGAAGAGGGCGTGGCCGTGGCCGAGCGCATTGCCGGCCAGCACGGACACGTCAACTTCAACACCGTGCCGTGGGTCATCTACACGCATCCGGAGATTGCATGGGTCGGCCAGACCGAGCAGCAGCTCAAGGAAGAAGGCCGCGCCTACAAGGCTGGCACCTTCCCGTTCCTCGCGAATGGCCGCGCGCGTGCGCTGGGCGACACAACCGGCATGGTCAAGTTTTTGGCGGATGCGACCACTGACGAGATCCTCGGCGTGCACATGGTCGGCCCTCAAGTGAGCGAGTTGATCGCCGAAGCCGTTGTCGCGATGGAGTTCAAGGCGAGCAGCGAGGACATCGCGCGCATCTGTCACGCGCATCCGTCGCTGTCGGAAGCCACGAAGGAAGCGGCGCTGGCGGTCGAAAAACGCACGCTCAACTTTTGATCTCTTGAGCGTCAAGCAGGCTTACGAGGCGGAGCTCGCAAAGCGGGGCTTCCATAGCGATCCGGCGCAAGTGCGTGCCGCGGAAGCGCTGGATCGCTGCGCCAGCGAGTGGGGTGACTACAAGGCCCAGCGCTCGAATGCACTGAAGAAGTTCATCCATCGGCCGGAGATTCCGCGCGGTGTCTACATGTACGGCGGTGTCGGTCGCGGCAAGTCTTTCTTGATGGACCTGTTCTTCAACGCGGTGCCGTTGCGGCGCAAGACACGCCTGCACTTTCACGAGTTCATGCGCGAAGTGCACCGCGAACTGGCCGACTTGCAAGGCACGGTCAATCCACTGGACGAGCTTGGGCTGCGCATGTCGAAGCGCTACAAGCTAATCTGCTTTGACGAGTTCCACGTGGCCGACATCACCGACGCGATGATCCTGCATCGGTTGCTCGCGGCGCTGTTCAATAACGGCGTCGGCTTTGTCACGACTTCCAATTTCAAGCCGGACGATTTGTATCCCAACGGCTTGCACCGGGACCGTATTCTTCCGGCTATCGAGCTACTGAAGGAAAAGCTGGAAGTCATCAATGTCGACAACGGCACCGACTACCGCACTCGCACCCTGCACCAGTTGCGCATGTACCTTACGCCCAACGGCGCGGCGGCCGATCAGGAAATGAGGGACGCTTTCAATCGGCTGGCCGAGACGCCGGACGACAATCCGGTGCTGCACATCGAGTCACGCGAAATTCATGCGCGGCGACGTGCCGGCGGTGTGGTCTGGTTTGACTTCAGGACGCTTTGCGGCGGACCGCGATCGCAAAATGACTATCTGGAAATTGCTGCACAGTTCCATACGGTGCTGTTGTCCGATGTGCCGCAGATGTCGGTGAGCCGCGCGTCTGAAGCACGTCGCTTCACCTGGCTGGTCGACGTGTTCTACGATCGCCGCGTGAAGCTCATCATGTCGGCACAGGTCGCGCCCGAGGCGTTGTACACCGAAGGTCCGCTGGCGCACGAGTTTCCGCGCACGGTCTCGCGACTCAACGAGATGCAGTCGGCCGAATTTTTAGCGCTCGAGCGGCGCAATGTCGATACCGGGCTCACATGAAGAAAATCTTCATCTCTTTGTTTTTGGTGGCGACCGCGGCGGCATCTTTGCCGCTTTGTGCGCAGTCGGTCGCAACGGCCGGTAACACCGATATGGCGGCCGAGCGCTCGCGACTCACCGCTGAGCGTGCCGATGTCGACAAGAAGTTCGAAGAGGAACGGATTGCCTGCTTCAAGAGGTTTGCGGTCGAGAGTTGTCTGGAGGACAGTCGCCGGGGCAAGCGCAGTGCACTGGACAACATCAAGCGGCAAGAAGCGATCATCAATGACGCTGAGCGTAAGCGTCGCGGCGCTGCTGCCCTGGACAGGCTCGACGAGAAGTCTGCACCGCAGCGGGCGCAGGAGGCCGCTGACCAACGCGACAAGGCGCTCAAGTCGCAAGCCGACCGTGAGCAACGTTCTTCCGACCACACCGCGGGTCGAGCCGCCGCCGCTGCTGCTGAAGCGGCGAAACGTGAACAGTTCGAGAACAAGCAGAAGGACCACGCGGAGCACCTTGCAAAAACTGTCAAGTCGCGCGCTCAGGCACCCGTGGAACAGCAACAATTCGACGATAAGGCGAAGAAAGCCCAGGCGCATCGTGCCGAGATCGAAAAACGCAACGCCGAGCGCACCAAGCCGCGCTCGGCGTCACTGCCACCGCCTCCTTGAGCGGGTTAAGCCTCGCGCCGTGCTGGGGAGGCAGTCACCGGCGCTGCTTCTGGCGCTACTTCGGCAGCGGCTCCAGCTTAAGCACCGCCAGCGACAGGTTGTCGCCCGTGCCACGCGCGCGCTTACGCGCTTCGTTCACCAGCATTTCGACTGCTTCGCGAGGTGAATGCTCCGACAGCACTGCACCCATTTCTTCAGGAGTGAAGTAGTGCCAAAGGCCGTCGCTGCATGCCATCAGCACGTCGCCGGGTTGCAGTTGGGGAATGAAGTGGGTTTCGATCGGTGGCGGCGTTGCGGTCATGCCGAGGCAACCGAGCAGGATGTTCCCTTGCGGATGGATGTTGGCCTCGTGCTCGGTGATCTCGCCCCGGTCGATCAACACCTGAACATAAGAATGGTCGCGTGTGCGTTTGATAAGCCGGCCGCGCTGGAAGTGATAGATCCGCGAATCGCCCGCGTGGATCCAGGCGCAATCGCCATGCGGGTTCATCAAGAAGGCCGCGACCGTGCTGTGTGGCTCCTGCTCGCTGGAGAGCGCGGTCAGTTTGATGATGGTGTGTGCATCGTCGAGCAAGCGTCGCAGTATGTTGCCCGGCTCGTCGTGCTCGGGGCGGTAGCGAGCAAATAGCTGGCGCGCCGTCATCATCACCTGGTCGGACGCCTTGCGGCCACCGCTGCGACCGCCCATGCCATCAGCGACTACCCCCAGCACACAACCCGGAACACGGGCGTGCGTGAGCATCAAAACCTGGTCTTGTTGATACGGCCGGTCTCCCTTGTGGAGGCCAGTGGCGGCAGCGAGTCGGAAACCTCGAATCATGGGTGCAGAAGAGATGTGTCGACGTATTATCGAGTGATCTTGCACTGCGGTCGTCGGAGCCTGCCTGACCCGGTCCGCATTTTTTCAGTTGGACACCAATCTTCACTCCCTTTCTCGCCAGTTGATCGACCTGCGAATCGAGCACGCCGATCTTGACGCCACTATCGATCGGCTGGTCGAGGTGGCGCCGCCGCAGGACGATCTGCTGCTACGCAGGTTGAAAAAGCGTCGGCTTGCCTTGCGCGACAGGATCGACCGCATCGCTCGCGACATTGCGCCACAAGAGCCTGCCTGATGGGAGCCCTCGAGTCCGACGTGCGCGACGCGTTCGCGCTTGACGGCGTGCTGTCGCGCGCAGCCGAGCAGTTCCGGGAGCGCGACGGGCAAACGCAGATGGCGCTGGCCGTAGCCCGCACGATCGAGAACGGTGGCGTACTCGTCGTCGAGGCGGGTACCGGTGTGGGCAAGACTTTCTCTTACCTCGTACCGGCATTGCTGAGCGGTGAGCGCATTCTGCTGTCCACGGCGACCAAGACACTGCAAGACCAGTTGTTCGGCCGTGATTTGCCGCGTCTTGTCGAAGCTCTCGGCCTACCGGTTCGCACGGCTCTTCTGAAGGGCCGCACCAGCTACGTATGTTTGCATCGACTCGACCTCGCGCGGCACGACGCATCGCTGCCCGAGCGCGGCACGGTCCGTACGCTGGCAAAGATTGAGCAATGGTCCAAGTCGACGCGCACCGGCGATCTTGCCGAACTCCCCGGGCTCGACGAGCGTTCGCCGCTGATCCCGTTGGTGACTTCGACACGCGAGAACTGCCTCGGTGCCCAATGTCCGCAATTCAAGCCCTGCCACGTGAACCTGGCGCGCCGCGAGGCGCTAGCGGCTGACGTGGTCGTCATCAATCACCATCTATTTTTTGCCGATCTCGCGGTGCGCGAATCCGGGATGGCCGAACTGCTGCCAAGCGTGCGCGTGGTGGTGTTCGACGAAGCGCACCAACTCAACGAAATTGGCGTTCAGTTTCTAGGCGTGCAGCTTGGCAGCGGACAGGCGCTCGATTTGTCACGCGATTTGCTTGCGGCCGGATTGCAGCACGCGCGGGGCCTGGTCGATTGGCAGCAGCTCGCCGCGGCACTGGAGCGTGCTGCGCGCGAACTTCGGCTGGTGGTCGGCAAGCAGTGGCCGGGGACAAAATTGCGTTGGGCGGGGCCGTCGCCCGACACGGTGCCGGCCGAAGGATGGAAGGCCGCGCTCGACATGCTGCAGCACGCGTTCGAAGACGCTGCCGGAGGCCTCGGAACCGTCAGCGAAATCGCGCCCGATTTCGTCCGGCTTCACGACCGCGCCGCGCAGCTCGCCGAGCGTGCTGCGTGCTTCGCGACGCCTTGTGCGACCGACTCCGTTCGCTGGCTGGACGTCGGCACGCAGTTGCGGCTGGTCGAGTCGCCGCTCGACATCGCTGAGGCGATGCGTGGTCGGGTGCTGAAGATCGGGCAGATCGACGCCGGTACCTCCGACAGAGCCACGGATACCGACAACGCTGCTGATTTCACCGACCCTGGCGACAGAGGTCGTGCGTGGGTCTTTACCTCGGCCACTCTGGGTGACGACCCCAAGCTGCGCTGGTTCACCGAGCCATGCGGGCTCGAGTCGGCCGAAGTGTTGCGCGTGCAAAGCCCGTTCGACTACGCGCGCCAAGCCGCCCTTTACGTCCCACGGACTTTTCCCAAGCCAGCCGATCCGGCGCATGGTGTCGAAGTGGCCCGCCTCGCGGCGCGCGGTGCTGCCGTGCTGGGCGGTCGTACGCTGGTGTTGACCACGACCTTGCGTGCACTGCGGACCATCGCGGACACGATGCGACTCGAACTCGAGTCGATCGATTCGGCACTTCGTCCAGAAGTGCTGGCGCAAGGCGAGTTGCCCAAGCGCGTGCTGATGGAGCGTTTCAGGGAAGGCGCCAGTGCCGGTCGCGCGGGCTGTGTGCTGGTCGCGTCGGCTTCGTTCTGGGAGGGCTTCGATGCGCCAGGGGACGTGTTGCAGCTGGTCGTGATCGACAAACTGCCGTTTCCGCCGCCGAACGATCCGTTGGTCGAAGCCCGATCGGAACGGCTGGAGGCCCAAGGTCGAAATGCGTTTGGAGACTATTCATTGCCCGAGGCCGCGGTGGCGCTAAAGCAGGGTGCCGGTCGGCTCATCCGACGCGAAAGCGACCGTGGCGTGCTTGTGATTTGCGATGCCAGGCTGGTCACGATGGGCTACGGGCGGCGTCTCGTCGCCGCGCTGCCGCCCATGCGCCGGATCGAAAATGCCGAACAATTCGACGCGGCGCTGACCGAACTCAGGACTTAGGTTCTATCGTTCCGGAGGTCAGGATTACCAGACCTTCCACCAAGGATCGTCGCTTTTTCGAAAGCCGTTGGCCATGAACTCGCTCTTCGGGTAGTTGGTGGCCAGCACGCGTTGCGCGTCGTCGCGCAGTTGCGTCATCCCAAGTGCATCGTAGGACTTGACCATGATGTACAGCGCTTCTTCAAGTGCAGGCACTTCACGGTAATCGGCCAATGCGAGTTGGGAACGATTGATGGCAGCCAGATAGGCGCCCCGCTGGTAGTAATAGCGGGCAACATGAACTTCGTACTGCGCAAGCGAGTTCACGATGTAGTTCATGCGCTGGCGCGCGTCTGGCGTGTAACGCGATGCGGGGAAGCGCGTGACCAGTTCCTTAAATGCCTGAAACGATTCCTTGGCAGCCTTCTGGTCGCGTTCTGACAGGTCTTGCCTCGTCGCGAAAGAGAATAGGCCGAGGTCGTCGTTGAAGTTGATCACGCCCTTCAGGTAGAACGCGTAGTCGAGTGCAGGGCTCGCAGGGTGAAGCTTAATAAAGCGATCGGTGGTGGCGATGGCTGCCGGCCTTTCGCCGGACTTGAATTGAGCGTAGGCCTTGTCGAGTTCTGCCTGCTGGGCCAGGGGGGTTCCGGCAGCGCGGCCTTCGAGCTTTTCGTACAAAGGGATTGCCTTGTCATAGGCGCCACTGTCGGCCTCATCCTTTGCTTCGGAGTAAATTTTGTTCGGGCTCCAGTTAACCGTCTTGTCTTCTTTGGTGGACGAGCAGCCGGCGACAAGCCACGCTGCTGCGCAAAGGGCGAGCCAGGCAGGGACCATCGATAATTTGGCGCGAAACATCACATACGGCTTTCGTGAAACAGTTGCCCTTAATTATATCGACCGACCCCTTCGTTAATCTCTCCGGCGCAGCAGCAGCGGCAGAGGAGGGCGGCGATGCGAGCGAGCCGGGCGACCTGGCCGACATCGCAGAGGCGAGCGAGCTGCGCGCCTTCACGATTGGCGTCGACGAACACGGGCAGCGGCTCGATCGAGCTTTGGCCACGCTGGTTCCAGAGTTCTCGCGCAGCTATCTGCAGCAAATGATCGACGGCGGTCTGGTGACGCTGCAAGGGCGGACGGTGACCAAGACTTCGACGACTGTCCGCGCCGGGTATGCCGGCCAGATCGAGCTGCGTCCGACCCCGCAAAGCCAAGCCTTTCGCCCTGAAGCGATGGTGATCGACGTGGTGTTCGAAGACGAGCACCTCCGCGTCATTAACAAGCCGGCTGGCCTGGTGGTGCATCCCGCGCCCGGCAACTGGAGCGGCACCTTGCTGAATGGCTTGCTGGCGCTCGATCCCAAAGCGGTCTTGCTGCCCCGTGCCGGCATCGTGCATCGGCTCGACAAGGATACGAGCGGCCTGATGATGGTGGCACGCACCAGGGCCACGATGGACGCGCTGGTCGAGCTGATCGCCGCCCGCGAGGTCAAGCGCCAGTATCTCGCAGTGGGCCACAAGCCGTGGGAGGGAGGTGCGGCGCGACAGGTCGATGCGCCGATCGGCCGCGACCCACGCAATCGTCTGCGAATGGCCATCGTCGACCTGGAGCGGCACCCGGGCAAGGCAGCGCGCACGCTGGTCGAACGGCTCGACAGCAACGCGCATGGTTGCAGTGTGCGCTGCACGCTGGAAACTGGCCGCACGCATCAGATCCGCGTGCACATGGCCTCGCTCGGGCATCCATTGGTGGGCGACACCCTTTACGGCGGCGCATCGGCAGCGGGGCTGTCACGGCAGGCGTTGCACGCGTTCCGCCTGGCTTTCGTACATCCGATGACGCAACAGCCAATGGCGCTAAACGCGCCGCTGCCGCCCGATTTGGAGGCCGGTTTGAAAGCTTGGGGGCTGGATTACAATCGCCTCTGACGACCCTTAGGGTCTCGCCGGGCAGTGACTCGGCCCTGCGCTTCCAATGCCCGCGTGCTGGCAGCCCCACTTTCCATCCCAATGAAACGAAGCGCACCCTAAGCGCCTTTTCCCGGATAACGCGAACCATGAATACGGCGGATGCCAAGCGCGTTCTCGAAACCGCCTTGATCTGTTCGGCTCAGCCGCTGCCGGTGCGCGACCTTCGCGTGCTGTTCGGCGATGAACTCGGTGCCGACACCATCAAGACGCTGCTCGTCGAACTGCAAGAAGACTGGGCGCAACGCGGCCTGGAACTCGTGAGCGTCGGCTCCGGCTGGCGTTTTCAAAGCCGGCCCGACATGCGCGACCACCTTGACCGGCTGCACCCTGAGAAGCCGCCGCGGTACACGCGCGCCGTGCTCGAAACGTTGGCCATCATTGCCTACCGTCAGCCAGTCACGCGCGGCGACATGGAAGACATTCGCGGCGTTACCATCAACTCCCTGATCCTCAAGCAGCTCGAAGACCGCAACTGGGTCGAGGTGATCGGGCATCGCGAAACTGTCGGCCGGCCGGCGCTGTTCGCCACAACGCGGCAGTTTCTTGACGATCTCGGCCTCGAGTCGCTCGACCAGTTGCCGGTGATCGGCTCGCCGATGCAGCAAGGCTCTTTGGTCGACGCGCTGGATCGACTCGGCGAGCCCGACCAGGCCTCGTTGCCGATGGACGAGCCGCCCGCTGAAGTCGCTGAGGGCGCTGAAGTTTCCCACGTCGATTTAGCCGAAGTCGAAGGCAACTTGGTCCCTCCCAATTCTCCAGTCGATGCTGCAACCAAGCCGGTCGACACCAACGCTCCCCCATCCGGAACCGAATCATGAGCCCCTCCGACTCCGACGACGCGGCGATGCTGCCGGCCGAAACTGCCGCTGAAGACAAGGAGGGCCTTAAGCCCGTTGCGACTGCGGATAACGCTCAGGCCGAGCCACCGCCGAAAAAGCGCCGTCCGCGTCGGCTGAAGGCGATTGACCCGGTGGCAGGCGAGCCGTTGGCCGACGAAGCACCACCGCCTGCTCTCGAAGTCGAGGCCCAGGTAAAAATCCCGCCGTCCCAGGCGGATGCCGTGCCCCCTTCGCCCATAACCTCAGACTCTTCGGCCTCGCCTACACCCGTGCCTGCCGCGCCAGCCGTCATTCAGCCCGAGCGCGTTGCGCGCAATGACGACTCCGCTCGGGACGACGACGACGATGAAGAAGACGAGGACGACGATGAGGACGACGACCTCGATCGCGCACGCAAGGCTGCCGACCGGGAGCAGCGCAATGCGCCGCAGCCGCAGCCGATTCGCTTTGCCGATGTCGTGTCAGGCCAGTTCGACGCCGACGAGGACAGTCCCGAAGTGCCGGCGCTCAAGCGCGTGTTGTTGCCCGAAGCGGATTCGCCCAAGCTGCACAAGGTTTTGGCCCAGGCCGGACTCGGCTCGCGACTGGAGATGGAAGCGCTGATCCTGCAGGGTCGAATTTCGGTCAACGCCGAGCCGGCGCATATCGGTCAGCGTATTCAGCATGGCGACCAGGTCAAGATCAACGGCAAGCCGATCCGCTATCGCATCGCGCCACCGCCAGCCCGTGTCATCGCGTATCACAAACCTGTCGGTGAAGTGGTGACGCACGACGATCCTCAGAACCGTCCGACGGTGTTCCGCAAGCTGCCGCGTCTGCAACAAGGTAAATGGCAGTCGGTCGGTCGGCTCGACTTGAATACCGAAGGCCTGCTGCTGTTCACGAGTTCGGGCGAGTTGGCAAACCAACTGATGCATCCGCGCTTCGGCTTGGAGCGTGAGTATGCGGTGCGCGTGCTTGGCGCGATCAACAAGGAAGAGCGTCAAAAACTGCTCGAAGGCGTGCGGTTGGACGACGGGATGGCGCAATTCGGAAGCATCGAAGACGGCGGCGGCGAAGGTTCCAACCTTTGGTACCGCGTCACGATTTCCGAAGGCCGCAATCGCGAAGTGCGTCGCCTGTTCGAATCGGTCGGCCATGCGGTCAGCCGGTTGATCCGCATCCGTTACGGCGCCATGTTGCTGCCGCGCGGACTGAAGCGCGGCGCCTGGATGGAACTCGACGAGAAAGATATCCGCTCATTGTTCGATGCAGCGGGTGGCGGGGCCGGCGGCGCCGAGCGTCCGCCTCGGCCCGGGTTCGGACAAGGGCAAGGCCAGGGTCCGCGCGGCCAAGGCCCGGACGGTGGGGGCGGCAACAACCGGAACAAGAAGCGACGCGGCAACCGGAACGACCGGAACGCGGGCGGTCCGCGTGGCGATTCGCGCGACGCGCCCATCCCAAATCCGCTCGGCGACGGGCAAGCGCCGCGCGGCGATCGCGGGCGCGGCGCCGGTGGTGGCAATGGCGGACCGCCCGGTGGTCCTCGCCGTGGTGGCCAAGCCGGCGGTGGTGGCGGCAGCGGCGGCAACCGTGGCGACCGTCAACCCGGCTTCAAGGGGGACGACCGTCAGCCGAGCGGCGTCAACCAACCCGATCCGATGAAGACTTCGGTCGGCTACATCGGTGCGGACAGCTTTTCCAGGCAGCGCAAAGAGCAGCGCCAGGCGCCGCGGCGCGGCGGTGGATCGGGTGGCGGCTATGGCGGTGATGGGAGTGGGGGTGGCAATGCAGGCGGCGGTGGAGTTCGTCGACGCGGCCGCGGATAGCACCCATACCCCGCGGTTTTTCATGGATCGGTCATGGGTCGTTCGGCCCGGCCGGTTAAAATCAGAGGCTTTGTCAAGGCGGCAACCGATTGGGTGCGGCGCTGACAAATCGTCTCAAAATCAAGCAGGAAGCATCTCAAAATGGCCATCGAACGCACTCTCTCCATCATCAAGCCCGACGCCGTCGCCAAGAACGTCATCGGCAAGATCGTTTCTCGATTCGAAGCCGCCGGCCTCAAGGTCGTCGCTGCCAAGCTCGTGCACCTTTCGCGCAACGAAGCCGAACAGTTCTACAGCGTCCACAAGGAACGTCCTTTTTTCAAGGATTTGGTTGAGTTCATGATCTCCGGTCCGGTGTTCGTCCAAGCCCTCGAAGGTGAAGACGCCATCGCCAAGAACCGTGACCTGATGGGCGCGACCGATCCCAAGAAGGCGGCTGCCGGAACAATCCGCGCCGACTTCGCCGACAGCATCGATGCCAATGCGGTGCATGGTTCCGACGCACCTGAAACCGCCAAGAACGAAATCGCTTTCTTCTTCGCTGGCCTCAACGTCTACGCGCGTTGAGGTGCCTGCCCGACTGACGCAATGACGACCGCCAACCTTCTCGAGTTCGATCTGGAGGGGATGGCTGCGTTCTGCGAGGGCTTGGGCGAAAAACGGTTCCGTGCGACCCAGCTATTTCGCTGGATCCATCAGCGTGGTGCCAGCGACTTTACGCAGATGACAGATCTCGCGAAGTCGTTGCGCGATAAGCTGGCGACCACGGCGCGCATCGAGGCGCTTCCGGTCACCACGCAACACGAGTCTGCCGACGGCACCATCAAGTGGCTGTTCGACGTAGGCGACGGCAACGCGGTCGAGGCGGTGTTCATTCCTGAAGACGACCGCGGCACTTTGTGTGTGTCGTCCCAAGCCGGATGCGCGGTCGGTTGCCGCTTCTGCTCGACAGGGCATCAGGGCTTCAGCCGCAACCTGACCACGGGTGAGATCGTTGCCCAGTTGTGGTTCGCAGAGCACTTCCTGCGCAAGCACCTCAAGCGCGATCCCGGACAAGAAGGTCGCGTCATCTCGAATGTCGTCATGATGGGTATGGGCGAGCCGCTGCAGAACTACACGGCGCTGGTTCCTGCCCTTCGCACGATACTCGACGACAACGCCTATGGGCTGTCGCGTCGTCGTGTCACTGTATCGACATCGGGCGTGGTGCCGATGATCGATCGGCTCGGTAACGATTGCCCGGTGGCGCTCGCGGTGTCGCTCCATGCGCCTACCGACGTACTGCGCGACAATCTGGTACCGCTGAACCGCAAGTACCCGATCGCCGAATTGCTCGAAGCTTGCAAACGCTATTTGGCGCATGCGCCACGCGACTTCGTCACCTTCGAGTACTGCATGCTCGATGGCGTTAACGACCAACCCGAACATGCGGAGAAACTGGTCGCACTGGTTCGCCAGCACGGCATTTCTTGCAAGTTCAACCTGATTCCTTTCAACCCGTTTCCGGCTTCGGGTTTGCTGCGTTCGCCGCAGGCCCGAGTCCTGGCTTTTGCGAAGACCTTGAACGCAGCCGGGCTAGTGACGACCATCCGCAAAACCCGCGGCGATGACATCGACGCGGCCTGCGGGCAGTTGGCTGGCGACGTCAAGGACCGCACGCGGGCCGTCGAGCGCATGGCCGAGCGGCGGGCGAGCGGTGCCGTGTCCACATCGGGTCGTACCATTGTTTTGCACCCGGTCCGCGATACAAAGCCCGCTTCGAAGATTTCGCAGATCTCCAATACACCGAACATCCAGGAGCACTGAAGCGATGAGCATGGCTTTTTCGATGACGCGTTCGATCGCGCAACCGCTTCTGGCACGCGTACTTCTCTGCCTTGTTTCCGGCATCGTGCTGGTCGGGTGTGCCGCCAAGGGAGCCGGCCCGGTTGCGAGCACGGCCGGCAACGGCGCACAGCTGCTGACAGACTCGGATGAAGGCAATGGTCGCAAGCGCGCCCGCTTGCGACTGGAACTTGCGATCGGCTACTTCGAAGCCGGCCAGACTACGGTGGCGCTCGACGAGATCAAGCAGTCTTTGACGGCGGATCCGACCTACGCTGAGGCCTACAACCTGCGCGGTCTCGTTTACATGCGGCTCGACGATGCCGGTCTCGCCGAAGACAGCTTCCGTCGCGCCATTGCCTTGAACCCGCGCGAGCCGAACACGCTGCACAACTACGGCTGGCTGCTCTGCCAGCAAGGCCGCAATGGCGATGCCATGCAGCAGTTTGCGCAGGCGCTGGCGATTCCGGGGTACGCCGATCGCGCCAAGACGCTCATGACGCAGGGTGTTTGCCAGATCAAGGCCGGCGACCGTGTTGACGCGGAGCGCAGTCTTACGCAGGCTTATGAAATTGATCCTGGCAATCCGGTGATCGGCTTCAACCTCGCCACCTTGCTGCTGCAGCGCGAAGACATGACGCGTGCTCAGTTCTACATTCGGCGCGTCAACAACAGCCCGTCTGCCAATGCTGAATCGCTGTGGCTCGGCATCAAGATCGAACGCCGCTTGAACAACCGCGAAGCACTGGCCCAACTGGCCAGCCAGTTGCAGCGCCGCTTCCCTCAGTCGCGGGAGGCTATTGCGTACGAGCGCGGAAATTTCAATGATTGAACGCGCCAGTGAGTTCGGCGCTTCGCAAGGAGTGCCGCTGGTGGTTGGCGACAGCACGAATATGAGCGCTGGCGACATGCTGCGCGAGGCACGCGAAGCTCATGGGCTGCATATCGAGGTTGTGGCCGCTGCGTTGAAGGTGTCGGCGCGAAAGCTGCAGGCCCTTGAAGACGACGATATCGACTCTTTGCCCGATCCGGCTTTCGCTCGCGCACTCGCTGCCAGTGTTGCGCGCGCTCTCAAGATCGATCCGGCCAAGGTGTTGGCGAAGATGCCCGGCTCGCCGCGCGCGGTGTTGGCCGATGCCGACCGCACGATCAGCACCAGCTTTCGCTCGGGCGCACCGCGCTCGGGACGCGGGTCCGATTTGCTGCCATCGCGGGCGTTGCTTGCCGTCGTCGTGGCGCTGCTTATCGGCGCTGCTGCTTTGCTTTGGCTTCCCCAGTCCGCCTTGGATCAGGTGAGTGCCGCCTTCGCCCGGATTACGTCGCGCAGTGCGACCGAGCCTTCAACCGAAACCGAAACGGCCCCGGTCGTTTCGGCTGCACCTGGCACCGTTGTCGAGCCGACGATGCCGGCGGTGCAGTCTGTCGCGTCATTGGGAGCCGCACCGCCCGTTGGATCATCGGGCGTGCAAGACGGCGTTCCAGGGCGCTTGCCGGTGCCACCCATGGCCGTTACCGCGGGCGCCGATGTCCTGGTGTTTTTCGCACGTGCCGACTCTTGGGTGACCGTGACTGAAGCTGGCGGCAAGCAGTTGCTGCGCCGCACGATTCAGGCCGGCGAGACGGTCGGCCTTACGGGCAATCTGCCGTTGACGGTAGTGGTCGGCCGGGCGTCGGGTGTCGATATACAGGTGCGTGGCAAGCCTCTCGACTTGGGATCTGTGACCAAAGGCGGCGGCGTGGCACGCTTCGAGGTGAAATCATGAACGATTGCTTTCCAATCGAGTCCGCGGCGCCCAGTGCCCGGCGTTCGCGCCAGGCGAATGTGGTGTGGGGAGCGCGCACGGTAACGGTCGGCGGCGACGCGCCGGTGCGCGTACAGTCGATGACCAACACCGACACGGTCGACGCTATCGGCACCGCGATTCAGGTCAAGGAGCTTGCCATCGCCGGCTCCGAGATGGTCCGCATCACCGTCAATACGCCGGAGGCCGCGGCGCAGGTTCCCTACGTACGCGAGCAGCTCGACCGCATGGGTATCGACGTGCCGCTGATCGGCGATTTCCACTACAACGGCCACCGCCTGCTCACCGACTATCCGGCCTGCGCCGAAGCGCTCAGCAAGTACCGCATCAACCCCGGAAACGTGGGCAAAGGCGACAAGCACGATCGGCAATTCGGTCAGATGATCGACGTCGCGATGCGCTGGAACAAGCCGGTGCGCATCGGCGTGAATTGGGGCAGCCTCGATCAGGAGCTTTTGTCGGGCTTGATGGACATCAACAGCCAGCGTGCCACACCCTGGGACGCCAAACAGGTGATGTACGAAGCGCTTATCACGTCGGCGATCGATTCCGCGAAGCTTGCCGAATCGATGGGCATGAACGGCAATCAGGTCATCCTCAGTTGCAAGGTCAGTGGCGTGCAAGACCTGATTTCGGTCTACCGCGAACTGGCAAAGCGATGCGACTACCCTCTGCATCTCGGCCTGACCGAAGCGGGCATGGGCACCAAGGGCACGGTGGCTTCCGCTACGGCGTTATCCATCCTGCTGCAGGAGGGCATTGGCGACACCATCCGTGTGTCGCTCACGCCGCAGCCGGGCGAGTCGCGCACGCAGGAAGTCGTGATCGCCAATGAAATCCTTCAGGCGCTGGGCCTGCGCATGTTCGTGCCGAGCGTGACTGCGTGTCCTGGCTGCGGTCGCACCACGAGCACCACGTTCCAGGAACTCGCCAAGCAAATCGATGACTACCTTCGCACGCAAATGCCGGTCTGGCGCACCAAGTACCCGGGCGTCGAAACCATGAAGGTGGCGGTGATGGGCTGCATCGTCAATGGCCCCGGCGAGAGCAAGCACGCCGACATCGGCATCAGCCTGCCCGGCACCGGCGAGGCACCCGCTGCGCCGGTCTTCATCGACGGTGAAAAGGCGCTCACGCTGCGCGGCGACAACATCGCTAACGAGTTTCACCAACTCGTCGAAAACTACATTGAAAAGCGCTTTGGCGGCGAGCACGCCGTCGTCGCCTGACCTCCGGAACCCATGGCCGATAAATTGAATGCCGTCAAAGGCATGAACGACATATTGCCGCCCGAATCGGCGCGTTGGGAGGCGCTCGAGCAGACAGTGCGCGAACTCATGGGTCGGTACGCCTACCGCAATATCCGCACACCGATCGTCGAGCCCACTGCGCTCTTCGTGCGCGGCACTGGGCAGACCACCGACATCGTGGAGAAGGAGATGTACTCCTTTGAAGACAGGCTCAACGGCGAGCAGCTCACACTGCGCCCGGAGAATACGCCCGGCGTGGCGCGCGCAGCCATCGAGCACAACCTGACCTACGACGGTGGCAAACGGCTCTGGTACACCGGCCCTATGTTCCGGCACGAACGGCCCCAACGCGGCCGCTATCGCCAGTTCTATCAGTTGGGTGCCGAGGCGCTGGGCTTCTCAGGCCCGGAAGTCGATGCTGAATTGATGTTGCTGGCGCACGACCTGTTCCAAACGCTCGGGTTGCGCAACATCCGCGTCGAGCTCAACAGCCTCGGTGTGCCCGCTGAGCGCCAGGCGCACCGCGCGGCTCTGATCACCCACTTCCGGCAAAACGCAGACTTGCTGGACGCCGATGCGCAGCGTCGCCTCGAAAGCAACCCACTGCGCATCCTGGACACCAAGAACCCAGCGATGCAGCCGCTGGTCGAGGCCGCACCGCGTCTCCTGGACTACCTCGGCGACGCGTCGCGCCGGCATCTGGAAGTAGTGCAGTCGCTTCTGACCGCCTGCGGCGTGGCATGGACGATCAACCCGCGTCTGGTGCGTGGTCTCGACTACTACAGCCACACGGTGTTCGAATTCATCACCTCCGAACTCGGCGCGCAGGGAACGCTGTGCGGCGGCGGCCGCTACGACGGCCTGTTCGAGGTGCTGGGCGGCAAGCCGACGCCTGCCGTGGGATGGGGCATGGGCATGGAACGCGTGCTCGAACTGCTTAAAGAGCAGGCCGGGGTGACCGCGCTGCCTGTTCCAGACGCCTACGCGGTGATTCCCGATGCGGTGGCGCTTGCGCATGCGATGCCGGTGCTGCAGCACTTGCGCGCGGCAGGCGTCAGCGTGCAGATGCACGCCGGCACGCTCGACGGCTTCGGCAGCTTCAAGTCTCAGTTCAAAAAAGCCGATGCCAGCGGCGCCGCTAACGCGCTTATCTTCGGTGCCGACGAACTCGCACGGGGCGAGGTCACGGTGAAAGCACTGCGCGAAGGCGGTACGCAGACATCCCGTTTGCTCTCCGAGGTGGCCACCTGGGCCACCACCCTACAATCCTCGGCTCCCTACATCTGACAGCGCATGGCAACTCCACTCGATCTTGAAGAACAGGAACAGCTCGACCAGCTCAAGCATTTCTGGACAACCTACGGCAGCCTCATTACATGGGTCGTGCTGATTGCTGCTGGCGCATTCATGGCGTGGAACGGCTGGCAGTACCTGCAACGCACCAAGGCGGCGCAAGCGGCTGCCCTCTACGACGAGCTGGAGCGCGGGGCACAGGCCGGAGACACCGCGCGCATCGAGCGGGCGCTGGCCGACATGAAAGAGAAATTCGCGGGTACTGCTTATGCCCAGCAAGCGGGCCTGCTCGCGGCCAAGACGCTGCACGAAAAAGGCAACCAAGAGGCTTCGCGCGCGGCCCTAGCATGGGTCGCAGAGAAGGCCGTCGATCCGGGTTATCAAGCCATCGCCAAGTTGCGCCTGTCGGCCGAGTTGCTCGACAGCAAGGCTTACGACGACGCGCTGAAACAGCTCTCGGGCAGCATGCCGAAAGAATTCGAACCGTTGGCGGCCGATCGCAAGGGCGATATCTACCTGGCCCAGGGCAAGCGCGAAGACGCAAAGACTGAGTACCGCAAGGCTTGGACCGGCTTCGAGGGCCGTGGCGACTATCGCCGCCTGATCGAAATCAAGCTGAATGCCGTCGGCGTCGATCCGAAGACCCTGGCCCCGACCATCACCGTGACTCCAGCCAAGACCACATCATGAATTTGAAGCTCCTTGTGCCCCAAAAGCACGCCCTGCGAGCGTGTGCCGCGATCCTGGCCATCGCAGTGCTCTCCGCCTGCTCCAGCACTGACAAGCCGAAGCCGGCTGAACTACCTGCCAACGTCGCGGTGCTGGGCGTGCGTCAAGCCTGGACCGCTAAATTGCCAGCGGTAACTTTTCCGCTGCAAACCGATGTGAGCGGTGACATGTTGGTCTTGGCCAGCGCCGACGGTACCGTTGTCATGCTCGACTCGCGGACCGGCAAAGAAGCCTGGCGCGGCAATGCCGGTGCGCCACTTACAGCCGGCGTCGGCAGCGACGGCACGATTGCCGCGGTCGTCACGCGAAACAATGAACTCGTCGCGCTCGAAAACGGTAAGGTTCTCTGGAAGCAACGCCTCAGTGCCGAGTCATACACGGCGCCACTCGTCGCCGGTCGCCGCGTATTCGTGCAAACGGCCGACCGCACTACGAGCGCGTGGGATGGTCAAACCGGCCGTCGCCTGTGGTCGCAACAGCGCACCGCAGAAAATCTGGTGCTGAAGAAGCCCGGCGTGTTGGTCGCTGTAGGCGACACGCTGGTGACAGGTGTGGGCGGGCGGCTCGTAGGCCTCAACCCGAACAATGGTTCGTCGCGCTGGGAATCGCCGATCGCGGCACCGCGTGGCACCAACGATGTTGAGCGTCTGGTGGACCTGACCGGTACCGTGAGTCGGATCGGCGACACCGTTTGCGCCCGTGCGTATTACGCCAGTGTGGGCTGCGTTGACTCTCAGCGCGGCACGCTCATCTGGAGCAAGCCGGCTTCCGGCGCCGAGGGCGTCAGCGGCGACGATCGTTTTGTCTACGGTACCGAATCGAACGGTAACGTGATGGCTTGGCGCCGCACTGACGGTGAGCGCGGCTGGGTCAGCGAGCGTCTGAAGTATCGCGAGCTCACTGCGCCTCTTTCAGTCGGTCGCTCGGTCGTCGTCGGCGACAGCACGGGCATGGTCCACTTCCTTTCGCGCGAAGACGGTTCGCCGCTCAACCGCGTGGCGACCGATGGTTCGGCCATCGCTGCCACGCCGGTGCTCGCCGGCAACACGGTCGTTGTCGTTACCCGCAATGGCGGCGTGTACGGCTACAAGCCTGAATAAGTTTTGAAAGCCCGACTGTGAAACCCGTTATTGCCCTTGTCGGGCGTCCTAACGTGGGCAAATCGACGCTGTTCAATCGGCTCACGCAAACCCGCGACGCGATCGTTGCGGACTATGCCGGGCTGACACGCGACCGCCACTATGGCAACGGTCGCCAGGGCAAGCACGAGTTCATCGTGATCGACACCGGTGGCTTCGAGCCTGACGCCGGCAGCGGCATCTTCAAGGAGATGGCCAAGCAAACGCGCCAAGCTGTCGCAGAGGCGGACGTCGTCGTGTTCGTCGTCGATGCGCGCGAAGGGATATCTGCGCAGGACCATGACATCGCGAACGAATTGCGGCGCCTCGGCAAGCCGACCGTACTGGTGGCCAACAAGGCCGAAGGTATGCAGGACGGCACCAAGCTTGTGGATTTCTATGAGCTGGGGCTGGGCGATGTGCACGGCATTTCGGCCGCGCACGGCCAGGGCATTCGCGATTTGGTCGAGTTGGCGCTGGAGCCGTTGAACCTGGTTGATCCTGAAGAAGACGCCGATGAAGACGACCCGAACAAGCCCATCAAGCTCGCGGTGGCGGGGCGTCCCAATGTCGGCAAATCGACGCTGATCAACACCTGGCTGGGTGAAGAGCGCCTGGTCGCTTTCGACTTGCCGGGCACCACGCGCGATGCGATCACCGTGCCCTTTGAGCGCAACGGGCAAAAGTTCGAGTTGATCGATACGGCTGGCTTGCGCCGCAAGGGCAAAGTCTTCGAGGCCATAGAGAAGTTCTCGGTCGTGAAGACCTTGCAAGCCATCGAATCGGCCAACGTTGTGCTGCTTCTACTTGATGCGTCACAGGGCGTGACCGACCAAGACGCGCATATCGCCGGCTACATCCTGGAAAGCGGTCGCGCGGTCGTCATTGCCATCAACAAATGGGAGTCGGTCGACAGCTATCAGCGCGAACAGATTCAGCGGCAGATTGAAACTCGGCTGCCGTTTCTGAAGTTCGCGGCACTGCACTTCATTTCGGCAATCAAGCGGCAAGGCCTGGGTCCGGTCTGGCAGTCGATCGCTCAGGCGCATAAGTCGGCCACCCGCAAGATGTCGACGCCCGTGTTGACGCGCTTGCTGCTCGAAGCGGTGCAGTTCCAGTCGCCACAACGTGCCGGAATGTTTCGCCCCAAGATGCGTTATGCGCATCAAGGCGGGATGAATCCGCCGGTGATCGTGATCCATGGCAATTCGCTGGAGCACGTCACCGAGGCGTACAAGCGCTTCCTCGAGGGCCGCATTCGAAAAGAATTCGATTTGGTCGGAACACCAATGCGAATCGAGTTCAAAACCTCGACAAACCCATTTGCGGACAAAGATCGCAAGTAACCAATTGCATGCCGATGAATGCCGAAGGTTCATATCGGGCATCGAAGTTCCAGATTTTGGGTGCCGTTATTTTATGAGGGCTTTGGACTCCATTGCTGCAGCGCGGAAACGCTGTGTTAAGGTAACATTTCCAACAACAACTCTTGAACACGGAGAATATCGTGAGCAATAAAGGGCAGCTTCTTCAAGACCCCTTTCTGAATACCCTGCGTCGTGAGCACGTGCCGGTTTCGATCTATCTGGTCAACGGCATCAAGCTGCAAGGTCAGATCGAGTCGTTCGACCAGTACGTCGTGTTGCTTCGCAATACGGTTACTCAGATGGTCTACAAGCACGCTATTTCAACCATCGTGCCGGGTCGCGCCGTCAACTTCTCGGCTGCCGAGAACGACGACGTTGCCCCTTGAACGGTGCGGTGGGCTTGCCCGCCGCGCCTTTCTTCTTATTTGAATCCGCTTGTCCGAACTGATTTCTCGCCAGGAAGGTGCCACCGTTCTCGTTGGCGTTGATTTCGGGTTGCCGCATTTCGATGCAGAACTCGAAGAACTCGGCTTGCTCGCGCAAACTGCGGGCCTAACGCCCGTTGCACGCGTCGTTTGCAAACGCAAGGCTCCCGATGCGGCGTTATTTATCGGCAGCGGCAAGGCCGAAGAGATCAAGGAGTTGGCCGAGATGCATCGTGCCAGTGAAGTGATCTTCGACCAAAGCCTGAGTCCGGCGCAACAGCGTAATCTGGAGCGCACTCTCGACATGGCGGTCTACGACCGCACATTTCTCATTCTCGAAATCTTTGCTCAACGCGCCCGCTCGCATGAGGGCAAGTTGCAGGTCGAGCTCGCGCGTTTGCAGTACCTGAGCACGCGCCTCGTTCGTCGCTGGTCCCACCTGGAGCGCCAAACCGGTGGCGCCGGTGTCCGCGGCGGTCCGGGCGAAAAGCAGATCGAGCTCGATCGCCGAATGATCAGCGAGTCGATCAAGCGCACGCGCGAACGCCTAGCCAAGGTGCAGAAACAGCGTGGCACACAGCGCCGGCAGCGCGAGCGCCGCGAGACTTTCAACATTTCGCTGGTGGGCTATACCAACGCTGGCAAGTCATCGCTCTTCAACGCGTTGGTCAAGGCACGTGCCTATGCGGCGGATCAGCTCTTTGCCACACTCGATACGACAACCCGGTCGCTCTATCTCGGCGACGCGCGCCGCCAGGTTTCGATTTCCGACACGGTCGGTTTCATTCGCGATCTGCCGCACGGTCTGGTCGACGCTTTCAAGGCGACGCTACAGGAAGCCATAGACGCCGACCTGCTTTTGCATGTCGTCGATGCGTCGAATCCCCACTACCCGGAGCAAATGGCCGAGGTCCAAGCGGTGCTGAAGGAGATCGGTGCCGATAGCGTTCCGCAATTGATGGTGTTCAACAAGATCGACGCCCTTGAAACTGGACGACAACCGCTGCACCTGGTCGATGAGATGGAAATAGACGGGATCAGAATTCCCAGAATTTTTCTGAGTGCGCATACGGGCGAAGGTGTGCCGGCTCTGCGGACCGAGTTGGCGCGACGGTCCGGTTCGGTGTCCGATGCTGCCATGACCTTAGCGACCGACGCTGAATTGCACGATGCTGCCAATTGATTGGGCACAATCCCGTCACTGACGAGAGAACAGAAGCGAATGAATGCAAAGCCAGTGTGGAGCCGGTTTCAGGGAATGTTCAACCTGAACGATGGCAAGTGGGGACGAGGCGACGAGCCTTCGTCTAACGGTGAGCGCTCCGGCGCCAATCGGCCCGATGCCGATCCGCCAAGTACACCCCCGGCGCCGCCTCCGGGTAACAGCAATCGACCGCGCGGCCAGGGTCCGAACCAGGGTCCGCCCGACCTCGACGAGTTGTGGCGTGACTTCAATCGCAAGCTCGGCGGCCTCTTCGGCGGCGGTCGCGGCGGTGGTGGCGACAAGAACCGTCCCAGCGGCAATGGCAGCGGCGGCCCTGGCGGCTTCCGTCCCGATATGAAGAACGCAGGCGTCGGGCTCGGCTTGGTTGTGGCTGTTGCCGTGCTCATCTGGCTTGGTACCGGGTTCTTCATCGTGAACGAAGGTCAGCAAGCCGTCATTACACAGTTCGGCCGCTTCAAAGAGACCGTGGGCGCAGGTTTCAACTGGCGGTTGCCGTATCCGATACAGCGCCATGAGTTGGTCGTGACCTCGCAGATCCGTTCGGTCGACGTGGGTCGAGACAGCATAGTGCGCTCGACCGGCCTGCGTGAGTCGGCCATGCTGACTGAAGACGAGAACATCGTCGAAATCAAGTTTGCGGTGCAGTACCGTTTGAGCAACGCACAGGCGTATCTCTTTGAGAGCAAGGCACCGGCAGACACCGTGGTCCAGGTTGCCGAAACAGCCGTTCGCGAAGTCGTCGGCAAGATGAAGATGGACGCAGCGCTCGCGGAAGAGCGCGACCAGATCTCGCCGCGCGTGCGCACGCTGATGCAGACCATCCTCGACCGCTACAAGGTCGGCGTCGACGTGGTCGCGATCAACTTGCAGCAAGGCGGCGTGCGCCCACCCGAGCAAGTGCAGGCGGCGTTCGACGATGTGCTGAAGGCCGGTCAGGAGCGGGAGCGTGCGAAAAACGAAGCACAGGCGTATGCCAACGACGTCATTCCCCGTGCGACCGGTACCGCGTCGCGCCTGAAAGAAGAATCTGATGCGTACAAGGCGCGAATCGTCGCCCAGGCACAGGGTGACGCCGGACGCTTCGGCGCGGTGCTTACCGAATACCAGAAGGCGCCGCAGGTCACGCGCGATCGCATGTACACCGACGCGATGCAGCAGATCTACAGCAACACGACTAAGGTCCTGGTCGACTCTAAATCGGGCTCCAACTTGCTCTACCTTCCTCTCGACAAACTTATGGCATCGAGCGGCGTGAGCCCCGTGCCTGCGCCGGCCGATGGTGCCTCGCCCAACGTAGCGGGCACCGCCACCCCGCAGTCCTCGGTGATTCCGGTTATTCCCAATGGCGGCGAAGCCCGAGCGCGCGACGGTCGTTCGCGCGATCGTGACGCGCGTTGAGCCGGAGCATGAACATGAACAGAATTGGTTTCATCGCTTCCACCATCCTGGTGGTCCTCGTGCTGCTGAGCTCCACGCTCTTCGTTGTCGATCAGCGGCAGTTCGGGGTTGTCTATGCGCTTGGTCAGATCAAGCAGGTCATCAAGGAGCCGGGCTTGAACTTCAAGTTGCCGCCACCGTTCCAGAATGTCTCGTATCTGGACAAGCGCCTGTTGATGCTCTCCAGCCTCGAAACCGAGCCGATGTTGACGGCTGAAAAGCAGCGAGTCGTAATCGACTGGTATGTGCGCTGGCGCATCAGCGATGCGTCGGAATACATTCGAAACGTCGGTATCGACGAGAACGCCGGTGCGGTGCAACTGAACCGCGTGGTGCGCAACGCCTTTCAGGAAAACATCAACAAGCGCACAGTGCGCGACCTGATCTCGGTACGTCGCGAAGCGCTGATGGCGGACGTTCAGCGCGAAGTGCTCGCCGTGGTCAAGGGCGCGAAGCCGTGGGGCGTGGACATCGTCGATGTGCGCATTACACGTGTCGACTATGTCGAAGCCATTACCGAGTCGGTCTATCGACGCATGGAGGCCGAGCGCAAGCGGGTCGCCAACGAACTGCGCTCGACCGGTTTTGCCGAAGGCGAAAAGATCCGTGCCGATGCTGATCGCCAGCGTGAAGTAACGGTAGCGAACGCTTATCGCGATGCGCAGAAAATCAAGGGCGAAGGCGATGCACTAGCTGCCTCGGCTTACAGCGAGTCGTTCGGCAAAGACCCGCAGTTCGCGCAGTTCTATCGCAGCCTCGATGCTTACAAGCAAAGCTTTAACAAGAAGAGCGACGTGCTGGTGCTCGATCCGTCGTCCGACTTCTTCAGGGCTATGCAGAGTTCAGGTTCGACCACGACGCCCGCAGCAGCGCCGCGCCGCTGACGCCTGATCGATATCTGGCGTGAGCGCCGACACATTCTGGAGCGCGCTGGCCTTGGTGCTGGTGATCGAAGGCATCCTGCCTTTGGTCTCGCCGGGCGGCTGGCGACGCGCTTTCAGTCAACTGCTTCAATTGCGCGACGGCCAGCTTCGCTTCTTCGGCCTCTGCAGCATCGTCCTCGGGCTCGTGCTGCTCTGGCTGGTGAGCTAGTCGACCGTTCGATTCAGCCGATCTGAGTGCGGGGCCGACGGCCCCAGCAATTAGAATTTCGGTTTAACCCACCTGCCATTTTCCATGTCCGCTTGGGTCCTCCCGGATCACATTGCCGATGTGCTGCCTTCCGAGGCACGCCACATCGAAGAACTTCGACGCCAACTGCTCGACACCGCCCGCGGCTACGGCTACGAGTTGGTCATGCCGCCGTTGCTCGAACACCTCGAGTCGTTGCTGTCCGGCACCGGCGAGGCGCTCGACCTCCAGACTTTCAAGCTCGTCGACCAACTTTCCGGCCGCAGCATGGGTCTCCGCGCAGACACCACGCCACAGGTGGCGCGCATCGATGCCCACCTGCTGAACCGGGAAGGCGTCGCGCGGCTGTGCTACTGCGGCCCGGTGCTGCACACCAAGCCGGACAGGCCGCACGCCACGCGCGAGCCACTGCAGTTCGGCGCCGAGATCTATGGCCATGCCGGCCTCGAAGCCGACGCCGAAACCTTGCTGCTGGCGCTCGACTGTCTTCATGCCGCCGGAGTTCCGCAAGGTGCCATCGTCGACATGGCCGACGCGCGCATCGTGCGTGCACTTTTGGCGGGCGTTCTGGTCGATGCGGCGACCATCGGTCGCGTGCATGCGGCGCTGGCCGCCAAGGATGCGAGCGAGCTGCGATCGCTCACGCAAAAATTTCCCACGGCTTCGCGTGAAGGGCTTGCAGCGTTGGTGCAGCTCTACGGCGATATCGGCGTGCTCGATGAAGCTGAGCAAGCTCTGAAATTCATCCCCGGCGTTCGCGAGGCGTTGACCAATTTGAGACAACTCGCCGCGCGGCTCGATGGCGCCGAAGTGAGTTTCGATCTGGCTGATCTGAGGGGCTATGCGTACTACAGCGGCATGCGCTTCGGCATCTACGTGCCGGGCGCCGCGGATGCGCTGGTGCGCGGCGGCCGCTATGACGAAGTCGGCGCGGTGTTCGGGCGCAATCGGCCGGCGGTCGGTTTCAGCCTGGACCTGCGTGAGCTTGTCAGCGTGGTGCCAACGCGTCCATTGCGTGCTGCGATTCGTGCACCGTGGAGCGAGGCACCCGGGCTTCGCAAGGCGATCGCCGAACTGCGCCGAGCCGGGGAAATCGTGGTGTGCGCGCTGCCAGGACACGGCAGCGAAATCGAAGAATTCCATTGCGACCGCGAGCTCGTCGAGCGCGCCGACCAATGGAGTGTGCAAGTGATCTGATTCAGGAAATTCAAATGAGCGTAACCACCGGAAGAAATGTGGTCGTCGTCGGCACCCAATGGGGCGATGAGGGCAAGGGCAAGCTGGTCGACTGGCTGACCGAAAGCGCCCAGGGCGTGGTCCGCTTTCAGGGCGGCCATAACGCGGGTCACACGCTCGTCATCAACGGCGTTAAAACCGCGCTGCACCTGATCCCGAGCGGCATCATGCGGCCGGGCGTCAAGTGCTACATCGGCAACGGCGTCGTACTGTCGGCGTCCAAGCTCTTCGAGGAAATCGAAGGGCTGGAGAGGGCCGGCGTCGAAGTGCGTTCGCGCCTTCGCATCAGCGAGGCTTGCCCGCTGATTCTTCCGTTCCACGCGGCGCTCGACATCGCGCGCGAAACCTACCGCGAGAAGGGCGGCAGCGAAAAGATCGGTACCACCGGTCGCGGCATCGGTCCGGCCTATGAAGACAAGATCGCACGCCGCGCTCTGCGCGTGCAAGACCTCAAGCACCCGGACCGTTTCGCGCAGAAGCTGCGCGTGCTGCTCGACCTGCACAACCATGTGCTGACGCAAGTGCTCAGCGCGCCTGCCATTGACTACGACATGGTGTTCGAAGAAGCGATGCGTCACGCCGTGCTGCTGAAACCGATGATGGCCGATGTCTCGCGTGAGCTCAACGATGCACACAAGGCCGGCGCCAACCTGTTGTTCGAGGGCGCGCAAGGCACGCTGCTCGACGTAGACCACGGCACCTATCCTTACGTGACGTCGAGCAATTGCGTGGCCGGCAATGCGGCGGCGGGTTCGGGAGTCGGACCCGGCATGCTGCACTACGTACTCGGCATCACGAAGGCCTACTGCACCCGTGTCGGCGGCGGTCCGTTCCCGACCGAACTCGACTGGGAAACGCCCGGCACCGTCGGCTACCACCTGAGCACCGTCGGTGCCGAAAAAGGCGTGACAACCGGCCGCAGCCGTCGTTGTGGCTGGTTCGACGCGGCGCTCCTCAAGCGATCGGCGCAGGTCAACGGACTTTCAGGCCTGTGCATCACCAAGCTCGACGTGCTCGACGGCATCGACGAGTTGTTGCTGTGCACTGGCTACATGCTCGATGGCGAATACACCGACATCCTGCCGATGGGCGCTGACGAAATCGAACAGTGCACTCCCATCTACGAAAAGCTCGAGGGCTGGAGTGAAAGCACGGTCGGCGTTACGCAGTACGACAAGTTGCCGATTGCAGCGCGTCTGTATTTGCAGCGTATCGAACATGTCGTAGGCGTGCCGATTCACATGGTGTCGACCAGCCCGGACCGCGATCACACGATCATGATGCGGCACCCTTTTCTTGCAGACTGATCCCAGGAGACCGTTCCCATGTTGACCGAAGACGGCAAGCACCTCTACGTAAGTTACGACGAGTACAACAATCTGGTCGAGAAGCTCGCGATCAAAATCTTCCAGTCGGAGTGGGAGTTCGACACCATCCTTTGCCTCGCACGCGGCGGCATGCGACCCGGCGATGTGCTGTCGCGCATCTTAGACAAGCCCCTGGCGATCATGTCGACCAGCTCGTACCGCGCCGATGCCGGCACGGTGCAGGGTCACCTCGACATCGCGCGTTTCATCACCACACCCAAGGGCGAGATCGCCGGACGCGTGCTGCTGGTCGACGACCTGGCCGACTCGGGCCATACGCTGCATGCCGTCATGGAGATGCTGCGTACCAACTACGCGCCGATCACGGAGCTACGCAGTGCGGTGATCTGGACCAAGGCGTTGTCAACGTTTACGCCGGACTATTCGGTCGAGTTCTTGCCAACCAATCCGTGGATCCATCAGCCCTTTGAGAACTACGACTCGATGGGCGCTGAAAAGCTGATGGCCAAGTGGTCGGTCTAAGACCTATTTGAAGGGCGCCGGCGCCTCGCAAGCCATTGCGCATACAGCGCGACATTGAGCGCCAGCACGAAGACGCCCAGCCCGATCTGCACCCCACGCGTCAGCCCGTCCGGGTAGATCGCGGCAAGCAGGTAGTGCTCGATGAAGCCACCGTCGTAGCCGGCCTCGCCCGCTGCACGGCGCAAGGCGTTTTCGATCGGTGTGAGCGGGCAGATGCGGCCCGCTGCTGCCGCGTACACGGCCCACGCCACAGCCGCTAGATGCAGCCAAGCCAGCCGCGGCCAGCGCGCCACGCCGAGCGCGCCGATCAGCACGAACGCGATAAAGAGACCATGCAGCACGAGCACGGCATCGGCCAGCCAGCGCGCAGTCATGGCACCCGTGTTGCTCTCAGCGCCGCCGCCCTCGCAACCATTCGAGCGCCAGCAGCAAAACGGTCGTAAACACGATCAGCAACGTCGCCACTGCAGCAATGGTTGGCGAGATGTTCTCGCGGATACCGGTAAACATCTGGCGCGGCAACGTGACCTGATCGGGTCCGGCAAGAAACAGCGTCACCACCACTTCATCGAACGAGGTCGCGAAGGCGAACAGCGCGCCCGAAATCACGCCGGGCGCAATGATGGGCAGCGTGATGCGCCAAAACGTATTGAATGGTGTTTCGCCCAGGCTGAGCGAGGCTCGCACCAGGTTGTGGTCGAAGCCTGCGAGCGTGGCCAGCACGGTGGTCAGCACGAAGGGTGCACCCAGCGCCGCATGCACCACGATCAGCCCGAAGTAAGTGTCGGCCAGTCCGATGGGCGCGAAGTAGAGGTACGTCGCCACGCCGACCACCACGATGGGCACCACCATCGGCGATATCAGCACGGCCATCAGCAGACCCTTGAACCGGAAGTCGGTGCGCGACAAACCGACCGCGGCCAACGTACCTAATGCGGTAGCAAGCACCGTCGCCGCTGGCGCAACGATGAAGCTGTTGCGAGCCGCACGCCCCCATTCGGACGACTCGAACAGGTTGCGATACCACTTGAGCGACCACGCCGGGATCGGGTAGGCGAGAAACGAGCTGTCGGAGAACGACAGCGGGATCACCACCAAAATCGGCGCCAGCAGGAAGCCCAGCACCAGCACGCAGAAGCAGCGCACTGCCCACCAGCCGAGCTTGTCGGCAAGAGTGGCGTAGGCCGGGAATAAGGGAAGCGTGGAGAACTTGAACATGTCGTCGTTTGCGTATCGGATGGCTTGGCTATTTCAGCCCAGGCTCAGATCGGCCTTGCCGATGCGCCGATAAACCGCATAGAGCACCAGCGTGGCGACAAGCAACAGCGAACCCAGTGCGCACGCCATGCCCCAGTTCACCTCGACATTCGTATAGCGCGCGACGTAGTAACTGAGCATCTGGTCACTGGCGCCGCCGAGCAGGGCGGGCGTTACGTAGTAGCCGATCGCGAGGATAAAGACCAGCAACGCGCCGGCGCCAATGCCCGGATAGGTCTGCGGCACGTACACACGGAAAAAAGCCGCCAAGGGCGGACTGCCGAGCGAGATCGCCGCCCGCACATAGGTCGACGGCACGCTTTTCATCACGCTGTAGAGCGGCAGGATCATGAAGGGCAGCAGGATGTGCACCATCGAAATGATCACGCCGGTGCGATTGAAGAGCAGCGGCAGCGGGTTGTCGATGAGACCGATGCCGATCAGCCCGCGGTTGACCAGCCCTTCGGACTGCAACAGCACGATCCACGCCGCCACGCGCACCAGGATGGAAGTCCAGAACGGCACCAGTACCAGGATCATCAGCACGTTCGCCTTGCGAGCCGGCAGCGACGCCAGCCACCAGGCGAGCGGGTAGGCCAGCAGCAGGCAGAAGAAAGTCACCACCGCGCTGATGTTGAAAGTGCGCAGAAGGATGCCGGTGAAAGCGCGCTGGTCCGGCGGCATGCGTTCGACGCTGCCGCCAGCATCGCGTCGCATGTCGACCGAGGCGAGCAGGTAGTCGGCGGTCCAGCGCGAGCCGTTCTTGGCGATCGCCTGCCAGTACGGCGCCTCGTTCCAGCGTGGGTCGAGTTCGATCAGGCGGGTTTTGACTTCGTCTGGCGTACCGGCGATCGGCACCGCGCGAAAAGTGTTCATCACCAGCGAACGGGCGCCGGCGATTTCGGTATTTAGGCGGCGCGCCAAGGCGCCGGCGTCGGAGCTGTCGGGCAGCTCCGCTAGATCAGCTGCTACAGCTGCATAGGCAGCCGCGGCGGGTGCGTCCTTGCGATCCCAGCCGTCGAGCGCGCGCACCGTGCGGGGGAGTGCGTTCGCGACCTCCGGGTTTTGGACGGCACGCTGCAGCAACGCCACGATCGGCACCAGCAGCGTCAGCAACAGAAAGATCAGCAGTGGCAGCGTGAGCGAAAAGGCGCGCCACTTGCGACGCGACTCGGCGCGCGCCAGCGTGCGTGGAAGATCGGCTGGTGGCGCTTGCGTCTCGCCCGTGGCAAGTGCCGTCGTGCTCACCGCCACCTACCCGCAGCTTCCCGCGCACTGGTCACGTGATTGCTGCGCAGTTATTGCGTTGCCCATGAAGCGAAGCGCTTCTCGAGCGCTTCACCCTGGTCGGCCCAGAACGACACGTTGAACTGCAGCGCCTCCTTGGCGTTGGACGCCGAAGTCGGCAGGTCTGCGAGCACCTTCTTGTCCAGCGAAGCCAGCGTCTTGGTGTTGGTCGGGCCGTAAGGAATGGCCTGCGAGTACACAGCCTGGTTCTCCGGCTTCATCGCGAACTGGATGAACTTGAGCGAGGCTTCCTTGTTCGGTGCGCCCTTCGGGATGACCCAATAGTCCAGGTCGTAGATGCCGCCCGGCCAGGAGATCTTGAGGTCGCGGCCTTCACGGTTGGCCGCGTCGATGCGGCCGTTGTAGACGGTGGTCAGCACCACGTCGCCGGCGACCAGAAACTGGGGCGGCTGCGCGCCGGCTTCCCACCACTGGATGTTGGGCTTGAGTTCGGTCAGCTTCTTGAAGGCACGCTCCGCGCCGTCTTTGGTGGCCAGCACCTTGTAGACGTCGGCCGGCTTCACGCCATCTGCCATCAACGCGAACTCGAGGTTGTAGCGCGCACCCTTACGCATGCCGCGTTTTCCGGGAATCTTCTTCACGTCCCAGAAATCGGCCCAGCCAGTGGGCGTGGTCTTCAGCTTTTCGCCGTTGTAGGCCATCACGGTCGACCACACGAAAACGCCGACGCCGCAGTCGGTAACAGCGGAGGGCAAGAAGTCGGCCTTGTTGCCGATCTTGGAATAGTCGAGCTTTTCGAACAGGCCCTCGTCGCAGCCGCGCGCCACGTCGGGTGACTCGACCTCGACCACATCCCAGGTGACTTTCTTGGTCTCGACCATGGCCTTGATCTTGGCCTGCTCCCCGTTGTATTCGACCGGCACCACCTTGATGCCCGCCTTCTCGATCGGCTCGTAATAGGCCTTCTTCTGCGCGTTGGCGTTGGCGCCGCCGAAGTTGACGACGGTGATCTGCGTCTGCGCGAAGGCCGGCGCGGCGAGGCCGGCCATCAAGGCAACGGTACAAGCGAGAAAAGTCTTTTTCATGGTGAGTCTTCCTTTATGTTGACGGGGTAAAAACAAGAACAAAAGAGCTGGGCTACACCGCGTAGATACGCGCATGAGCCACCGGGAATTCGAGTGAAACGCGGTCGCCCGCCTGCGGTGGCGCGAGGCCGACAAGGCCGGACATCGGCAGCTTCACGGTGGCCTCTGCCTGCCCGGCGCCGACGTTGCAGAGCAGCCGCAGGTGGTCGCCGTAGTAGATGACACGGGCCACCTCGGCCGCCAGCGTGTTTGTACCGGGTGCGGCGTCGGCGAGGTGCAGTACCACGCGCTCGGGCCGGATGCACATCTCGACGGCGGTGCCTGCAGTCGAGCCGCCGACGTTCGACCCACCGAGCAGGCCGCCATTCGGGAGCGCCATCACGGCATGCTCTCCCGCGGTCTGGAGCGTTCCCTTGAGCACAGTGTTATCACCAACGAACCCCGCCACGAAGCGGTTGGCCGGCATTTCGTACAGTCGATCAACGGTGTCGAGCTGCTGGATCACACCCTCGTTGAAAACCGCCACCCGGTCGCTCATGGTCAGCGCCTCGCCCTGGTCGTGCGTCACGTAGACGAAGGTCACGCCGAGCTGGCGATGGATTTCTTTCAGTTCGAGTTGCATGTGCTCGCGCAGCTGCTTGTCGAGCGCACCCAGCGGCTCGTCCATCAGCACCAGTTGCGGCTCGAACACCAGGGCGCGCGCGAGTGCCACACGCTGCTGCTGCCCGCCGGATAGCTGGCTCGGCAGCCGATCGGTCATGCCCTTGAGCTGCACCATGTCGAGCGCGCGCTTCACGCGGGTGACCTGAGCGTCTTTCGACACCTTGCGCACCGTGAGCGGGTAGGCCACGTTCTGGCCGACCGTGAGGTGCGGAAACAGCGCGTAGTTCTGGAACACCATGCCGAAGTGCCGCTTGTGCGGTGGCGTACCGGTGATCTGCCGGCCGTTGAGCAGAATTTCGCCCGAAGTCGGCGACTCGAAGCCCGCCAGCATCATCAGCGTGGTCGTCTTGCCCGAGCCCGACGGGCCGAGCAGGCTCAGGAACTCGCCGCGATGGATGTCCAGGTCGAGCTGGCGGACCACGAGATGCTCGCCGTCATAGGTCTTTTGGACGCGCTGGAAGCGCACCAGGGGTTCGGCGGTCGTTGGGGTGTTCAAGGCGCGTGTGGCGAGGAGGTGACGTTGAGGAAGTGCAAGAATTGTCCGCGATCATGGACAGGGCTCGGTGAACTGGCAAGTTAACTAGCAAGTCGGATGCCGTCGACATCCCCGCCCGGGTGCCGACAGCGGGCGAGCCGTTAAAATTGCGAGCTTCAGGCAGGTCCGACGTCCGCGTCGACGCCCCCCAAACTGCGAAGAAACAAGTCGCCTGCGCGAAGCCGGCGAGAAGCCATCACCATGTCCCAAACTCCCTCCAGCGCGGCCAATGTCACCGTCGCCGATATCCGCAAGACCTTTCTCGACTTCTTCGCGTCGAAGGGGCACACGGTCGTGCCGTCGAGCTCGTTGGTGCCTGGCAACGACCCGACGCTGATGTTCACCAACTCCGGCATGGTCCAGTTCAAGGACGTGTTTCTCGGGGAAGACAAGCGCTCGTATGTGCGCGCCGCATCGGTGCAAGCCTGCCTGCGCGCGGGCGGCAAGCACAACGATCTTGAAAATGTGGGCTACACGGCGCGCCACCACACCTTCTTCGAGATGCTCGGCAACTGGAGCTTTGGCGACTACTTCAAGCGCGAGTCGCTCACATGGGCCTTCGAGCTGCTCACCAAGGTCTACAAGCTGCCGGCCGAAAAGCTCTGGGCCACCGTCTACATCGAGGACGACGAGGCCTACGACATCTGGACCAAAGAAATCGGCTTGCCACCGGAGCGCGTGGTGCGCATCGGCGACAACAAGGGCGGCCGCTACATGTCCGACAACTTCTGGATGATGGCCGACACCGGCCCTTGCGGCCCGTGCAGCGAGATCTTCTTCGACCACGGCCCCGAGATCGCTGGAGGCCCGCCCGGCAGCCCGGACGAAGACGGCGACCGCTACATCGAGATCTGGAACAACGTGTTCATGCAGTTCGACATGCAGCCGGACGGCTCGGTCAAGAAACTGCCAGCGCCCTGCGTCGACACGGGCATGGGCCTGGAGCGACTGGCCGCGATCCTGCAGCACGTCCACAGCAACTATGAGATCGACCTGTTCGACAAGCTCGTCAAGGCCGCATCACGCGAGACCGGCGAGCAAGACCTGGGCAACAAGAGCCTGCGGGTCATCGCCGACCACATCCGCGCGACGGCGTTCCTGGTAGCCGACGGTGTGATCCCGTCGAACGAAGGTCGCGGCTACGTGCAGCGCCGCATCATTCGCCGCGCCATTCGGCATGGGTACAAGCTGGGGCAGAAGAAGCCGTTCTTCCACAAGCTGGTGCCCGATCTGGTGGCGTTGATGGGCGAGGCTTATCCGAAGCTGGTGGCGGACGAAAAGCGCATCACTGCCGTGCTGAAGCAGGAAGAAGAGCGCTTCTTCGAGACGCTGGCCAACGGCATGGAAATCCTCGACGCGGCGCTCGGCGGCGATGCCAAGACGCTGCCCGGCGACGTGGCTTTCAAGCTGCACGACACCTTCGGCTTCCCGCTCGACCTGTCGGCCGACGTCTGCCGCGAGCGCGGCGTCACCGTTGACGAGGCCGGCTTCAACGTCGCCATGGAGCAGCAGAAGGCCAAGGGCCGCGCGGCGGGCAAGTTCAAGATGGACCGCAACGTCGAATACGGTGGCACCAGCAACAGCTTTACCGGCTACGAGCACCTCGAAGAAAAGGCCATCGTGCAGGCGCTCTACTTCGAAGGCGCACCGGTGTCCGAACTCAAGGAAGGTCAGCCTGGCATCGTCGTGCTCGACACCACGCCCTTCTATTCGGAGAGCGGTGGTCAGGTCGGCGACCAGGGTTTTCTCTCGGCCGAAGGCATGCACTTCGGCGTGGAGGACACGCAGAAGATCAAGGCCGACGTGTTCGGCCATCACGGCACGCAAACGCAAGGCACGTTGAAGGTGGGCGACGCGGTCAAGGCGGCGGTCGATGGCGAGCGCCGTGCTGCGACCATGCGCAATCACAGCGTGACCCACCTGATGCACAAGGCCTTGCGCGAGGTGCTCGGCGAGCACGTGCAACAGAAGGGCTCGCTGGTCGATGCCGACAAGACGCGCTTCGACTTCGCGCACAACGGTTCGGTCACGCACGCGCAGACGCTTGAGATCGAGAAGCGCGTCAACGCCGAGATCCTCGCCAACGTCGCGACGCAATCGCGCGTGATGGACTTGGAGTCGGCGCAAAAGACCGGCGCCATGATGCTGTTCGGCGAGAAATACGGCGAGTCGGTCCGCGTGCTCGACATCGGTTCCAGCCGAGAGTTGTGCGGCGGCACGCACGTGAACCGCACGGGCGACATCGGCCTCTTCAAGATCGTCAGCGAAGGCGGCGTGGCCGCTGGCGTGCGACGCATCGAAGCGGTGACCGGAGCGAACGCGCTGCACTACCTGCAAGACCTCGAATCGACCGTGCACAGCGTGGCCGCGACGCTCAAGGCGCCGACCGCGGAGTTGCAGAGCCGGCTCACGCAAGTGCTCGATCAGGCGAGGGCGCTGGAGCGCGAAGTCACGGCGCTCAAAGGCAAGCTCGCGTCGTCGAAGGGCGATGAACTCATCGCCCAGGCGATCGACGTCAACGGCGTCAAGCTGCTGGTCGCCAAACTCGAAGGCGCCGACGCCAAGACGCTGCGCGACACCATGGACAAGCTCAAGGACAAGCTGAAGACCGCGGTGATCGTGCTGGCTGCCGTCGAGGGCGGCAAGGTGCAGATCGCGGCCGGCGTTACGCCCGACAGCATAGGCAAGGTCAAGGCCGGCGAACTGGTCAACTTCGTCGCGCAGCAAGTGGGCGGCAAGGGCGGCGGCAAGGCCGACATGGCGATGGCCGGCGGCACCGATGCCGCAGCATTGCCGGCGGCTTTGAAGTCTGTGCACGCATGGGTGGCGGAACGCGCCTGAACACGGTGCCCGCACTGACCGACACTGTTGCCGACGCTGTTGCCGACGTTGCGCCCGGCAACGTGCCGGGCGAGGTTCTGGTCATGGGCGCCGGCACCATCGGCTGCTTCATCGGCGGAAGTCTCGCGGCTGCGGGCTTGCGCGTGAGCTTCGTCGGTCGACCACGTGTGCTGCAGGCCTTGGCGCAGCACGGGCTGTCACTGACCGATCTCGATGGTGCGAAGCACCACGTTGCCGCCGTCGATCTGCGATTGCTGGATCAAGTGCCTGCGAACGCGCGACCTGCGCTCGTGCTGCTCGCAGTCAAGAGCGGCGCCACCGCCGAGGCGGCCGCGCAACTCGGCGCCGTCTTGCCGCCCGGCACGCCGATCCTCTCGTTACAGAACGGCATCTCCAACGCAGCCGTAGCCTCGCGCGCTGCGCCACATTTGAACGTACTGCCCGGCATGGTTCCGTACAACGTGGCCGAGATCGGTCCCGGTGCATTCCATCGCGGCACGCCGGGCCGACTCGCGGCGCAGGACGACGCCTCGCTTCGTGCATGGACCGCAGTGTTCGAGCGCGCCGGTGTGCCGCTCGACCTGCATGGCAACTTGCTGCCGGTGCAGTGGGGCAAGTTGCTGCTCAACCTCAACAATCCGGTCAATGCGCTCTCCGGCTTGCCCCTGCGCGATCAGTTGCTGGATCGTGGTTATCGCCGCTGCTTCGCTGCTTTGATCGACGAGGCGCTGTCGGTGCTCAAGCGCGCGGGTATCGCGCCGGCGCAAGTGGCTGCCCTGCCGGCCCATCGCTTGCCGGGCTTGCTCCGTTTGCCCGACTGGCTCTTTCGCGTCGTCGCTGCGCGCATGCTGAAGATCGATGCCAAGGCGCGTTCCAGCATGGCCGATGACCTCGCGCTGGGCCGGCGCACCGAGATCGATGCGCTGAGCGGCGAGGTCGTGCGGCTGGCGCAATCGATCGGTGCCGCCGCACCACGCAATGCGAAGATGGTGGCATTGCTGGAGGCGGCAGCGCAGGCGGGGCAGTCTTCCGGTGCGTCGCCGATGCGGCAGCGCTGGTCGGCACAGCAATTGCACGACGCACTGGATCTGTAAGAAACGAACAAAGGTTGGCATGCGAGTCTTGATCCTGGGCAGCGGTGTGATCGGCACCTCGGTCGCGTACTACCTGGCCCGCGCCGGCCATGAGGTCACGGTGCTGGACCGCCAGCCCGCACCGGCAATGGAGACCAGCTTCGGCAATGCCGGCGAAGTTTCTCCTGGCTATTCGGCACCCTGGGCTGGTCCCGGCGTCCCGCTCAAGGCGATCAAATGGATGTTGATGCAGCACAGCCCGCTGGTCATCAAGCCGATGCTCGACCCCGCCATGTGGCGCTGGGGTTTGTCGATGCTGCGCAACTGCACCGAGGCGCGCTACGAGATCAACAAGGGCCGCATGGTGCGCCTGGCCGAGTACAGCCGCGATTGCCTGAAAGCCTTGCGCGCGGACACCGGTATCCAGTACGACGATCGTGCGCAGGGCACGCTGCAATTGTTCCGCACGCAACACCAGCTCGACGGCACTGCGCAAGACGTCGAAGTGCTGAAGAAATCCGGCGTCCCTTACCAGTTGCTCGATCGCGATGGCTGCGTGCAATACGAACCGGCACTCTCTGGCGTCAAAGAGAAGTTCGTCGGTGGACTGCGTTTGCCGGGCGATGAAACGGGCGACTGCTTCAAGTTCACCCAGGCGCTGGCCAAGCTGGCCGAAGCCGCAGGCGCGACCTTCCGCTTCGGCGTTTCGATCCAGGCGATCGAACGTCACGGCGTCGGCATCACGGGCGTGCGTACCGACGCCGGCACCTTCGAGGCCGATCGCTATGTGGTCGCGCTCGGCAGTTATTCGCCCGCCGTACTCAAGCCGCTCGGCATCGGGTTGCCGGTGTACCCGGTCAAAGGCTTCTCGATCACCGTGCCCATCACCGACGCCAGTGGCGCACCCGAATCGACGGTGATGGACGAGACCTTCAAGGTCGCGGTGACGCGCCTGGGCGATCGCATCCGCGTTGGTGGTACTGCACAGTTGTCGGGCTTCGACCTCGCGCTCGATCAGGGTCGGCGTGACACGCTCGAACACGTCGTCACGGATCTGTTTCCTCGCGGTGGTCCGGTGAAAGAAGCGAGCTTCTGGACTGGCCTGCGCCCCATGACGCCGGACGGCACGCCCGTCATCGGTGCAACCTCCATCGACAACCTGATGTTGGCGACCGGCCACGGCACATTGGGCTGGACCATGGCTGCGGGTACGGGCCGCGTGATGGCGGATCTGATCGACGGACGCGAGCCGGAGATCGATATGGAAGGGCTGACGGTCGCGCGCTACGGATGAGCTTGTTGCTGAGGGCTGTGGTCAGCCGGCTGCGACGGAGCTACTACGGCACCTACGATGCGATGGCGCGTGAGCGCGGCGGCAACGAAGCCCGTGCTTTTCATTTCTTCGACAAAGGCCGCGAGCACGGCATGCGCTTCGGCCCCGCGACCGGCCGGCATGCCCATTGCCTGCTGGATCACCATGAAGCGTCCGGGCAACATGCGCACGCCGGGCGCACGTTGCGCCTCGCCTTCAAGCAGCTGACGAATGCCCGCCGCGACCTCGACCTGGCCGTCACGCAGTGCAGCGAGCACCACTGAAGCGCCGGTCATGCGAACGATTGCGGCCTGCTTGATTTCGCGCGTGAGGAACAAGTCGTAGGCGCTGCCTGAGCCCACGGCGATGCGCTGCCCTGCTCGATCGACGGCGGCGTTGTCGGTGAGCGGCGATGCGTCCGCCACCAGATAGCTGCCTTCGATGAGCACATAGGGCTCGGTGAAACGCAGGCTTTCGCTGCGGGCCGGATCAATGGCGAAGAAGCCGATGTCGGCCTTCTCGTTCTTGACGGCCTCGACGGAGGCGGCAGCCTTCTCGAACACCACCAGCTCGATGCCGACGCCGAGCCGACGCGCGAACTCGTGGGCCAGGTCGACGGAAACCCCGGCCGGCGCGCCACCAGCGTCCGGGTGCGCAAGGATCGGGTTGCCAAGGTTGATCGATGCACGCAGCGTGCCGCTGGGTGCAAATGCGGCAATGACAGAGGGAGAAATTGTTGGGGTCATGGCGTGTTACGGGATGCCGGCTGTCGAGTTCTAAGACGGGGTCAACGATGAACCTGTTTCAAGCTACGGGCGAAAAAGTGTCCGTGATGTGGCGTTCAGTCCCGCCGGTAAGTCAGCATCCGCCCCTTGTATGCGACCGTTGCGGGCGTCGCCAGCCGGTCGAGCTTTTCTTCCTGCATCGAGAACCCCTCGTTCGCCATCTGCCGATTGAAGGCCGGGCGGTTGCCACGGTTCGGGTCCACGATCCACACTTCGGCGCCGACGGCGGCGTGGCGGCCGATAAAGCCGGCCAGGTGCGCATCGTCGTCGCGCTCGTAGAGCAGGTCACTGCCGATGATGAGGTCGAACGAGCCATGTACCAGTTGGCGCGTCGAAGGAGGCGGATCGATGCGCCAGTCACCGTGCCGGTACTTCATCGGCGGCAGGCTGTTGAGGCGCAGGTTTTCAACAAGAAAGTCGCCAGCGAGCGGATGGCAATCGCTGGCCGTCATGTCGTGCCCGAGTCGATGGCCGACCAGGCTCGCCAACGCCAGACCGCAACCGATCTCGAGAATGCGTTCGCCTTCGACCAGTGGGCGCAGCGCCATGCGTGCCGCGAGCTGCGCGCCCGATGGCCATAGCAGTCCGAACAGCGGCCAGGTGGCTGACGAGATGCCGAGGTCGTGCGCCTCCCCCTCGGGATCTGAAAATTGCTGGCGGTCGAGCAGCGAGCGAATAACGAGGTCGTCGACGCCCTCGATGGCAATGTGGTCCAGCTTGACTTGATAGCCCGGCATGTCGGCAGCGCAGCCTTGCAGCTGCGGCAAAGTGCGGAGTATGCGGGGAGCGCCGAGGCGTCCGGGCAACCGCGCCTCAGTCCTTGTAGCTCGGGTCGATGCGGTCGAGCTTGCGGATCAGCGAGGGCCAGACGAAGGTGCCGCCGAGGCCGCCGGTCTGCACCTTCATCGCGAGGCCCACGCCTTCGACGATCTTCGGGTTCACTTGCGTCAACTCGCCACCGCCGGTCTGCGCGGCGATCTGGATCTGGCAGGTATTTTCGAAGATGTACATCGACAAGAATGCGTCGGCGATCGTCTTGCCGCAGGTGAGGAGCCCGTGGTTGCGCAGCATCAGGAAATTCGCGGTGCCCAGGGCGGCCTGCAGGCGGGGTTTCTCTTCTTCGCGGAAGGCCACGCCTTCATAGTTGTGGTACGCCAGCGAGCCCAGAACGAAGGTCGATTGCTGGCTGATCGGCAGGATGCCGTTCTTTTGCGCGCTGACGCCGACGCCTGCACGCGTGTGCGTGTGCATGACGCAGACGATGTCGTCTCGCGCTTCATGCACGGCGCTGTGGATGACGAAGCCGGCCGGGTTCACCGGGTAGGGCGAGTCGATCACCTTGTTGCACTGCATGTCGATCTTCACCAGGCTCGACGCGGTGATCTCGTCGAACATCAGGCCATACGGATTGATGAGGAAGTGATGCTCCGGGCCGGGGATGCGGGCGGTGATGTGCGTGAAGACGAGGTCGCTCCAGCCTTGGTGCGCGACCAGGCGATAGCAGGCTGCGAGATCGACACGCAATTGCCATTCTTCGGCGGAGACGAGTTGCTTCACGTTTTGGGTGCTGGCATTCATTGGGTTGTCTTTCGTTGTTGTGGAGGGAGGGAAGCTCAGGCGGCTTCGGGCGTCTTGAGCACGGTCTTGTAGATGCTCTGTCGAGGTTGCGCCATCACGCGCTGCAGCATCGGCATGAACTCCGCGATCGGCAGCGTCTCGGCGGCGGCGTCGAATGCCGGGTTGTCGTACAGCTCGCAGAACTCGGCCGTGCGGTCGTAATGCGGGCTCTGCTTGAAGTTGTCGCGCATATCGCGATCGAGCCCGATGTGGTGAAAGAAGTAGTGGCCTTGAAAGATGCCGTGGTGCTGCACCATCCAGAGGTTGTCTTCGGTCACGAAGGGCTTGAGGATGGCGGCGGCGATGTCGGGGTGGTTGAAGGCGCCGAGCGTGTCGCCGATGTCGTGCAGCAGCGCGCACACCACGTACTCGTCGTCGCGGCCATCGCGCAGCGCCCGCGTCGCGGTCTGTAGCGAATGCGTGTAGCGATCGATCGGAAAGCCGCCGTAGTCGCCTTCGAGGATCTGCAGATGCTTGACCACGCGCTGCGGCAGGCCGCCTGCGAACTGCATGAATTCACCGCCAATCGTTTGCCAGTCTTCGCGTGTGCTGTCCTGCATACGGACGAATTTAGCTCTTGCATTCATCGTGTTTGTCTTCCGTTGTTGTGTGGCGGGTGGGCTGCGGCCACTGTAGACCTGCACCCGCTGTGCAACTGTCAAAAACTTGACGATGAGTGCCTCTCGTAAACCCCAGGTCCGCCTTGGGCATCCTTGCTTATCGCTTTGTGCCCGACCCTGTCAAACCCCGTCTTTCATCGCCGCATCGCGCTGCGATAGATAACGCTGGCGCGGGTGACGCGACGCGAACCGTCGAGCCGCGCTGAAGCATCAGGTCGCGGTAACAGCCGATGGCCAGCTTGTGGCGCAGTGACGCTCAGTCGGGGCGATTCGCAGCGACTGAGCCGCCAGTCGGCCCCATGGCTTCGTAGACGCCGTCGCGCCGCACGAGCTTGTGGAACAGTCCAGCAGCCAGATGAAGCAGGATCAGCGCGAAGAAGCTGAAGGCAAGAAACTGGTGTGTCTTCCACAACGCGCTGTGCAACGCTGGATTTGGCGAGACGATGGCCGGCAGATGCAGGCCGGCAACGACCACCGGATAGTCGGCTGCCGACAGCATCGCCCAGCCGATCAGCGGCATCGCGATCATCAGCACATAGAACACGGCATGCGAAAGCCGCGCGGCAAGCTTCATCGGCTCGGGCATGTCGACCGGCAGCGGCGGCGCGCCATCACGCCAACGCACGATCAGCCTGATGACCGCGAGCACGAGGATGGTGATGCCCAGCGGCTTGTGGATCGACACCAGCGTGAGGTATTGCGGCTTGATCGTCGACACCATGCCGACGCTGATGAAGAGCATCGCGATGATGCAGATCGCCATCAGCCAGTGGAGTGCACGCTGGAGCGGCGTGAACCGCTGCTTGATCAGGTTCGCGTTGCTCATTGCTTTGCTCCCGACGCGGTGCGCGGATAGTTACTTTCTTCGGCGGTACGGCGGTTGTAAGACACCGAGTAGGCAGCCGACCGCGCCGCCGGGAACGGGTCGTCTGAAGTGCGCATGCCGGCGGGCAGTACGACCGGATCAAAGTTGATGTCGCGGCAGGGGCCGTCGGCTTCGGGCTCTATCTTGCGAACGACGAGTGCGCCCACGTCGATCTTGCGGCGGTCTTCAGGCCAGGCCTTGCTCGGGTCGGCGGTGGGGTCGCCCGGGTTGGCGGCAGTGACCATCAAGGTCCAGCGTTGAGGCGACTGCGCGACGCGGTCGGTGATGTCCTTGCCCAGAAAATCGGGGCCGCGTTTCTTGAGCTCGTCGACTGGCACCGCGACTGGCGACGCGGCCGGAATGAACGACCAGCGTATTGCCTGATCCTGGCCCTTCGCGTTGGTAAAAATGAAGCTGTTCAGGCTGTTGTAGGACTCCTCCGCATAGGAGCCGGTAAAGGGTGCGCTGCCCGCCCACTTGCCGAACACTGCCAGCTCCGGATGGGTTCCGACGAAGTTCTTCATCGCGTCCGGAGCCTTCGACTGCTGTGCCAATTGCAGGTCGTAGAAAGCTTGCGGACTCGCGACTGGAAAAAACGGCGCATCGATCATGGCGGAGCGCCACTCCTGCCCGTCGGGCGATCGAATGCGCAGACTCAAGCCTCGCACGCGCGAGGTCGCGTCTTCGGTATTCGGGTCGGCGACTGCAAGATTGAAACGCCCGGTCACCGGAAAGCTGCCGGACGAAAGTACCTGCGCCTTGGACAACGCAGCGCCTGCGCCATTGGATTCGAAGGTGCCGGTGAAGCAGATGCCTTTCGAATGATTGCGACGGAAACCCAATGCTGCACCGCCGGGTGGCGCGAGGTTGTCGACGATTTTGGTCTGCGTGACGCGGTCGGGCGAAAGCCAGCCCGCGGTGTAAGCGAAGGCGGCTGCGATCACTGCGACGACGGCCGCGATCAGCGCCAGTCGGAGTGGGGTCGAGCCGGTGGATCGGTCAGGTGGGAGCTGTTGGTTGTTCATCGAGTCTTTGTTGTGCGAGGTGAACCTCGATGAAAACTCTAACGGTTAGCGCGATAGTTCGTGTCGGTGGTTACTGGCAAGCCGAGTCGGCTGACGCCTTGTGCCGCCGGGTCATCGGCGGTCATGACGGACGATGTGGTCGAGGGCAAGACCTCTGAATCAGACTATCGACGTTCCATCGTGTGGCTGATCGGCCAGAAGCCGTCGCTCCAGCCCGACCGATCGTTGCGCCATGATCGCGGCCTTTTCTGGCGGGGCAGCATGTCATTGGAAATCGCGCAATCGACGCCAACGGCTGCCAGCATCGCCGCCTTGGTCCAGGACCGCTACGGCCTCGGCGACGTCATCGAGAGTGAGTTCCTGCGCAGAAGTTTTAATCAGGTTTATCGCCTGAGCTTTGCCAGCGGGCGGCGCGTTGTGGCGAGGCTTTGTGCCGAGCGCCCGCGAGGTGGTCCCAACGTCTTGTTCGAGGCTGCGGCGCTCGAGCACTGGGCCCACGTCGGCTGCCAAGTCTCTCGGTGCGTGACTACGGCGACCGGCGAAGTTGCCATAAAGGTGCTGCTGCCGGAAGGCCCCCGGATGCTGATGCTCTTCGACTTTCTGGACGGGGAGTTCACCGGAGAGGCAACTGCTGACATTCAAGCCTTTGCGCACGGAATGGTCGACTTGCACAGAGGTGGCGAAAGCTACCAGGGCCCGGCAAGCGACTACGTGCTCGACCTGGATTACCTTCTGCTGAGGCCGCTGGAAGGCCTGCTTCGCGCGCCGTCCATGACTGATGAATTACGTCCCCAGTTCGAGAAACTGGGCTTGCGACTACACGATGCAATCCTGGGCCTGGGTGAACTGAGTCGTGTGCTGTGCCACGGCGACGCGCATGGCCAAAACAACTTCGTTGTTACCGACGCCCAAGGGCAACGCCGAGCCGTTTTTTTCGATTTCGACGAGGCGGGACCGGGCTACCTGGCATATGAGCTCGCGGTCTACCCATGGAACCTGTACCCGCGCGTCCCGGACGCCAAGGTGACCGATAAGGCGGAGATGCAGTGGAAACATTACATCTCTGCCTACCGAGCTAAAAGACCGGTCGCAGACGCCGACTTTGCCGCCATCGCACGGTTCATGGCGGTGCGGCAATTTTGGTTGCTCGGAGAGTACGCAGGACGAGTCCCCGTATGGGGTTCGCAAACGATGCCCTCTGACCAGCTCCGCCGACAGGTCGCATTGCTGCATCAGTGGGAGACGTTGGAATTGCCCGCTTAAGAGTACGGGTACAACCCGACGTTTGAAGGTAGCACTCGACAGCCTATGTCCGCCGAAAAAGAGACCACCGCAATTTGGCCCGAGTTCATGAGTGCTCTGGAGCCGGAAGCTTCTGAGAGCACAGTTGAAGCTGCCGCGCCAGCCGACATCGCGGTAATACAGCCGCCGAGCGATCTGCCGGCATTGATCTCAGCCTGGTCCGGCGAGTGGTCCGGATGGGCCGGCCAGGGCCGGAGCTGCGACGTCAAGCTGATAGTTGAGAATCTTTCTCTCCACGCCGCCACCATCGTTTGTGCGCGCGCATCCGATGGTCAGGGTGTCTATAGCGAACGTGTACTCGCTCAGATTCACGGAAACGAACTTCGAGGTCGATTGACAAACGGCGCAAGCCTCCGGTTTCGAATGAGAAATCCGGATGTTGTTGAACTTTTGTGGCGCGAGGTCGACGGCAGATGGATAGCGGGTGTCCTGTCACATGGGAGTGCAGGAGTAAGGCGCGTCATCGAACGCGTGCCTACCGGCGAGTTCGAGCATGGCAAGCAAATCACGCTCGAGATGGTGACGTTCAAGCCGAATGGGCTGGGTCCCTTCCCGACGCTTGTGTTCAATCATGGTTCGACGGGTGTTGGAAACGATCCATCGCTGTTTACCAGCACGGTGACCAGTCCTACGTTGGCTAAGCACTTCAATGATCGCGGTTGGATGGTTGTCTTCCCCCAGCGACGCGGGCGCGGGAAGTCGGGGGGAATTTACGACGAAGGCTTTTCACCAGATCGGTCGCAGTACTCTGATGATCCCCGATACGCTCTTCCAGGATTCGAGCGCGCACTGCAAGACGTGGCATGCGTTGTAGAGCATCTGCTCGAGAGAGCTGACGTGAGCCGCGACCACCTTCTGATCGGAGGCCATTCTCGTGGGGGCTTCCTTGCGTTGGCATCCGCTGCGTCGCACCCCGATCTCTTCGGCGGCGTTCTGAATTTTGTAGGCGGCTGGGTTGATGAACATGGGTTCGCATCCGAGATGATCAATCCCGTCATCGCCAAGAGAGGAGCCAAGTTCCCCGGGCCGAGCCTATGGCTATATGCGGAAAACGATCCTTTCTATAGCGTTGTTCACAGTCGCAAGAGCTTCGACGCCTTCGTAGTTGCCGGAGGTCAGGGGCGGTTCCATGTGCTCGAAACACGTTCGGGGCAAGACGGCCATCACATCCTTTCCTTGACCGGGTTGTGGGGACCGGTCGTAGATGGCTTCCTAGAACGCGTGAGCAAGCGGAGTAGCAATGCTCCCACGTCGAACTGACCGGTAAGGGCAGTCACATTGAATGGCCGCTTTCGGGCCAGAAGCAGTCGGTTAGCTCAGGCTTGGAACGGGTTGACCAGATTTCGTGGCGGCGGAGATGTGCTGCCACGCCGGAGGAATTCAGTACCGCGGAACGACCCTGTCACTGCGCTCAGCCCGGGTGCATTTGGTCCTCCAAAAAAGCTGGAGCAAGCGCACGACTGCGCTGAGCCAAGCAAGTTGACATGGCTTTTCGCTGCATCGCTCGGCGTTGCGGAAGATCACATCCGCATCGACATCCTTTTCGCATTCAAGCATCGACGCGATGCGTGGCGGGCTTTCTGTTGGCTGTGTCCCGAACTACGTTGCAAACCTGCACGCGGTACTCCGAGAAGAACAACTGCCGTCCCATCTTCTTGGCCTCCACGTGCTCGGGATGGGTCGCCCAAGCCCGCAAGCCTTCCTCGGAATCAAACTCGACGATCGTCACACGTTCGCCATCTGCGGCGGTGAACCCCTTGTGCGAGATGTAGCCATCAATGCCCTTGGCAAGTTCGCTCATCCGTGCGGCAGATTGCTGGTACTCATTCTGGGATTCGGCGTTCAGTCTGGATCTGAAAACGGTCACGATCATGGGGCGTCTTTCAAGGAGGGGTGCGGCTTCGACAATGAAGTGATCGCAGTTTAGAAATCTGTTGTTGTCTTGAAAAATGAATAATCAAGACAATTTCATTCTCCAATTCAGAATATAGACTTGTCTCATTTGCGCGTTTTCCAAGCTGTCGCCACGGCTGGCGGTATCACGCGGGCGGCCGCGCTCCTGCATCGTGTTCCGTCCAATGTCACAACGCGCATCAAGAATCTTGAAGACGACCTCGGTGTCGCACTCTTCGGCCGGGAGGGCCGGCGTCTCCAGTTGTCACCGCAGGGCAAGGTGCTTCTCGACTTCGCCAACCGCCTGCTTTCGCTTGCCGAGGAAGCGCGTGGTGCCATGCACGAACAAGTGCCGCGCGGTGTACTTCATCTGGGCTCCATGGAAAGCACGGCTGCCATCCGTCTCCCGCCGCTTCTCGGGCAAATCCACGAGCGCTACCCGGAGTTGTCGATAGAACTTCGGACGGGCGCACCGCGTCCGCTGACGATGCGCGTGTTGTCGGGGGAACTCGACGCAGCACTGGTCGCTGAACCAGTTTCCGATCCGCGGTTGGACAGCCTCGCGGTGTGGACGGAGCAACTGGTCATCATTGGTCCTGTCGGTCACCCGCCGATTCGCTCTGCCCACGACATCCGAAAAGGCACGCTGCTGGTTTTCGAGCCTGACTGTCCACATCGTCAACGGCTGGAGGCCTGGTGCGCCAGAGACAACATGGCGCCGCGTCGGATCATTGAGGTCGGCTCGTACCACGCCATCCTGGGGTGTTGCGTAGCGGGCATGGGAGTCGCGCTCATTCCGGCGGCCGTGCTGGACACCTACACCGAGCGCGCGAGGCTTTCGGAGCACAAGCTCAAGGGTGATTTCCGGACGGTGAGGACGATGCTCATCTGGCGCAAGGACTCGCCGCAGCCCAAAGTAAAGCTGTTGGCGGACCTGATCCGGGAGGAGCAGCGCGGCCGGTCAAAATCATCGGCGCCGATCGTCAAACGCAAGACAGCTTGAGGGCTCGACAGCGCGCCCGTTGGCTTTGATCGAACGACTGCTTCGGATATCGCTGCTGCGTGCCGTGCTGCTATTCCACCGACCTTATTGGCAGAGCGCACCCGGGTGGTTTCAGGATTCAGCGCGCTTCAGTTCCCGTCAAACCAGATGCCCGCTCGCCAGCGCCGCCGCAGCCGATCGCGTCTCCACCCCTAACTTTTCGAAGATGTGCTCAAGGTGCTTGTTCACCGTGCGCGGGCTCATGCCCAGGATGTCCCCAATGTCGCGATTCGTCTTGCCCTTGGCGAGCCATGACAGCACTTCGGTCTCGCGCGGCGTGAGCGCGGCTTCGGTGAGGCGCGCCAATGCGGCGGGGCCTTCTTTGTGCAGGGCCAGCAGCAACATCGTTTCGCCCAGCGTGGCCGCGCCGAGGTTGCGCACCGACAGCCGCGTGCCGCCAGCGGTGGTGACGACGCGCGTGCTGCCGTGGACCAATGAGTCTTCGAGCGCCGCCGGCAAATGGCCAGGCTCGGCGGGTTCGCCGAGCGCGTGCAGCCACAGCGCAGCCTGCGGCGAGCGCCAGGCCAGCCGGCCGCGCGTGTCGACGAACACCACGCCCATGCCCGCGACATCGACCGCGTCGCGTGCCATCCGGGTGATGCGCGCGTTGCGTGCATGCGTGTGCAGCCGCGCCAGTACTTCCTGCGCACGGATCGGTTTGACTACGTAGTCGACACCGCCGCTGGCAAAGCCTTCGACCACGTCGTGCGTCTCCGACATGCCGGTCATGAAGAGCACCGGAATATGCGCCAACGCAGGGTTGGCCTTGATGCGTCGGCAGGTCTCGAAACCCGAGAGGCCCGGCATCATGCCGTCGAGCAGGATGGCATCGGGCACCACGAGTTCCAGCCGCTGCAAGGCCGATTCACCGTCCGCCGCGACCAGCACCGTGTAGCCGCTGGCCTCCAGCGTGTCGCACAACATGCCCAGGCTGCTCGGTGCATCGTCGACGACCAGCACCACGGGGCGCTCCGCTTCAGTGATTGGGGGCATGGGCCTCCTCGGCAAGTGCGTTCTTGAAACTGTCGAGATCGAAGCGCGCCACCATGCCGCGCAAGTGCGTGCAGGTGGCGGCCAGGTCGGGGTGAGCTGCGGCGAGCCGGTCGAGAGCCTGTTGCAGTCCGCGGACGTGGCCGACCTGCACCAGTCGCATGAGTTCATGGCGTGCCTCTTCGGGCAAGGTCAGCAGTTCGGGTTCGGCAGCCGGCGAGCCTTGTCCGCTGGCCGGCACCAGGCCTTGTTGCAACCACTGAAGTCCGAGGTGGCGTTCCAGCGTGGTGGTGAGCTCGGACTCGATCACCGGTTTGCCGACGAAGGCCTGGCAATCGTTCGACCGCAACCGATCGGCCTGGTTCTCGAACACATTGGCCGACACGATGATGATCGGCAGCGCGAAGCCCGCTGCGCGAACGCGGCCCGCAGTTTCCCAGCCGTCCATGTCGTCCATGCTGAGGTCGAGCAGGATGGCCGAGGGCACATGCTGGCGCAGGCTGTCGAGGCACTCGGTGCCGCTCGCGGCCTCGCGCACATCGAAACCCAGCGGCGCCAGCATGCCGGCCAGCATCTGCCGTTGCACCGGCTGGTCGTCGACCACCAGCAGCGTGCGGCGCGGGCCGAAGTAGCCGGAAATCACGCGCTGCGGCACGACCTGCGGACCGGGGTCGGCCACTTCGCGCAGGTACACGCGCACGCTGAAGACGCTGCCTTTCGACGACGTGCTCGCGAGCTGCAGGTCGCCGCCCATCAACGAGGTCAGCAGCCCGGTGATGGTGAGTCCGAGACCGGTGCCGGGTTCGCCGCCGTGCCGCCGGCCAGCCGCACCGCGCTCGAAGGGCAAGAAGATGCGTTGGTGGTCTTGCGGCGCCACGCCGATGCCGGTGTCGACCACATCGAAGCGCAACACCTGACGGCGTGCATCGACATGCAGCGTCACGCTGCCGGCATCGGTGAAGCGCACCGCATTGCTCAGCAGGTTGATGAGGATCTGGCGCAGCCGCTTGGCATCGGCCTGCACCCAGGGCGGCACGCGCCCGCTCTGCGTGTAGACGAAGGCCAGGCCCTTGCTCTCGGCTTGTGGCCGCACCATGCGCACGACCTCTTCCAGAAAGTCGGGCAGGGCGAGTGGCATCGATTCGAGCTGCAGCCGCCCCGCCTCGATGCGTGCCAGATCGAGCAGCCCATCGATCAGGCTCAGCATGTGCTCGCCGCTGCGGTGGATGGTCTGCACCGCTTCCCGTGGCGGCCGCGCGGTGTCGTCGTTCTTCAGCAGGATCTGCGAGTAACCCAGGATGCTGTTGAGCGGCGTGCGCAGTTCGTGTGTCATGCCGGCCACGTAGCGCGTCTTGGCCTGGTTTGCTGCCTCGGCCGCTTCCTTGGCGGCCTGCAGTGCGGCACCGGTGCGCCCGTGTGCCTCGATTTCGAGCGTGAGCAAATGGTTGTGTCGGTTCGATTCTTCCTGCGCCATCTTGCGGCTCTCGCTGCCCAGCACGATCCACCATGCCGCCACGGCCACCACCATCGACAGCAAGGCGAAAACCTTGAGAAAGGGCGCCTGCAGGAACATGCCTGCGGCAGTGGCGTCGAGCAAGCCTTCTTGCGCATAGACGATGCCCATCACCGTGGCTAGCAAGGCAATCAGCGACGCGGTGACGAGGATGTAGTGCACCACCCGGAAGTTGAGCCGCAGTGCCAGCGCCGGCGTCAGCAACGCCTTGAGCCAGACGCTGATCTGCTCCGACGCACGCGAGTCTTTCTTGCAGGCATCGTGGCAACGCGATTCGAGGGTGCAGCACAGCGAGCAGATCGGCGCGCTGTACGCTGGGCAGTGAGCCATGTCTTCGGATTCGAAGCCGTTGTCGCAGACCGAGCAACGCACGATCTGCCCCGGCGCCCAGTGCTGCAGGTCGGTGCGCGCCAGGTAGTAGCGGCCCTTGGTCTTCCACGCCAGCAGCGGCGATACGAGCAGCGCTGTCAACAGCGCGATGAAGGGCGAGAACGACTCGGCCCAGCGCCCGAGCAGCCCGGCATAGGCCACCATCGCGATCGTCGCCGCCACCAGCATCGACACCAGCCCGACCGGGTTGATGTCGTACAGATGTGCGCGCTTGAACTCGATGGACTTGGGGCTCCAGCCCAGCGGCTTGTTGATCACCAGGTCGGCCACCAGCGCACCGACCCAGGCGATGGCAATGTTGCTGTAAAGGCCGAGCACTTTTTCCAGCGCTGCGAAGACGCCGAGCGTCATCAACAAAATCGCGATGAGCACGTTGAACACCAGCCACACCACGCGGCCCGGATGGCTGTGCGTGAGCCGTGCGAAGAAGTTCGACCACGCGAGCGAGCCGGCATAGGCGTTGGTGATGTTGATCTTCATCTGCGACACCACGACGAAGAGCGTCGTGATGCCGAGCACCCAGGCCGGATCATGGAAGACGTAGGCGAAGCCGGCCAGGTACATGTGGGTCGGCTCGACCGCGTGCTCGGGCTTGATCTCGTGCTGAAGCGCCAGGAACGCGAGGAAGGCACCGCCCATCATCTTCAACATGCCGGGCACGATCCAGCCCGGTCCGGCGACCAGCACGGCGGCCCACCAGCGTCGCTTGTTGGCGGCGGTTTTCTCCGGCAGGAAGCGCAGGTAGTCGACCTGCTCGCCGATCTGCACCACCAGCGAGAACGCCACCGTGGCGCCGGCACCGAACATCAGCGGATCGAAATCGTTGTTGCCCGAGATGCGCCCGACCAAGCCGGTGAAGTCGGAGAAAGCCTGTGGGTTCTTGATCGCGACCGCGATGAAGGGGCAAAGGAACAGCACCAGCCAGATCGGCTGCGTCCATAGCTGCAACTTGGAAATCATCGTGATGCCGCGCATCACCAGCGGGATGATGACGATCGACGAGACCAGATAACAGGCGGCGAGCGGCCAATCGAAATACATCTGCAGCGCGAGCGCCAGGATGGCGGCCTCCAGCGCGAAGAAGATGAAAGTGAAGCTCGCGTAGATGAGCGAAGTCAACGTCGAGCCGAGGTAGCCGAATCCGGCGCCGCGCGTGAGCAGGTCCATGTCGACGCCGTACTTGGCGGCGTAGTAGCAGATCGGCAGGCCGGTCAAAAACGTGATGATGCCGACCACGAGGATGGCCCACAGCGCGTTCGAGAAACCGTAGCTCAGCGCGATGGCGCCGCCGATGGCCTCCAGCGCCAGGAACGATGTCGCGCCGAAAGCGGTGTTGGCCACGCCGAATTCCGACCACTTCCGAAAACTGCGCGGCGTGTAGCGCAGCGCGTAGTCCTCCAGCGTTTCGTTCGCGACCCAAGTGTTGTAGTCGCGACGGATGCGAAAAATCTTCTGACCGGTGACGGGCGACGTCGTGGAAGACGGTGTGGAGGACGGGGCGGAAGAGGTGGCGGAGGGGTTCGCGGGCGGCATGTTCCGTTCAATCAGGAATGGTGTTTGCCTAAGACTCTGCAAGAAGCGCTCCTTGTCCGTTCCGCCGGAGCAAGCGAACTCAGCGACAGATAGCCAGTCTCGCCGCACGGCTGGTCGGCAAGGCTACGTTGATTGACGTATTCGGAAGTACGCATTCCGTTTCTAGAGTGCAGGTCATGGCGCTCGGTGTGCCGCACTCAGTGCGATCACTCAAGGCGCACAGCTGTGGTGCATACCCGGCGCCCCGCGCTCACTTTTGAACCTCAACCAGCCTGGAGATACCGCCAATGTCCCGCGATCAAGACCCGTCCATCGATGAATCGCCCGAGCGCATTGCGATGCGCCGCCGCCGCTTGCTTCAGGGCGCCGCCGCCCTGCCCATGATGGGCTTGGGTGGCCTTGCCTTTGCGCAGCCGACCGCTTCGGTCAACACGACCAAGCTCGCCATTACCGACACCGAAGTCACCGTCGGCCAGCTGCACTCGTCGACCGGCACCATGGCCATCAGCGAAACCGGTTCGATCCAGGCCGAGCAGCTCGCCATCGACGAGATCAACGCCATGGGCGGCATCCTCGGTCGCAAGATCAAGGTCATCAAGGAAGACGGCGCGTCCGACTGGCCGACCTTTGCCGAGAAGGCCAAGAAGCTGCTCATCAACGACCATTGCGCTGCGGTGTTCGGTTGCTGGACCTCGGCTTCGCGCAAGGCCGTGCTGCCGGTGTTCGAAAAAGAAAACGGCTTGCTCTACTACCCGACCTTCTACGAAGGCCTGGAGCAGTCGAAGAACGTTTTCTACACGGGCCAGGAAGCCACGCAACAGATCCTTTACAGCCTGGAATGGGCCAAGACCGAGAAGAAGGCCAAGACCTTCTTCCTGATCGGTTCCGACTACATCTGGCCGCGCACGTCGATGAAGATCGCGCGCAAGCACATCGAGAATTTTCAGAAGGGCAAGGTCGTCGGCGAAGAGTATTACCCGCTGGGCAGCACCAACTTCGGTTCGCTGATGAACAAGATCAAGCTGCAGAAGCCAGACTGCATCTATGCGGCCGTGGTCGGTGGTTCCAACGTCGCGTTCTACAAGGCACTCAAGGCGGCCGGCATCACCGGTGACAAGCAACTGCTCGTGACGTTGGCCGTGACGGAAGACGAAATGACCGGTGTCGGCGGTGAGAACTTCGCGGGCTTCTACTCGTCGATGAAGTACTTCCAGTCGCTCGACAACGAGAACAACAAGAAATTCGTCGCTGCCTTCAAGGCCAAGTACGGCAAGGACTCGGTGATCGGCGACGTGACCCAGGCCGGCTACCTCGGCCCGTGGCTGTGGAAGGCTGCGGTCGAGCGCGCAAAGAGCTTCGACATCGACAAGGTCGTTGCCGCATCGCCGGGCATCGAATTGAAGCAAGCGCCTGAAGGCTACGTGAAGCTCGACGCCAACCATCACCTGTGGAGCAAGTCGCGCATCGCGATGGGCTTGCCGGACGGGAGCTTCAAAGTGGTGTCGGAATCACCTGAGCTGATCAAGCCGGATCCGTTCCCCAAGGGTTACCAGTAAGCCGCAAGTCACCGAGGGGCGACCCTCACCCCAACCCTCTCCCGCCCTCGGGAGAGGGGGCAATACGCGGGAGCGATATGAGTTTTTCAGAGTTGCTGAACATTGGCCTGATGCAGGGCTTCGCGGGGCTGAGCCTGTTCGCGGTGCTACTGCTGATGGGCCTGGGCCTCGCGGTCATCTTCGGCCAGATGGGCGTCATCAATATGGCGCATGGCGAGTTCATGACGATCGGCGCATACACCATCTACCTCGGCTCGACGCTGGTCGAAAAGCATGCACCGACGCTGCTGCCTTACTACTTTCCGTTCGCCGTTTTACTTGCGTTCTTTTTCGCGTTCGTGGCGGGCTGGCTGGTCGAGTGGGCTCTCATTCGCCACCTCTATAAGCGGCCGCTCGACACGTTGCTCGCCACCTGGGGCATCAGCCTCGCGATGCAGCAGTGCTTTCGTACTTTCATCGGCCCCAAGGAAGTGAGTCCGGTGCTGCCCGAGTGGTTACTGGGCTCGTGGGCACCGATCCCGGGACTCGACATACCAATCAACGGCATGTTCGTGCTGGTGCTGACCACGGTGGTCACTTGCGGCATGCTGCTGGCGCTCAGCAAGAGCCGCTGGGGCCTGCGCGTGCGTGCCACGGTCGCCAACCGCGTGATGGCCAACGCCATCGGCATCAACACCAAGAAGACCGACCGCCTGACCTTCGCGATCGGCTGCGGCATAGCCGGTGTCGCCGGCGCCGCGTTTACCACCATCGGCTCGACGGGGCCGACCTCGGGCCAGCTCTACATCGTCGATTCGTTTTTGGTCGTTACCTTCGGCGGCGCAGCCAGCTTGCTGGGCACGGTGGTGTCGGCTTTCGGTATCGCGCAGACGCAGTCGATCACCGAGTTCTTCATGGCGGGTTCGATGGCCAAGGTGCTGACGCTCACGCTCATCGTGCTGATCTTGATGATTCGCCCACAAGGTCTCTTCGCTTCCAAGGTGCGACGCTGAAATGAATGCCCTCAAAACCTTCATCAAACGCTATCAGCTCGGCAGCCTGTTGCTGCTGGCCATCTTGCTGGTGGTCATCCTGCCGTTGAGCCTGGACATCTTCCGGCTCAATCTGATCGGCAAGTACCTGACTTATGCCTTCGTCGCCGTCGGGCTGGTGATGGTGTGGGGCTACGGCGGGGTGCTGAGCCTGGGGCAGGGCATCTTCTTCGGCATCGGCGGTTATGCGATGGCGATGTTCTTGAAGCTCGAAGCCTCGGACCCGATCACCACCAAGATCCAGACCACGCCCGGCATCCCCGACTTCATGGACTGGAACCAGATCACCGAACTGCCGTTGATGTGGCTGCCCTTCAAGAGCCTGACGCTCACGCTGATCCTGGTGATCGCGGCACCGACGCTGCTGGCCTGGATCATCAGCTTCGCGATGTTCAAGCGGCGCGTCGGTGGCGTGTACTTCGCGATCATCACGCAGGCCGTCGCGCTCATCTTGACGGTGCTCATCATCGGCCAGCAGGGCTACACCGGTGGCGTCAACGGCATGACCGATTTGAAGACGGTGCTCGGCTGGGACACGCGCACCGATCACGCCAAGTACGTGCTGTATTTCCTGTGCGTCGGACTGCTGCTCGCCAGCATCATCCTGTGCCGCTGGATCCAGACCGGCAAGGCCGGCACCTTGCTGCTGGCCATGCGCGACAAGGAGGACCGGGTGCGTTTTTCCGGCTACGACGTAGCCAACTTCAAGGTCTTTACCTTTTGCCTGGCGGCCGCGCTGTCGGGCATCGGTGGCGCGCTGTTCTCGTTGCAGGTCGGCTTCATGTCGCCGAGCTTCGTGGGCATCGTGCCATCGGTCGAGATGGTGATCTTCGCGGCGGTCGGCGGACGCATGAGCCTGGTCGGCGCGGTGTACGGCACCTTGCTGGTCAACTTCGGCAAGACCTATTTCTCGGAAAGCTTTCCGGACATGTGGCTGTTCCTGATGGCCGGCCTTTTCATCGGCGTGACCATGGCGTTCCCCATGGGCCTGGCCGGCGTATGGGAAGAGCACATCAGGCCCCGCCTGCAGCGCCGCAAGTTGCTGCCGTTGGGCGATGACGCACCGCAGTCGCCGGCACTGCATGCGGCCGCCGTGGCCGCCACTGTCGACAGCGCCGCCGAGCCGACGCTGCCTGATGGCGTCAGTACCCAGCGCGCCTGAACCCGTTCCAGGAGCACCCCATGAGCAACACCGACTTCGCCCTCGCAGTGGAAGACCTGACCGTCTCGTTCGATGGCTTCAAGGCCATCGATGCGCTGACGCTCTACATCGACAAGAACGAACTCCGCGTGATCATCGGGCCCAACGGCGCCGGCAAGACCACGCTGCTCGACCTCATCTGCGGCAAGACCAAGGCGAGTGCCGGCAGCATCAAGTTCAAGAACACCGAGCTCACCAGGATGGCCGAGCACAAGCGCGTGCGACTGGGCATCGGCCGCAAGTTCCAGACACCGTCGATCTACGAGAACCTGAGCGTTTTCCAGAACCTCGAAGTGTCGTTTCCGGCCGGTCGCTCCGTCATGGGCGCACTCGCCTTCAAGTGCACTGACGAGGTCAAGAGCCGCGTCAGGACCATCGCCGAAGACATCCATCTTCACGACAAGCTCGACACCGAAGCCGGCCTGCTGAGCCACGGACAGAAGCAGTGGCTGGAGATCGGCATGCTGCTGATGCAAGAGCCCGAGCTGCTGATGCTCGACGAGCCCATCGCCGGCATGAGCGCACGCGAACGAGAGCTCACTGCTGACCTGCTGCAACGCATCTGCAAGGGCCGCTCCGTCATCGTCATCGAGCACGACATGGAGTTCGTCAAGCGCATCGCGCACAAGGTCACCGTCATGCATCAGGGAAAGATCCTGGCCGAGGGGCCTATGGAGCAAGTGCAGGCAGACCCCAAGGTCATCGACGTGTACCTGGGGCACTGAGATGAAGTTCACCCGCATTGCGCAAAATTCCCCGCCGCGCCGTTCAGCATCGGAGTCAAACACATGAGCAACGTCATGCTGAAGGTAGAAGACCTGCACGTAGCGTACGGCCAGAGCGAAGCGCTTCACGGCATCAGCTTCGAGGGCTATGCCAACGAAACGGTCGCCATCATGGGCCGCAACGGCATGGGCAAGACCACGCTGTTCAAGAGCTTGATGGGCGTACTGCCAATCAAGAGCGGCACCATCAAGGTGGCGGACCAGGAAGTGTCGCGCGACGAAAGTTATGTGCGCGTCGCCAAGGGCATCGCCTATGTGCCGCAGGGCCGCATGATCTTCCCGACGTTGACCGTCGAAGAGAACATCCAGACCGGCCTGGAGAACTCCAAGACCCGCCGCATCCCCGAAGAAATCTACGCGTTGTTCCCGGTGCTGTGGGACATGAAGCGGCGCAAGGGAGGCAACCTCTCCGGCGGCCAGCAGCAACAGCTCGCCATCGCGCGCGCACTGGTGACAGACCCGAAGGTGCTGCTGCTCGACGAGCCGACCGAAGGCATCCAGCCGTCGATCATCAAGGACATTGCCAAGGCGCTCAACGAGATCCGCAAGATGCGCGGCATCACCATCATCGTGTCGGAGCAGGTGCTCAGCTTCGCGATGGACGTGGCCGACCGGCTCTTCGTGATCGAGGGCGGCATCTTCGTGCACGAGACCGCGCGCGACAAAACTGATGTGAACCACATCAAGGCCTACCTTTCCGTTTGACCATAACCCTGGAGCCATAGAGATGACAGACACGCTGATCAAGGTCGACCTGACGAAGTCGCCCACCGAGAACGAGAACATCCACAACCGCTGGCATCCGGACATTCCGATGGCCTGTTGGGTGAATCCCGGCGACGACTTCATCCTGGAGACCTTCGACTGGACCGGAGGTTTCATCAAGAACAACGACAGCGCCGACGACGTGCGCGACATCGACCTGACGACGGTGCATTACCTGTCGGGCCCGGTGGGTGTGAAGGGCGCCGAGCCCGGCGATCTGCTGGTGGTCGACCTGCTCGACATCGGCGCCAAGCAAGATTCCCTCTGGGGCTTCAACGGCTTCTTTTCGAAGAAGAACGGCGGCGGCTTCCTGACAGAACACTTTCCTGAAGCGCAGAAATCGATCTGGGACTTCAAGGGCATGTTCACCAGCTCGCGTCACATTCCCGGCGTCAACTTCGCTGGCTTGATCCATCCGGGCCTGATCGGCTGCCTCCCCGACAAGCCGATGCTCGACATGTGGAACACGCGCGAGCAGCAACTCATCGACACCAACCCGACCGGTGGCCTGGCCAATCCACCTTCGGCCGGCACCGCCCACATGGGCCGGCTGACGGGTGAAGCCAAGGCCAAGGCGGCTGCGGAAGGTGCGCGCACGGTGCCTCCGCGCGAACACGGCGGCAACTGCGACATCAAGGATCTGTCGCGTGGCTCCAAGGTGTTCTTCCCGGTGTATGTCGACGGCGCAGGCCTGTCGGTCGGCGACCTGCACTTCAGCCAGGGCGATGGCGAAATCACCTTTTGCGGCGCCATCGAAATGGCCGGCTGGGTGCACATGAAGGTCACGCTCATCAAGGGCGGCATGGCCAAGTACGGCATCAAGAACCCGATCTTCAAGCCGAGCGTGATGACGCCCAACTACAAGGACTTCTTGATCTTCGAAGGCATCTCGGTCGACGAGTCTGGCAAGCAGTACTACCTCGACGTCAACGTCGCGTACCGCCAGGCCTGCCTGAACGCGATCGAGTACCTGAAGAAGTTCGGCTACTCGGGCGCACAGGCCTATTCGATCCTCGGCACGGCTCCGGTGCAGGGGCACATCAGCGGCGTGGTCGACGTGCCCAACTCGTGCGCGACGCTGTGGCTGCCAACCGAGATCTTCGACTTCGACATCAACCCGAACGCCAATGGGCCGACGAAGTTCATCGACGGCAGCATCGACATGCCGCTGTCGCACGACCTCGTCTGAGAGCGCCACGCATGCCAACCTACGACTACGCGTGTGGTGATTGCGGTGGCTTCGACGCGTTGCGTAGCGTGAGCCAGCGCGACGTGCCGGCAAAGTGCCCTGATTGCGGTGCCGAGTCGCCGCGGGTGTTTGCCTTCGCGCCGAACCTGGCGCTGATGGCGGGCAGTACCCGTAACGCCATCGAAACCAACGAGCGGGCACGGCACGAGCCCAAACGCTCGGGCGACTATGCGCGGCTCAAGCATCCGTCCGGCTGTGGCTGTTGCAGTGGCGCCAAGCGCGGCGCGACGGTGACGGCACCGAACGGGGCCAAGAGTGCGCCGGGGCGGCGGCCGTGGATGATCAGCCACTGACGCTGGTCGAGCAGCCGTTGCCCGACCTGCATTCGTTGGGCAACGCAGGCGTAAGTGCGCGGCCGGCTACGTCAATCAACGTATTCGCCCGCGTGCGGACGCTTCGCAGAATGACTTTCGTCTAACAAGTCCCAGACAAGGTCGAACCATGATTCACGGAGATATCTCGAGCAGCAAAGACACCGTCGGCGTGGCGGTCGTCAACTACAAGATGCCGCGGTTGCACACCAAGGCCGAGGTGTTGGACAACTGCAAGGCCATCGCCAAGATGGTGATCGGCATGAAGTCCGGCCTGCCCGGCATGGACCTGGTGATCTTCCCCGAGTACAGCACGCACGGCATCATGTACGACGCTGGCGAAATGTATGAAAACGCCGCCACCATCCCTGGCGTCGAGACTGAAATCTTTGCCGAAGCCTGCCGCAAGGCCAAGGTGTGGGGCGTCTTCTCGCTCACCGGCGAGCGCCATGAAGAGCACCCCAATAAGGCGCCCTACAACACGCTCATCTTGATGAACGACCAGGGCGAGATCGTCCAGAAGTACCGCAAGATCATGCCGTGGGTGCCCATCGAAGGCTGGTACCCCGGCAACTGCACCTACGTGAGCGACGGCCCCAAGGGCATGAAGATCAGCCTCATCATTTGCGATGACGGCAACTACCCGGAGATCTGGCGCGACTGTGCGATGAAGGGCGCCGAACTCATCATCCGTTGCCAGGGCTACATGTACCCGGCCAAGGAGCAGCAGATCCTGATGTCCAAAGCGATGGCCTTCGCCAACAACACTTACGTTGCAGTCGCCAATGCGGCGGGCTTCGACGGCGTGTACTCGTACTTCGGCCATTCGGCGCTGATCGGCTTCGACGGTCGCACGCTCGGCGAATGCGGCACCGAAGAAATGGGCATCCAGTACGCGGCGCTCAGCAAGAGCCTGATTCGCGACTTCCGCAAGCACGGCCAGTCTGAGAACCATCTCTTCAAGCTGGTGCACCGCGGCTACACCGGCCTGATCAACTCGCGCGAAGGCGACAAGGGCGTGGCCGACTGCCCGTTCGAGTTCTACGGCAAATGGATAGCCGATCCACAGGGCACGCGCGAGATGGTCGAGTCGTTCACGAGGACCACCGTCGGCACATTGGAAGCGCCGATCGAAGGCATCCCCAACCAAGACACGGTCAGCGTGCACCGGTGATGTCGATGGTGCCGTCGGGTTCAGATGTGCTCGAGCCCTGGCGCATCGAAGCCGAGCCCTATTACCGCGCCATCGGCGACGAGTGCGAGATGTTCGAGGCGGCCTACGCGGGCCGACTGCCGGTGCTCATCAAAGGGCCGACCGGTTGCGGCAAGACGCGCTTCATCGAGTACATGGCGTGGCGGCTCGGCCGGCCGCTTGTGACGGTGGCGTGCAATGCCGACACCAGTGCGGGTGATCTCGTTGGCCGCTGGCTGCTCGACGGTGGCGAGACGCGCTGGCAGGACGGCCCGCTGACCCTTGCCGCGCGTCACGGCGCGCTGTGCTACCTCGACGAGATCGTCGAAGCGCGGGCCGACACGGCTGTCGTGATCCATCCGCTCACCGACACGCGCCGGATGCTGCCGCTGGAGCGCCGCAATGAACTCGTGCGTGCGCACCCCGATTTCGCGCTGGTCGTTTCGTACAACCCGGGTGCCGGTAGCGGCTTCATGAAAGCATCGACGCGACAACGATTTTGTGGACTCGAGTTCGACTATCCCGACGCGGAGGACGAGGCTGAAATCCTGATGCGCGAGAGCGGCGTCGAGATCGAACTGGCGTCTGCTCTGGTCGCGCTCGGACGCCGCTCGCGCAGGTTGGCCGGACACGGCCTCGACGAGGGCGCATCCACGCGCATGCTGGTGCGTGCTGCCGCGCTCGTGCGTGCCGGTGCGAGCCCGGCTGCGGCCTGTCGCATGGCGCTGGTCGCGCCGCTCACCGACGACGCTGGCTTGCGCGATGCGTTGCTGGCGGCGGTCGAGGCTTCGTTCTGAGCCCAACCACCTCCGGTGATCTCAGCGAGCAAAGCCGGCTCGATGCGTTGAGACTCCCGCTCGGTGCCTGGCTGAGGTTGCTTTGGAATGTGACGCCGCCACTGCTGCATCTGCCTGCCGGGACGGAGGAGAGACAAACGCCTTTTCTCGCCGACGGTGGATTGCATCTTCCGTTGCCACGCGTTGGCGCCAGCGAGGACGACGCCCGTCGCTGGTACAGCGCAGCCACCTCTCATGCTGCTGCACATCTCGTTTTTTCGCGCCGTGTGTTCGTGCGCGAAGGCACGGCGCCGATCACGCAGGCATTGCTCGGTTTGCTCGAGGACGCGCGCGTCGAAGCGCTCGCATGCCGCGAGCTGCCGGGTCTGCGCCGGCTTTGGGCACCACTGCATACCGCAACGCCGCAGGACGGTGACGACTTCGAAACCTTGATGCTTCGTCTCGCACGCGTCCTTGTCGATCCCGGCTACGACGATCCGCATCCGTGGGTGCGCAAGGGCAGGGCACGCTTCTATCTCGACGATGGTGGTGATGTGCTGGCGCAGTCGCAACCCGATGGGCTGCGCGCGATGGCATCGGCCCTCGGCAACGACATCGGCCAGATGCGCATGGGCTTCAACGCGCGCATGTATCGGCCGGGGCCGAGCTACCGCGACGACAACCGCTGGCTCTGGCAAGGCCATGCCGGCGAGCAGCCCGAGCAGTCGAAACCGGTGCCCGTCGCGGCACGCTTGCAGGAGGGGTCTGCCGATGCGACACCGCCTGCGCCCGTGCAGTGGCGCTACCCGGAATGGGACCGGCGAATCGGCAAGCTGCGGATGGACTGGTGCGTGGTGCACGAGCGGCATCCGCAGGTTGCACAGCCGGATGAAACGCATGCATCCGCATTGGAGACGCTTGACGACGATGCGCAGGTGCAGCGCGCCTTGACACTGGTGCTGAAGAAGTCATCGATGCGCGCTCGCGTGCTGCGACGGCGTGAGCGCGACGGCGACGACATCGAACTCGACGAAGCCGTCAGCGCGGTGCTTGCGCTGCGCAACGGCGGCACCGATGCGTTGCGGGTGCACACGCGATGGACGCAGGCTGCCGAGAAGGTTGCCGTGCTGTTGCTCATCGATAGCTCGGCCTCCAGCGCGCGGCCGCATGGCAGCGATGCCACGCGCGGCACCCAGTTGGTGACTCAACAGCGCGTGGCGCGGCTGTTAGCCGGTGCGATGGCCGCAGCGGGTGGCTCGCTGGCAATTCAAGGCTTTGACTCCGATGGTCGCGAAGGCGTAAACCATTGGCGAGTGAAAGACTTCCATGAGCGGTGGAGCGACGGCACTGCAGCCCGACTTAGCGGCCTACGGAGCGGCCTGTCGACGCGTCTCGGCGCCGCGTTGCGACATGCGACGCGTGCGCTGACGGCCCAGTCAGCATCACGTCGACTGATCGTCGTGACGAGCGATGGTGAGCCGCACGATGTCGACATCCACGATCCGCACTATCTGATTGAAGACGCGCGGCATGCGGTGCAATCGGCGCGGCTGGTGGGAGTCAGCACGCTGGGGTTGCTGCTCGATACGAAAGGAGCGGTGGCGAGTCGACGGATCTTTGGCGTGGGGCAGAGCGCTTTGTTGGGAGACGTGAGGTTGTTGCCCGCTGTGCTCGCACGGCTATTCGTTTGAGCCCGGCGCGTCCGCATCTGAGTTCGAGTGTCTTGGCACTGTTTAATGTTTGTCCCGGAAGCCGAAATTGCTTCAACCCTGCAGTGCACCGCACAGTTCCCTTGCCGGCGCGAGTCGCAAGACTTGCTCATAGGCTCGCCGGACGCCGGCGTAGAAGTCGAACCAAGGCCGGCCGCACGCCCTATCCGAGCACGTCCTTTGCAGCCTTGCATGCATTGGCCAACTGCTCACGCATCAGATCGACACAGGCCAAGTCGCCGCGAATCAACGCATCTCGGATCTTTACCGTCTGTTCGAACGATGCCGCCATTCGCCCCTCGCGCGACATTGCAATGCGGCGTAGTCGGCGCACCGGGCCCAACAAACTATCGTGAGTGCGATGCAGCACGCTGTTATCGGCGAGTGACATGACCGTTGCGTAGAAGGCGTCCAGTCCCTGCACGTAGGCGATTGGGTCGGCGGCATCGACTTTCAATTGCATCGTGTCGACGGCCTGATTCAATCGCGCGCGACCAATGTCGTTGATATTTTGCGCAGCGAGCGCGACCGCAAGCCCCTCGAGCGCTGCGCGCACCGTATAGATCTCGTCGACGTCGCGCACCGTCACCTCGCGCACGAAGACGCCGACGCGGGCGACGATCGTCACCAACCCTTCCCGTTCCAGTTGAGCGAAGGCTTCTCGAACAGGGGTACGGCTGACGCCAAGCTGCTTGGCAAGCTGAATCTCCAGCAACCGGCTCCCCGGCGTGAGCAGGTTGCCGACGATCGCCTCTCGCAATGTCGGAACAACGACCGTATCGCTCAGAGCATCTGGTACGGAGACCTCACGACGAGGCGTCGCGTGATACCTCGTCGCGATTGCCACGAGCTGTTCGTCGGGAGTGGGTCTACCGGTCATGAAGGGCGAGGGAATGCCCACATGGACATTGGTTCCATGTGTGTATACAGTGTATTCACTGAATTATTTCGGCCGTTAAAGGCATCAATTATGCAGAACACCACTCTCTCCGCCCCCGTTTCCATCCAGGAGTCGGAAGGCGTCCTGACCTTCACGCTAGACAATCCGTCCGCCGGTAACGAGGTCACGGGGGCGATGTTCGAAGCGATGCTCGGCGCGCTTGCCGGGCAAGCTGCGCATGCCACGGCGCGGGTGCTCAGACTCCGAGCAACTGGAACAAACTTTTGTACAGGCCGCGAACGTTCCGGCCGAGATGCCGCATCGATTCATGCCGAAGTGTCTCGACTGATTGCACTCAAAAAGGCATTGCGCGGCACGTCGCTCATCACCATCGCAGAAGTCCAGGGAGATGCACACGGATTCGGTCTCGGCATCGCCATCCTGTGCGATTTCACGCTTGTGTCCAGCACGGCGACGCTCGCGTTTCCAGAAATGCGCAAGGGCCTGCCTCCGGCCGCAATCATGGCCTACCTGGGGCGCTACAGCCTGCCTAAGGCATGTTTTCCGCTGGTCCTTTTTGGTGATGCGTTCACGCCTGAGCAAGCACTCGAAGCCGGTTTCGTTACGCGCGTTTGTGCACCTGACGCATTGACCTCCGATGCAGAGGCCATCGTCAATCGAATCCTGTCCCTGGATGCAGATGGCGCTCGTCAATGCAAGGCGTTCTTTCAACAAGCTCAGGAGGGCACGTTGGAACAGAACTTCAATTTGGCCACCGAGACGCTGGTCGTCCGTAGTCTTCGTCTGATGGACGAAGCGCGAAAGTGAATTAGACCGCGCACACCGCGTCATCACCGCACCTAAATCCCCTGTCCCGATTACCACTACAAGAGCTGGAGACAACATGTCCGTTAACGCAGGCGCCCGACTCGATCGACTACCGCTGTCCCGATTTCACCGCAGAATCATGCGGCTCATCGGCATTGGCATGTTCTTCGACGGCTTCGATATCTACATCGCGTCGACGGTGCTCGGCACGACGCTCCAGAGCGGGTTCTCGACGATGGGGCAAAACGCTTTATTCGTGTCGGTTACCTTTCTTGGAATGATGCTCGGTTCATTCGGCACCGGCTTTCTGGGTGACCGATACGGACGGCGATTCACGTATCAAGCCAATCTCGCGTTGTTCGGGATCGCCTCGCTGGCATCGGCGTTTGCACCGACGATGGGTTTCCTCATCGTTTGTCGATTTTTCATGGGCCTGGGGCTCGGCGCCGAAAACGTTGTCGGCTACTCCACGCTTGCCGAATTCGTACCGCCTGCAGCGCGCGGTCGACTGCAAGGGTGGATGGCCACTTTCGTCGTGACCGGCCTTCCGGCAAGCGCCTTGCTCGGTCTGTTGTTGGTGCCGAGCTTCGGCTGGCGAGTGATGTTCATAGTGGGCGGACTGGGTGCGTTGGTGGTTTGGTACTTGCGTAAGTCGCTGCCTGAATCGCCGCGCTGGCTCGAATCGGTTGGCCGCACCGCAGAGGCCGAAGCGCTCATGACATCGATTGAGAAGGAAGTGTCGGCGGAGAAGGGTGCGTTAAGCGCGCCGTCTGCCGCGCCGACAGTCCCCGTGTCACGTTCGTTTTCCACGCTCATGACTCGCGAGATGCTCGTGCGTATGTTCGTCGGATCGGTCGTTCTTATCGTCATCAACACCTTGCTCTACGGCTTCGTGACCTGGCTTCCCACTTTCTTCGTCAGCGAAGGCATGACCATCGCGAAGTCGCTTGGTTTTGCGCTGTTGATGTCGTTCGGTGCACCTGTCGGCGCGAGTATCGGAGCGCTCACCGCAGACCGTTGGGGACGCAAGCCCATGATCATCTGTGCGTCTGCGATCGCTGCCATTTTTGGCGCGATATATCCCTTTGTGCGTGACCCGGTCCTCTTGCCGATCGTCGGTCTCTTGCTGGTGATTCCGATCTACGTGCTCGTCGCATTGCTATTTGCCATGTACGTGCCCGAACTCTTTCCGACCGAAGTCCGCCTGCGCGCATCGGGCATCTGCAACACCTTTGGTCGAGGGGCAACTATCGGCACACCTTTTATCGTGGTCTCGCTCTACTCTCAGTATGGAGTCCTGGGCGTTCTCACGATGATGATTGCACTGCTCGTGATCCAGATTCTCGTCGTCGCCTTTTTCGGCATCGAATCGAGTCGCCGCTCGCTCGAAGAGGTGAGCGCAGTGCCCACCGACCCGGCCTCGACGCAGCGCCCAACAGGCTTTTCCAAAGCGTCCTCTTGACTTTCCCAATACCGACACATCACGAAAGAAATCGACTGTGACCGACATCACCCTGCACGACGCCAAACTTTTTATCAATGGTGAGTTCGTCGATGCTGCATCGGCTGCAACGATGCCGATCGTCGACCCCTCGACAGGCAGGTCAATCGGCGTACTTGCGGCTGCCGGTGAGGTCGATGTCGACCGCGCCGTTCTGGCCGCGCAACGGACCTTTGATGAAGGTGTGTGGCGAGACAAGTCGGTTCATCACCGCGCTAAGGTGATGAACAAGTTCGCCGACCTCTTCGAAGCCGACATCGAAGCGTTCTTTCGTTTGGAGACGCTCGGCAACGGAAGGCCGATCAGCGAGACGCGAGCGCAAATTGCGCGGCTGCCGCAGTTCTACCGCTACTTCGCCGCACTCGCGTTGACGCGTCGCACCGACGTCATTCCGGTTGAAGGTGACTATCTTTGCTACACGCAGCGCGTGCCCCTTGGCGTCGTCGCGCTGATGACCTCGTTCAACCATCCGTTGATGATCTTGTCCAAAAGCCTGGCTCCGGCGCTGGCCACCGGTAACAGCGTCGTGATCAAGCCCTCGGAGCAGACGCCGCTGACGACCGTTCGGCTGGTCGCCTTGCTGAAAGAGGCTGGCATTCCAGACGGCGTGGTGAATGTCGTGAACGGCGAAGGCCGGGTGGCGGGTGCAGCGTTGGCCAATCATCCCAAGGTGAAGAAGATCGTCTTTACTGGTGGAACCGACGTGGGCCGCGGAATTGGCGAAGCGGCAGCTCGCAACTTCGCGTTGACAACGCTAGAGCTCGGAGGCAAGGGTGCCGTCATCATGTTCGACGATCTCGATATCGATCGTGCAGTAAACGGAGCGGCATTTGCTGCGTTCATCGGAGCGGGGCAGACTTGCGTTTGTGGCGCACGCATTCTGGTGCAACGCAGCATGTATCCCAAGTTCCTCGAGAAGTTCAAGGTAAAGGTCGAATCGATTCGCGTCGGAGACCCCGCCGATCCGCGAACACAGCTCGGCCCCGTCATCTCCGAACGATCGCGAGCCCGTGTGCTTGCCATGCTCGATCGAGCGGTCAATGCGGGCGCGAAAGTGCTCGCAGGCGGCCAAGTGGCGACCGGTGCGGGAGCCGGCTTCTATCTTCAAGCTACTGCACTGTATGACGTCGATCCAGACTCGGAAATTGGTCAGGAGGAAGTGTTTGGTCCAGTCACGGTGGTAATGCCGTTCGACGATGAGGCCGATGCATTGCGCATCGCGAACGGCACGCGCTTCGGACTTGCTGCTTCCATCTGGACGAACGACGTGGCACGTGCGCACCGGGTTGCGAGCAAGCTGACATTCGGCATCCTGTGGATCAACGATCACCACCGGTTGGACCCAGCATCACCGTGGGGCGGTTTCAAGCAAAGCGGTGTGGGCCGCGAGACGGGCATCGAGTCCTATGACCAGTTCACCGAGCCGAAGGCAATTACCGTGAACACCAGTGGCGTGACGGTTGACTGGTACAAGGATGATGGCCAAGCCAAGCGCTTGAATTGATCGCCTGTTTAGACCTCCCGATAGAAGGGGAAAGTGTCGAGTGAATAAATAACCGAGCTGGAATGAAGATGTTGAACGCAAGCCGCCGTAGGCCATCTTGAGAAACTGATTGATGAGGCGATGAACCCCGACAAGCCAGAGAGAAAATCGCTCTGGCCAGCACTACTGCGTGCTTATGGCCGCGCCGGCAGCGGCTTACCCGAATAAGCACTGGGTTTCAAGCAAGAGCCTTCAAGCCAAAAGAAACGGCTTCTTCGCATCCGGCGCTCTACCTCCCAGGCAAGAGCGCCGGGGTTTCGCGAGACAGTCCCGTTGTGCGTTCTTGTCATGGCCATAGCCTCGTCGATCGGCATGTCGTGCGGGTCTGCATATTCAGGCAGCTGCAAACTGCTGCCTTAGAAAACCCATCAAGATCTGATTGCGCTGCAGCCGCATGCGTTCGGCAGTCGACACGGCACTGATCAGTGAGCCGAACTTGGATTGCGGTGTCCAACCGGCAAGCACGCGAACAAGACGGCCATCTGCGAGACCGTCTTGGCACAGATATTCAGGCAGCATTGCAATGCCCAGACCAGCAAGCGCTGCCTCTGTCACCGCTTCGGGATTGTCCACGTGGTAGCGGCTTTGAACCCGCACGCGGGCCAGCTCTCCGACGCAGGCCAAGACCCAGAGATCGTCGGAGGCTTCGCGCCAATAGCAAAGGCAACTGTGCAGGCTCAAGTCGGCCGGTACCAGTGGCGTGCCGGTGTTGGTTAGGTAGACGGGTGCTGCTACCAGTATCCAGCCAACTACGGCGATCGGTTCGCTCAGCAACCCCTGGGGCAAAGTCGATGACCAGCGCAGCGCAATATCGATCCGTTCATACGCGACATCGACGATGCGGTCCACGAGTTGCACCTCGACTTCAATGGCAGGGTGCAAGCGCAGGAATTCCGGCAATTTGGCGGCCAACACACGCTGGCCCCAAGACACCGTGGCAGACAGGCGAATACGGCCTGTTAACTCCGAGCGAAGAGCCAGAAGCCGTTCCTCGCCGGCAGTCAGCTCTGCCAGTGCACGGCGCGCAAATTCGGCGTAAGCCTCGCCTGCGGGTGTGAGCGCGATGCGGCGCGTACTGCGCGCGAACAGTGTCACGCCAATCAATTGCTCGAGTTGCGCTACACGTTTGCTGACAACGCTTTTGCCAACACAAAGTGAAGCGGCTGCCTGGCTAACGCTCGCGCAGTCGGCCACCTTGACAAACGCCGCCAGCATATCGTAGGACACAGCCATTGTTTCTACTTTGGAGACAATCGGTTTGCATTGGATCAGATGCTTTTTAGGACGTCAATGCATAGAGTGATGTGCAGTGTGACGCCTCGAGTCACCAAACCTGGAGACAAATACATGAGCATCAAGATTTATGCCGATCCCATTACCGTCAACTGCCGCAAGGTGATTGCCGGTTTCAATCTGATCGGTGCCCCGTACGAGCTGGTCCACGTCGACTATTTCAAAGGTGAACACAAAGCAGAACCCTACCTATCGCTCAACCCAAATGCCTCAGTCCCAGCAATGACCGATGGGAGCTTTGAGCTTTGGGAATCGAATGTGATGTTGCAGTACGCGGCGGACAAGGCCGGCAACGAGGAAGCCTATCCGCGCGACTTGGCCGTCCGCGCCGACATCAATCGCTGGCTGCATTGGGAAGGGTCCCATTGGTTTCCGAGTTGTTATGTATTTTTGGTGGAAAACTGCGTGAAGCCTTTGCTCGGTGACGTCCCTGATCCCGCGGTGCTCGCTGCGCACTCAGAGCAGTTTCACAAGCTTGCCGGCATTCTCGACAAACGTCTGTCCGGCCGGCAGTGGGTCGTTGGAGACAAGCCCACGATCGCCGACATTGCGTTGGCCGCGCCAATGCACCTGCACGGCTGGCAGAAGCTCCCTATTGAAGACCATCGGAACTTACACCGCTGGTTGACCGAAGGCGTCGAGCAGTTGCCGTGCTGGCAAAAGACGACGGTCTACGAAGGCTTCACCACTACTCGTCCTCAGTAAAAGTCGGTGAACGGGCGACCGTTCACCCGGACACCATGATTGGAAATAAAGATGAGCTTTGGAAAATCTGTGCGCGCAACGATGCAATACACGGTCGACAACGGCGCTGCGCCAGACTATTACTTCTATGAGCCTGACCCGTCTGTCAAACTGAATCCACCTGGCACCGACACGCGCGAAGTCGAGATCGAGGACGCGTGGTCTCGTGCTGGTGAGTTGTCGGTGGACCGCGAAGGTTTCGAACTGCACGACTTCGAAGCGCGGTTTGAGCAGTTCGACGACGACTCGGCGATCCGCGCCAGTTTCTATCCGCAGGTCGTCGAATTTATCAAGCAGCACACAGGTGCCAAGCGCGTTGTCGTTTTCGATCACACGATCCGCAAGCGCTTACCGGCGGACCTTGCGAAGCAGACGACTGTCCAGCGGCCAGCGGTCATGCTGGTGCACAGTGACTACACACCAGCAAGCGGGCCGCAACGTGTCCGCGAAGTCGTACCCGATGACGCTCAGGAATTACTTAAGCAGCGAGTTGCGTTCTACAACGTCTGGAAGCCCCTGCATCGCCCAGTCGAGGAACTTCCTTTGGCCATGATCGATGCGCGAACTCAAGACGAAGAAGATCTTTTGCGTATGGACCTCAAGTACCGTGAGCGCACAGGCGAGATCTACGTGATGCGCTATTCGCCTAAGCATCGCTGGAGCTATTTTCCGCACATGGAAGCGCGCCATGCATTAATTCTCAAGACTTACGATTCCGAAACAGATGGCCGCGCGCGATTCATGGGGCACAGCGCGTTTGAAGATCCGACCACGCTACCTAACGCACCAAAGCGCGAGAGTATCGAAGTGCGGACCATGGCCTTCTTCTAAACGTACGCTCGCTCAGTTCAACTCGGCGAGCTGTTCAAGGATCGCGGGATTCTCGAGGGTAGAAGTGTCTTGCGTGATTTCTTCACCCTTTGCCACCGACCTGAGCAGACGCCGCATGATCTTGCCGCTGCGCGTCTTGGGCAAGTTGTCGCCGAAGCGAATGTCTTTTGGCTTGGCAATCGGGCCGATCTGTTTGCCAACCCAGTCGCGCAATATTTTGGCAATGGCTTTGGCTTCCTCGCCGGTCGGACGCGAGCGCTTGAGTACGACAAAGGCACAGATTGCCTCGCCCGTGGTGTCATCGGGCCGTCCGACCACGGCGGCTTCGGCCACTAGTTCAGTGCACGACACCAGTGCCGACTCGATTTCCATCGTGCCCATGCGGTGTCCTGACACATTGAGTACGTCGTCAGTGCGACCGGTGATGGTGAAGTTGCCTGTCGTCGCATCGCGAATAGCACCGTCGCCCGCCAGGTAATAACGTCCTTGAAAGTCTTCTGGGTAGTAACTTTTCTTGAAGCGCTCGGGGTCGCCCCAGATGGTACGGATCATGGACGGCCATGGCCTTTTAATTACCAGGATGCCAGCGGTACCGTTAGGCACATCGTGGCCAGCTTCGTCCACCACCGCGGCAGCGATGCCGGGAAACGGCAGGCTGCAGGATCCCGGCACTAAAGTCGAGACGCCCGGCAGGGGCGTGATCATGTGCCCACCGGTCTCGGTCTGCCAGAAGGTGTCGACGATTGGGCAACGGCCCCCGCCAATGTGCCTGTGGTACCACTCCCAAGCGGCCGGATTAATCGGCTCACCGACCGAACCCAGAATGCGCAGGCTGGTCAGGTTGTAGCGATCTGGATGTACCGCGGCATTGCCTTCAACTGCCTTGATCAACGAACGAATCGCAGTCGGCGCCGTGTAGAAAATCGACACCTTGTGGTCTTCGATCATTTTCCAGAAACGTCCGGCGTCTGGGTATGTCGGAATGCTTTCGAACACAACCTCTGTGCCGCCGAGCGCCAGCGGACCGTAGGCAATGTAAGTGTGGCCAGTCACCCAGCCGATGTCGGCCGTACACCAGAAAATGTCTTCATGCTTCAGGTCGAACGTCCACTTGGTGGTGAGCGCAGCGTGCAACAGATAGCCCCCGGTCGAGTGCTGCACGCCCTTGGGCTTGCCGGTCGAGCCCGAGGTATAGAGCAAAAACAGCGGGTGCTCTGCGCCTACCCATTCGGGTTCGCAGGTCATGGGCTGGGCGTCCATCTCGTCGTGCAGCCAGTGGTCGCGTCCGTTGTGCCACGCCACGCTGCTGCCGGTGCGCCGGTAGACGAATACGTTCTTCACCGATTCGCAGCCGTCGAGCGCCAGCGCCTCGTCGACGATTGCTTTAAGAGGGAGCTGCTTGCCGCCGCGCAACTGCTGGTCTGCCGTGATTACCAGGACGGCACCCGTGTCAGAGATGCGGTCGCGCAGGCTTTGCGCGGAAAAGCCGCCAAAAATGACGGTGTGGATGGCGCCGATCCGCGCACAGGCTTGCATCGCTATGACGCCTTCGATCGACATGCCCATGTAGACCGCAACCCGATCTCCGCGCCCGACACCGCGTGCCCGCAGGGCATTGGCAAGTTGGCAAGTGCGTGCAAGCAGCTCGCTATATGTGATGCGAGTGACTTGTGCGTCGTCGGCCTCGAAGATGATGGCCACTTTATCGCCCAGGCCCGCTTCGACCTGCAGGTCCAGGCAGTTGTATGACGCGTTGAGCGTTCCGTCTTCGAACCACTTGAAGAACGGTGCGTCTTGTGCGTCCAGGGCTTTAGTGAACGGGGTGCGCCACGTCAGCATTTCACGCGCCTGGCGTGCCCAGAAAGCTTCGTGATCGGCTTCTGCTTCTGCGACCAGCGCGGCATACGCTGCCGGCCCGGCAACGTGCGCGGTGCGCGTCAGTTCGGCGGGCGGCGGATAGACCGTTGGTTGAATGGTGGCGTCGCTTTGAGTGATGTTGGTTGTCATCTGAATTGCCTATCTGCGGTTAATGACCTGAAGCACCAGACGCACCGTAGCCGGTCTCCGAGCGAACTTGCTGGGCGCCGAAGGCCGCGCGTTCTTTTGCCGCTTGCGGGCTGCGGTCGAGCAACGACACGATCCAAATGCCGACAAAGCCGATCGTCATCGAGAACAGGGCCGGCGATGTGTACGGAAACAGCGCGGAACCTACGGGGTGGCCCAAGGTGGACTCCCAAACCGACGGCGAGACGATGGTCAGCCCGACCGAAGAAATCAGACCCAAAAAGCCGCCGACCACAGCGCCGCGCGTCGTGCAGTCTTTCCACAGCACTGAGAGGAACAAAACGGGGAAGTTTGCCGAGGCCGCAACTGCAAACGCGAGCGACACCATGAAGGCGATGTTCTGCTTTTCGAACGCGATACCCAACCCGATCGCCACCAGCCCGAGCGCCACCGTAGTGATGCGCGAGACCCGTAACTCGGAGGCACTGTCGGCATTACCTTTCTTGAAGACCGTGGCGTAAAGGTCATGCGAGACTGCCGATGCGCCAGACAAGGTTAGGCCGGCGACCACAGCAAGAATCGTTGCAAAGGCCACGGCTGAGATAAAGCCATAGAAGACATTGCCACCGACCGACTTGGCCACCAGCACTGCAGCCATGTTCGCGGTGCCCGCCCCGCCCCGGATGATGCCCTTGGCGGTGTCGGCGAACTCCGGATTGGTGAGCACTAGCGTAATGGCGCCAAAACCGATGATGAAGATCAGCAGGTAGAAATACCCGATCCAGGTGGTCGCCCAGAACACGGACTTTCGTGCTTCCTTGGCATCAGGCACCGTGAAGAAGCGCATCAGGATGTGGGGCAGGCCCGCCGTGCCGAACATCAGCGCCATGCCAAAGGAGATGGCCGAGATCGGGTCCTTCACGAAGCCGCCCGGTGCCATGATCGACAGGCCGGTCTTGGCCGCCGACTCGGGCGAAGCACCTCCATTGGCCGCAATGGCTGTCTTCACTTCCACCGCCTTAGCGAACAACAATTCGGGGCTGAAGTTGAACTGCGCGAGCACTGCAATCGCCATGAAGGTGACGCCCGACAGCAGCAGTACCGCCTTGATGATTTGCACCCACGTCGTGGCCGTCATGCCGCCGAACAAGACGTAGACCATCATCAGCGCGCCCACGATGACAACGGCCATCCAGTACTCGAGTCCGAACAGCAGCTTGATCAGCTGGCCCGCACCCACCATCTGCGCGATCAGGTAGAAGGCCACGACGACCAGGGTGCCAGAGGCGGCAAATGCACGGATGGGTGCCTGTTTGAAGCGATAGCCCGCCACGTCAGCGAAGGTAAATTTCCCAAGGTTGCGCAAGCGCTCGGCCATCATGAACGTGATGAGCGGCCAGCCCACAAGAAACCCGATGGCGTAGATCAACCCGTCGTAACCGGTCGCCATCACGGCGGCCGTAATGCCTAAGAACGAAGCTGCCGACATGAAGTCGCCAGCGATAGCCAAGCCGTTCTGGAACCCAGTGATGCCGCCGCCGGCGGTGTAGAAATCAGACGCCGAACGCGTTTTGGCCGCCGCCCATTTGGTGACCCAGAGCGTGAACGCGACGAACAAGGCGAACATCCCGATGGCAGTCCAATTGGTTGGCTGTTTGGCCACGCTGCCGAGGTCCGGGCCTGCCGCCAGCGCGCTGGTCGCCACGGTGAGTACGAACGCTCCCGAAAAGATCCGAAGAAGATGGTTCACTTTGCGGCTTCCTTCAAAATAAGCGAGGTCATCGCGTCGTACTCGCTGTTGGCCCGGCGAACGTAATAGCCCACGATGGCGACCGTGAAGACGATTACGGCAACTCCGATCGGGATGCCCAGTGTCGTGACGCCGGCGCCTATGGGCCGGGCAAGGAATGCCTTGTCAAAGGCAATCAATGCGATGTAACCGTAGTAAACGATGAACATCGCAATCGTCAGTATCCAACCCAACCGGTTGCGCTTCGCGCGCAGGACCGAGTACAGCGGATGCGAGCGAATGCGCTCGATGTTGGGGTCTGTCTCGGCACGAATTTCTGGCTTCAGCATGGTTTGTCTCTGTTATTGAATTTATGGGGTTCGCGAAAACCTGTGTGCAGGTCGATCCGCTCAAAAACTTGAATCAACTGATGTGAACTGGCCCATCGACTGTGTGGTGGCACCGATTGCCGTCCACACACTTTCAAAAAACCCTGTCGCGTCAGGCTTTGATGAAGGCGAGAAGATCGCCGTTGAATTGGTCTTGATGCGTACTGGCCAGGCCATGGGGCGCACCGGGGTATACCTTCAAGACAGATCCTTGGACCAGCTTGGCTGACAGCAGTGCGGAATCGGCAATCGGCACGATCTGGTCGTCGTCACCGTGCACGATCAGGGTAGGCACATTGATCTTTTTCAGGTCTTCCGTGAAGTCGGTTTCGGAGAATTGCTTGATGCAATCCAGTTCGGACTTCAAGGACCCCTGCATTCCCATCAGCCAGAACGAATCCTTCAGCCCCTGCGATACCTTGGCACCGGGTCGGTTGGCGCCATAGAACGGAACCGTCAGGTCCTTGAAGAACTGGGACCGATCGGCCCGCACGCCCGCTCGGATGCCGTCGAAGACGTCCATCGTCAGTCCCCCAGGGTTTGCGTCTGTCTTGAGCATGATGGGCGGCACAGCGCCGAGCAGCACTGTCTTGGCCACGCGTTTGGTGCCGTGGCGCCCGATATAGCGGGCAACTTCACCGCCGCCCGTAGAGTGACCTACCATGATCATGTTCTTAAGGTCCAAGCTCTCGATCAGGGTGGACAGGTCGTCGGCATACGTATCCATGTCGTTGCCGCTCCAGGGCTGGCCGGAGCGTCCGTGCCCACGCCGGTCGTGGGCGATGGTCCGGTAGCCACGCTCGCTCAGATACACCATCTGAAGCTCCCAGGCATCTGCTGTCAGTGGCCATCCATGCGAGAACACAACCGGCTGGCCCGAGCCCCAGTCTTTGTAATAAATCTGCGTACCGTCTTTGGTTGTAATCGTGTTGGCGGAGCTTTTTGCGCCGACGTGGGAATGAGACTTTGCACTTGCCGAACGAGCCTTTTCGGTTGCAGCGGCACCAACTGGCAGCGCAACAGCGGCGACAGCAGCAGCACTGCCCAGCAGGAGATTCCGTCGCGAAGGAATTGAGCCGGTGGGCAATTTTGAAGAAAACATGATTTTCATTTCTTTCGGGTGATGGGTCGAACAACGGGAAGACTGAAAGTTGCGGCGCTGCCTGTCAAAGCCGCACGGAGTTTTTTGAGGCTGCGCATGAGAGTCTGAATTTCTGCAGGTGTGAACTGCGTGGCACAAGCTATTTGGTTCTTGACGGCCTTTGCGCTGTTGGCCTGCTTGCGACCGGCAGCGGTCAACGAAATCAGGACGGAGCGGTCATCAGCAGGATTGCGTGCACGCTTCACAAGCCCTAGCGTTGTCAGCTTGCGAACAACCGGCACCAGCGTCCCGGAATCAAGCGCAACTTGTTCGCCTAGCGCGCCCGCAGTCATTTCGCCGTGCTGCCACAGCGCGAGCATCACGACATATTGCGGGTACGTCAGTCCCATCGGAGTGAGAAGCGGCCGGTGCACCTTCGTCATGGCGAGTGACGTGGCGTAAAGGGTGAAGCACAACTGTGCGTCCAGAAACAGTTCTTCGAACCCATCTCCGCGAAGTGATGATTTTGAAAGGACGACAGATTTTGAAGTGACCATGAACGGCAGCGCTGGATCTCAATTTCGTAGCAAAAGACATAGTCTCGAAGCCAAGGACACAACGTTGCCTATCCGCATGCGGGAAGTCTTGCATGCGAGCTTATTTGGTACAAGAGAATTAAAGGAAAATCCTGGGCCTTGGCGCATTTAGCCGTTTCAAGCCCTTGCTTAGCGCTTCACTCATGTAGTTCACATCTGTCGCTTCAAAGAGGTGGGAACTGCAGGGGCAACGCTTGCAGCGAGACGCTAGTCGGCTCGTTGAACGTGGCGCAAATGCACTGCAAGCGCTTTAAGACCAGGAACGGGGCAAAGGATGACTCACCGACCGGCTGCTCTGCCGGCAAGGTCAAACTCACCCCGCCCCGCATTGAACCTTCGAGCGACAGGCGCCCCATTGACTGCCTGCGCGTTTAACCACACGCCTGCGCTCGGCACCAGGAAATTCCAGTGTCCCGGCGCTGTGTGCCGCGCGCCGACTCAGGGCACGCCATCAGCTTGTCGGGAAAGCCGAGCGCTACGACTTAGCCGCTGCGGTTATGTTTAGTCGCGGATGTCGGCCGGTGGGTAATACGCCTTGTCGGCCCGCGCATCGAGGCGTGCCCAGAAGTCCACACCAGCCGCCAGACCCCGTGCGTCGCGCTCGGCGTGCTGCCGCCAGATCGCCCACGAGTCCGGATGCAATTGCGAGGCCGCGTCGAACTGCACCTTGGCTTCTGCCTCGTGTCCGTCGCGCAGCAGCACCTGTCCGAGCTTGAAGCGCGCATGCGCCTCGGCGATGCCGGCATCGGGCACCTGCAGGCGCTTTAGCACTTCGTCGGGGCTCATGGCATGGCGGCTGGCCGCGCCGTTAAAGGCCCAGTCGCGCGCCGCGTCGAAGTAAGCCGCCTTAGCGCGGGCACGGCGCTCCAGCACCGCGGCCGGTAGCGTGTTCGTGGTTCGATCGCGCTCGTTGAAACCGTCGGTCGAGCCGGCGCTTTCAGGCGGGCGCACCATGCGGCCGGTTTCGTCGATCCAGACGGCCTGCGGCACGTTGACCAGGTTGTAGAGCTCTGCGACGCGGTGCTCGCGATCGATCAGGGCAGGAAAGGTCGGGGCGGCTGCTTCGATCCAAGGTCGCGCCGGCTCGGGCTCGTCGAGTGCGATCGCCAACACGGTAAAGCCATGGTCCTTGGCGGCTTCATGCAGGGACTGCCACACGGGCAAGTCGAACCTGCAGCCTCACCAGGAGGCCCACGTGCTTAGAAAGACTCGCTGCCCGCGCAGGTCCGACAGACGATGCATGCGGCCTTCGAGATCTGGCAGTTCGAAGTCTGGCGCCTGCAGGGTGATGAGGGCATCGGCGCGATTGGCGGCGCCTTCACCAAGAACCCAGACGCGACCGCTTTCGTCATGCACGACCGGCCAGCCGGCGAAGCGCCAGAAGGCGGCGATATCGAGCCGGCTACCGTCGACCATCGGCTGATCGGCGCTGCGCGGCACTGGCATGCAGGTGTCGTGGCGGCACAAGCCCTGGGGCTTCCAATCCCAGCCGGTGGCTTCGCGGATCTGGGTTGCGTCGAGCCACAGAGCGTCGGTGGCTGGCGCATCGGTGAGTGGTGCGTCCGAGATCACGGTCTCGCGTGTGTCGTGAAAGATGCGGATCATCTGCAGTACTCCGGGCTCAAGAGGTGGATGGGGCGGGGACGGGACATCCTGCCACGGCCGCTGGCGCAGGTCGGGTCGAGGGTCAATCCTTTTTGGCCAGCGGGACCAAACCCGGCCGCGCGAACAGTTTGTCCGGCACCCGATAGTGGTAGCCATAGAAGTCCTCGAACTCCAGCTGGGCATACAGTCGCCGCGCGATTTCGTTCTGCTCACGCACCTGGAGGTAAGCAGACTCCGCGCTCTTCGTGCGGCCCCATTGCATCAGTGCGCAGGTGAGCACACGACCATGACCTTGCCCGCGTCGGTGCGGCGCCACGACGATGTCGTAGAAGCCCACTGCGCCACGTTCCAGCACCGCCAGCCCAAAGCCGATGGCCTCGCCGTGGTCCTGCAAGGTGGCGAAGGCGCTCGGCAGCGCGATGGAGCGAACCATAGCGTGGTGCAGTTCGTGGTTCGTCGACGCGATGCCATTGGCAGCGGCGATGCCATCCAGCCAGTCAGCTGATGGTGCGGATGAGATGTTCACTGATGCGTGCGGCGCCGCAGCACTCAGCGTCGCACGTGCCACCTGCGTCGGGTCGAAGAACGCGTATCCGGCATCGGCCAGTTCGCGGTCGGCCTCTGGCGTCGCCAACGGTGACAAACGGAAAACAGTCGGAAGTCCATGCTGCGCATAGAAGGTTTCCGCCGCGCCCCGCACGCCCTCAAAAGATGCGCCCGCCTCGGCAGCGTTGACCGAGTTGGCACGCTTTGTATAGCCGCCGCTCATGCGAAACAGCCAGCCGTTGAAGAACACCGTCTCGCGCGCAGGCCACGCGTTGAAGCTGCGCTGTTCGAACGCGCGGACCGTCGCGAGGTCGAGCAAGGTCACGCGTCCAACCTCAACGCATAAATCCGCGCCGTCACTTCCTGGCCACCCATGATGTCCTCGATGCGATCGGTCAGCTGCCAGCCGCGCGATTCGTAGAAGCCGATGGAGGCCACGTTGGCATCGAGCACGCGCAGGTGCAGGTACGTGGCGCCGCGTGCCTTCGCCCACTGGCCGGCAGCCACGAGCAAGGCAGTGCCGGCGCCTGAACCCTTTTGGTCGGGCATCGCGTGCAGGTTGTCGAGGTAGGCGCCGCCGGTGGCGTCGGGCGCCAGCACGCGGACGAAAGCCATCGGCTGGCCGCCTCGTTCTGCGATCAGCACGTTACCGGCATTCGTTGCGAGCTCTTCCGCGCGCGACTGCCAGAGTGCCCGGCTTTCGGCCGCCATCTCGCTGTCGAGGTAGGCGTCGGAAAGCATGCCGCGGTAGGTGGTCGCGCGGCTGCGCGTGTGGATGTCGGCGATGAGCGCGGCGTCGGCGGCGGTGGCCTTGCGCAGCACCAGCGGTGGCCGCTGTTTCGTCGCCGCCTTGCGTTCGAACACGACATCCCACACGCCATGCCCCAGCTTGATGCCGCGGTTCTCGAACTTGGTGAGCGGGCGATACGCCGGCTTGGGCGCGTAGCCTTCGGCGTCGGTCGCCGTGTTGCGCAACAGCGGTTCGTGCGCGAGCACTTCGAGGATCTGCTCGGCGTACGGCTGCCAGTCGGTCGCGCAATGCAGATAGCCGCCGGGTCTCAGGTGCGAGGCCAGCTTGGCGACGAAGGGCGACTGCAGCAGGCGACGCTTGTTGTGGCGCTTCTTGTGCCAGGGGTCCGGAAAGAAAACATGCACGCCGTCGAGCGAGTCGGGCTGCAGCATGTGGTCGAGCACCTCGACCGCGTCGTGCGCGCAGATGCGGATGTTGGTTAGCTGCTGTTCACCTATGCGCTTGAGCAGTGCGCCAACGCCCGGCTCGTGTACTTCACAACACAAAAAGTTGGTGTCGGGCATGAGAGCCGCGATGGATGCAGTGGCTTCGCCCATGCCGAAGCCGATCTCCAGCACGGTTGGCGCCGTGCGGCCGAAAACAGTGGTGAGGTCGATGGTCTGTTCGGTGTACGGCAACAGGAACACCGGGCCCAACTCGGCAAAGGCGCGTGCCTGGCCGTCGGTCGTGCGGCCGGCGCGGCGGACAAAACTTTTCAGGCGGCGGTGCAGCGGGTGGGTCGGGTCTGACGACAACTTGTCAATTGAAGCTTCGGCAGCCGCATCGTCTCGAGGTGAATCGGCGGGGTCGTTGGGAGTATCGGGGAGATGGGTCATCACGGCGGCGGATTGTAGAGAGCGGTCCACTGGGGAATCCAGGTTGTGAGCGCATCGGCCGGCGAGGTTGCGTGTTTTGCTTGTGGCAGGCCGAGCACTCCTGCCGCCTTGTCGAGTTCGGCCAGTGCAGCTTGCGGCGTGCTGGTATCGAACGACGCCGCGCCGCGTTGCTTCGACAATTTCTCTCCATCGTCACCCAGCACCAGCGGCGTGTGCAGATAGCGCGGCGTCGGCAGGCCGAGTGCGAGTTGCAGCAATACCTGGCGCGCGGTGTTGTCGGTCAGGTCTTCGCCGCGCACGACGTCGGTGATGTGCTGTTCGGCATCGTCGACCACCACGCGCAGTTGATAGGCCCACGGCCCGTCCGCGCGGCGCAGCACGAAGTCACCGACGTCATGCGAAACGTCTTGCCATTGCGGGCCGAGCCGGCGGTCGGTCCATGCGGTGCCGCCGGTGCCCTGCGCTTCTTCGAAGCGGGCCGTGGCAAAGCGCCATGCGCGCGCTGTTTTGCCACGCAGTCCGTCGCGACAGGTGCCCGGATATACGCGCTCGCCGTGGCGCGTGTGCGATGCGCCCTGCTGCGCCAATGCGGCATCGATCTCGGCGCGTGAGCAGCCGCAGGGGTAAGCGAGACCGGCGGCAACGAGGCGATCGAACGCGACTCCGTAGGCAGGTAAACGTTGCGTCTGCCAAACCGGCGGCTCATCGGACACCAGCGCGCAAGCGGCCAACTGCTCGAGGATTGCCTTGCCCAGTCCGGGCAGGCACCGCTCTGTATCCCCGTCTTCGACACGCACCAGCCAGCGTCCGCCCTGCGCACGTGCATCGAGCCAGCTTGCCAGCGCGGCGACCAGCGAACCCGAGTGCAGCGGGCCGGTGGGCGAGGGCGCGAACCGCCCCGTGCGGACAGCGCACCCCGATGTGGTCACAGCGCGGCGAGGGCGAGGGAGAGTCCAGACAGAAAAGCGTCTTCGACCCGATGACCCATGCACCAGTCACCGGCGATGCCGACGCGGGCTTTCGCATCCCAGAGGTGCGACTTGCCGACCGGCACTTGCGTCTGCGCTTCGGCCCAGCAGCGCGTTTTTGCAAACGAAGGTTCAGCGCGGATGCCGGTGATCTCGGAGAACGCGCGAAGCAGTTTTGCCTCGATGCGGGCGCTGTCGTCGCGCAGATGCTCTTGCGACCACGGCGCGCTGGCTTGCAGCGTCCAGCGCTCGATACGTTCACGTCCCGGCTTGGACGATTCGCGCGTAAGCCAGGCCACGCGGTGGTGCGTGCTGCGCGCCGCGTTCCACTGCGGGCCGAGGTGCGACATGTTGGCCTGGTTGGCTTGCGGAAACGCGATCATCAAGGTCCAGCACGGCGCGATGCGGACCTTCTCGATCTTCTGCGTCAGGGTGGGCGAATGAGCGCCGAGCAACTGCCGTGCGCGCGAAGGTGGAACTGCCAGCAACACCGCATCGAAGCCCGAATACACATGTACCGAATCGTCGACGCCGGCGGTGCGCAACTGCCAGCGCTTGCCGTCGATGGTGTCACGCTCGATCTGCACGACGTGGGTATCCGTGACGACGTTGCTGCCAAGGGGAACCGCCCATTGCGCGACCAATGCGTCCATGCCCGGTTGCGCGACCCAGTGCGGCTCCAGCGAGGGCAGAGCGGCTTCGGCCACGAGCCCATGCGCATCGAGCACGCGCACCGCGTTGGCGCTCCAGCGTTTGCACAGGCCGGGCGCGGTTTCGATGGCGGCGGCGAAACGTGGGTCGCGTACGGTGAAGTACTGCGCGCCGGTGTCGAAGCGGCCGAACTGGGTCTTGTCGCTGGCCATCCGGCCGCCGACCTGCGACTCGCGCTCGAACACCGTGACGCGGTGACCGGCCTGCACCAGGGTGCGTGCAGCCGCCACGCCAGCGATGCCGGCGCCGACGACGGCGTAGTGGCGCTGCGCCGTCTTTGGCGCCGCCTTGGTCAGCTGGGCCGAGGCGGAACTGGCTGCGGGTGTCGCAGCGCTTCGATGACGCTTGGCAGGAGGGCTTTTGGTCATATCGGGTCTCTCTTTTTTTGAACGGATGAATGACAGTTGGCTTGCACTCTACATCGGCTTTCAGCGCCCCCGGTGCCACCCGAGCAGCGCCTTGCGCGTTCCTGCATGGTCGAATTGCGCGAGCCACCATTCGAGGGCGCGCCCGGGCTTGCCGGCGCTGGGCACACGCCAGGCGCAGTGCATGGTCGCCACTGGCAACACACGCGAGGTCGAACGCTCGACCAGATGGCCGGCTTCGATGTAAGGGCGTGCCATCGGCTCGGGCAAAAAGCCACCGCCGAGTCCATGCAATTGCGCTGCCAACTTGGCCGCCATCGATCCCACGGTCAGTACGTCTTGCCCGCCGACCAGGTTGACCGTCATGGTCGGTCCGGAGCGAGACGAGTCGGCTGCGGCCACAGCGCGATGCTGTCGCAGCACCTCGTCCGTCAGCACGCCTTCGATGCGTGCCAGCGGGTGCTGCGGCGCGACCGCATAGACGAAGTGCAGCTCACCGATCGGCCGGCTACGGATACCGGTCGCCGTAAATGCCAGGCCGGCTGCATCGAGCACGCTGCCGATGGCCAGGTCGGCCTCGCCGGTGGTCAGGGCCTCGATGGTGCCGAGCAGCGTTTCGTCGCGCAGCTTGAGACGCGTGGGTGGATCGATCGCATAGAAAGCGCAGGCGAGGTCGAGGATCGGCTCGCGCGGGATCACGCTGTCGATCGCGATCGTGAGCATTGGCTCCCAGCCGGTGGCGACCCGCTTCACGCGGTTGGCGACGGCATCGATCTCGGCCAGCATTCGGCCCGCTCCGCGCAGCAACTCGGTGCCGGCTTCGGTGAGGCGCGCCTGCCGCGCGCTGCGATCGAACAGCAACACGTCGAGCGCATCTTCGATCTGCCTTACGCGGTAGCTGAGCGCACTCGGCACCAGATTGAGCGCGCGTGCGGCGCCGGCGAAACTGCCGCTGCTGACGATGGTCTGGAGCATCGAAAGGGCGTCCGGCGTCAGGACATCACGAGGTGTTGGCATGGCCGATCATCGTTCAAATAATTTGAATGTTGCCATCAAATCGGAGTGCGTTCAGAAGGGACCGCCCGCCCTAAAGTCTCTGCTATCCGCTGCGCATCCGGCGCGGCAGTTGGCAAGGCCCCTCGACGGGGGCAGAGGTATCTCGAATGTTGACCATCAGGAAATCGCAGGAACGAGGCTATGCAGACCATGGATGGCTGCGATCGTTTCACAGCTTCTCGTTCGCCGGCTATTACGACCCGGCGCACATGGGCTTCGGAAACTTGCGCGTGATCAACGAAGACCGCGTGGCGGCCGGGGGCGGCTTCGGCACCCATGGCCACAAGGACATGGAAATCATCAGCTACGTGCTGTCGGGCGAACTCGCTCACAAAGACAGCATGGGCAACGTCAAGTCCATTCCGCCGGGTGATGTGCAACGCATGAGCGCAGGCCACGGCGTGCAGCACAGCGAGTTCAATCACATGGCCGATGAGACCACTCACTTTGTGCAAATCTGGATCGAGCCCAAAGAGCGCGGTGTGGCGCCAGGATACGAGCAGAAGAAGTTCGAGGACGCTGAAAAGCGCGGCAAGCTTCGCTTGGTTGCGTCGCTCGACGGCGCCGAAGGCTCGGTCAGCATGAACGCCGATGCACGTCTCTTTGCAGCGCTGATCGATGGCGATGAAAAAGCCAGCCTCACGCTCGACCCGAAGCGCAAGAGCTATGTGCAGCTGGTGCGCGGTGAAGTCGAGGTCAACGGCCAGAAATTGTCGGCCGGCGACGCGGCGATGATCGAAGGTGAGTCGAAGATCGAACTCGGTGCCGGCAAGGATGCCGAAGTGCTGGTGTTCGACCTCGCCGCCTAACCTCTTCCTTTTGCCCGTCTTTCGGTTCTTTTTCAAATAAGGAGTATTTCAATGGCCTCAACCACTGCACCCATGTCGTCGTCCGGCGTTACCACCACCTCGATGCAAGACATCCTGGCGCTTGTCGGCCGCATTTTGATTGCGTACCTTTTCATCCCCGCCGGCATCGGCAAGCTGATGGGTTTTGCCGGCACCGTCGGCTACATCACATCGGCCAGCCTGCCGTTGCCGGAAGTGGCTGCGGTGGTTGCGATCATCGTGGAATTGGGCTTCGGCATCGCGCTGCTGCTCGGCTTCAAGACCCGCATCGTTGCCATCGTGCTGGCTGTCTTCACCGTTGTTGCAGCGCTGGCGTTCCACAAGTACTGGGCCGCACCTGACGCGATGAAGATGATGCAGACCATCAACTTCAACAAGAACATCGCCATTGCCGGTGGCCTGCTCGCACTGGCTGCTTTCGGTGCCGGCCGTTTGAGCATCGACAAGCGATAAACCCACAGCCTTCCGTCTATATCCCAAAGAACAAACATGTCCAAAATCGCAGTCGTTTTTTATTCCGGCTACGGCCATACCATGCGCATGGCGCAAGCCGTGGCTGAAGGCGCGGGCGCCGAGTTGGTGCAAATCGATGCAGAGGGCAATTTGCCTGAAGGTGGCTGGGAAATCTTGGCTGCGGCGGATGCCATCGTCATGGGCTCGCCGACTTACATGGGTAGCGTGAGCTGGCAGTTCAAGAAGTTCGCGGATGCCTCATCCAAGCCATGGTTCTCGCAAGCCTGGAAAGACAAGCTGTTCGCCGGCTTCACCAACAGCGCCACCATGAACGGCGACAAGCTGTCGACGCTGCACTACCTTTTCACGCTGGCAATGCAGCAGGGCGGTCTCTGGGTCGGCACGGCCATCATGCCGAGCAACAGCAAGGCGGCGCAACGCAACGATGTCAACTACGTCGGTTCGTACAGCGGCGCCATGGCGCAGTCGCCTTCGGATGCGTCGCCGGCCGAAATGCAGCAGGGTGACCTCGACACCGCACGCCTGTTCGGCGAGCGCGTGGCCAAGGCCAGCGCACGCTGGGCTTCTGCAAAAGCCTGATGAAACATGTCGGCCATGACTGCACCCCAACTGCTGACACCGACCGACAAAGACCTCGGCGGCGGCTTTAAAGTCCGCCGCCTCCTGCCTTCGGCCAAGCGCCGATCGGTCGGGTCATTCGTGTTCTTCGATCACTTCGGCCCCGCCATTGAAACACCGGGCAGCGAGCACGATGTGCGGCCTCATCCGCATATCGGCCTGGCCACGGTCACCTATCTTTTCGAGGGCGCGTTGATGCATCGCGACAGCCTCGGCAACACGCAGGAAATCCGCCCCGGTGCCATCAACTGCATGACGTCGGGCCGCGGCATCGTCCACTCCGAGCGCAAGCCGGATCGACTCAAGTCCGACACCTACGTGAACCACGGCTTGCAGCTTTGGGCCGCCTTACCTTTCGCGCATGAAGAGGCCGAACCCAACTTCGCGCACACGGCCGCTGCGGACATTCCGTCGTGCGAAGAGCAGGGCGCCAAGGTGCGTGTGCTTATCGGCAGCGCGTTCGGCGAGACGTCGCCTGTGAAGACGTTTGCACCCACCATCTATCTCGACGTGCAACTGAAGGCCGGCGCGAACTTCGTGCTGCCAGCGCTGGCACCTGAGCTCGCGGTGTACGCGGTCGATGGCGATATGTCGGTCGACGGCACCGCTGTGCCGGCGCACACGATGGCGTTTCTTCAGGAAGGTGCGGGAGCCACGTTGCACGCGTCGGCCGCCGTGCAACTCGTAGTGATCGGCGGCGAACCGCTCGACGGGCCCCGCTACATCACCTGGAACTTCGTTTCGAGCCGTCGCGAGCGAATCCTGCAGGCCGGCGCCGACTGGGCCGCCCAGCGCATGGGCCATGTGCCAGGCGAGACGGAATTCATCCCGCTGCCGGGGCACCCGTTTGGGGTTCAGGAGCCGGACGTGAAAAGCACGCCCGTCTGATCTGTTTACTCGTTGACCGCCGGGGTGGCGTCGATCGGTGGCTTGGGCAGGTCGAGGCCCGGCAACGGTGTCTCGCCATGGCGGCCACGCCATGCCGAGAAGATCACACCGGCTAGTAGCAGCACGCACAGACCGATGAAGGTGCCGCTGATGGGTCGTGTCACGAAAACCGTCATGTCACCCCGGGAGCGCAGCAACGCACAGCGGTAGTCTAGAAATACAGCCTTTCAAACGCCTTTCGCTCGTGTCGACGGCGCGTTGTCGATGCCCAAAATACGTGTAATCACTTAACGCTTGCCAAGGGTAAGCGAAGGGTCGCGCGCAGCCCTGCGCCCGCCGTGCTGGCCGGCCCGTTAGCGCCGTCTGCACTTCCCGCATCGGCCAGTTCGATGTCGCCCTGATTGCGGCGCGCATAGCTGCGTGCGATGGTGAGCCCAAGGCCTGCGCCTTGCATGGCACGCGCCTCGCTCGATGCGTCCCGCTGAAAGCGCTGGAACACGCTGACACGGCGATCGGCGCTGATGCCCGGTCCGCTGTCGCACACCTCGGCCAGCGCATAGCGCGCATCACGCCGTACCGACACGGTGATGCTGCCGCCGCGTGGTGTGTACTTGATGGCGTTATGCACCAGGTTCGACAGCACTTCGTGCAACTCGGCCTCGTTCGCATGCACGGGAAGCACCGGCCGCATGGGTTCAGTGGTGGGCTCGAAAGGGATGTCTCCACGGGCATCGATCCAGCCCAGGTCTTGATCGTTTTCTCGCGCGAGCGGCAGATACTGGAGCACCACTGCGCGCGCTACGGCGTTGAGGTCGACCAGCGCCGGCGCACCACCCGCGTTGTTCTGGTGCGTCGCGTGCGCCAACGCCAGCAGCTGCTCGCTGAGTCGACGTGTTCGCGCCAGTTGCGTCACGATGGCGCGCAGTGATTCGCGCATGCGGTCGGGGTCGGTTTCGCGTACGGCATAGCCCGCCTGGATCGACAGAATCGCCAGCGGCGTGCGCAGTTGATGCGATGCGTCTGCGAGAAACTGCGAATGCTCGGCCACCATCGCGCGATGACTTTCAATGTGGTGATTGACGGCGTCGACCAGTGGCATCACCTCCTGCGGTATGCCGGTCGAGTCGAGCGGTTTCAGGTCGTCGGGTTGACGCTCGCGCAGTGAGGCTCGCAGCCGTTCGAGCGGGCGCAGCGTCCATGCGACACCTAGCCAGACGAGCAGCGTGACGACCAGCAGCATCCGGGCATCGCGCCACACTTCCTGTTGCAGCGATTCGTTGACCGCACGCGTGCGCGGACCGGTGCTTTCGGCGGCCTGGATCAGCACCTGCCAAGCGGCACCGTCGCGGCTCGGGAGGGTGTCATGGGTGTCGTAGACGGTCTGCCGCAGCGCAGCGATACGCACCGGCCGCCCCTGGTACCAGGCGTCGTAGAACACCGGCTTGCCCGCGCTCAGATCGGGTGGCGCGACCGGCGGCGGGGGTAGGTCGGGCACGCCCATCAGCGTTGTTTCGGGCCCGTCGGTGCCCACGCGCGTGATGCCGACATGCAGGTGCTTGTAGCGCGCGCTGGTCGCCGCGAACATCGCTTCGACAGAAAATGCTTCGTGTACCTGAACCTTGCCATCGGGCCGGACGACGATGCTGTTGCCGAGTGCTTTAACCGGTTCGAGCAGGCTCTGGTCGTAAGCGTTGGCGACGGTTTCCGACAGGGCGCGATAGTCGTTCCAGCTGTCGAGCGCGAGCAGCGCCACGAGGCCGGGTAGCAGCAGTGCCAGCAGCCGCGCACGAATGCCGAAGCGCCGCGGCTCAGTGTTCTGTTGAGACATCGACCGCGGCATCGCTGATGCTTTCAAGCATGTAACCCAGCCCGCGCACAGTGACGATGCGAACGTCGCTGCCTTCGAGCTTGCGCCGCAACCGGTGCAGCACGACTTCGATCGCGTCGGGACCGGCAGTGCTGTCGTTGGTGAATACCTTGCCGAACAGGCTCGACTTGCTCACTGGCGCGCCGCTGCGCATCAGCAGGGCGGTGAGTGCGGCCTGTTCGCGCGGCGTCAGCGGCAGCAAAGTGCCGCGCAGGGAGAACGCATGGCTCTCGCCGTCGTAAGACAGCGAAGCGCACTGCATGCGCGGGTGTTGCCGTCCCCGGCTGCGCCGTACCAGCGCAGTGAGTCGCGCCTCCAGTTCTGCCACTTCGAACGGCTTGGTCAAGAAGTCGTCGGCGCCGAGGTTGAGGCCGCGCACGCGGTCTTGCAGCGCGCCTTGCGCAGTCAGGATCAACACCGGCGTGCGGTTGTCTGCATCTCGCATGTCGGCCAGCACGCTCATGCCGTGCTTGTCGGGTAGTTGCAGGTCGAGCACGATGACGTCGTACTCGGTGCCGGCCATGAAGGCCTCTGCGGTGCGAGCGTCGGGTGCGTGATCGGGCACGAAGCCGCTTTGCGTCAACGCGCGGACCAGCCACGAGGCCATGTCGAGTTCGTCTTCAACCAGGAGGATGCGCATGCCGCGGACAATACCCGAGCCTGCCTGACGCCTACCTGCCGACACTGGCAGGTGCGCGATCAGTGCTTGATTGCGAGGTCCGGGTCTTCGGGTGCCCGGGCGCTGGCGTGTGCCGAGCGCGCGCTCAGGTCGGGTGCGAGGGCCCGACGACCATCGAAGACGAAGCAGTCGCCACGGTAATGCGCGCCGCCCACCGTCTCGAAGTATTTGAGGATCCCGCCTTTGAGTTGCAGCACGTCCGTCACACCTTCTTCACGCATCAGGATGGCTGCCTTTTCGCATCGGATGCCGCCGGTGCAGAAGCTCACGACCGTCTTGCCGCTCAATGCTTCGCGATGCTCTTTGAGCGCCTGCGGAAACTGCGTGAACTTGTCGATACGCCAGTCGACGGCACCTTCGAACGTGCCCTCATCGACTTCGAAGGCGTTGCGCGTGTCGAGCATGACGACTTGCTTGCCGGCATCGTCGTGACCCTGGTCGAGCCAGCGCTTGAGCGTGAGCGCATCGACGCCCGGCGCCCGACCGGCTGCGGGTTGAATCGCCGGATGGTCCATGCGGATGATCTCGCGCTTCTGCTTAACCAGCATGCGACGAAACGGTTGCGTGGCCGACCAGCTCTCTTTCGTTTCGAGGTCAGCAAAGCGCACGTCGGCACGCAAGCTGGACAGGAACCCGCGTACCGCCTCCGCCGCGCCGGCGAGGAAGAGGTTGATGCCCTCCGGCGCCAACAAGATCGTGCCCATGAGGCCAGCCGACAGGGCACGCGAACGAAGGTCTTCGCGCAGCATAGGCGCGTCGTCGATGCCTACGAACTTGTAAGCGGCGATGTTCAAAATTTCTTGCACAGCCAACCATTTTAGTGAGCACCGAATCGCATCGTGAAGTGCCGAGTTTCTACAATCGATCCATGTTCGTTCACCTCCGCCTGCACACTGAATTTTCCGTCGTCGACGGTACCAACCGAATCGACGAAGTCGTCGCCGCCGCCGCTGCCGACAAGCAGCCGGCGCTGGCCATTACCGACCTGAACAACTTGTTCGGCGCGGTCAAGTTTTACAAAGAGGCGCGCAGCAAAGGCGTCAAGCCGGTGTTGGGTTGCGAAGTCATGCTCGAAGGCCTCGGTGCCGAAATCGGCGCAGTGACGCGCGTCGTTTTGCTGGTGCAAAACACCGAAGGCTATCTGCATCTCTCCGAGCTGCTGGCACGCGCCTGGACGCAGAACGTCGGCCGAGGTCAGGCGCAAGCCGTTTGCAAGCTGGCATGGCTCGAAGAGTTGCAGGGCGGGCTGATTTGCCTTTCGGGCGCGCAAGCCGGACCGCTCGGCGCGCCGTTATTGCAAGGCCATGCAGAGCGGGCAACGGCGGTAGCCTTGCAACTCGCCAGCCTGTTCCCGCATCGCTTCTATATCGAGTTGCAGCGTGCCGGTCGACCCGAAGACGAGCCACACGTCATCGCCGCGGTGCAACTGGCCGCGCGGCTCAAGTTGCCGGTGGTCGCGACGCACCCGGTGCAGTTCGCAGACCGTGAAGGCTATGAGGCGCACGAGGCACGCGTGTGCATTTCCGAAGGCGAAATTCTTGGCAATCCGCGACGTATTCGCAAGTTCACGCGGGAGCAATATTTCAAATCCGTTTCGGAGATGGAAGCGCTCTTCGCCGACGTACCGAGCGCGATTGCCAATACGGTCGAGATCGTCAAGCGCTGCAACCTGACGCTGGTGCTCGGCAAGCCGCAATTGCCGAACTTTCCCACGCCCGAAGTCAATGGCGTGCGCATGCCGATCGACGAGTTCTTCCGCGACGAATCTTTCGAGGGGCTGGAGCAGCGCCTCACGCATCTGTACCCCGATCTCGCAAAGCGCGATGTCGAGCGGCCGCGCTATGTGGAGCGGCTCGAGTTCGAAATCAACACCATCCTGAAGATGGGGTTCCCGGGTTACTTTTTGATCGTGGGTGACTTCATCAAATGGGCCAAGAGCAACGGATGCCCGGTCGGTCCGGGTCGGGGTTCGGGAGCCGGTTCCTTGGTCGCCTACGCGCTCAAGATCACCGACCTCGATCCGCTGCAGTACAAGCTGCTGTTTGAACGTTTCCTGAACCCGGAACGCGTGTCGATGCCCGACTTCGACATCGACTTTTGTCAGGGTAATCGCGACCGTGTGATCGACTACGTCAAAGACAAGTACGGCCGTGATGCGGTGAGCCAGATCGCCACCTTCGGAACCATGGCCGCGCGCGCCGCCATTCGTGACGTGGGTCGCGTGCTCGACATGAGCTATATGTTCTGCGACGGCATCAGCAAGCTCATTCCGAACAAGCCGGGCCAGCCGGTGACGATCCAGTACCCGCCCAACCCCAAGGTCGAGGGCGACAAGAACAACTACGCCATCGAGATGGAGCCGCAGCTCGCGGCCCGCATCGAAAAGGAAGAAGAAGTGCGCATGCTGGTCGAGCTGGCACAAAAACTCGAAGGCATGACGCGCAACATCGGCATGCATGCGGGTGGCGTGCTCATCGCACCCGGCAAGCTCACCGACTTTTGCCCGCTGTACCAGCAGCCCGGCAGCGACTCCGCGGTAAGCCAGTTCGACAAGGACGATGTCGAAGCCATTGGCTTGGTCAAGTTCGACTTTCTGGGACTGGCCACGCTGACGATCTTGGAGATCGCCAAGGATTTCATCGTCGCGCGACATAAAGGCCAGGAAAAGTTCGCCTACGAAGACATCAGGCTCGACGACGCGCACACCTATCGCCTGTTCTCCGAAGGCAAGACGGAAGCGGTGTTCCAGTTCGAATCGCGCGGCATGCAGGGCATGCTGAAAGACGCGCGGCCGACGCGGCTCGAAGACCTGATCGCGCTCAACGCCCTGTACCGGCCGGGCCCGATGGACCTGATCCCGAGCTTCGTCGCGCGCAAGCACGGCCGCGAGCCGGTCGAGTATCCGCATCCGCTGGTCGCAGAGATGCTCTCGGAGACGTACGGGATCATGGTCTACCAGGAGCAGGTCATGCAGACCGCGCAGATCCTGGGCGGCTACTCGCTCGGTGGTGCCGATTTGCTGCGCCGCGCGATGGGCAAGAAAAAGCTCGAAGAAATGGCCGAGCACCGCGAGATTTTTCGCAAGGGCGCGGCAGTCAACAAGATCGGCCAGGAGAAGGCCGACGAGATCTTCGACCTGATGGAGAAGTTCGCGGGTTACGGCTTCAACAAGTCGCACGCCGCAGCGTACTCGCTGCTGGCGTATCACACGGGCTGGTTGAAGGTCCACTACACGGCCGAGTTTTTCTGCGCCAACATGACCGTGGAAATGGACGACACCGACAAGCTGAAGGTGCTGTTCGAAGACGCGATCAAGAACTTCGGGATCAGCTTCGAGCCGCCGGACGTGAACCGCGGCAACTACCGCTTCGAGCCGGTAACGGACAAGTCGATTCGCTATGGCCTGGGTGCCGTCAAGGGCACCGGGCAATTCGCGGTCGAAGCGATCGTCAAGGCGCGCAACACCGACGGACCCTTCAAGAGCCTGTTCGACTTTTGCGTGCGAGTGGATCGGCAGCGCATCAACAAGCGCACGGTGGAAGCGCTCATCAAGGCCGGCGCGTTCGATTCGATTCAGCAGAACCGCGCATCGTTGATTGCATCGGTCGACAAGGCTTTCGAGTTCGCGAGCGCGACCGAAGCCAATGCAGCGCAGGTCGATATTTTTGGCGACAGCGAGCATGGCTCGGCCGCGCAAGAGCCGGAGTTGGTCGATGCCACCCCGTGGGGCGTGAAGGAGCGCTTGACGTTGGAGAAAACTGCTGTCGGCTTCTATTTGTCGGGCCACCTGTTCGACGAGGTGGCGCACGAGGTGCGGCGCTTCTGCAAGCGCGAGGTCGGTGACCTGATGGACAGCCGCGAACCGCAAGTGATCGCGGGCATCGTGAGCGACTTTCGGGTCATCAACGGACAGCGTGGGCGGCTGGCGATATTCAAGCTCGACGACAAGTCGGACTCGATCGAGGCGACCGCCGACGAGGCGCTGTTCAACGCGAATCGCAACACGCTGAAAGACGACGAACTGGTGATCGTGAGTGGCAAGCTGCAGCCGGGCCGCGGCGGTTTCGAGGCCCGCTTTCAGGTCCAGCAGGTGTGGGACCTGGCAAGCGCGCGATGCCGCTTCGGCAAGTTCCTGCGCGTCGCGGTCAATGGCAAGGCGCCGGACATTGCGCGCATCGCCCGGGACTTTCCACCGCGCACAGAGATGGGCGAGCACGGTGAACTGCGGCAAGGGCTGCCCGTGCGTTTGTCTTTGGCCCGGGGCGGTGCTCTGGTCGAGTTGCAGCTGGGCGAAAGCGCCAAGTTCTTTCCGACCGATGCAGCCCTGGCGAGCTGGATGGCGCAGGCCGAGGCCGGCAAGGCTGCGGTGATCTACGAGTTGTAGATCCCCGGCCGAATCAACGCTTCAACTTCAACGCTTCGGTTTCAACGAAACGATCAACGACGGAAAGATACGCCCGTCGTTGTCGCGTGGCAATCGGTCGGTCTTGCGCAGGCCGCGTTCGGCTGCTTCGTCCCAGCTCGGCAAGCCGCTCGACTTGCTCAACTTGACGTTGACGATGGTGCCGTCAGGCGCCAGGCTCACTTCGAACTCGGCGGCTGGATTGCCGTTGACGGTGTCAGCGTCGGGAAAGGTCACGTTGGGTCGCACTGCGGCAGCGATGCGGGCACCGTAACCACCAGAGGGGCCTGACGCCTTCAGCGCAGTGCCTTGGGAGCCGTCGGCACCGGTGGCGCCAGCCATGCCCTGCATCCGTTTCAAAGTGGCAGCGCGATCGGCAGCAGCCTGCTTGGCAGCGTCGGCCTGCTTCGCTTCTGCCGCAGCCGCCTTCTGCGCTTCTGCCTTCTTGGTCTCGGCGGCTTTTTGCGCGTCGGCCTTTTTCGCATCTGCCAGTTTCTGCTGCTGCTCCGACTTGCGGTCGGCCTCGTCCTCGGCGCGCTGCTTGGCTTCGAGCTCCTTCTTGTCTTGCGCCTTCTTCGCGGCCTGCTGTTGCTGCTGCGCCTTGAGCTTGTCTTGCCGCTCGTCTTCCTGCTCGCGCTCCTTTTGTTCTTTCAGTTTTTTCTCGCGCTCCAGCGCTATGTCGGGCGCGCGCGGTGCGGGCGTCGGATCGGGTCTGACTTGCGGTGCCGGTGCGGGCGGCGGAGGAGGTGGTGGGGCAGGCTTGGGTGGAGGTGACGGCGTCGGCGGCGTCACGGGAGTGGGCGGGGCCGAGAGCCGCGGCGCCGCTTGCTGCACGGTCGAAGACCACAGCTCGGCTTCGACGGCATCGTCCTCGGCTTCACGTTTCCAGTGCACGCCCCAGGTCAGCGCTGCGATCAGCAACACATGCGCGATCAGCGCCAGGATGACGGCGCGTGTGGTGCCGCGCTGCGGTGGCGGTGCGAACTCGGGACGATCTGCAGCGAGCGACATGCGCTTACTTTCCCCTGACCGGCGCAGCGCCGGTGCCGGTGGTCGTGACCGAGAGGCCGACGCGCTCGATGCCGATCTTCTTCAACTCGTTCATGGCGCGGACGACGGTGTCGTACTTGACCGTCTTGTCGGCGCTGATGACGACCGGACGTTGGTCGTCGCCGCCCTGCGCGGCCTTGGCCGCGGCGCCGATCTGCGTCATGGGCAGCGAGGTGCCGCCGGTGCCGGTCGATGGGTCTTTCTTGATCTGCACTTCGTCGTCGCTTCTTATCACGATCTCGATCGGCTTGTCGGGCTGCTTGTTGGCGCGGTCGACGGTCGGCAGATTGATGACGCTCGGTGTGATGAGCGGTGCAGTGACCATGAAGATGATCAGCAGCACCAGCATCACGTCGATGAACGGGACCATGTTGATCTCGTTGATGGTGCGGCGGCCGCGGCCGCGTGACGATACGGCTGCCATGCTCAGCGCCCGGCAGTGGCCGAGACCGCAGCGCTTGCCGGGTTGACGTTGGCCGACAGGTTCCGCTGAAGGATGTTCGAGAACTCTTCGATGTAGGTCTCGAGCGCGATGGCGATCTTGTCGATCTCGCGCGCAAAACGGTTGTAGCTCACCACCGCGGGGATGGCGGCGAAGAGGCCGATGGCGGTAGCAACCAGTGCTTCTGCAATTCCGGGTGCCACGGTAGCCAGTGTCACTTGCGTCAGCGCCGCCAGGCCAGTGAAGGCATGCATGATTCCCCAGACCGTGCCGAACAGGCCGACGTAGGGGGAGACGGAGCCGACAGTCGCGAGGAACGAGAGGTTTTGTTCGGCCGCATCGAGCTCACGTTGAAAGCTCGCCCGCATCGCGCGGCGGGCACCGTCGAGCAGCGTGCCGGCATCGGTTACGTGGCGCTCGCGCAGCTTTTGGTACTCGCGCATGCCGGAGGCAAAGATGCGTTCCATCGGCCCCGCGAGCTTGGCGTTTTGCGCGGCCGAAGCAAAGAGTTCGTTCAGGCTGGTGCCCGACCAGAACTCGCGCTCGAACTCATCGTTCAGCGCGCGCATCCGCTTCAGCGCAAAGAACTTGCGGAAGATCGCGGCCCAGCTGGAGATCGAAACGATCACGAGCAACAGCACGACCAGTTGCACCACGAAACTCGCGTGGATAAGGAGGTTGATGATCGACAGGTCTTGGTTCATGGCTTGGATGGTTCTTCAATGGAGCCGATGGAGTGCTCGAGGGTTCCCGAAACGTGTACCGGAATGCGCGCGGGGCGCAATGTGGCGGCGTCCACCCAGCCGATGCGGATCGTGCCTTCGCAGAGCAAAAGTCCTTGCTCTGATTTTGATAGCACTCGCTGGCCGATTATCAAGGACGCCGAGCCCATGTGCCGCGCTTCGGCTGTAACCAGCAGTTCATCGTCGAGGCGGGCCGGGCGGTGGTATTTCAACGTGGTTTCGCTGACGACGAACTGGCCGCCGGTTTCTTCGCGCAAGGCATGCTGCGAGATGCCGAGCGAGCGCAGCCATTCGGTGCGCGCGCGTTCCATGAACTTCAGGTAGTTGGCGTAGAACACGATGCCGCCGGCATCGGTGTCTTCCCAGTACACCCGAATCGGGAACGCGAAGCTCATCGGGCCAGCGCCTTCAGTCGTTCGACAGCTTCCTGCAGGTGCGCCATGGAACTCGCAGTCGAGAAACGAACGAAGCGGCTGGTCTCTGCGGTGCCGAAATCGCGGCCGGGTGTCACTGCTACATGCGCCCTTTTCATGGTCTCGAAAGCGAAGTCCCAGCTGCCCTCGATGCCGAGCTTTTGCGCGAACGAGGTGCAATCTGCCCAGGCGTAGAAGGCACCGTCAGGCATCACCGGCACGTTCAGGCCGAGCGCATTGAGCTGTGGGATGAACCAGTCGCGGCGTGCCTTGAACTCGGCGCGCCGGCGCTCGTACTCGGCGATGCTCTCGGCTTCGAAGCAGGCCAGCGCCGCGTGCTGCGAGATGGTGCTGGCGCAGATGAACAGGTTCTGCGCGAGGCGTTCGATCACCGGTACCAACGCTTCGGGCACGACCAGCCAGCCGAGGCGCCAACCGGTCATGTTGAAGTACTTGCTGAAGCTGTTGATGCTGATGACCTGATCGTCGATGGCGAGCGCGGTCTGCCCGAACGTCTCGTCGTACGAGAGGCCGAGGTAGATTTCGTCGATCAGCGTGATGCCGCCGCGCCGGGTGACGACCTCGTGGATGCGGCGCAACTCGTCGGGGGCGATCGACGTGCCTGTCGGGTTGGATGGCGAGGCGAGCAACACGCCGCGCGTCTTGTCGGTCCAATGGGCTTCGACCTTGTCGGCGGTAAGCTGAAAACGCTCGGCTGCGGTGGTCGGCACCAGCACGGCCTTGCCGTCGGCCGCGCTCACAAAGTGGCGATTGCACGGATAGCTCGGGTCTGGCAACAGGATCTCGTCGCCGGCTTCGATCAACGCGAGGCAGGCCAGTTGCAGCGCCGCAGACGCACCCGCGGTGACGACGATGCGTCGGGCTGGCACTTCCAAGGCGAAGCGCTCCGCATACCAGCCGCTGATGCGCTCTCGCAATGCATCGAGACCGGTCGCTTGCGTGTATTGCGTGGTGCCGTCGTGAATGGCGCGGGCGGCCGCTTCCTGCACCAGCGGCGGCGCGGTGAAGTCGGGCTCGCCGATGTTCAGGAAGATCATCGGCCGATCGGTGTGCGCAACCTTGCGGGCGAGCGCGCTGGCGGCCTTGGCCACCTCCATCACATAGAACGGTTCAATGCGCTCGGCACGCGATGAAATTTTCATCGCTTTACTTGGCCTTGCCGGTTAGGCGGTCGGCTTCGACTTCGGCGCTGCGAAGCTGTGGCGCCAGGCCATTGAGCACGGCGTTGACATACTTGTGGCCGTCTGTGCCGCCGAATTCCTTGGCGAGTTCGATGCATTCGTTCAGCACCACGCGCCAGGGCACGTCGAGGCAATTCTGGAACTCATAGACGCCGATCCACATCACTGCATGTTCGATCGGCGAGATACGCTCCATCTCGCGGTCGAGCAGCGGAAGAATCAATGCATCGAGCTGGGCAACGCCCTCGATGCAGCCGTGCAGCAGCGCGTCGTAGTGGGCTGCATCGGCCTTGTGAAAGCCGGCAAGATCGCGCGTGAAGGCGTCGATGTCTGCAGCATCGTTTTTGCCGACGATGTACTGGTAGAGCGCCTGCAATGCAAACTCGCGCGCACGGCTGCGATTCGATTTGGCCGAAGCTTTGCGAACGCCTGTGGCAGTGAGGCCGGTGCGGGATTGCTTGGGCGTGCTCGGCTTGGCGCCTTGCTCTCTGGTCGTGTCTTTGGTGGTGTCTTCGGTCATGAAATTGTGGCCAGCAGCTGCGCCATTTCGACGGCGACGCGGGCCGCATCGCGACCTTTGTCGGTCTGGCGTGCCACGGCTTGTGCGAGGTCTTCGGTTGTAAGGATGGCGTTTGCGATGGGCAGGCGGTAGTCGAGCGCGACGCGGCTCACGCTCGCGCCGGATTCGTTGGCGACCAGCTCGAAGTGGTACGTCTCGCCGCGAATGATGCAGCCGAGCGCGACCAGCGCGTGGTAGCCGCCGCGCTCGGCCAGCGCCTGCAGCGTGATGGGCACTTCGAGCGCGCCGGGCACTTGCACGTGGTCGATGTCTTTGGCGGCAACGCCGAGCGCTTCGAGTTCGGCCAGGCAAGCCTGCGCCAGCGCATCGGTGACGTCCGCGTTGAAGCGCGCCTGCACGATGCCGATACGCAAGCCGATGCCTTTGAGCGGGGTGCCCGCTCCTTTGTTCGAACCTTGCATGTCGTCAGTCTTTCGAAAGGTAGCCGGCGATTTCGAGGCCGTAGCCGGCGGCCATACTTGGCATGCGGCGGGGCGTGCCGAGCAGGTTCATTTTGCGGACGCCGCATTCACGCAGGATCTGCGCGCCGATGCCGTAGCTTCGCAAGTCCATGCGGCCGCGCGCGGGTGCTTGCGCCGGGCGTGCGGTGCCATCGAACTGGGCCAGCAGGTCGGCGCCGGATTCACCGCAGTTCAAGAGCACGGCCACGCCTTTGCCTTCGGCGGCGATGTGCGCGAGGCTCGAATCGAGGCTCCATGAGTGCAGCGAGCGATCGACTTCGAGCGCGTCGAGCACCGAAAGCGGCTCATGCACGCGTACGTCGACGGTGTCTTCCGGCGTCCAGCTTCCACGCACCAGCGCCAAATGAACGCCTCCGCTCGGCTTGTCTGTAAAAGCGTGGGCGGTGAACCAGCCCCACGCCGTGTGGATTTCGCGAACGCCGACCTTTTTGACCAGCGACTCGGTGCGGCTGCGGTGTTCGATCAAGGCGGCGATGGTGCCAATCTTGATGCCGTGCTCGGCCGCGAACAATTGAAGGTCGGGTAGGCGCGCCATCGTGCCGTCTTCGTTCATGACTTCGCAAATAACCGAAGCGGGCGAGCAGCCGGCCATCGCAGCCAGATCGCAGCCGGCTTCGGTGTGCCCTGCGCGCATGAGCACCCCGCCATCGACCGCCTGCAGCGGAAAGATATGGCCAGGTTGCACAAGATCGGCGGCAACCGCATTGCGTGCGACGGCCGCTTGCACGGTGCGGGCACGATCGGCGGCCGAGATGCCGGTCGTTACGCCTTCGGCCGCTTCGATCGACACGGTGAATGCCGTCGAATGCTTGGTACCGTTGCGCGACACCATGGGCGGAAGTTGCAGGCGCTCGCACATCTCGCGCGACAAGGTCAGGCATATCAATCCACGGGCGTGGCGCGCCATGAAATTGATTGACTCCGCGGTGATGTGATCGGCCGCGATGACGATGTCGCCTTCGTTCTCGCGATCTTCTTCATCGACGAGGATCACCATGCGCCCGGCGCGCAGGTCGGCCACGATGTCTTCGACTGACGAGATAGGCGCTTCCCCGTGACCGGCGCTCAAAGTAGTAATCGGCGCGATCGACGTGGCGGAGGCGTTCATGAGTTGTCTTTCTTATTCGGAATGGAGAGGACGCCTGCTTGCAGCATGCGCTCGACGTAGCGGGCGACGGTGTCGATCTCGAGGTTGACGTTGCTGCCGGCGCGCAAGGTGCCCAGGCCGGTGTTCTCGACGGTGT
>JANXTS010000002.1 GCA_025352265.1 Variovorax sp. | reverse complement strand
GTTTAAAGTCTTAAAGACTTTGTTCCGAAGAACTTGGCAATTAACCTTCAAACGCCCACGCTTATCGGCTGTAAATTTTTAACGAACTGCTCACCTAGTGTTTGCTACCGGGTGCTTGCTTTGCTGTGATCAGCGCAGCCTCAGATTCTAACATGTGTTTTAAAAGCTTGTCAACTTTTTCTGCATTTAAGATCTGCAATTTAATTCTCAGAAGAGATTTAAACGCTTTTCATTTTCAGCGCAGCCTTTGATTATGACTTGTTTACTTGAAACCCGTCAACCTTTGGGGCCTTTACCGTCATCGATTTGAACAATCGTCCTAATTAGAACTTTCAGTCGCCTCGTTTTCAGCGCAGCCGTCGATTATGTCCTAGTTTTTGATGTTCGGTCAACTACTGCCGCTTTTCTGTCTATCCGCTTCTCTAAGTGCACCAGCACTCCGGCAGAAGCCTGCGGTCTTCGGCAACGTTCCCGGGTCAAGACGGCTCGCTCGCCTGTCCAGTGCGACACGTTCACGGGAAAGGCATGCCACCGTCGTTTCGGCCCATACACCGGGCTCTGTACGTGCGAGCAGGCCTCGCCTCCGATAATCAGCGCTACATGGCACTCATCACTCTCCTCGACGCACAACTCGCGTACGGTCACGTCCCGCTGCTCGATAATGCGGACTTCTCTTTACTTGAATCCGAACGCATCGGTCTTATCGGCCGACGGCACTGGCAAGTCTTCGCTCCTCAAAATCCTGGCTGGCCTTGAAAAGCAGGACGATGGGGCGCTGCAGTTCCAACAAAACCTGCGAGTCTCCTACGTTGCGCAGGAACCGCTGCTGGACATGGATGCGGACGTGTTCACAGCCGCGAGTGCGGGCCTCTCGGAAGTTATCGCGGTGCGAGACCTATATCTCTCCGGTGCGGAGGGGCTGGATCTCGATGCGCTCCAATCGAAGATTGAAGCCTTCGATGCCTGGAACTGGGAGCAGCGCGTCGAAGAGACGTTGCATCGACTGCATCTGGATCGCGATGCACGCGTCGGCTCCCTCTCGGGTGGTACCCGCAAACGGGTCGCCCTCGCACAGGCGCTGGTCGCATCCCCCGACGTCTTGCTGCTAGACGAGCCTACCAATCACCTGGACCTCGATTCAATCGAATGGCTCGAGCAGCTACTGATCGACTTCAAAGGCAGTGTGGTCACCATTACGCATGACCGTAGCTTTCTGAATCGCGTCGCCACCCGCATCATCGAGTTAGACCGGGGCAAGCTCAGCTCATATCCTGGCAACTTCGAACAATACCTTCTGCAGAAAGAAGAACAACTGGCGCAGGAGGCGGTCATCAGTGCCAAAGCCGACAAGTTGCTTGCGCAGGAGGAAATCTGGATTCGCAAAGGCGTAGAGGCGCGGCGCACTAGGAGCCAAAGCCGCATCAGCCGACTCGACGCGTTGCGCGACAACCGTACCGCACGCCGTGATGTGCAAGGCAGCGTGAATATGGACGTCGCCTCAGGCCAGTCGAGCGGAAAGATCGTCGCCGAGTTAACCGAAGCATCCAAGTCATTCGGTACAAAAACAGTCATTCGCAACTTCACAGGCACGATCCTGCGCGGCGACAAAGTGGGATTGATGGGCCCCAATGGCGCCGGCAAAACCACTTTGCTCAAACTTATCCTGGGCGAATTCGAGCCCGACAGCGGAAAGATTCGCCGGGGCACCAATCTCCAAGTCGCCTACTTCGACCAAATGCGCGACAAACTCGATCTGGACGCCACGCTTGAAGACTTCATCAGCCCCGGCAGCGAATGGATCGAAATCGGCAACCAGCGCAAGCACGTCAAGAGCTATTTGGCCGATTTCCTATTTTCGCCAGCGCGCGGCAACTCGCCCGTCCGGTCACTGAGCGGCGGCGAACGAAATCGACTGTTGCTGGCGCGCCTGTTCGCGCGGCCAGCCAACGTGCTGGTGCTCGACGAGCCAACCAACGACCTGGACATCGACACGCTCGAACTGCTCGAAAGCCTGCTGCAGGACTACGACGGCACTGTCTTCCTGGTAAGCCACGACCGGACCTTTCTAGACAACGTCGTCACGAGCACGATCGCTTTCGAAGGTGATGGCCACTGGCGTGAATACGAAGGCAGCGTCCGCGACTGGATGATCCAGTCGAAGCGCGCACGAGAGATCGCCGAACAACGCGCCGCCGCGGCAGCACCGGCTCCCGCACCTGCGATATCAGCGGCAGCGCCGAAGACCGAAGCCGTATCAGCGCGCGTCGTCACTCGCAAGAAGCTGAGCTACAAAGAGCAGCGCGAACTGGAGGCGTTGCCAACACAGATCGCAGCACTGGAAGAGGAACAGAAACGGATTGCAGAGATGCTGGCGGTCGACGGCGGCGCCGTCTATTCGAACGAAGCATCGCGCGCGGCCGAACTAGGCGAGCGCCATTCGCAGATCGACGACGAGTTGCTCGTCGCGCTCGAGCGCCAAGAAGAGCTCGGAGCCACGCGATAGCAGTCGTCAGGCGCCAAGCCGGAGCGGTTCCCATCGCAAATCCGACGCTCGAGCGCCGGCCATTGCGATTGCGTTATACACAAGAAATTACCATCACATCATCGCCGCATGTCCATCTCCAGCGCCCCGCAGCATCCGATCAAAATCATGCATCGCTGGTGTGTGGCGATAGCCACCGTGCTGCTCCTGTCAGCCTGCGCACAGTTGCCCAAAAACGTGGAGCGGCCGGTTTCCGCAGCGTTGGCATCAACAACAGGCAGTGCGCTTGCGATCCTGGTCCAGCAGCGGCACGACGCCGCTTCGGCCCGGTTCGACTCCGGCTTCGTTTTACTCGACGGCCCACAAGCGGCATACGGCAGCCGACTCGCGCTGGTCGAGTCCGCGCAAAAGACGCTCGACCTCCAGTACTACGCCATCCATGCCGATGCCAGCACTGGCCGTTTGCTCGCCGGCGTACGAGATGCGGCAGCACGCGGCGTCCGCGTACGAATCCTCATCGACGACTTTCACAGCACTGGCCGCGACGCGCTCGTCTTGGGGCTGGCCTTCGAAAAGAACATCGAAATGCGAATGTTCAATCCGTTGGCCGGCGACCGTGACTCGAGCCTCTCCCGTATAGCCAACTCTCTGGGCGAGGCATCGCGTGTGCAACAGCGCATGCACAACAAGCTGTTCCTCGCCGACAACGTCATGGGAGTGGCTGGCGGTCGCAATCTCGGCGATGCCTATTTCGGCAATTCCACGATCGGCAACTTCGTCGACCTCGACGTGCTCGCTGCCGGCCCCATCGTGCGCGATTTGTCCAGAAGCTTCGACACCTACTGGAACAACGAGCGTTCCTATCCTGTGGAAACTCTCGTGACGCAGGAAGCCCTCACCAGAATCCGGAATCGCGCGCGCGAAGCCGACACCGGCAAGACTTCGGGCGTCCGAGACCTATCCCGCACCGACGACGGTCCCAAACCAGCCGAAGACGAACCCCTCCCCGAAGACACGAACCCCACACCTGAGCAACGCGCGCACGCCTGGGACCAAAAGGCAATCGACCTCGGCAAGGCCGCTTTCGTATGGGCACCTGCCGTCGTACTAGCGGATCAGCCCGGCAAAATTGAACCGGACAACAGCAGCCCGAACGCCGGCGATGGACGCGCCCCCGCCTTGGTCATCAGCCAGCAAAGCGACAAGCAGAATCGCCCCGCCAACCAGTCGCTCGACGTCGCTGCAGACCTTGCGGCCGGGAGCGAAACGGTCGTAGAGGGTTTGCTGCAGCTGATTGGTCAATCGCGCCGCGATCTGCTCATCACCTCGCCGTATTTCGTGCCGGGCGACGATATGAAGCAAGTCTTTGCTGCGGCGCGGGCACGCGGTGTACGCGTCCGCGTGCTGACCAATTCGCTCGCGTCCAACGATGCCCCTGTCGCCCACGTGGGGTACGCGCGCCATCGCGAGGAAATGCTGGCGATGGGCGTCGAGTTGTATGAGTTGCGAAGTGGTCGCGCTGACTTTGGCAGCGCCTTCGGCGCGTCCGGTGCAAGCGTGACGGGCGCGTCCAAAGCTATGCTGCATTCCAAAGTGCTTGTGCTGGACAGCCGCTTGCTGGTGGTCGGCTCCATGAATCTCGACCTGCGCTCACAACTGCAAAACACTGAAGTGGCATTGCTTATCCGAAGCGACGAACTTTCACGCATCGCTACCGCACAGATCGAGGCTGCGCTGCGCGAAGGCGCTTGGCACGTCGAACTTGCAGACGGCAAACTCATCTGGCGAGCACCAAAAGGCAGCGGATTACAAGACACGACGACCGAGCCAGATGCCAGTGCCAGCCTGCGTTTTCTCCTCAAGCTTTTCGGCCCACTGGCGCCCGACAAGCTGCTTTGAGCCGCCCGGGTGGGCAGGGCGCAAGTAACGTTCATGCGTCGATTGGCCGAGTCGACTCGGCCAAACGGCCTGTTGCTCGCCTGTGATCGAGACCGGATGATCCTTCGATGAAATCTTCTGGATTCGTCATTTCGACGCTCGCAAGATCGCTTGCCCTGCTTGCAATCCTCACTCTCACTGCTTGCGGCACACAGCAACCCTCTACGCGGCCGTCGCAACCCGCTGCGTCAGCGGGGACAACACCCGCGCAATCCAGCGCAAGCTCTTCTTTGCCGGGTGCCGCATCCACGACGGCATCGTCAACTGCGGCACCACCCCCGCCACCCATCATGGCGTTCGACGACGCGATTACCTTCGCTGCCAGCAACCTCTTTGGCAAGGCTGTGTTGCCGGAGGGCGCGCGCAGGCTGCCACTTGTCATCGATCCGCTGATCGACGGCAACACCGGCGCCCAATCGGTGGCAACTCAAGCGATAGAGCAGCGCATCGGCGTCATGCTGCGTGCGAACTTTCCTCGCTACGACCTTCAGCCCTTCACAACAACATCATTGACACGATCACCGCTGCTTTTCATCGGCACGGTGACGGCAGTCGACAAGGCCGGCGGCAATGCGCCGGGGCCACGCGAGTGGTACCGCGTGTGCCTTGCGCTGGTCGACTTGCAGAGCGGAAAGATCGTCTCCAAAGGCCTCGGTCGCGCCCGTCCCGACGGCGTCGACTCGACGCCCATCGCGTTCTATCAGGACAGTCCGGCCTGGGTACCCGATGGCGCGACCGATGGCTACGTGAAGACCTGCCAGGGCACCAAGGTCGGCGACCCGATCAACGCCGCGTATTGGGACAAGATCGTCGCAGCCGCCATGATCAACGACGCGATGAACAGTTACAACGCAGGCCGATACGACGACGCGCTGGACCTGTACCGCGGCATCGCGCGCTCGGGTGGCGGCGACCAGCTGCGTGTTTACAACGGCGTCTATCTGTCCAGCCTCAAGCTCGGCCGCAAGGACGATGCAGCGCAGGCTTTCGGCAAGATCGTGGACTACGGCATCGCGCAAAAAAGACTCGCGGTCAAGTTCTTGTTCAGGCCCGGCTCGACGCTGTTCGTGAACGATCAGCAGATCAGCACGCAGTACCAGGTCTGGCTAAAGCAGATCGGTGCACGCACTGGCGTAGTCAACGCCTGCATGGAAGTGTCGGGGCATACCAGCCGCACCGGGCCTGAACCGTTGAACGATCGACTGTCATTGGTGCGAGCGCAATACATCACTCAACGCCTAGACAACGGCCTGCCCGGAACGGCCAGGCGAACCAGCGCCGTCGGCAAGGGCTCGCGTGAGCCGATCTCCGGACTCGGCACCGATGACGCGCGCGATACGCTCGACCGGCGCGTGGAATTCAAGGTGATCAACTGCCCGACGACTTGATCGCTGAACGCTGAACGCTGCAATCAGCCCATCAAACCGAATCGCGAACCCTTGCAAAGGTCTTCCAAAACGTCGCGTCTTGCGCGGTCGCAAAGTTGATGCGCATCAGCGTGGACGGTGGCCGTCTTGCATGAAACAACGAACCCGGCGCCAGCAGATAGCCTTCGTCGAGCATCCGCTGCGTCAGTGCATCGGTATCGACGCCGGTATCGACCCAACCGAACAACCCCGCCGGCTCCGACACGAACGTGCAGTCGTGCGCGAGCGCGAGCTTGACCGTGCGGGCACGCGCGCCGTCGAGCCTGACGCGGATGCGGTCGGCGTGCCGGCGCAGCTGTCCTTGATCGATACACCACGCCAGCGCGCGCTCGAACAACGCGGGCGTCGTGAGGGTCGTAAGCAACTTGGTTTCCAGCAACCGGCTGAACACATCGGGCGGCGCCGCCATGAAGCCGATACGCCAGTTAGGCGCCAATATCTTTGCGAATCCGCTCACATAGATCGTGCGTTGCAAGCCATCGAGCGCACTCAGGCGCGTGGCGTGTTCGGGCGCAAGGTGGCTGTAAGTGTCGTCTTCGACGATATGGAAGTTGTGCTGGTTAGCAAGCTGCAACACGCGATGCGCGCTGCCCGGCGCCAGGCTGTAGCCGGTCGGGTTGTGCAGCACGCTAACGCTGACAAAAAGCTTCGGCTGATGCGCTTCGCAATACCGCGCCATTACTTCGAGATCGGGTCCATCAGCGCGGCGCGGCACCGGCAAGATGCGCATGCCGAGCGATTCCAACCGTGCGAATTCGATCGCCCAGCCCGGCTCCTCAACCATCACCGGATCGCCTGCGCGCAGCAGCGTCCGGCTCACGATGTCCAGCGCATGCGTGGCGCCGATGGTCGTGATGATCTGGTCCGGCGAGGCCGGCACGTTGATGCTGGTGAGCTTTTGCGACAGGCTGCGCCGTAACGCCGAATCTCCTGCCGGCTCGCCGTACTGCAATGACAGTTCCTGCAGCGCGCGCGTGCTGGTCAGTCGCCGCACCGAGGCCGGCATGAAGGTCGATTCCATCCAGTCGGGCGGAAACACACCCATGCCAGGTTGCGGCTTGTCACTCTGCCGGTGGAACATGCCGCGAATCAGCGAGCTGGCATCGGCTGGCACACCGGAAATAGGCAACGGTTTCAGCACCGCGCTGGCGTCGTCGCCGGCACCGGCACCGGCGGCTTTCGATTGCGTCGGCGCCGAATCGCGCACATAGAAGCCGCGTTGCTTGCGCGCCTCGACCATGCCTTGCGCGAGCAGCTGGTCGTATGCAGCCACCACGGTATGCGGGCTCACGCCCTGCTGGCGCGCGCATTCGCGTACCGACGGCAGCCGCGCGCCTGGCGCCAGCAAGCGGTTTCGGATGCGCTCGGCAAAGCGACCGGCGAGTTGCTCGGTGAGCGATTGGGTCGAAGTTCGTGTCAGCATGTGTGTCCGTCCGTATTCCGCTTTTGACTCTGTACCGAAGGGCTAGCCGATACAGACCGAATCCTTGTCCGGCGATCTGTATTGGTACTGTAATGGTCAAGAGCTTAAAGTCTGCTGCATGGACTGGCAAGAATTCACCGCACTAATTGTTTTGGCTACGGCGATGAGTTTTTCGCCGGGACCCAACACGACGCTGTCGACCGCCCTTGCGGCCAACGGCGGTCTGAAGCGCGCGATGCGTTTCATCGTCGCCGTACCTGTCGGCTGGACTCTGTTGCTGGTGCTGTGCGCTGCCGGCATCGGCTCGCTGTTGGTGGCAGTGCCTGCGCTGCGGCTGATCATCAAGGCGCTCGGCATCGCTTATTTGTTGTGGCTCGCCTGGAAGCTGAGCCGCAGCGACACGCTGGGCAGCGCTGCCGATTCGCAGCTGTCGATCGGCTTCGGCCAGGGCGTGATGCTGCAGTTCGTCAACATCAAGGCCTGGCTGCTGGCGCTCACGCTGGTGGCGGGCTGGATCGCCGGCCAACCCGACGCACTGACCCGCTTCGCCATTGTTGCGCCGGTCATGCTGGTCTACGCGTTTGGCAGCAACTTGGCCTATGCGGTCGTCGGTGCCGTGCTGCGCACCTGGCTTACCAAAGGGCATCGCCTGCTGTGGTTCAACCGCGGCATGGCGGCAGTGCTGACGCTCACGGCCTGGTGGATGGTGGGCGTATGAAGAGCTTCCAAATCAAGGACGAAACGCTGGGTATGTGGCTCGGCGTGCTGGGCGTCGCCATCTTCGCCGTCACCTTGCCAATGACGCGGCTGGCGACGGGTACGCAGGCAGCGCCGCAGCTGTCGCCGTGGTTCGTCACCGTCGGCCGCGCGGCTCTGGCCGGTGCGCTCTCCGCCGTTTTCCTGCTGGCGACGCGATCGCCGCGGCCACAACCTCATCAATGGAAGCCGCTCGGCATCGCCGTGCTTGGCAATGCGGTCGGCTATCCCCTGTTGCTCGGGTATGCGTTGCGCGTCGTCACCGCAAGCCATGCGGCCGTCATCACGGCCCTGCTGCCGCTCGTCACCGCCGCCGTTGCCGCCTGGGTATTGCATCAGCGCGCGCGCCTCGGCTTTTGGGTATGCGCCGTGGTCGGCAGCTTGCTCGTGGTCGCGTTTTCGATGCTGCGCGCGAGCCAGCACAGCGGAGGATTCGGTCTCGAATGGGCGGACTTGCTGCTGGTCGGCGCCGTCATAGCTGCATCGTTCGGCTACATCTACGGCGCACAGGTCACGCCGTCGCTGGGCGCCGAGCGGGTCATCTGCTGGGTCTGCGTGATGGCGCTGCCATTTACGTTGCCCGCGACGCTGGTGCTGTGGCCGGAGCACCCCATTGCGATCTCGGCCTGGGTCGGCTTCGTCTACGTCGGCGTCTTCTCGATGTGGATGGGCTTTTTCGCTTGGTATCGCGGCCTGGCGCTCGGCGGTGCGCTGCGCGTGAGCCAGACACAGTTGCTACAGCCGTTTCTATCGATCCTCGCATCGATCCCGCTGCTGGGCGAACCGCTCGATGTCGTCACCCTGAGCTTTGCCGTGGCCGTGGTCGCGACCGTCGTCCTGGGCAAAAAGCTGTCGCAGCCGCGGGCAATGCCCACGACCGACGCCATCCGTTGAAAATCGACCGAAACGAAAAATTCCACGCAGATCAGGCAACCAAGGAAGAAGCATGAATTGGAAAATGGCCGCACGGGCCGAGAAAATGAATCCCTCGGTGTTGCGAGAAATTCTTAAAGTTGCCGAGCAACCCGGCGTCATTAGCTTGGCGGGCGGCCTGCCCTCTCCCAAGACATTTCCCATCCAGGAGTTCGCCGACGCCTGCGCCGAAGTGCTGCACACCGATGGACAGGCAGCCTTGCAGTACGCGGCCAGCGAAGGTTACGGGCCGCTGCGACAAGCGGTGGCCGACATGCTGCCTTGGACCGTGGACCCTTCGCTCGTGCTGATCACCACAGGTTCGCAACAAGGTCTCGACCTGGTCGCCAAAGTTCTGATCGATCCGGGCAGCAAGGTGCTGGTCGAAACGCCGACCTACCTTGGCGCGCTGCAGGCTTTTGGCCCGATGGAGCCAGTGCCGGTGAGCGTGGCGAGCGACAACGACGGCGTGATCGTCGACGACCTGCTGGCCAAGGCCAAAGGCGCACGCTTTGTCTACCTTCTGCCGAATTTCCAGAACCCGACAGGCCGCACCTGGACTGAAGCGAGGCGTGCCGCCGTGTCGGCCGCCGCTGCCAAAGCGGGCCTGCCTATCGTCGAAGACAACCCCTACGGCGACTTATGGTTCGACGCGCCACCGCCGCCTTCGCTCACGTCGCGCAACCCTGAAGGCTGCATCTACCTCGGCTCGTTCTCCAAAGTGCTGGCGCCCGGCCTGAGGCTCGGCTTCCTGGTCGCTCCCAAGTCGATCTACCCCAAGCTGCTGCAGGCCAAGCAGGCGGTCGATTTGCACACGCCGATCTTCACGCAGCGCATGGTTTCGTCGGTCATGAAAGACAACTTTTTGGACCGCCATGTGCCGACAATCCGCGCGCTGTACAAGCTCCAGCGCGACGCGATGATCGCCGCGCTGCGCCGCGAGATGAGAGGGCTCGACGTCGAGTTCAACACGCCTGTGGGCGGCATGTTTTTGTGGGCACGCATGCCGGAAGGCATCGACACCGTAGCGCTGTTGCCGAAGGCGGTCGCGCGCGGCGTTGCCTTCGTGCCGGGCCCGCCGTTCTTTGCTGGCGAAGGCGATCCACGCACGCTGCGCCTGTCGTTCGTGACGGCCAGCGTCGAAGAAATCGACATTGCCATTGCCGCGCTCGCGGCCACGCTGCGCGAACAGCTGGCGCACAACGCCGCCGCCAAGGTCGAGCGCGAACTGGCTGCGACTTGAACAAGCAGCCCAAGACTGAATCAACACCAAAAAGAGACCGCACATGCTCAACATCTGGGGCCGCATAAGTTCACTCAACGTGCGCAAAGTTGTCTGGTGCGCGCAGGAACTCGGGCTCGACTTTCAGCGCACCGAGGCCGGTGGACGATTCGGCGTGGTGCAAACACCGGAGTACCTTTCGCTCAACCCGAACGCGATGGTGCCGGTGATCGACGACGGCGATGGCGTGGAGCGCGTGGTGCTGTGGGAATCGAACGTCATCGTTCGTTACCTGTGTGCCAAGCATTCGCTCGGCAAGCTCTATCCCGACTTGTTGGGCGAGCGCTTTGACGCCGAACGCTGGATGGACTGGCAGCAGACCGCGTTGAACCCCGGGAGCGTCGGCGCATTCGCGCAGTGGATTCGCACGGCGCCGCATGCGCGCGACGATGCGGTGATCGCGCGTTCGGTCACCGCAGCCGAGCCTCTCTTCACCATGCTCGACACGCATCTGGCGAACCGGGCCTACATGTCGGGCGACCACTTCACCATGGCCGACATCCCGATCGGTTGCGAAGCGCATCGCTGGTTCGGCTTGCCCGTCTCCGAATACACGCGGCCGGCGTGGCCAAACCTCGAGCGCTGGTTCGCGGACGTGTCGGCGCGCGTCGGTGCACGCGGCGTACTCGACCTTGCTCTGGAATAAACCGCAGATGAAAACTCGCGCTTTCAAACAAGTCGACGTATTCACCGCAGTGCCATACCGCGGCAACCCGCTGGCCGTGGTGCTCGATGGCACCGCCCTCGACGATGCCGAACTGCAACGCTTCGCGCGCTGGACGAACCTGTCGGAAACGACCTTCGTGCTGCCGCCGACCGACGATGCGGCCGACTACCGCGTGCGCATCTTCACGCCCGGCGGCGAGATGCCCTTTGCGGGCCATCCAACGCTGGGCAGTTGCCATGCGTGGCTGGAAGCAGGCGGTCGTCCCAAGTTCGAGGGTCGTGTGGTGCAGCAATGCGCCGCGGGGCTGGTCGCGGTGCGTCGCGAAGCCGGCGCCAACGGCGATCGGCTGGCCTTCGCGGCACCGCCGCTCAAGCGCAGTGCGCCGAGCCCCACATTGCTGGCCAAGGTGGCCAGTGCGCTCGGCCTGAAGGCGCGCCAGATTCTGTCGGCGCAACTTCTCGACAACGGGCCGGTTTGGCTCGGGTTGTTGCTGAACGATGCAGACACCTTACTCGCGCTTACGCCCGACCATCGCGCGCTCAAGGAGTTGGGACAGGCGGTCGGCGTCGCCGGAGTTCCTGCGCCGGCTTCGAACGGCGCGCTTATCGGTCGATCCAACCGAGAAGCGCGCGCCTTCGGCAGTGCGGACAAAGCCAGCGTAAAGCCCATCGCCGCGACAACCGCCGACCTGGAAGTGCGCGCGTTCGCGGCCAACATGGGCATCGAAGAAGACCCGGTCACCGGCAGCCTGAACGCCGGTCTCGCCGAATGGCTTATTGCCGACGGCCATCTGCCTGCCCGCTACCTGGTCTCGCAAGGCCAGACGCTGGGCCGCGACGGCCGCGTGAGCGTCGAGCGCGACCCGGACGGAACGATCTGGATCGGCGGCGATTCGGTTACCTGCATCGACGGCATGGTCACGTTGTAGCCATGCAAGCCCGCCTCGACCACCTCGTCATCGCCGCAACCGCGCTGGACGAAGGCGTGGCGTGGTGCGAGGCCACGCTCGGCGTCACGCCATCGCCGGGCGGATCGCATCCGATGATGGGTACGCACAACCGGTTGCTCGCCGTCGCGAGCGATGCGTTTCCGCAGAGCTACATCGAGATCATTGCGATCGATCGCAAAGCGACCCCGAAGCGTGCTGCCGGATTGCGCCGCTGGTTCGACTTCGACGATGTGGCGCTGCAGGCGCGCCACGCCCGCCGGCCGCCTCGAATGGCAGATCACCGTGCGCGACGACGGTCAGCGCCTTTTCTACGGCGCGCTGCCGACGTTGATCCAGTGGGGCGCCGTGCACCCGGTCGATAGCCTGGCAGCCTCCGGCATCTCGCTGCGTTCGCTGCACCTGACGCACCCGCGCGCCGACGACCTCGCAACAGCGCTCACAGCCATCGGCCTTGTCGAAATGAACGTGCTCGCCGGCGCACCTAATCTTGTCGCCGTGCTCGACACACCGCGCGGCCCGGTCACTATCGAATCCAAAGGACTCTGACCATGCTTTCCGCCGCTGAACTCACCTGGTTCGCCATCGCCTCGCTGTTGCTGGCGCTGACGGCACTGTTGCTCGCTGTTCCCTTGGCGTTCGATGCGATCCGCCGGATCGGCCAGGCAGACTCCCTCGCCTGCTACATGATGGGCACCGTGCTTGCAGCTCTGGCAGTGCGCGTCGCGCTGACCAACCGGAAGTGAGTGCCGTGATCACGTCCGTGCCCAGCAACATCCCCATGTTGTTCGACCGCGAAGAAATCGAAGCCGCGCAACGCACGGTGTACGCCGCCATGCCGCCAACACCTCAATATGCGTGGCCGCTGTTATCCAGGCGGCTCGGCGCCACGGTGTGGGTCAAGCACGAGAACCACACGCCGGTCGGCGCTTTCAAGATTCGAGGCGGCCTGACCTACTTCGAGGCGTTAGTCCGCGAGCAGCCCGGTGTGCGCCACGTGATCAGCGCGACCCGCGGCAACCACGGCCAGTCGGTTGGCTTCGCGGCACGGCGCCACGGGCTCGCCGCCACCATCGTCGTGCCGCACGGCAACTCGGTCGAAAAGAACGCTTCCATGCGCGCGCTCGGTGTGACGCTGATCGAGCACGGCGACGATTTTCAGGAGGCCAGTGAGCACGCCGGCATGCTGGCCGAGCGCGACGGGCTGCATCGGGTGCCCTCGTTCCATCGCGATCTGGTGCTCGGCGTGGCCACGGCGTATGTCGAGTTTTTCGATGCCATGCTTGCCACACCGCCCGACGTACTGTTCGTGCCGATCGGGCTCGGCTCCGGTTTTGCGGCAGCAACCGTGGCGCGCTCGCATTGCCGCGTGTCGACGCGAATCATCGGCGTGGTCTCCTCGCATGCCACTGCTTATCGCGATTCGTTTCAGGCCAGGCGGCCAATGGAATCGCCCGTCAGCACGCGACTGGCAGACGGCATGGCCTGCCGCACGCCGGTGCCCGAGGCGCTTGAAGTCATCCAACGCGAGGCCGACGATGTGATCGCAGTAAGCGACGATGAAGTGGCACACGCCATGCGTGCGCTCTTCATCGACACCCACAACGTGGCTGAGGGTGCCGGGGCCGCAGCACTCGCAGCGGCCCTGCAGCAACAGGACCGCTGGCGTGGCGGGACAGTGGGCATTGCGCTCACCGGAGGCAATGTCGACACCGGCATGTTCGCCGGTGTTCTTACAGGCTGATTCGGACTGTCAGTTAAAACGCGAACTTCACGCCCAGCGAGCCCTGCACCGACGTCTTCACCCGCGCATCGCTGCCACCGGCGTGAAACAGCTTGCCCACTTCACCATACAGGCTCACCGACTTGGTCACTGACAGCGTGGCACCCACAGCCAGTTCGGTCGACGTGTAGCCGATACGGCTGGAGATCGTGGTCGCACCTGCCAACCCGACGAAGGTGGCCGAGTCGGTACCACCGAACCCGTGCCACAGATTGACCCGCGCATACGGCTGGAAGCGGCCCATCGAGGTCATCATGTCGCCCGTGAGGCGCACCCCGATGCGGCCTAGAACCTGGCTGTCCGGGTTTTGCTGCACGTTGGTGAAGCCGGTGATGCCTGTGTTGTTCAGGTTCAGGCGGTGATAGACCAGTTGGGCCTGCGGCTCGATCGCCCAGCCGTCCCCGATCGCAAAGCGTTGGCCGACTTCGGCCGAGGCCAAAAGGCTGTCGCCCTTGGTCTTGGCGCTTGGCTTGAACACTGCATCGGCGGTCACGTCCTGTCGGCCGTACTGCAGCGCGAAGTCAGCGTACATGCCTTGCGGGATCTGGTACGTCGCATAGCCAGCCAGGTACTGGCTGTCGGCGCGGAAGCTGCCCGCGTACCCGCTCAGGCCACCGAGGCCGAAATTGCCGCTGACGTTGGCATCAGTGCGCAGGGCGCCGATGTAGACACCGGCGTTCCAGCGGTCGTTGGCGAAGAGGTCGACCCCCGTCTGGAAGCCGGTGGTGCTGGCGCGGGTGTCGGTTCCCACGGTGCCGCCCTGGGCGATCGTTGTGGTGCCACCGAAGACACGGCCCCAGGCGCGGCGGTTGCCACTGCCCCAACCAGTGTCGCCAGTTACGCCGGTTGCCGGTGCGGGCGCGACATTGGCGTCGTCGCCCATGCGGCGGTGCAGGTTGCCCAGCATCGCTAAGTCGTCCTGGCGCAGCACGTTGCCCATGGCCGAGTACACCGGCACTTCGGCGCGGTAGCTGGGCACGCTCAGCGTCGGGAAGGTCGGTGTTACCGGCGTCACTGGCGTCACCGGCGTGGAGCCGTCCTGCGTGCGCAGGAAGAAGCTGCTGCCGTTGCCGGACGCATCGGCTGCGTACAGCCGGTACTGGAAGGCGCCGGCATCGACGTGGCCACCGGCCAGTGCGAATGCAGTCTTGGTGCTGGTCGCGCCGCCTTGCGCCGTCACGACTTCGATACCGTTGCCGGTGGTCAGCGCGCCAAGCCCGCCGAAATTGGAGATGGCAACGTTAGTCGAGCCCGACGCGCTGGCGCCGGGGCCGTTCAGCACCAGGCGGTCGGAGGTACCGCTGGCGCCCAGCAGGGTGCCCAGTGCCAGCGTGCCGCCATTGCCGACGTAGGCGCCATTAACGGTCAGCGTCGTGCCGGGCGTGGTACCCACGAGCGAGACGATGCCCGCATTGGTGAGCGATGCGACGGTCTGGCTGTTGCCGTTAAGTGCCAGCGTGGCGCCGCTGGCGACAGTGTGGGCAGAAGCGGCGCTGAGCGCGTTGGCGGCCGTGGCCGATAGCGTGCCCTGCGCCACGGTGGTCGTGCCGGTGTAGGTGTTTGCACCTGACACGGCGAAGACACCGGTGCCGGTCTTCACCAGCGATCCGCTACCCAAGATCGCGCCAGTGAAGGCCGTGTTGGTGTTGTTGCCGCCGGTGGTCAGTGCGCCGGAGCCGAGCGTCACGGCGCCTGCGCCCGCCAGCGAGCCGATGGTCTGCGCAAGGTTGGCGAGTGCCAGCGTGGCACCGTTGCCCACGGTCACCGCCGTATTCGATGGCAGCACATTGGCAGCGCCTGCCTGCAGTGTGCCGGCGTTCACATTGGTGGCGCCGGTGTAGCTGTTAGCGCCGCCGAGCGTGAAGGTGCCGGTGCCTGTCTTCACCAGCGAACCGGTGCCCGAGATCACACCGTTGAAGGCCGTGCTGCTGTTGTTGCCACCGGTCGTGAGCGCTGCGCTGCCGAGCGTGACAGCGCTGCCCGCGACGCCTGCCAGGGAACCGATGGTTTGCGCCTGGTTGTTGAGATCCAAAGTGGCTGCGTTGGCCACCGTGAGGGCTGTGCCGACCGGCAGCACATTGGCAGCACCGGCGCGCAAGACACCTGCGTTGACCGTGGTCGCGCCGGTGTACGTGTTGGTGCCCGACAGGACGAGGGACCCGACAGTGTTCTTGATGAGGCTGTCTGCGCCCTGAATCGAGCCAGCGAAGTTGCCAGCGTTGACCGTCAGCGCCTTGGAAGCGTCCGTGCCAGTCAGTACTGTTCCAGCACCTTGCAGGTTGGCAACGCTCGTGTTGAAACTGTTGAGATCGAGCGTTGCGCCCTTGGCAACCGTCGTCGATGCATTGATCGAGGTCAGAGCGTTGAGGCCGGTGGCGTCGCCGGCGCGCAGTGTGCCGCCGGCCACGTTCAGGCTCGCCAGGTTGGTCGTTGTGACGGACGCAGGCGTGAACAGCACCACGCCGTTGTCGGTCGCGTTGCCGAAGGTCGCGACCGATGCCTTGTTCGTGATGCCAGCCGTGAAAGTAAACGCCTTGCCTGTCGCTGCGGCCACGGTGGCCGATCCGTTGAAAGTGATGCTCTGCAAAGCATCGCCGAACGCCACATCGTTTGTCGCCAGCAATTCACCACCGGTCATGACGACCGCGCCAGTGCCCAAAGCTTGCGCGTTATTGAACGCCAGGGTTCCCGCAGTGATGCCCGTACCGCCCGAATAGGTGTTGGCGCCGGTCAGGGCCAGCGTTCCGGCGCCGACCTTGACGACTGAACCGCCGGTCGCAGTGGCGGCGTTGTTGTAGCCGTTGCCATTGAGGTCCTTGAACTGCTTGCCCAAGTCCGAAATGACGCCGCTGATGGTGTCGCTGTTACCCAGAATGCTGGCCGCGCCGACCGTCAACGTTTTGCCGCCCAAAACCACGTTGCCGGCGCCCGAAAGCCTGCCCACCGCAACGCCGGTGGTCGAGTCGCTGATATAGACCGATCCGCCGACGGCGTTGTTGACCGTGGCACCGCTTAGATCTGCAGTGCCTTGGACATACAGCCGACCGTCGGTATTGTTGATAGTCGCCGTGCCGCCCGTGCTGTTGCCCTCGAAGTAGATTCGGCCGCCGCCGCTGTTGTTAAGGGTAGACGTTGCCGCCGTCGTGCCGGTTTGAAAGTCGATCAAAGCGCCGGCAGCATTGCTGCTGATCGTGGCATTGCCAGCCGACGCGCCGGCAGCGAACGTCACACCGGAGTTCGTTCCCAGCGTGTTGGTACTTCTCAGCGTTTGGATCTGCAAGTTGCCGGCAGTAACACCGGTGCCTGTGAAATCGAGCTCCCCGTTGTTGTAGATGTTGACCGCGTTGTTGCCGGTTCCGAGGGCGCCGTTGCTTGTGATCGCGACGTTGATGCGGCCCGAAGCGGGGACATTCGGCACATCGTTGCGGCCGACTTGCGTGGTTCCAGTAAACCCTGCGCTGCTGCCCGACAGAGTCAGTCGCGTCGTTTCGCTCGGGCTGGTCCCGAGGTTGACCAGCGCCAGTGCACCGCTGCCGGCGAAGCCGCCGCTCAGGACATTTGCGAAGGCGTCGTTGACGTCAATCGAGCCACCGCCAGCCGATACGGTTATGGCCCGCGCGCTCGTTACGCCGCCAGCCCCGAACTGGAGTGTTCCACCGTTAAGTTGCAGGCCGTTAGCCGCGTTTCCCAATGCCAGATCACTGGAAATGCGCAAAATGCCGGCCGCAATCGAGGTGACGCCGACGTAGGAATTGCCTGTGTTACTCAGTTGCAGCGTGCCCGTACCGTCCTTGACGATTCCACCGGCAGTCGTGAAGTCACTGATCAAACCGGTCTGGTCTGCGACGGCCGTCGGAGCGACCGTGAGCGTCACGCCGCCAGATGCGTTGATCGGATTGGGGTACGTACCGGTCGCCCCATAGGACGTCGCCTGCGCCAGCGCCCCGGTCGCGCCCAATCCACCGATAAGCGCCGCAGCCACGATGGCCACTGTCGAACCAGAGCGCTTGCCGCGCGAACGTGTGACTTCAGAAACGGCAACCCATGCGCCGAGTGCATGGTTCCAGACGCTGCGATACGAGGTATTCAAAAGAGGCTCCGATGACAGTGAAAATATCCGCTACGCCCGGTAACAACTCGGACTGCGGAAGGCGGGATTTGAGTATCTTAGTGTTACACAACTTTGCCTAGTCACTGTAGTTAGTAAGTGCCAAGTACTACCTTCCAAAGCGAAATGCCAATTTGTTCCACAACGTCGGATGCTATTTAAACGATAGCAAAGGTCGCAAGCGGGACAAGCTTTCCCGGCGCCGTAGTTGCCAAATGCAGCGATGGGAACCCTCTACTTCGTACGCCACGGGCAAGCCAGCTTCGGTGCTTTGGACTACGACAACTTGAGTGAACTGGGAATTCGGCAGGCAGTGCGGCTTGGCGAGTACTGGCGTGAACGGGGCATGAAGTTCGACGCGGTAATCACCGGGACGCTGAAACGCCATGTCCAGACATGGAATGGGATCGCCGAGGGTTTGGGCATCAAGCGCGACGACGTGCTGCCGTGGCCGGGGCTGAACGAGTACGACAGCGAGGCCATCATTGCGACGATTCATCCGGGAAAGCTTGAAAAAGCCGATTCACCGGAGATGTACCGCCATCATTTCCGGCTACTTCGCACTGGCCTCGCCGCGTGGATGCAGGGCAAGACCGAGCCGATCGGCATGCCCAGCTACATCGATTTTCTAACGGGCGTGACAACCGCACTCGACCACGTGCGCGACCGGCACCACGGCGCCAAAGTGCTGGTGGTGTCGAGCGGCGGCCCGATCAGCACGGCGGTCGGTCACGTGTTGGGGACCAGCCCGGAAACCACGATCGAACTCAACATGCGCATTCGCAACACTTCGATCACGGAGTTCGCGTTCACGCCCAAACGGCACATGCTTGTGACCTACAACACGTTGCCGCACCTCGACGGGCCGGCTCACGAGAGCTGGGTCACGTACGCCTGAGGCGGCCGAAGCACGCCTTCGCACGGGCCTTCAGCGCAAAGGCTTTACGAACTTCAAAGTCATGCGGTCGGACTCGCCGAGGGCTTCGAATTTCTTTCTGTCCACTTCGCCGCCCCGCAACGTCGGTGGCAGCGACCAGACGCCGTTCGGATGGTCTTTTGTGTCGCTCGGATTGGCGTTGATCTCGCTTCGCGCTCCGAGTTCGAACCCCGCGGCGCGAGCCCGTGCGATCACGAAATCTTCCGGCACGTAACCGCTGGCGATGACGCCGGCGAGCGAGATGCCAGCCGGCGCTCGATGTTCCTCGACGCCCAACACCCCGCCTGGTTTCAGCACCGCATAGAAAGCCCGCAACATGTCGTCGAAATCGCCAGCCTCTATCCAGTTGTGGATGTTGCGGAATGTGAGGATCATGTCGGCACCCCCCCGCGGCGCGATGCCGACGAAGCCGCGTCCGGCCGAGGGCATCGTGCCGAGGACGGTGCGGCCGTAAACGTTTGGGCTGGCTGCTAGTTTTTTTACGAAGCGCCGGTGCGATGCGATGGCCTGCGCGCCGTCGGCCGCTTCGTAAGCAGCGTAGAAGGTGCCGCCCTTGCGCAGGTACGGCGCGAGGATCTCGGTATACCAACCGCCGCCCGGGGCAATCTCGATCACTGTCTGGCCGGGCGTCAAACCGAAAAAGCGAAGAGTGGCCGCTGGATGGCGCGCAGGGTCACGGGCACGGTTGGCAGCGTTGCGTTGCGGGCCGGCGATCACTGCAGCGAGCCGCGCACCCGTTGCGTCGGCAGCCTGCGCTGCGGCCTGTTCTGGGGACACAGCAGCATGACCCTGCGCTGCGAACAATATTGAGGGTGTGGCCGCCACCAGCACGGCAGAAAGCAGTGCGGAAGAGAGTGAGGTGTGCATGCGAGTCAGTGTGCCAGCCAAGGCAACTTGCGCATCAAGCCTGCCAGACACCGAAGCCGAGTTTGCGCAGCGAGATGCCGAGTTCGACCTCCATGTCACGCGCTGCGTCGTATGGCATCGGGTTGTAGCGATCGTAGAGTTTCGGCAGCAGCCGCACCCCGAATTCGCGCACGTACACGTTGGCCTGGATACCGGCCTTGTGCTTGTCGAATCGCACGTCGGGGTCGAGACCAGTCATGCCCACATAGACGAAGGGCTTGCCCAGCGTCCAGTCCGGGTTGGACTTGCGAAAGCGCGCGCTGCTCCAGACCTGGTCATCGAGCTCGACGACATACACGTGATAGTGATGACTGCGCGGCGTGCGCGGTACCTTGGGGATCTTGGGCACCTTGGCAACTTTTGGAACCTTGGCAGCCTTGGCGAGAGGTGGCGGCATGCAGTCATCGTATTTGACGGACCTGCGCAGGGCGGACGCTCGGCAAAGGCGCTGTCGGCACAGCCGCGCGATAGCCCTCTGGCTTCCACTGCTGGCTCGCAGTCGAGCCCGCGCTGAAAACTTTGACAGCGCGGTTGCCGTCGCATATCGCGTCCGAAAACGAGACCTTGCCGTTCTGGTCGGTGCATCGCTGCACCTGCGCCTGAACGCTGCCGACGCTCACGGCTGCGAGTACCGCTGCGCACCACATGAGCCACTGTCTGCGCGATGCACGCACTGCATCAGCGCAAAACGCGCCCCTCGGCCGTGATGTAGACCAGGTCGATGGCACGTGCCGCATCGTGCAGCGGCGGCCGAAGGTTGACGCGAAAACCGCCGACGTCGTAGTCGGTCATGCCGGTCATCGCTTTTTGCAGGGCCGCACGCGTGGGCGCCGGCCCGGCGCGGCGCGCTGCTTCTGCCAGCGCCTTGGCTGCGATAAAACCTTCCAGCCCCTCATAAGACGCGATTTGGTCCGAGTCGCCGACCGCCGCCAGATATTCCTTGACGATGGCGACCGTGGCCGAGCTGCGCGGCGACGGCACCACCTGCGAAATGATGACGCCGCGGATTTCCTTGCCGAGCGCGGTAAAGAGCGGATCGATGCCGACGACGGAGAACGTCATGAACGCGCTTCCGTAGCCGGTCTTGCGCATCTCGCGCACGAAAGCGGCGGTGGTCGACGAGAGCGAGGCCTGAATGATCGTCTGCGGTTCGGCCTTGGCAATGGCTGCCACCGCGGCCGCCACCTGTGTACTGCCCGGCTTGACGAAGACGGTTGCAACCGGTGGTGGCAGCTTCAATTCGACTGCGGCGTCCTGTACCGCCCGCAACGCGGCTCGGCCCATCGCGTCGTCGTCGGCGACGACTGCAATGCGCTTTTGCCCGAGGATGTCGCAGTGCCGGAGCATCGCGAAGGCCTCGTCGGCCATGCTCGGCCGTACGTGGAAAACGTTGGCATGCGCCTTGTCCCGCAACAGGTCGGGAGCGGCAAAGGGAGCGAAAAAAGCAGCGCCCTGCTGCTGCGCTGCTAGCGCGCCCGCCATGCTGCTTGCGGTACCGACGTAGCCGAAGAGCACGTCGGCTCCGTCGCTCAACAACTTGGTTGAATTGGCCTTGGCGCGCTCTGCGTCGTAGCCATCGTCGAGTTGCCTCAGCTCGAGCGTCGGGCCAGTGGTGCCGTGCTCGTTCCAAGCGTCGACGTACAGCTTGGCGCCCGCGGCGAAAGCCATCCCGATTTCGTTGGCAGCGCCGGTCATGGGGATGGATTGGCCCACGATGACCTTCCAGCCCGCAGCACGGCGCGCAGCCTGGGCAAACGACGTCGTTCCGATCAGGCCAACGGTGCCCGTCGCGCCCAGCAACGCAATAGCAGCAGCCGTCCGGGCGAATCCTCTTCGAGTGGCCTGCATGGTCATATCCCTGGTGCGCTTGAAAACGGTTGCAAATTGATTGTTATGAAACAATAAATTACAAAGGTCATCATACGCAAACCTCAGGGTTTGTAGGGATGCAGCGCACGGCCGCTGTGTGCGGCCGTGACTTTTTGCGCATTCAGGCCGCCAAAGGGGCCACGCTTGCTTGACTCCAGGCTAACCGCGAGTCGTCGCGTTCTCTTTCATCTTGGCGAGCGTGACCATCAAGGCAGCGCTGCCAAGCATCTTGATGAGCCCCGAATGCTGAGCATAGAACTGGCTCACCTGATCGACGATACCGGGCTGCGCCTGCTCGGCATGCGCGGCGATCTCGGTCACCTGCGCCGGCGACAGCGCCGACGCCTGGGCCGGCGTGACCTGTGTCTGGCCGGGCGAAAGGATGCGCCCGAGAGCACCGCCTGCGATGGCGGACGCAGCGACTGGCCCAAGCGTGGCGAGAATCTGATTCAGCACGCCGGCCTGCTGGGCTGAAGAGGACTGACCGAAAAGCTTGCCGACCATTTCGCCGAAGGGCGGCGTCTGGTCGGAGCGCATCGCACCCGCCAGACCAGCTCCCAGTTCGTCGGTGGACGCATGCTGCGCGGCTTGATCGAAATGCTGCTCGGCAGTGGCGCCATCGGCGCCACCGGAACCGCTGTTTGCGGCCAGCGCATTCTGAAGAATGTCCATCAATCCCATGATTTTTTTCCTTTTGCTATCGGCTCAGCTCTTCCGCGCGACGAGCCCGTAGAGCACGAGCAACACGATCGCACCGACCACCGAGGCGATGAAGCCCGCGCCTGCACCCGCCGTGTACCAACCCATGGCCTGCCCGATGTAGGTCGCGATGAGCGATCCTGCAATTCCGAGGACCGTGGTCAGGATGAAGCCCAGTGACTGGTTGCCCGGCAGCACTGCACGTGCCACCAAACCGGCAACGAAGCCGATCAGAATTGTCCAGATGATTCCCATGCTTTTTCCTTTGTGGATTGTTGAGCCGCGCCGATGATAGAACGGACCAGCTGACCGTCGACTGTGTTCTGCTGAAGTGACGAAGACAGGGCGAAGGGCTTGAACGGTATCTATTGCACCCGCCTCAAAAGATCCTGCGGGCAAGCTTGCGTTGCCCATGTCATGCCGAGTCCTACAACCCGCGCCAGACAGGCGCGCTATACCTCGTCACATGCTTGAAAAACTCCCTGACGTCATCGGCCACGCATTGCACGATGTGCGAGCGGGCCTCGACCATCTCGTATTCAACACGCTCGGTCTGCGCAGTGGATTGGCGGCGATCGAGGTGTCGAGCCTCGCCTTTCGCGACCATGCGCCGATTCCTGATCGCTACACGGCCGACGGCATCGGCCGCTCGCCGCCGCTTCAGTGGACCAAGGTACCGGCGGATGTTGCGAGCCTGTTGTTGCTCGTGGAAGACGCCGACTCGCCGACGCCCAGCCCGCTGGTGCATGCCATCGTGGTCGACCTGCCGCCGCAAGATGGCGGCATGGCCGAAGGGGCGCTCGCGAGTTCGGAGCACGATGGCACGGGCCTGCACACAGGTCGCAACTCGTATTTGCAATCGACTTGGTTGCCACCCGACCCACCGCCCGGTCACGGCGTACATCGCTATGCGTTTCAGGTGTTTGCGCTGAAAGCAGGCGATGCGTTTTCCGATACGCCGGGACGCGATGAGGTCGTGGATGCGCTGCGTGCGAGAGCCGTGGCGAGCGGATTGCTGATCGGCACCTGCGAGCGGCCGGACGGCGCGATCAAGTTGGGCAAGACCGAGTCCGCGCCTTTCGGCATGACGCCGGCCAATGGCTGAATCAAGGCTGCCCACGAACGTCAGGGCGCCAACATGCCCTTGGAACGAATGACGTCGGCCGATCCTGCACCGGTCATGCGAGACATGAAAGCCTGCGCCACAGCGAGGTGCGCCGATGCTGTCCCGACTCCGCCGCTATAGCTCGTGTAGTTCTGGATCTCCTCCGGGAGTGGCCCGACTAGCGTGACGCCGGCCACAGGCAGTATCTCGCTGATTTGCTGAATCGCCAGGTCGGCCTCGCCGCTCACCAGCTTGGCCGCGGAGTAGCCGCCCTGCACCAAGACGGCCTTGGCTGCTACTTGCGGCGCAATGCCGAGCCGCTCAAACAAGCCTTGCAAGTAGATACCGCTCGAGCCGCCCGCTGCCGGATCGATATACGCGACAGCACGGGCATTCAACACCGTCTGCTTGAACTGCTCGACCGTGCGGATCTCCGGCAGCAACGAGCCGGCCTTGACGCCAACGCCGGCGCCGACTTTCGCTAACGTCGCAACGCTGGAAGGCACGACCTTTCCTGTCTCTGCGTAACGCGCAAGCGCCGCCGGCGTGATGACCACCACATCAAATGCCTCGCCGCCATCGACGCGCTTTTGCAGCGCGCCCGCGGTGCCATCGGACACCTCGACCTTGTTGCCGGTTTCGGATTCGAATGCCGGCACGAAGGCCAGTACCACTTGCTTGAAGGCGCCCGATGTCAGCACCTTGATCGTGTCGGCGAAGGCAGCCGGCGCGAAGACCAGCGACGCTGCGCAGGCAACGACTCCAAACACGCGTGCGGTCGATCTGGCGGCAATGCCTGCGCTTGTCTTTGTCATCGTCATTGTCTGTATTCTCGTTTTCATTCCGGGTCCTTTCCCAAAATCGACAAGGGCAAGCGCGCCACCTCGCCGAGCAGCAGTGCGAGTTGCCGGGCAGCGGTGTCGACCACCGCCCGTCCCTTGCCTGCGGTGGCAGCAGCCGCGTTGCCGGCGGCGCCTTGCGCGTTGTAGTCCTGCATGGCCCAGCCCAGCTTGGCGCTCTTGCCGTCGCCAAGGATGGGGTAGTCGGCGGCGCGTTGCCGCGACGCGGATCCGAAGTCTTCAGCCGCCTGCATGCGGACCAGCCGGGGATGCAACGCCAGCATCATCGAGGTCTCGATGTCGCCGGCATGCACGCCGAAGCGATCCTCGTCGACCCCGAACTGCGTGCCCGCATCGCCGAGCGGCAAATTGAACCAACTCACGCTGTAGACAATGAGGTCGTGCGCCTCGCGCAGCTCACGCGCCACGATGTCCATAGCGCCGACATGTCCGCCATGGGCGTTGAAGAACACCAGCTTCTTGACCCCGGCGCGCGCCACGCCAGCGCCGATCTCTTTCCACATCCGGATGAGCGTCTCGGCCGACAGCGTCAGCGTGCCGGCAAAGCGTGCGTGCTCGGGACTCAGGCCGATGGCCTGCGTCGGCAGCACCAACACCGACGCATCGTGCGGCAACAAGGGAAGCGCCGCAGCGACGATCCCATCGGCAAGCCGCGTATCGACACCGAGCGGCAGATGCGGCCCGTGCTGCTCGGTCGCCCCGAGCGGCAGCACGGCGACTGTTCGTGTCGCATCGAGCGCCGCGAAGTCGCGCGTCGTCAGGTCGGCCCAGAAGCGATGCGGCGCGATGGGGCCTGCGGCGCTGGGGACACTGGGGGCGCTGGCGTTGGGTGCGGTCATGCAGCAATCTTAGAGCGGTGTTTCAATGGCGGCATGGACCTTCAACTCGAACACCAGCACATACTCATCACCGGCGGCAGCAAAGGCATCGGCCTGGCTTGCGCGCTTGGTTTTCTGCGCGAAGGCGCGCGCGTCAGCCTGGTCTCGCGGGACCAGGCGAATCTCGATCAGGCGAAGCGCACGCTTATCGAGCAGTTTGCCGACGCCGCCAGCCGCGTGGCGCTGCACACCGCGGATCTCAAGTTGCCGTCCGAAGCGATCGAGGCGCTCGACGCCGCAGAAACCAACTTCGGTCCGGTCGACGTGCTCGTCAACTCAGCAGGCGCCGCCAAACGAACTCCGCCGGATCTGCTCGACGCCATGGTCTGGCATGAAGCCATGGAAGCGAAGTACTTCACCACCATCCACATGCTCGATCCGGTGGTCAAGCGCATGGGCCAGCGCGGCCGTGGCGCCATCGTCAACATCGTGGGTGCCGGCGGCAAGGTCGCTAGCCCCGTGCACATGCCGGGCGGTGCAGCCAACGCGGCGCTCATGCTGGTCAGCGCAGGCATGGCGGTGGCCTACGCACCGCGCGGCGTGCGGGTGAATGCGGTGAACCCCGGCCTCACGCTCACGACCCGGCTGCAAGAAGGCCTGGCGGTCGACGCCAAGGCGCAGGGCATCGACATGGACGAGGCGCTGAAGCGCGCGACCGCAAAGCTGCCGCTCGGGCGCATCGCCACCCCCGAAGAAATCGCCAACGCGGTGGTGTTCCTTGCATCGTCGAAAGCCAGCTACATCACCGGGGCGATCCTGGCGATGGACGGCGCCGTGACACCGATGGTGTGATCCCACAAACAACGACAACAACCGATCGATACCGATCGAAAGCAAGAGAGAACGATCTATGAAAGCTGTCGGATACCGCCACGCATTGCCCATCGACGATCCTGCGGCGCTCGAAGACTTCGAGCTGTCCGCGCCCAGCCCGGGCCCGCGCGACCTGCTGGTGCGCGTGAAAGCGATCTCGGTCAACCCGGTCGACACCAAGGTGCGCAAGAACGCCGCGCCCGAGCCCGGCCAGACCAAGGTACTGGGCTGGGATGTGGTCGGCCTCGTCGAGGCGATCGGCGCCGAGGTGAAGAACTTCAAAGTCGGCGACCGCGTGTACTACGCCGGCTCCATAACCCGGCCGGGCGCCAACAGCGAGCTGCACGCAGTCGACGAGCGCATCGTGGCAAAGGCGCCGACGAGCCTGGACGATGCGCAAGCGGCCGCGCTGCCGTTGACCACGATCACCGCCTACGAACTGCTGTTCGATCGGCTCGGCGTGCCGAAGGGCGGTGGCGCCGGACAGACGCTGCTGATCGTCGGCGGTGCCGGCGGCGTCGGCTCGATCCTCATTCAGCTGGCCCGCCAGCTCACGCAGTTGAAGGTCATCGCTACCGCGTCGCGCGCGGAGACACGCCAGTGGTGCCTGGACCTCGGCGCGCATGCGGTCATCGACCATTCCAGGCCACTTGCAACCGAGCTCAGGGCCGGTGGCTTCGGCGAGGTCGACATGGTCGCCAGCCTCACGCAGACGGTGCAGCACTACGCGCAGATCATCGAAAGCCTGAAGCCGCAGGGCAGCATCGCAGTGATCGACGACATGCCGACGCTGGACGCGATGCCGCTCAAGAGCAAGTGCCTGTCACTGCATTGGGAAATGATGTTCGCGCGCTCTCGTTTCGAGACGCCCGACATGGATGAGCAGGGCAAGCTGCTGTCCGAAGTCGCAGCGCTGGTCGACGCTGGCAAGGTCCGCACGACTGTCAACGCCAATCTCGGCACCATCAACGCGGCGAACTTGAGAAAGGCACATGCGTTGGTCGAGAGCGGCAAGGCACAGGGGAAGGTCGTGCTGCAGGGGTTCTAGCCCAGGCTTCCAGCCCGGCCCGGCGCTCTTACCTCGCCTTCGACACCCGCCAGACAGCGTTACCCACGTCGTCTGCCACCAGCAGTGCACCCGACTTGTCCAGCGCGACGCCGACCGGTCTGCCTTGCGCCTTCTCGTCGGCAGTCAGAAAACCGGTGAGCACATCGACCGGCGCGCCGCTAGGGCGGCCGCCGATGAACGGCACGAACACCACCTTGTAGCCCGACAGCGGCCTGCGATTCCACGAGCCGTGCTCGCCGATGAACACGCCATTGGCGAAATCGCCCGGCATGCCACGCGCATTCGAGAAGGTCATGCCGAGTGGCGCCACATGTGAGCCAAGCGCGAAGTCGGGCGGAATAGCCTTGGCCACCATGTCGGGCCGCTGCGGCAGCACGCGCGTATCGACATGGCCGCCGTAATAGCTCCACGGCCAACCGTAGAACGCGCCGTCCTTGACCGAGGTCAGGTAGTCGGGCACGAGGTCGCTGCCAATCTCGTCACGCTCGTTGACCACGGTCCACAGCACCTGGGTGTCGGGCTCGAAGCCCATGCCATTCGGGTTGCGCAGCCCGCTTGCGAAGAGTCGCTTGGCACCGCTCTTGACGTCGACTTCCCAGATCGCAGCACGGCCTTCTTCGGACGCAATGCCGTTCTCGCCGATGTTGCTGTTGGAGCCGACCGTTACGTAAAGCTTGGTACCGTCGCGATTGGCGACGACGTTTTTGGTCCAGTGGTGGTTGATGCCGGCCGGCAGCTCGGTCACCAGCGTTGGCGCCGCGGTGATCTTGGTCTGGCCTTCGATGTACGGCACCTTCACCAGCGCATCGGCGTTGGCAATGAAGAGCTCGTTGCCGACCAGCACCATGCCGAAAGGCGAGGCAAGGTTCTGCAAGAACACTTCCTTGACTTCAGCCACACCATCGTTGTTGGCGTCGCGCAGCAGCGTAATGCGGTTGGCGCTCGGGGTACCGGCGCCGGCGCGCTTCATGACCATGCCCATCACTTTGTGCCGGATCTGTGCGAGCAGCCCGTCGCCGCCATCCTTGGGTTCATTCGGCTTGGGCGGCGTATTGCTCTCGGCCACGAGCACGTCGCCGTTGGGCAGCACATAGACCCAGCGCGGATGGTCGAGCCCGCGCGCCAGCGCTGCCACCGCGAAGCCGCTGGCAGGCGTCGGCCCGGCGGTGTCGGTCCAACCGACGGCGGGCGCGATGTTGACGGTCGGGATCAACGTCTCGTTGGGAGCGGCTAGCTGGGGTGTGGGGCCGGTTGTGCGTTCGGGCGGCAGCTTGGCGGTTTCACTGCAGGCGGCGAGCAGCGTTGCCAGGCCGGCGGCAGCGATGACGGTCAGCAATCCAGCGGGCCGGCGCATCGTCAATGAGTTCATTCAAAAGTCTCCATACGCGTCAACTGGACGCTTGCAGAGCATGCCCGACCCGAAGCCCAAAGCTGTCGGCGACAGGCGCTTTCTGCCGTGAGCGCACCCCATCGGCGCATCGCCGCTACCATCGCCGCATGACCGACGACCTCTTCCGCGCCGATGCCTACTTGCGCGAATGCGAAGCGCGCATCGTCCGCGTCGACCAGACCGGGATCGTGTTGGACCGCACCGTGTTCTATCCGCTGGGCGGAGGCCAGGCCGGGGACAGCGGCGTGCTCGTGCTGCCCGATGGCCGCGAGATCGCTATCGTCGACACCCGCAAGGCAAAAGATGCCGAGGGCAAGCCGACCGCCGAGATCGTTCATGTACCTGCGCTGGATCAGGCTGAGCAGGCCGCTTTGCTGGCCGCGCTGCAGCCAGGAGATTGCGTGACGGCCCGGATCGACTGGGAGCGCCGGCATCGGCTGATGCGCTTTCACACCGCCACCCATCTGTTGTGCCACCTGGTGCCGCATCCAGTAAACGGCTGCTCGATTACCCCCGAATACGCGCGGCTCGACTTCCATATGACCGAGCCGCTCAACAAGGACGCGCTGACTGCCGGACTGGCCCGACTGGTGGCGGCAGCGCATCCGCTGTCCGTCGGCGCCATCACAGATGCCGAACTCGATGCCAACCCCGCCCTGATCAAGAGCATGAGCGTGCAACCGCCGCGCGGCAGCGGCACGGTACGGACGATTCGCGTTGGCCATGAAGAGCAGATCGACTTCCAGCCCTGCGGCGGCACGCATGTTGCAAACACAACGGAGATCGGCGCCGTGGTGGTGACGAAGATAGAAAAGAAAAGCGCCAACAGCCGGCGAGTGGTCCTGGGCTGGGCAGCGCCAGTCGCCTCAACGGCCGGAACTAACACCTTCACCTCGCGCTCCGACTCTCCGGCATGAACCTTTCCTTCCCGCGTCTCCCTGCCCAACCGACGCCCGGCGTAGGAAAAGCGTCTCGGACGTTGTTCAGTGTCGTATTGAAGGCGGCCTTCAAAAGTGCTGCCGCTCTCGTTTCTGCAGCGGCACTGCTAGCGCTCAGCCTGCCGACCCAAGCCCAGCTGTCGCCCAAGACCAGCGCCGTCGTCACCACTTCGCATGTGCGCGCAGAACTCGTGGCCTACGCGCCCGATGGCGTGACCCCCGGCGCCCCGGTATGGGTCGGCCTCCAGATCGTGCACCAGCCGGAATGGCATACCTACTGGAAGAACGCCGGAGACTCCGGCTTGCCGACCGAGTTGGCGCTGACGCTGCCGCCCGGCATCACTGCAGGCGACATCGCCTGGCCGGTGCCGAAAAAAATTCCGGTCGGCACGCTCGCCAACTACGGCTATGAGGGCACGGTGGTGTTGCCCGTGCCGCTCACCGTCGCCTCGGACTTCACGCCGACGACTTCGCTCACCGGCAGCGCCGCCATCGACATCCGGCTCAAGGCGTCGTGGCTGGTATGCCGACAGGAATGCATCCCCGAGCAGGGCGACTTTTCGCTCAAGCTGCCGGTGCAAGGTTCGACCGCGCTCGACAAGGCCGGCTTCGATGCGGCGCTGGCAGCGCAGCCTGTCGCGCTCGCCAAGCCCGGCACGATCGAGGTGCAGGGCAAAACACTGAAGGTGCGTCTTGAGGGCCTGCCCGCCGCGGCGCAGGGCAAGACACTCGACTTCTTCCCCGAAACCGGCGACGTCATTCACACCGCGGCGGTTCCGGGCAAGGACTGGACGCAGGCATGGGAGGGCGCGGCCTGGACGGCCACCATCCCGTTGGCCGACCAGCGCAGCGCCCGTCCTCTCGTCATGCCTGTGGTGGTAGCGTTGGCAGTGGTCGACCGCCAAGCGGGCCAGCCGATCGCGTGGCGCGCCGAAGCACCCGTGACGGGCGCCTGGCCCACTTCCGCACCGCGCGCAGAAGTCTCACCCGCCCTGCAATCCGCGCTGGCTGCCAACGCGGCTGTGGGGTCGGTACCGGTCGCGACCGCTGCCACGGCCGGCAGCTTCATCGCCGCCCTCTTCGGTGCCTTCATCGGCGGCCTGCTGCTCAACCTGATGCCTTGCGTGTTCCCCGTGCTGGCGATCAAGGTGCTGGGCTTCGCCAGTCAGGCCGGCGACAAGCGCGGTCACCGCAGCGCCGGCATGGCCTACACGGCCGGCGTCATGTTGTCGTTCCTGGCACTCGGCGGCGCGATGCTGATGTTGCGTTCGGCCGGCGAGCAGATGGGTTGGGGCTTTCAGTTGCAGTCGCCGGTGGTGGTGGCGGTGCTGGCCGGGCTGTTCACCATGATCGGCCTCAACCTCGCCGGCGTGTTCGAGTTCGGCATCATGGCGCCGCGCTCGTTGTGCGCCGCGCAGGTCAAGCATCCGGTCGCCAACGACTTCCTGTCGGGCATCCTCGCGGTGGTCATCGCGTCGCCTTGCACCGCGCCTTTCATGGGCGCTTCGCTCGGCTTCGCGATCGCGCTGCCGGCGGCGCAGGCGCTGATGTTGTTCGCCGCGCTTGGCTTCGGGCTGGCATTTCCGTATCTGGCGGCCGGGTTCATTCCTGCGGTCGCAAGGCTGTTGCCCAAGCCCGGCTCCTGGATGGAAACGCTGCGGCGCGTCATGGCGTTTCCGATGTTCGCCACAGTCGCCTGGCTGGTCTGGGTACTCGGCCAGCAAAGCGGCATCGACGGTGCCGGTGCGTTGCTCGGGTTGCTGGTGTGCCTTGCCGCCATCGCCTGGTCGCTCACGCTGCGCGGCCGTACCCGCATGCTCGTCTCGGGCGTGTTGGTGGCGTGCAGCGTCGCGGCGGTTGTGGCCATCGGCGGCAACATCGTGCGCACGGTCGAACCGGCGGTCGCTGCGAGCGGCGCGCGCTGGCAACCGTGGTCGGTGGCCCGCGTGGCCGAACTCAATGCCGAAGGCCGGCCGGTGTTCGTCGACTTCACTGCGGCGTGGTGTGTCACCTGTCAATACAACAAGAAAGCGACCTTGAACAACGCTGCGGTGTTGGCCGACTTCGAGGCGCGCAACGTAGCGCTGCTGCGCGCTGACTGGACCCGCCAGGACCCCGCCATCACCGCCGCCCTGACGGCGCTCGGCCGCAGCGGCGTGCCGGTCTATGTGCTGCATGTCGCCGGGAAAGCGCCGGTCGTCATGACGGAAATCCTGCGCGCGGAAGAGATCCGGGCCGCGCTCGCGGCGCTGTAAATCTCGGGGGGCTACGGGTTGTCACACCAGCGTTAGAAAAGCGGTCTAAGCTGTCGTCGGTGTTTGATTTTTCACTGACAGGAGTCCAAGTTGGCCCAGCCACCTCCATCCCAAACTGAATCCAGCAAAGCCGGCGAATCGCGCGGATCAACCAACCTGCCGTCCTCTCCATCCCGCACCCGCCGTGTCGCGCAAAGCGCGCGCAACGCCCGTGCCGCACTCGACCGCGCCTCGCGCCGCGCCGTCATGGCGGCGGCTGTGGCGCTGGGCGCCACCTTTTTGATGGGCACCAACGCCTTCGCAGCGCCCTCCGTCGGTCAGCAGGCGCCCGACTTCATCGCCGTCGACACCCAAGGCCAACAGCACAAGCTTTCGGACTTCGCAGGCAAGTTCGTGGTGCTCGAATGGACCAACCCCGGCTGCCCGTTCGTTCGCAAGCACTACGGCAGCGGAAACATGGCGGCCACCCAAAGGTCCGCAACGTCCAAGGGCGTGGTCTGGCTGTCCATCAACTCGACCGAACGCGCCGCCAACGACTACCTGAAGCCGGCCGCGCTCGACAACTGGATGAAAAAGCACGGTGCCGCGCCGAGCGCCGTGCTGATGGACGAAGACGGTGCTATCGGCCAGGCTTACGGTGCGCGCACCACGCCGCATATCTCCATCGTCGACCCCACGGGGATGCTGATCTACGCAGGCGCCATCGACAGCATCGCCTCTTCTCGACCCGACGATGTCAAAACCGCGACCAACTATGTGAACCAGGCGTTGAGTGAAGCCTTCGGCGGCAAACCGATTTCGGCTGCAACGACGCGCGCCTACGGGAACTCGGTCCGGTACAAAGTCTAGCCAGACAGGGGCCGAACGCAGGGCATAGGCCAAGGCCCATTGCTCAAGTCAGCTTCCGGTCAAGTGTGGTTGGCTAGCTTCGCGGGCTTTACCGCCAACGACTTGAGACTCCAACGATGACACCAGGAACGACCTCAATCGCTTCCTCCTCGAAATTTGCCAACGTCCTGCGCGTGACCGGTGGCAACTTCATGGAGATGTTCGACTTCTTTCTCTTCGGCTTCTATGCCACGCAGATCTCGAAGGCGTTCTTTCCGACCGGCAACGAGTTCGCCTCGTTGATGTTGACGTTCATGACCTTCGGCGCGGGTTTCCTGATGCGCCCGCTTGGTGCCATCTTTCTCGGCGCCTACGTCGACCGGGTCGGACGTCGCAAGGGCCTGATCGTCACGCTGGCGCTTATGGCGGTCGGCACCCTGCTCATCGCCTGTGTGCCGGGCTACGCGACCATCGGCCTGGCGGCGCCCTTTTTGGTGCTCATCGGCCGTTTGCTGCAAGGTTTTTCGGCCGGCGTGGAGCTGGGCGGCGTGTCGGTGTACCTATCTGAAATAGCGACGCCGGGCCACAAGGGCTTTTACGTGGCGTGGCAGTCGGCCAGTCAGCAGGTAGCGATCGTCGTCGCAGCGGCGCTGGGTTACTGGCTCAACGTGACCTTTACCCAAGTCGAAGTCACCGACTTCTACTGGCGCATTCCGTTTTTCTTCGGATGCCTGATCGTGCCGGTGCTTTTCTTTTTGCGCCGCTCGCTGCAGGAGACCGAAGAGTTCATGGCGCGCAAGCACCGCCCGGATGCCCGCGAGATTTTCCAGTCGATGGTCGCCAACTGGGGCTTGGTCGTCGCGGGGATGATGCTGGTGTCGATGACGACCGTGAGCTTCTATCTCATCACGGTCTACACGCCGACCTTCGGCAAGGCGGTGCTGCACCTGAGCACCACCGATGCGCTCATCGTCACGTTGTGCGTCGCCATTTCGAACTTCATCTGGTTGCCGGCAATGGGCGCGTTGTCTGACCGCGTGGGCCGCAAGCCGCTGCTGATCATCTTCACGGTGCTGACGATCCTCACCGCATACCCGTCGCTGAAATGGCTCGTCGGTTCGCCGAGCTTTGTTCACATGCTCGAAGTCGAACTGTGGCTGTCGTTCCTGTACGCCAGCTACAACGGCGCGATGGTAGTGGCGCTCACCGAGGTGATGCCGGTCAACGTGCGCACTGCCGGTTTCTCGCTGGCATACAGCCTGGCGACCGCCATCTTCGGCGGCTTCACGCCGGCCATCGCGACCGGGTTGATCGAGATGACGGGTGACAAGGGCGCGCCCGGTCTGTGGATGACAACCGCTGCGATCTGCGGGCTGATCGCCACGCTGGTGCTGTATCAGCGGCGAGCGCCGCGGCCTTATGGGGTGCCGGCCTGAAGTGAACTTCGCCTGACGGGATGCCGTGCCAGGCGCACTCGTCCACATACGAACAGTACGCCAGGCGATCGCTGCCCTGCGGCGGCTACATCGCGACGGACTCAGATCGATCGCGATCAGCGTGCGCCCGAAGAAGTGTCCCCGAAGATGGCCTGATGCTTGCGCGGCGGTGCCCGCCAGTAAGGTGGTGGTGCCTCGACCGTCGCACCGAGTTCGGCCGCCGCGTGCCAACCCCAGCGCGGGTCGTACAGCATCGCTCTGGCCAGTGCGACGAAGTCGGCCTGCCCGCTGGCGATCAGGTCTTGGGCCTGCCGCGCCTCGGTGATCAGGCCGACAGCCATGGTCGTCACACCCGTCGCCTCTTTGACCGCCTTGGCAAAAGGCACCTGGTAGCCCGGGCCGACGCTGATTTTCTGCAGTGGAGAGATGCCGCCGGATGAGACATCGATCCAGTCGACGCCGCGCGTTCTCAACTCTTTGGCAAAAGCGATGGTCTGCTCGATGTCCCAACCGCCTTCGACCCAATCGCTCGCAGAAACTTTCAGCCCCACCGGCTTGTCGGCCGGAAAGGCAGCGCGCACTGCGTCGAACACTTCCAGCGGGAAGCGCATCCTGTTCTCGAGCGATCCGCCATATTGGTCGGTACGCCGGTTGCTGATGGGCGACAAGAACTGGTGCAGCAAATAGCCGTGCGCTCCGTGCACCTCGAGTCCGTCGATGCCGAGCCGCGCTGCGCGCCTGGCGGTCGCGACGAAGGCATCGCGCACGCGCAGCAAGCCTGCAGCATCGAGCGCCAGCGGTGCAGCCTCGCCTTCTTTCTGCGGCACGGGCGACGGCGCGTGCGGCACCCAGCCATCCGCAGCATCCGCAGAGATGAGCTGCCCGCCGTCCCACGGGACTTGGCTAGATGCCTTGCGACCGGCGTGGGCAATCTGCATCACGACGGCCGTGTTTGAAACCTGACGGATGGCGGCGAGCAGAGGAACAAATGCCGCCTCGGTAGTGTCGTCCCACAGCCCAAGGTCGCCGGGTGTGATTCGGCCCAGTGCCTCGACCGCCGTGGCTTCGATGATCAACATGCCCGCCCCCGACAAGGCGAGGCCGCCGAGATGAATCAGATGCCAGGCGTTGGCTTGCCCGTCGGTGGCGGAGTACTGGCACATCGGCGCGACGACGATGCGATTGGGCACCGTGAGATCACGCAAGGTGAAAGGCGAAAAAAGAGCGTTCAAGAGCAAATTCGGTAAGTTGGGCTCGAGGCAGCATGCCAACAATGCGACTCTTCGACGGACCCGCCCGCAAAAGCCCCTGCGACAATCCTCGCATGCCCTTCGCACCTCTCCAAAACGACACGTTTTTGCGCGCCTGCTGGCGTCAGGCCACCGACCACACGCCGGTCTGGTTGATGCGCCAAGCTGGCCGTTACTTGCCCGAATACGTCGCCACACGCGCTCGCGCCGGCAGCTTCATGGGGCTCGCGACCAACGTCGACTACGCGACTGAAGTCACGCTGCAGCCACTGGCTCGCTATCCGCTCGACGCCGCGATCCTCTTTTCCGACATCCTGACCGTGCCCGATGCGATGGGCCTGGGCTTGTCGTTCGAGGCGGGCGAAGGCCCGCGCTTCGCCCGTCCGGTGCGTGACGAGGCCTCGATCGCCGCGCTCGAAGTGCCGGACATGGAGAAGCTTCGGTACGTATTCGACGCGGTGACGTCGATCCGTCATGCGCTCGGCGGCCGCGTACCGCTGATCGGCTTTTCGGGCAGCCCCTGGACGCTTGCCTGTTATATGGTGGAGGGCGCAGGCAGCAGCGACTATCGGCGGGTCAAAAGCATGCTCTACGGTCGCCCCGACCTCATGCACAAACTGCTCTCGGTAAACGCCGATGCCGTCGCGGCCTACCTCAACGCCCAGATCGATGCCGGCGCGCAAGCCGTGATGGTGTTCGACAGCTGGGGCGGCGTGCTTGCCGACGGCGCCTTCCAGGAATTCAGTCTGGCATACACCGCGCGGGTGCTCACCCGGTTGCGGCGCAATGGCATCGATGGCGCGCCGGTGCCCCGCATCGTTTTCACAAAAGGGGGAGGCCCGTGGCTGGAGGCCATGCGGTCGCTTGATTGCGAGGTGCTCGGGCTCGACTGGACGGTGAATCTCGGCAAGGCGCGCGCGCTGATGGGCGACGGCCAAGGTGCCAAAGCGCTTCAAGGCAACATCGATCCGAACGTGCTGTTCGCGCCGCCTGCGCAGATCGAAGCAGAGGTCGTGAAGGTGCTCAACAGCTTCGGCGTGCCGCACACCGACCGCACGACAACCGGCCCCACCCACATATTCAACCTCGGTCATGGCATCAGCCAGTTCACGCCGCCGGAGCACGTTTCGGCGTTGGTCGATGCGGTTCATTTGCACTCACGTGCGGCGCGCAGTTCCCTGAAGAATCAGAAAGAACTGTGAGCGGCTGTAAGGCCGATCAAGCACGTTCACGTTTGTCAACCCTCAAAAACCACGAGCGACAATTGACTTATGCACAAAAGTCTTGCTGCGGTGCGGAAAAACAGCATGTGTGAAGTATTCCCCGCTCCTAAAGCGATAGCGCTCCTAAGTCATTGATTTATATGGTTTTTCAGATTTGCTTTTTTTGCAGGCATTTCAGCGAAGCCCTTGATTTGCGGGCCTCTGCGGCGTCTCAGGCAAGGATATCAACAAAGTTATCCACACAAACTCTGGATGGCCTGCAAAGCGCAAGCAAATCAACGACTTAACCCGTCTTGTTCAACTTCGCTTTAAGAACCACGCGTACCGGAGGCGGCCATGAACTGGCACGTTGAGGTGGCGGTGCAGACTCCCGCACACAGTGCGATGGGAGAACTTTTGACTTACGCAAGCTCCGTGCCGCTTGTAGCGGGCACCCTCGTTCGTGTGCCTTTGGGTTCACGGGAGGTGCTCGGCGTGGTATGGGGAGCAACCCTCCCGGACCCATTACTGGCGCTCAAATCCGTGGGCGCTGCATTGGACGCCCTTGCGCCGCTGGGCGATGCGTGGCGCGACCTTGTCGCCTTCGCGGCCCGCTACTACCAGCGCTCGTTGGGCGAGGTGGCATTGGCAGCGCTGCCCCCGCAGCTACGCGACCTGAGCACGGCGCAGCTGGCGAGACGCCTCAAGCGCAAGGCAACTGGCCGGGTCGACGTGCTCGCGGACGACGCCTCGAACGCCGTGGCGCTCAGCCCCGAGCAGCAGACCGCCTTGGCGCGATTCGACTTGGAGGTCGGCCCGTTCCTGCTTTTTGGCAGCACCGGGAGCGGCAAGACGGAGGTCTATCTACGGGCGGTGGCCGAGCTGCTGGCACGCGACGCCACGGCACAGGCGCTGGTCATGGTGCCGGAGATCAATCTCACACCGCAACTCGAAGCCCGCTTCAAGACACGCTTCGGCAGCGACGCCGTCGTGTCGCTGCACAGCGGCATGACCAACCCGCAGCGCTTGGCAAGCTGGCTGGCGGCGCACAGCGGCACTGCGCGTATCGTGCTCGGCACGCGCATGGCGGTATTCGCATCCATGCCGGGGCTGAAGCTCATCGTGGTCGACGAAGAGCACGACCCAAGCTACAAGCAGCAGGAAGGTGCGCGCTACTCGGCACGCGATCTGGCCGTGTGGCGAGGGCAGCGCGAAGGCGCGAAAGTTATCCTCGGCTCGGCCACGCCGTCGTTCGAGAGCTGGCACCAGAGCCGTCCTGCGCAAGGCGACGACGCGGGCGGACGTTACGTGCGGCTAGCGATGCCGTCGCGCATTGGCGTCGGAGGCGGCAGCGAGGCCGGCACCGCGGAAGGGGCCGGCGCGTTGCCCACGGTTCGACTCGTCGACATGAACCTTCAACCGCCGAAAACGGTGCTGTCGGGTGCGTTGCTCGCGGCCATCGGCGAGCGCATCGCACGCGGCGAACAGAGCATGGTGTTCCTGAATCGCCGAGGCTACGCGCCCGTGCTCGCCTGCGGCGACTGCGGCTGGAAGAGCGAGTGCCCTCATTGCAGCGCGTACCGCGTGTTCCACAAGATCGACCGCACCCTGCGTTGCCACCATTGCGGCTTTACCGAGCGTGTGCCTCGCGCTTGCCCGGCCTGCGGCAACCCCGACATCGCACCAGTAGGCCGTGGCACTGAAAGGCTGGAAGAACACCTGGCGGAACTCTTCGCCGATGTGAAGCGGCCCGATGGCAGCGCCGTTCGTATCGCACGCATCGACGCCGACAGCACACGCAAGGAAGGCGCGCTCGAATCGCAGTTGGCGGCGGTGCATTCCGGCCAAGTCGATGTGCTGGTCGGCACGCAGATGATCGCCAAGGGCCACGACTTTCGTCGCATCACGCTGGTCGCCGCGGTTAATCCTGACGGCGCCTTGTTCTCGAGCGATTTCCGGGCACCCGAGCGCCTGTTTGGATTGCTGATGCAGTCGGCCGGACGCGCCGGCCGCGATGCCGCTTACCTCGCGGCGCAGGGCAGCCGTGCCGAGATGTGGCTCCAGACCTCGCACCCGCAGCATCCGCTGTTTGCCGCCCTGCGCAAGCACGACTATGCGGCGTTCGCCGCCTCCGAACTGGAGCAACGCCGTGCCGCCGGCATGCCGCCCTTCGCGTTCCAGGCGCTATTGCGCGCCGACGCGCGGACACAGGAGGCGGCGCAGGCGTTTCTGACCGCTGCGAGCACCGCGGCCGATTCGTTGCCCGGTGCAGACCACGTCACACGCTATCCGGCAGTGCCGCTCGCAATCCAACGCGTTGCCAACGTGGAACGCGCACAGATGCTGATCGAGAGCGGCTCACGGGCCGCGCTGCAACGCCTGTTGGCGACATGGCAGCCGTTGTTGCAAACGGTGCGGCGCAGCGCTGAAGGCAAAGGCGTGATCCGCTGGCTGGTCGACGTTGACCCGCAGCAGATCTGAACGCCTTGCCTGATCGTCGGGCCTGACAGTCCTTGCCTAGCCGGCCCGGTCGCAACCGACGATCTTGAACTCGACGCGGCGGTCGAGAGCATCGATCGCGTTGTCGGTTCCGCTGCCGATGATGGTCTCGCGAAAGCCCTTCCCGGCCGCGCGCGTGCGGTCGCCCAAAACCGCGGACAAGCCAGTCAGCCGCTGGCGGATGTAGCTGGCTCGTTGCAGAGACAGCGCATCGTTGAGCGACTCCGCGCCGGTGCGGCTGGTGTGGCCGACGATGTCCATGCAGACGTTCGCTTGGGTACTGACCTGGGCAATGCGCGCCAGCCACAGGCCGTATGGGCCGCTGACCTTCGGGTCGGACCAGAACACGGTGGTTCCGGGGTTGAACAGGAACTTCACGCCGAGTTGCTTGTTGGCAATGCCGAAGGCGACGATGTTGCCAAAGGCCTTGTCGGCTTCGGCCGGACGGTCAAGCTTTACAGACGCCAGATAGATCCCGCTCAACACGCGAAGCTGCTCGCCTGCAGGGCTGGCGTTGGCTTCTTTGTACTGCGTCAGTGCGTCCTGGTAGCGACCCGCGTTGTATGCAATGCCAGCCTCGCTGACGATAGGCGCCACCGGCAAACTTTGCATGTAATGCGCGTCGGCTGGCTGCCCGGGCGGCGTGATGGTGGTCCGCGCGTAGCCCTCGATGAGTCGATCTTTCGGCAGCACCGGGCTGTCTTGCTCGAAGGCGAGTGGCGTGTTGTCCAGTTCGTCGTCACGCATCATGGCCGACGACTGCGCCACTACAGTGCCCTTGCGCAAATCGGTCAACGCGAGGTTGATCTGCAATGCGCCGCGCGACTTGCCGACCTGGCGCTGTCGCGTGAGCGTTCCGGTCAGAAGATAGCTGGCCGTGTCGAGGTTCACGCGCTGAAACGGCAACAGCTCGAGCGACGCGTGCTTCGATCGGATGCGGTCAGAAACACGGACCTGCAAAAGCTGCGTCGATGCGGTTTGCTGGCCGCTGCCGGCGTCGATCATCGGATCGAGCACCACGCCGCGGCGGCTTGAGCCCAGCCTGCTTGATAACGATTGTGTTTGCGCCACCAGTGCGTCGGTGACTTGCGCGACCGCTTGGTCGACGCGTTGCGCGCCCGTAATGGCAAGAGGCTCTGTACTGGCGCAACCCGCGATGGCAAGGGTCAACAGCAGAGCCGCAGACAAGGTTGCGGCAAGAGAGGCTGCCTTGCGCCCACGCCTAGAAAGCATAGAGGGACTCGGGGAAATTGAGCTGGAAAAAGTCATGGGCGGCATTCGCTTTGAAGAAGAGATGCGTCACCGGGCCGGAGTGGTCCGAGCGAGGCGGATTGAAGAAGCTCGCTGCATTTGCTGCGAGTGATGGCGACTGAACGGACGGTCGCGATGGGGGTAGCCGCTTTCGCCCTGCCGGACAGGGTCGACGCTGTTGAAGAGATCACCATGGGCTCCGGCAATGCCGACGCCTCTGGCTCTGCGGCCACCGCGGGGCGTGCAGGTGAGACCGCTGCGCGCGGGCGCGGCACCGCCTCTTGCATCTGCGTCGACTTGAGCGCCTGAAAATTGGCGCCGACGATGACGGCGGCGGCAAACACGACGCAAATTGCCGCAATAACGAAGTAACGCGTCCTGAACCGCAACTGGTGAGTGCCGACCGAAGTGCCAGAGCGCGCTGCACCAGTCGACCACAGCGGATCCATTGCGCTTAGATCGAGCCGCGTCTCGACAGCCGACGGAGGTGCGTATTCCTCAAGCGGTTCGAGTGCAGCCGGCAAGGTAGGGTACGTCTCGACGGCCTCCGTGGACGCGCCCGCAGTCTCCGATATCGCCTCGCTTTCGTGCCCGTTGAGCTGCGCCCAGAAGGCGTTCGCGCTTTGCGGACGGTCTGGCGGCCGCAGTGCCAAGGCCGCATCGATCGCGGCGAGAAACGGCACGCTATAACGACCTTGGGCCAACTCCGAAACCAGCACCAACCGGTCGTCCATCAAACGTTCGACAGCGGCCATCGGGCGTTTGCCGGTGATGGCTGCATAGGCAACGGCCGCCAGCGCATAAAGATCGGTCCACGGACCTTGCTTCATCGATGGCGCGTCGCCGTATTGCTCGATGGGTGCGAAACCGCGTTGGCGGGCTGCATTGGGCGTCTGCACGACATTACCGATCACGCGGCGCGCCGCACCGAGGTCGAGCAACAGCGGGCCGTTGGGCGTGACGAGGATTTTTTCGGGCGCTATGTCGCGATGCAAGCACCGGACGGCGTGCATTGCAGCAAGCCCGTCGAGCAGCGGGTGCAGCAGCTCCAGGAGTTGCTTTTCGTCGGGCACCTGGCCGAGGTCGGCAAGCCATTTCGCTAGTGTCGGACCTTCGTAATACGGCATGGCCATGTAAGCCGTGCCATTGCCCTCCCACCAGCGCAGCACCTTGACGATAGCCGGGTGATCGAAGCGCTCGAGCGTTCGGGCTTCGTTGATGAAGCTACGCAAACCAGACTGGTACAGGTCGACGTGCCGCGCTGACTTGACGACCACGGTGGGCGATTCGGTCGACCGGGCAGCTAGGTTGGTCGGCAGGTATTCCCTGATGGCGACGCGCTCCTGTGAAGACGGATCGAAAGCGAGATAGACGATGCCGAAGTCACCTTCGGCGATCAACCCCGTGATCTCGTATTCGAACGGCTGCGTGGCACCAGCCAGTACATCCGCACCCGCCGTGTTTTCCTCGATGCGAAGTTGCCTCGACGTCATTGCACCCCCCCTGTTTTGGGGGGCACTCTAACAGCGCAATGAATGCCAAATAGCTACACGATTCGACACATTTGACTTTGAATGTCAATCGCCGCGGATGGCTCCAGCGAACCCTCTCGAGTGCTCTTTTTTGTCCGTTCCTCCTACGCTGCAAGAAGCGCCCGCGCCCTAACCTCTGCCAATGAAAAATCAATCGCTCCCAAGGCGCGTACTGCGTTGGGTCATGCCCTTGATGATCTCTCTGACGCCATGGCTGGTCCATGCGGAGGAAGACTCTAGCGCCGAGGGCTTGCGAGCCCAATACAAGACGATGACGCCGGCGCTTGCCAGCAATCCGTTTCATCGCAAGCTGGTGCTTCAGTCCGAGGAAGGCTCCGGAAAGCTGAGCGGCAATATCTATGCGGTGGTCGACCATCCTTACGCGGATGTCGCCGGTGCCTTCAAGCTTCCGGCCACCTGGTGCGGCGTGCTCATGTTGCACCTCAATACCAAGTACTGCGGCGTGCAGGGGAGCGGTGCGAACCCGACGATCAACGTCGCGGTAGGCCGCAAATTCGATCAGCCTGTGGCAGACGCTTCGCAGGTCAATTTTGACTACGCGCTCAGGGCCGCGACTGCCGACTACCTGGACGTCAATCTGAATGCCGCGAGCGGCCCGATGTCGACGCGCGACTATCGCATCGTGCTGGAGGCAACGCCCATCGACGCCCGCACGACATTCATTCACCTCGGCTATTCCTACGGCTACGGCACCGCGGCCAGGATTGCGATGCAGGCCTACCTGGGCACGATCGGCAGCGACAAGGTCGGCTTCACCGTCACAGGGAAAACCAGCAAGGGCGAGCCCGACTACATTGGCGGCGTACGTGGCGTGGTCGAACGCAACACCATGCGCTATTACCTCGCGATCGACGCCTATCTCGATGCGCCCTCGCCGCAGCAGCAAGACCAGCGTACCGCAGCCTGGTTCGACGCCACAGAGCAATACGCGCTGCAGTTGCACGAGATGTCCAAGAACGACTACGTCGCGATGAAGAAGAACGAACACCACCGACTGACTGCCAAGCAATAGGCCAGAGGCATGGGTGGGCATAGAACGCAAGGCCATGAGCGCAACGCAGTGCGCGCGCCGGGCTGCCCGGTTGTCAAAAGTCTGCAAAATGAAGTTGCGCCTTGGCACTGCTCAGCATGCCGTAAGCGAGCGAGTGTCTGATATGTCGATTACCGGAGAACGCCGTGAAAACACTGTCTGCCTTGCTGAGTGTCCTTGGTTCCATTGCCGTCTTCGCAGTTGCGAGCACCGCACTGTCTGCCTCGGCAGCCGAGTTGGAACTTGAAGGTCCGCGTCTGCGCGTAAGCGGCATGCTCGACGGAAGTGCCACTAAAGCATTCATCGAGCACCTCGAGACCGGCAAAGTCCGGGTCGTGGTGTTCGAAGACTCCTTTGGCGGAACCGCCGAGGCGGCCGAGATCTACGCCAAAGCCATCAGGGCCAGCGGCGTCAACACCGAAGCACGCGGCCAGTGTTACGCCGCCTGTGCCTACGCGTTCCTGGCCGGCAAGGAGCATCGCTTCGGCCGCGGGTTGCAGGTCAATGGGCTGCTGATCCCGGTCGCAATTCGGCCCAAGCCCAGCGAGCTGCGGAGCCAGTGGCGCGGGGACGAAGCGCGGAAAACTTTGGCAGAGTTCACCTCGGTAAATTTGGCGGTGATTGCGACGCTTCCAGCCTCAGCCTCCGACTCGCCCGCCGGTGCGCTGCCGGTGGCCACGACCGTTGCTCCCGCTGGCACGACAACGTCCGCACTGCCAACGGTGCCCAAGGAAAATTGGCAGCCCGACCACGGCGTACTTTTCAGCTCGACGCCCACTCTGTTCGGCCGCATTTACAACACGTACTACTGCGATGGATCGCAAGGCCGCGACATGTCGAAGTGCGAGGCGCTTAGCGATGCCGATCCCTACAAGCTCGGGGTGCTGACGCCGTAGCGCTGCCACGCGTTTAAGCGGCACTCCATCGGGTGAATCGGAACCATCGTGGCCGGATGTCACCATCGTATCGAAGATGCTGGCGATGATGACCGGGCCCGCAACCTGCGCTCCGATCAACGCCGCCAGCAGCGGTACGCCCGTGAAGCCGGTGTTGGGGACCGCAGCAACCAGCGCACCAAAACCTGCATCGTTCCATCCGATGCGCGTGCCGCGCTTGCTCTTGGTGCCCCACCCGAACACGAGCTGCCGCATAGCCAAGCGCGATCAACGCGAAGAACGGAAAGGTGACGAGAACGATCTGCAGCACGCAACGATTGTCGGGGCTGCAAGCGTCGCGACCGCCCGTATCATTGCCCGCTTTGCGCCTCTGCTCACCGGCCAACCTCGGCTGCGCTCGGGTCTTTTCTCTCCTGTCACCTTGCCCCATGTCATCCGGTCTCAATCTCGCGCAACAGGAAGCTGTCGACTATCTGCACGGACCCTGTCTCGTGCTGGCCGGTGCCGGCTCCGGCAAGACGCGGGTCATCACGCACAAGATCGGACGGCTCATCGAAACCGGCATGGCACCGAACCGCATCGCGGCCATCACCTTCACCAACAAGGCCGCCACTGAAATGCGGGAACGCGCCAAGGGTCTGATCGGCCGCGATGCCAAGAAGGTGGTGATTTGTACCTTCCACGCTCTGGGCGTGCGGATGATGCGTGAAGACGGCGCCGTGCTGGGCCTGAAGCCCGCTTTCAGCATTCTCGACAGCGACGACGTCACCAAGATCCTGAAGGACGCCGGCGGCACCACCGACGCTGCGACCGCGCGCATTTGGCAATGGACTATCAGCAAGTGGAAGAACATGGGCCTGAACGCGGCCCAGGCCGACGCCATCGCCGTGGACGACAACGAGCGCATCACCGCCAAGGTCATGGGCCGCTATGAAGAACGCTTGTCGGCCTATCAAAGCGTCGACTTCGACGACCTGATCGGCATGCCGCTCAAACTGCTGCAACAACACGACGACGTGCGCACCAAGTGGCAGGCTGCGCTGGGTCATGTGTTGGTCGACGAGTACCAGGACACCAACGCCACCCAGTACGAAGTGCTGAAGGCGCTCGTCGGCGATGGCGGCCGCTTTACTGCGGTGGGTGACGACGACCAATCGATCTACGGCTGGCGTGGTGCGACGCTCGACAACCTGAAGAAGCTACCGATCGACTACCCGACGCTCAAGGTCGTGAAGCTCGAACAAAACTACCGCAGCACGTCGGGCATCCTGCGTGCGGCCAACAACGTCATCGCGCCCAACCCGAAGCTGTTTCCCAAGACGCTCTTCAGCGAACTGGGTGAGGGCGAACCGGTGCGCGTGGTCGATGCCGACAGCGAGGCGCATGAAGCCGAGCGCGCGGTGGCGCGTATCCAGAGCTTGCGCGCCGGCGAAACCATCACGCAAAGCTCGACCGGAACACAGCACCTAGAGTGGCGCAACTTCGCGGTGCTGTACCGCGCCAATCATCAGGCCCGCGTCTTCGAGCAAGCGCTGCGCAAAGCCAACATTCCGTACAAGGTATCGGGCGGGCAGAGCTTCTTCGATCGGGCCGAGATCAAGGATCTGTGCGGCTGGTTCCGGTTGTGGGTCAACAACGACGACGATCCGGCGTTTCTGCGCGCGGTGACCACGCCCAAACGCGGCATCGGCCACACCACCCTGGCCAGCCTGGGCACTTTTGCGAGCCAGTACAAGCTGAGCCTTTTCGAGGCCTTGTTCAGCCCGTCGCTACCTAGCGTGATCGCCAAGCGCGCGCACGAGCAGTTGCACGAGTTCGGCCGCTACATCAACGACCTCGAATACAAGGCGCGTCGCACCATGGGCGCCGAAGATTCGCGCGCGTTCATGACCGGGTGGCTGAAAGAGATCGACTACGAAAAGCACCTGTATGACGGTGAAGACAGCGAGCAAGTCGCGGCCGCACGGTGGACCAACGTGCTGGAGTTCTGCGACTGGATGTCCGCCCGTGCCGGCGGCGAGATCGACGATGCCTCCGGCGCCACTGTCGAGAGCGAACGAAAGAGCCTGCTCGAAGTAGCGCAGACGATCTCGCTGCTCTCCACCATCAGCGAGCGAGAGAAAGATCAGAACGTCGTCACCCTTTCAACGCTGCACGCCTCTAAGGGTCTGGAGTGGCCGCACGTGATGCTCGTCGGCGTGACCGAAGGACTGCTACCCTTCAAGCTCGACGACGACAACGGCAAGCAAGAGAAGGTCAGCGACAGCACGCTTGAACGACTGCAGGAAGAGCGCCGGCTGATGTACGTCGGCATCACGCGGGCACAACGCACGCTGGCCGTGAGCTGGACCAAGAAGCGCAAAAAAGGCCGCGAGATGATCGCCGGCATTCCGAGCCGTTTCATCGCCGAAATGGCGCTCGACAAGACCACCGCAAAGGAGGATCCGCGCGAGAAGCTCAAGGCCCTGCGTGCCGAGTTCGCGCGCAAGGCACTGGACAGCGCAGCCGCTGCAGCGGCCGCAGCAGCGCAATGAGAGCTTGGGCAGCCGCCTTATTGCTGGCAGGCTGCAGCGCCTCGACCACCGCTTTGGCACAGAGCGGACCGGGCACGTGTCCTGCAAGCGCGAGCGACATGTCGACCGAAATGCTTTACGGCACTTGGCAAGCCCGCATCGACGATGCACCCGCGGTTGACATCGTCACGCTCGGTAAGCACCCGGACTACGACGGCGTGCGCGGCACGATCACGCGCGATGGCGCCCGAAGTGGCGACGCCGTTGCGCGGTCGACGGCGCAACTGGCCGGTGACGTGGACGCCGAAGGTCAACTGGCAATCGACGAATCGCAAGACGGGCACAGCATCAGCGGCGTTTGGGTCGGGACACTTCAGCCCGGCTCTTGCGGCAAGCAATTCAGGGGGACGTGGCGCAACGCCGCTGACGAGAGCACCCATCCGTTCGTGCTCCAAAAGACCGGCCCATAGCAATGATCGCAAGGACTGCAATGACTTCAAACATTCGTACATTCGCCGCGCTGCTGGCCATATTTGGCTTCGCAGGCGCGCAGGCGCAAGCTGCGGACAAGCCACCGAGCCAACTCGCCAGCGCGCAACTCACCTGGCAACAATGCAGCGCGCTGGGCGCGAGCAACGACGCGCGACTGGCGTGCTATGACCGCTGGGCTCAGCAGCAGACGCTGCCGCCGACGTCTGTCCCGACCGCGCCTCCGGTGCTGGCCAGCACGCAACCCGGCACTCCCGTCGACGCTTCGATGCCAGCAACCCGCGTGGTGTCGGTCAGCACCGAAGAAGGTTGCCGCGACCGCCAATACTCTGCGCTGTCCCGCTTCTGGGAATTGGAGAACGGCAGCGACTGTGGCACTTTCGTGTTTCGCGGCTATCGCCCAATCAACGTCTCGTTTTCAGCGGCCAACGACAAGCCGAAAATTCCGACGTCACCGGCCGAAGGTCACACCGGCACCGCGACCGCGTATCAGGCAAACGAGATGCGCATCGGCGTCTCGATCAGAACCAAACTGGCGCAAGGCCTGCTGACGCAAAACGATCCACAAAAAAAGGATTCGCTCTGGTTCGGCTACTCGCAGCAATCGACCTGGCAGATCTTCAACAGCGAGCTGTCGCGCCCGTTTCGCACCACAGACCATGAGCCTGAGCTGATGTACGTCTACCCCACTGACTTCGCGTTGCCAGGGGGTTGGAGATGGCGCTATGCCGGCCTCGGTCTCGTACACAACTCCAACGGCCAAAGCCTGCCGCTGTCGCGCAGCTGGAACCGTACGTACCTGATGGGCGGCATGGAATTGGATGACCGCTTTACCGTCACCGGCCGCATCTGGAAGCGCATCAACGAGAGCGCCCAGAGCGACGACAACCCGGATATCGAGAACTTTGTCGGTCGCGCTGAGATCACCGGCCGCTGGAACTTGAATCGCGACAACACGCTCGGCGTCACGGTGCGCAACAACCTGCGCGACAGTGGCCGCGGGTCGGTGCGCTTCGAGTGGCTCAAGGCCATCGGCGATCCGACCAAGAGCAACCTGCGCTTTCATACGCAGTTGTTCCATGGGTACGGCGATACGCTGGTCGACTACAACCGCAAGCGCACCGTATTAAGCATCGGTCTGAGCTTGGTCGACTTCTAGCGCCGCGGCGGTCGCGCCCAGAATTGCACCTGTAAAGCGGTCAGCTCAAATCATCTGTACGGCACCGTGCCTGGATGTGCTGTGCATGCTGCGAGCAATGACAACCTGTGCCGGGATCCCTATCGGCCCCATACTGTCCATGCGTCCCTGAAACGGCTAGCGATTGCCGGCTCTCCCTTCGGCGGCGACAGCAAACGAAAGCCTTCTTGGCCACCTCGCCGAATCAACTAATCGACCGCCTTCCGCGCGCGGCTCGTTCCCGACTTATTGCCCTCTGTGATCCGCACCCATTGGTGCTGGCCGAGATTCTCAGCGAAGCCGGATCAACCACGCGGCATGTCTACTTTCCAACCGACGGCTTCATTTCACTGGTGTCTGTTATCGACGGCAGCCCAGGCATCGAAGTCGGAATGGTCGGACAGGAAGGGATGCTGGGCGCGCATCTGGCGCTCGGCGTGGCATCACAGCCACTTCATGCGCTGGTACAGGGCGCCGGCACGGCATTGCGTATCAATGCGCGCGCCTTTCGGGCCGAACTAAGCCAGAGCCCTGCATTGCAAAGCGCGGTGGCGCGCTATCTCCATGTGCTGATGACGCAGCTCGCAATATCGACAGCTTGCGTCCGCTTTCACTCCGTACAACCAAGATTGGCTCGCTGGCTCTTGATGACCCAGGACCGCCCAGTTTCGAACAGCTTTCATGTCACGCATGAATTTTTGGCTTACATGCTCGGCGTTCGACGGGTGGGAATAACTTCTGCCGCGAGTGCATTGCGGCGCGACGGGCTGATCAGCTACCACCGCGGCCACGTGACGGTGCTCGACCGCAAAGGGCTCGAAGCCGCCGCCTGCACCTGCTACGCGGCCGACTGCAGGTCTTACGCTGCCGTCATGGGCTGAGCCACTGAAAGAACGTATGCGATGCGCATAAAAAAACGGACTGCGCTTTCACGCAATCCGTTGATTTGAAATCTGGTGGCCTGGGGCGGAATCGAACCACCGACACGCGGATTTTCAATGTTGGTTGCTTGCCTTCCCGACGGTTCTTGAAAGTTCCCAAGTCGTTGATTCTTTTAGACAGATCGGTGGTTTCGCGTGTCGCGCCCATCCCATGCCTACCCGCAATTTGTGTATTTTTCCCCGCCGGATTACACAGGAACTACACCAGCCAACGCACGCGCGGAGCGGTCCGCATCGTCCCCCTGATCGCTGGCGTAGCTACGGACGCTCGGAGCGCCGAAGTGGATCAGACGGACCGGGGTGCCGCCTCTCCCAGCGCATGCCTGAAGTTCGCCATTGAACGGGCGTGCTCCTTGCAAAAGCAGACGATACGCGAACCATCGTGCGAACTTGCCCCTCAACTCGCCGCCTTGCGTCGTTTCGGCTTGCCGGTCTGCGCCGACAGCAAACTGGTGTACTGCTCATACAGTCCGAACAGGTACCCGACGCGCGTGACGGTGGTCGCTGGCGACGGCATCGTGGCCGAGCATGAGCGGCTGACGGACA
>JANXTS010000070.1 GCA_025352265.1 Variovorax sp. | reverse complement strand
ACCAACGGCTGCTCGAACCCATCGGGTACATCCCGCCTGCAGAAGCTGAGGCAAACTACTACCGGCAACTCGCCAGTCAAGCCACCACGGTGGCGGCCTGACTTAAACCAACCAGCCTCCACGAATCCCGGGGCGATTCACACAGCGGCACTGCAGCGCTTACAAGTGTTGTCAACAACATGTGAATGTTAGTACTCATTTTGTGAATGCCCCGCGCCAGTGCTCAATTCAGCCGACAACTTCGCTCACACGAACGTAAATACACACCTTCGTACTAATTCTTTGTTGTTTACATAAGACTTACGTCGTCGGCATGGGATGACACAAGGTCGCGTCATACCCAACTGTCTGAACAACGGTCTGCCTCGTATGTTGCTTTTTTGACCCCTCCAACGGACAACAAAACATGACGATGACCAGTAACCGCGACAAGCTTTTCGATCTGATCAAGGACACGCGCTTCGGCATGCTGACCCACCGCCACGGCGACGGTCAGCTTCACAGTCACCCGCTCACCACGCAAAACAAGAAAGGCGACGAAGCGTCGACGCTTTACTTCTTCGTGCCGAGAGACGGCGACATCGCAAAGCATGTGGCGAGCGACAGCAGCGTGAACGTGGCCTATGCCAACACCGATGCCGACAGCTATGTATCTGTAACCGGAGAGGCCTCGTTACTCGAAGATACGGCCAAGAAGAACGAGCTCTTCAACCCTGCAGTAAAGGCGTGGTTTCCCGCCGGCGTGACCGATCCCAACTTGGGCTTGCTCGCCGTCAAGATCCTCGATGCCGAATACTGGGACGTGACCGACAGCAAGATGGTGCAACTCTTCAAGATCGCAAAAGCCGCGGTGACGGGCGCGCCACTGAAAGACTTGGGCGAGCACAAGAAACTTGCTTGATCTGAGGTTCTGAATTTTTTGCTTTGCAGGACGTGTGCTCCCGTCGAAGCCCAATAAAAAACCCCGCAGCGCGGGGTTTTTTATTGGGCGAAAGCCGCAGTTACCGGCTGGGTCAGGCCGCCACGGTGTCAGCCACCGCCTGGTATTCCTCGATCTTGTCGAAGTTCAGATACTGGTAGATCTGAGCGCTCGACGCATCGAGCACACCAACGCTTTCCATGTATTCGGCCTTGGTCGGGATGCGACCGAGACGCGAACAGATGGCGGCCAGTTCGGCGCTGCCCAGGTACACGTTCGAGTTCTTCCCCAGGCGGTTGGGAAAGTTGCGCGTACTGGTCGACATCACCGTGGCACCTTCGCGCACCTGCGCCTGATTGCCCATGCACAGCGAGCAGCCCGGCATTTCGGTGCGCGCACCGGCATTGCCGAAAACTCCGTAGTGACCTTCTTCGCTCAGCTGCTGCGCGTCCATCTTGGTGGGCGGGGCGATCCACAACTTGACCGGAATGTCGCGCTTGCCTTCGAGCAATTTCGACGCGGCGCGGAAGTGGCCGATATTGGTCATGCAAGAGCCGATGAACACTTCGTCGATCTGCACGCCGGCCACATCGGACAGCGTCTTCACGTCGTCTGGGTCGTTAGGGCAGGCACAGATCGGCTCGTGGATGTCGGCCAGGTCGATCTCGATGACTGCGGCGTAATCGGCATCGGCGTCGCCCTTGAGCAACTGCGGATCTTTCAGCCAGGCTTCTTGCGCGGCGATGCGGCGCGCCAGCGTGCGGCCGTCTGCGTAGCCTTCGGCAATCATCCAGCGCATCAACGTGATGTTGCTGTTGATGTACTCCATGATCGGCTCCTTGTTCAGGTGGACCGTGCAGCCTGCCGCCGAGCGTTCGGCCGACGCGTCGCTGAGCTCGAAAGCCTGTTCGACCTTGAGGTCGGGCAAACCTTCGATCTCCAGGATCCGGCCTGAAAACACATTGACTTTGCCTTTCTTGGCCACGGTCAAAAGGCCAGCCTTGATGGCGTACAGAGGAATCGCGTTGACCAGGTCGCGCAGGGTGACGCCGGGCTGCATCTTTCCCTTGAAGCGCACCAGCACCGATTCCGGCATGTCCAGCGGCATCACGCCAGTGGCGGCCGCGAAGGCGACGAGGCCGGAGCCGGCCGGGAAGCTGATGCCGATCGGGAAGCGCGTGTGGCTGTCGCCGCCGGTACCGACCGTGTCGGGCGTCAGCAGGCGGTTAAGCCAGCTGTGGATCACGCCGTCGCCAGGGCGCAACGAAACGCCGCCACGGGTCGCCATGAAGTCCGGCAGCTCGTGGTGCATCTTCACGTCGACCTTCTTCGGGTATGCCGCGGTGTGGCAGAACGACTGCATCACCAGATCGGCGCTGAAGCCCAGGCAGGCCAGGTCTTTCAATTCGTCGCGGGTCATCGGGCCCGTCGTGTCTTGCGAACCCACGCTGGTCATCTTCGGCTCGCAGTAGGTGCCGGGACGCACGCCCTGCTGGTTGCCGTCGACCACCGGCAGACCGCAGGCGCGGCCGACCATCTTTTGCGCGAGCGTGTAGCCCTTGTGCGTGTCGACCGGGCTGATCGGCAAGCGGAACAACGTCGACACCGGCAGGCCCAGCGCTTCACGCGCCTTGGTCGTCAGGCCACGGCCGATGATCAAAGGAATGCGGCCGCCGGCGCGCACTTCGTCGAACAGCACTTCGCTCTTCACCTGGAACTCGGCGATGACCTTGCCGTCTTTAAGCGCCTTGCCGTCGTAAGGACGCAACTCGACCACGTCGCCCATGTTCATCTGGCTCACGTCGAGTTCGATCGGCAGCGCGCCTGAATCTTCCATCGTGTTGTAGAAGATCGGCGCGATTTTGCCGCCCAGGCAGACGCCGCCGAAGCGCTTGTTCGGCACGTACGGAATATCTTCGCCGGTGAACCACAGCACCGAGTTGGTCGCGCTCTTGCGGCTCGAGCCAGTGCCGACCACGTCGCCGACATACGCCACGAGGTTGCCGCGGGCGCGCAGGTCTTCGATGAACCTCACCGGGCCCCGCTTACCGTCTTCCTCGGGCGAGGCACGTGTATCGAGGTCGGGGCGCGCGTTCTTGTGCATCGCCAGCGCATGCATCGGAATGTCGGGGCGGCTGAAAGCGTCGGGCGCGGGCGAAAGGTCGTCAGTGTTGATTTCGCCGGGCACCTTGAAGATGCTGACGGTGATGCTCTCGGGCACTTCGGGCCGGCTGGTAAACCACTCGGCATCGGCCCAGCTTTGCAGCACGGCGATGGCATTTGCATTGCCGCTGTCGGCCTTTTCCTTGACGTCGTGGAACTGATCGAACACCAACAGGGTTTTCTTCAAACCTTCGGCGGCGACAGCGCCGACTTCGGCGTCGTCCAGCAGATCGACCATCGGGCTGATGTTGTAGCCGCCGAGCATGGTGCCGAGCAGTTCGGTCGCTCGGGCACGCGACATGAGCAATGTCTTTTCGGTGCCATGTGCAACGGCCGCCAGGTAGCTAGCCTTGACCTTGGCAGCGTCGTCGACGCCGGCCGGCACGCGGTAGGTGATCAGGTTGAGCAAGAACTCGCCGTCTTTCGAGGTGGCGGTCTTCATTAGCTCGATAACGTCGGACGTTTGCTGCGCGGTAAGCGGCAGCGGCGGAATGCCGAGTGCAGCGCGCTCGGCAACATGATCAACGTAGGCTTGCAACATCTTTTTCTCCAGAACAAGGCAGATCGGGACTGCCAGAAAGCAGGGGGCAGAAGCGGGGCGGCTCGAGCGACAAGCAAAAGCCGCGCCGCAGGCCCGCATCGCTTCAAAGCATTACTTCTTGACGGTCTTTTTTGCGGTCGAGGGCGGAGTAGCAGTCGCTGGTGCCGCGACTTCGGTGCTCTTGGTGTTGGCGGGTGCGTCCGCGCCTTCGAACAGGCTCTTCGGCGGGTTCTTCTTCATTTCTTCGGCAAACGCGACCTGCTCTGCCGTCTGGCATTCGTCGGCGATACGCAGGCCGGCCGTCTGGTTCATGAGCATCGACTTGTTACCCAGCTGCAGCCACACCGCGCCCTGGCGCGGGTCTTCGAGACGAATGGCGCCGGTGCGACTTTCGACCGGGTGCATGCGGAAGCGCTGATTTTTGGTGCTCACGGAGAAGTAGCCAGGCTTCTTCTCGTCGAGCTGCACCGAGACATCTGCGCCGAGTTCGCATTTGGCGCGACCGACCGAAACGCGACGGGCCACGGCCAAATCGGCCTCGGACAATTCAACATCGACCTCCTGGCTCACCGGCGTCACTTCTTCCACTGCCTTGGCGGCGCGGCGCGTGACCTGGTGCTTTTTGTGCTCGCCTTTAGTGGCAACCGACGTTGCGGCGGGCTTTGCAGTGGTCGCGGTTTGTGCAACAGCCGCCAACGGCAATGCCAGCGCGAGGGCGGCGATCAGAACGAGTTTTTTCATGGAGTCTCCTTGATGAGGTTCGTGGGGTTCAGGAAGCCGGGCCGGCAAACCAGGCCTGGGCTTCCGTGGGAAGCGCGCGGCCAGTGGCGTGCGCGCGGGTAAGGACTTGCCAAAAATGGCGGTAGCTGGCGCGATCGTGCAGCGCGCCTCCAAAGCTGACCGGCGCCCAATCGGCGGCGACTGCAGCCTGCAATATTCTCGTTGCGACGTCGATCTGCGCCTCGTCGGGCGCAAACGCATCGAGGATGGGTCGAATCTGGTTCGGATGAATGCTCCACATGCGCGTGTAGCCGAACTGCGTCGCCGCTTTTTTTGCGGCTGCGCGCATCGCATCGACAGCGTTGAATTCGGTCACGACGCAATGCGACGGCACCTTGCCATACGCATGTGCGGCCGAGGCGATGGCCAGCTTGGCGCGCACGACCAACGGATGAACGAACTGCCCGACCGCACCCATACCGTCTGCCGGTATCGCGCCGGCATGCGCCGACACAAAATCCATGAGTCCGAAACTGAGCGACTGCACGCGCGGATGGGCAGCGATCTCGAAAGCGTTGTGCACCGCCAGCGGCGATTCGATCAGCACGTGCAGTGGCAGTGCTTCTGCATCGACTGCGTCGAGCGCAGCAACTGCCTGCAGCACATCGGTGATCGACTCTACTTTGGGCACCATCAGATAGCTCAAGCGGTCGGCGGCGCGACCCGCGATGGTCATTACGTCACCCGGAAACGCCGGATGATCGACTGGATGCACGCGCACACCGACACGCATTCCGGACTTTGCGGCGAGCGCAAGTTCGGTCACCAGCACCGCGTGCTCGGCTTCACCGCCGACCGGCGCGCCATCTTCGCAATCGAGCGTCACATCGAAAACGCAAGCACCGAACTCCTCAGCCATGTCGGCCTGAAGCGCGAGGCTTTTTCTCATGCGGGCCTCCACGCCGCTGTAGTGATCACAGACCGGCAGCACAATGGCGCCGGCCCGCGCATCCAACAACACTTGGCGGGGATGGGCTGTCGTCATGCCTTGCACCGCAGCTCGAGCATCGTCGATGTGATCAGAGCAGGTGGGCAACGCCGGCTTGTTCGTCGGTCAGCTCTTTGAGCGTCTTGTCGATGCGTTCCTGGCTGAAGGCATCAATCGCCAGGCCTTCGACGATCTTGTACTCGCCGTTTTCACAGGTAACCGGAAAACCGAACATCACATCCTTCGGAATGCCATATTCACCATTCGAAGGAATGCCCATCGTGACCCACTTGCCGTTGGTGCCAAGGGCCCAATCGCGCATGTGATCGATGGCGGCATTGGCAGCCGAAGCAGCCGATGACAAGCCGCGCGCTTCGATGATGGCCGCGCCGCGCTTACCGACCGTCGGCAGGAAGGTGTTGGCGTTCCACTCCTGGTCATTGATCATCTTGGCAACGCTTTCGCCGCCGATGGTGGCGAAGCGGTAGTCGGCGTACATCGTGGGGGAATGATTTCCCCACACGGTCAGCTTCTCGATGTCGGCCACCGGCTTGCCTGTCTTGGCAGCAATCTGGCTGGCAGCGCGGTTGTGGTCCAGCCGCAGCATGGCGGTGAAGTTCTTGCGCGGGAGGCTCGGCGCACTCTTCATCGCGATGTAGGCGTTGGTGTTGGCCGGGTTGCCGACCACCAGCACCTTCACGTTCCGGCTGGCGACGGCATCGAGCGCTTTGCCCTGCGCAGTGAAGATGGCGCCGTTGACGGCAAGCAGCTCGGCACGTTCCATGCCCGGGCCCCGGGGACGCGAGCCGACTAGCAGCGCGTAGTCGACGTCCTTGAAGGCGGTCATCGGGTCGCTGTGCGCTTGCATGCCGACCAGCAACGGGAAGGCGCAATCGTCGAGTTCCATCATCACGCCCTTGAGCGCTTTTTGCGGGCCTTCGACGGGCACTTCGAGCAATTGAAGAATGACGGGCTGGTCTTTGCCGAGCATTTCGCCGGAGGCGATGCGGAACAACAGGGCATAACCGATTTGGCCAGCTGCGCCGGTAACGGCAACGCGGACGGGCTTTTTGCTCATGGGGAGACTCCAGAAGGTGAAGAAACGGGTATCGGACAGGTGTCGGAAGGCGAAAGGCCGGCCAGCATTTTATGCCTATTCGAGGTTTAGATGGCGCGCGTCTTATGTCTTATATAAGATTGGACTCCCGCACCGCCGCGGTGCGTCGTCTCACCGAATGAACAACCCCACCGTCCTCGAAGTCGTGACGCCCTCCTTCAGCCCTTTGTACCAACAGATCAAGGCGCTGATATTGCAAAGCCTAAAGGCTGGCAAATGGAAACCCGGCGAGCCGATTCCGAGTGAAATGGATTTGGCGGCGCGTTTTCGGGTCAGCCAGGGCACTGTGCGCAAAGCTATCGACGAACTGGCGTCGGAAAACCTCGTCGTGCGGCGCCAGGGCAAAGGCACATTCGTCGCCACGCATGCCGAGCATCAAGTGCAATACCGCTTTTTGAAACTCGTGCCGGACGTCGGCGATACCGATGCCGAAGGGCCGGCCCAGCGCACTATCGTCGACTGCAAGCGGCAGCGTGCCTCGGCAGACGTCGCGCGCGCTCTGGCCTTGCGAACGGGCGACAGCGTGTTGAAGGTGCGGCGTGTGCTGGCCTATGCGGGCATACCGACAATTCTCGAAGACCTGTGGCTGCCCGGCACGCCGTTCAAGGGCCTGACTGCAGAGCGCCTGCGAGCGTCCCGTGGACCGATGTACGCCCTCTTCGAGACTGAATTCGGCGTGCACATGGTTCGCGCGAAAGAAAAAATTCGCGCGGTATTACCCGACGCGCTTCAGTCGAAATTGCTCGATGTGCCGGCAGGAATGCCGCTTTTGAGCGTGGAGCGCGTGGCCCACACCTACAACGATGCGCCAATGGAACTTCGGCGCGGGCTCTACCGCACCGACACGCACCACTACCGCAACGAACTCGGATGAGATTGCCCACGCGTGCACTGTGTTGACTCCGGGGTGCCCGTTGCCGGATGGTGCATTGCAATAGAATTTTGCGTTACTTGCATTTGTTCCACGAACAAGTCGAACAAGCCATCCCGCTCGAAAAGCCACGAAAGCCATCTTCCATGACAGAGCTTGCCTCCTCCTCACAGCCGCGGCGCCGCGAGTTTCGCAACATCAATGCGTTCACCGACCTGACCACCTACAGGCTCCCGCCCGCCGGAATCGTCTCCATCCTGCACCGCGTCAGCGGTGCGCTGATGTTTCTGCTGTTACCGTTCATCATCTGGATGTTCGACACGTCGATCTCATCTGACATTTCATTTGCACGATTCAAGGCCGCTTTCAACAGTGGCCTTGGCTTCGTTCCAGGATGGTTCATCAAACTGGTTGCATTGGCGCTCATCTGGGCCTTTCTGCATCACTTCATCGCCGGCCTGCGTCACCTTTGGATGGACGTAAACCACTCGGCGGTCAATAAAGAGTTCGGCAAGACCTCCGCCATCGTCACGCTCGCGCTCAGCATCAGTGTCGCGATCGTTCTCGGCCTGAAGCTCTTCGGCGCTTACTAAGGAGCACAGCATGGCAGTGAACTACGGCACCAAGCGCATCGTCGTCGGCGCGCACTACGGACTTCGCGACTGGCTCAGCCAGCGCATCACGGCGGGCCTGATGGCGCTCTTCACGATCATCGTGGTGGCGCAAGTGATCTTCTCGCGTGGCCCGATCGGCTACGACAGCTGGGCCGGCATATTCGCGGCCCAATGGATGAAGGTGCTGACTTTCGTCGTCATCGTTTCGATGCTTTATCACGTCTGGGTCGGCATGCGCGACATCTGGATGGACTACGTGCAGCCCGTTGCAATCCGGCTGGCTGCTCAAATTTTCACGATCGTCTGGCTCGTAGCGTGTGCGGCTTGGGCCATTCAAGTGCTCTGGAGACTCTGACCCAATGTCCTACACAAAAGAACAAATCACGAAACGCAAGTTCGACGTCGTCATCGTAGGCGCCGGCGGTTCGGGCATGCGTGCCTCGCTGCAACTAGCGCGCGCCGGCCTCAACGTAGCTGTGCTCTCCAAGGTGTTCCCGACGCGCTCGCACACAGTGGCGGCGCAGGGCGGCATCGGCGCCTCGCTCGGCAACATGAGCGAAGACAACTGGCACTACCACTTCTACGACACGATCAAGGGCTCCGACTGGCTCGGCGACCAGGACGCGATCGAGTTCATGTGCCGCGAAGCACCCAAGGTGGTCTACGAGCTGGAGCATTTCGGCATGCCGTTCGACCGCAATCCGGACGGCACGATCTACCAGCGTCCGTTCGGTGGCCACACCGCCAACTACGGTGAAAAGCCGGTGCAGCGCGCTTGCGCCGCAGCCGACCGCACCGGCCACGCGATGCTGCACACGCTCTATCAAAAGAACGTCGAGGCTCGGACGCAGTTCTTCGTCGAATGGATGGCGCTCGACCTCATTCGCGATGACGACGGAGACGTGGTCGGCGTGACCGCGCTCGAAATGGAAACCGGCGACCTGCACATCCTGCAAGCCAAGACCGTGTTGCTCGCGACCGGCGGCGCTGGCCGGATCTTTCAGGCCAGCACCAATGCATATATCAACACGGGTGATGGTCTCGGCATGGCAGCGCGCGCCGGCATCCCGTTGCAGGACATGGAGTTCTGGCAGTTCCACCCGACCGGCGTGGCGGGCGCTGGCGTACTGCTAACGGAAGGTTGCCGTGGCGAAGGCGCGATCTTGCTGAACAGCAACGGCGAACGCTTCATGGAGCGCTATGCACCGACCATGAAGGACCTGGCGCCGCGCGACTTCGTGTCGCGCTCGATGGACCAGGAAATCAAGGAAGGTCGAGGCTGTGGCCCTAACAAGGACTACATCCACATGAAGCTGGACCACCTTGGGGCCGAAACCATTCACAAGCGCCTGCCTTCGGTGTACGAGATCGGCATCAACTTCGCCAACGTCGACGTCACCAAAGAGCCGATTCCAGTGGTGCCGACCATTCACTACCAGATGGGCGGTATTCCGACGAACATCAATGGCCAGGTCGTGGTGCAAAAGGGCGAGAACAACAGCGCAGAAGTTCTGGGCCTCTATGCAGTGGGCGAATGCTCTTGCGTGAGCGTGCACGGCGCCAACCGCCTAGGCACCAACTCGTTGCTCGACCTGCTGGTATTCGGTCGCGCTGCCGGGAATCACATCGTCGAATTCAACGACAAGCTGAAAGAGCACAAGTCATTGCCGACGGATGCCGCAGACCGCACGATCGAGCGCCTGAACCAGCTCGAAAGTTCGACCGAAGGCGAGTACGCCCAAGACGTCGCGGGCGACATTCGCGCCGTGATGCAGCAGCACGCCGCCGTCTTCCGCAAGCAAGTCACGCTCGACGAAGGCGTCGTCAAAATCGCCGACATGCGTAAGCGCGTGGCGGGCATCACGCTCAAGGACAAGTCGCGTGTGTTCAACACGGCGCGTATCGAAGCGCTCGAAGTCGACAACCTGATCGAAGCCGCACAGGCCACCATCATTTCGGCCGCTGCGCGCACCGAATGCCGCGGCGCACACACGGTCGAAGACTATGAGCGCCCTGCCGATGATCCAGCGGCGCCGCTCGGCCGCGACGATGTGAACTGGATGAAGCACACCCTTTGGTACAAGCAGGACAACCGGCTGTCTTACAAGCCGGTCCAGCTGAAGCCGTTGACCGTGGCGTCGGTTCCGCCCAAGGTGCGGACGTTCTAACGCCCGCAATAAAAAGCCGTTAAAAGATTCACAAGGTCACTACGATGAAACGCACATTCCAGATTTACCGCTACGACCCGGACAAGGATGCAAAGCCGTACATGCAAACCATCGAGGTCGAACTCGAAGGCAATGAACGCATGCTATTGGACGCGCTGATGAAGCTCAAGGCGCAAGACCCGACGCTGTCGTTTCGCCGTTCGTGCCGCGAAGGTGTTTGCGGCTCCGATGCAATGAACATCAACGGCAAGAACGGACTCGCTTGTCTCACAAACATGCTCACGCTCAAGGGCACGATCGTGTTGAAGCCGCTGCCCGGCTTGCCGGTGATTCGCGACCTGATCGTCGACATGACGCAGTTCTTCAAGCAGTACAACTCGATCAAGCCGTACCTGCAAAATGATTCAGTGCCGCCTGAAAAAGAACGCCTGCAATCACCCGAAGAGCGCGAGGAGCTGGACGGTTTGTACGAGTGCATCTTGTGCGCGAGCTGCTCGACCAGTTGCCCCAGCTTTTGGTGGAACCCTGACAAGTTCGTCGGTCCCGCCGGGCTGCTGCAGGCCTACCGCTTCATCGCCGACAGCCGCGACGAAGCGACCGCCGAGCGCCTCGACAACCTCGAAGACCCGTACCGCCTGTTTCGCTGCCACACCATCATGAACTGCGTCGACGTGTGCCCGAAGAATTTGAACCCGACCAAGGCAATCGGCAAGATCAAAGAACTCATGGTGCGTCGCACCGTCTGAGGTCTTCACCATGCAAGTCATTGAAAATCCTGACGATCCGATCAGCGTGCGCGCGCTCAGCAAGCTCAGGTGGCGCTGCCGCCGCGGCTTGCTGGAAAACGATCTGTTCATCGCCCGGTTTTTCGATCGGCATGAATCTCGCTTGACGTTCGGGCAGGCACACGCTCTTGAAAAACTGATGGATCTGGCGGACAACGACTTGCTTGACCTGCTGATGCGTCGCAAAGAACCCGAAGTCGAACTGGCCACGCCCCCGGTGATGGCACTGCTGGCTCTCATGCGGGTCGCGCAGACGCCAGATCACTTTTCTTCATCCCGAACTTAAATCCGAAAGAAAGTTGTAATGAAAGCTTCCGACACCAAGGCGACCCTGTCGTTCAGCAATGGCGGCGACAACGTCGAGTTGCCGATCTACAAGGGAACGCTCGGCCCCGACGTGATCGACATCCGCAAGCTGTATGCGCAGACCGGGATGTTCACGTACGACCCCGGCTTCATGTCGACGGCATCGTGTCAATCGGCGATCACGTACATCGATGGCGACAAGGGTGAGTTGTTATATCGCGGCTACCCGATCGAACAGCTCGCGACCAAGTGCGATTTCTTGGAGACCTGCCACCTGCTGTTGTACGGCGAGTTGCCCGACGCGTCGAAAAAAGAAGAGTTCACCAAGCTCGTGACCAACCACACGATGGTCAACGAGCAGATGCAGTTTTTCCTGCGCGGCTTCCGCCGCGATGCGCATCCGATGGCGGTCATGACGGGCCTGGTCGGCGCCCTGTCGGCCTTCTATCACGACAGCACGGACATCAACAATCCAAAGCATCGCGAGATCGCCGCCATTCGGCTGATTGCGAAGATGCCGACGCTGGTGGCTATGACGTACAAGTACACCGTGGGCCAGCCCTACATGTATCCGAAGAACGATCTCAGCTATGCGGGCAACTTCCTGCACATGATGTTCGCGACGCCGTGCGAAGAGTACAAGGTGAGCCCTGTGCTCGAGCGCGCGCTCGACCGCATCTTCATCCTGCACGCTGATCACGAGCAGAACGCGTCGACCTCGACCGTGCGCCTGTGCGGCTCGTCGGGCACCAACCCTTTTGCGGCGATCGCAGCCGGCGTGGCTTGCCTCTGGGGCCCGGCCCACGGCGGCGCCAACGAAGCGGCACTCAACATGCTCGGCGACATCCAGAAGGCAGGCGGCGTCGAGAAAATCGGTGAGTTCATCAAGCAGGTCAAGGACAAGAACTCGACCGTCAAGCTGATGGGTTTCGGGCATCGCGTCTACAAAAATTACGACCCACGCGCCAAGCTCATGCAGGAGACATGCAAGGAAGTGCTGGCCGAACTCGGTCTTGAAAACGACCCGCTGTTCAAGCTGGCCATGGCTCTAGAAAAGATCGCTCTGGAAGACGAATACTTCGTGTCGCGCAAGCTCTACCCGAACGTCGACTTCTACTCCGGCATCGTGCAACGCGCCATCGGCATCCCCGTGCCACTGTTCACTGCCGTGTTCGCGTTGGCGCGTACTGTTGGCTGGATCGCGCAGCTGAACGAAATGATCGGCGACCCTGAATACAAAATTGGTCGGCCTCGTCAGTTGTTCGAAGGTTCGGTTGCACGTGATGTGCAGCCGCTCGCACAGCGCTGAGTCGCTGCTGCCTGGTTGGGAAAAGCTGCCTTCGGGCAGCTTTTTTTTTGGTTTTTTTTTGCAATTCAAGGGCCTCTCCTGCTACACGCACCGCACCCGGGAAAGTCCCAATGTTCTGCTATTTCACCCTGCCGATAATTTAATCAAATGAACGTTAGCCGAACAATTGTTCAAACTAATCCGACGATGGACGCTGAAACCAGTCTGGCGATTCGTGCTGCCTGGTTGGCCTATGTCGGCAACTTCACGCAGGAAGCCATCGCCGACCGGTTGGGCGTTTCCCGGATCAAGGCGCAGCGCCTGGTGGCATCGGCGATGCAAAACGGGCTAGTCAAATTTTTTGTCGAAGGCGTGCCAGCCGAATGCCTGCTGCTCGAAGACAGCTTGACCGCGACCTTCAACCTGCGCCGCTGCATCGTGGTGCCCGATACCGAGACACCGGGCCAGGACAACGCGCTGTACGGGCTGGCCGTCGCGGCAGCCGGTTACCTGCACCGACTGCTGATGGCCGGCAGCGTCAACACCATCGGTATCGGCCATGGCCGCACGTTGGCCGCGATGGTGAACGCGCTGCCGCGGATGAACCTGGCCGACAGCCGTTTCGTCTCGTTGCTGGGCAGCCTCACGCGGCGCTCGGCGGCCAACCCCTTCGACGTGATCGCCAGGCTGGCCGAGCGCACCGGGGGCGAGTGCTACTTCATGCCGGTGCCCTTCATCGCCGACAGCGTGGGCGATGCCGAGGTGCTGCGCGCCCAGCGTGGCGTGCAAGACGTGTTCCGACTGGCGCGCGAGTGTCAGCTGTGCATCGTCGGCATCGCCGACCTGACGCCCGACACCCATCTGCTGCGAAGCCACACCCTGACTGCGGCCGAACTGGAGTCGGCGCGCAGCGCTGGCGCCGTGGGCGAGCTGGCCGGGTGTTTCGTCGCGGCCGACGGCAAACAGATAGAGCATGAGATCAATGAGCGCGCCGTCGGTGTAACGCTCGAAGACCTGAGAGGCCGCGATGTGCTGGCCGTCGCGGGTGGAAGAAACAAGGCCGATGCGATCCGGGCGGTACTCCGCACCGGCGTCGTGACGGCCTTGATCGTGGACGAGGCGACCGCCAAGGCGGTGCTTCTGACCAACGGCGAGACGGCTTGACGCCCATCGGACCGTTTTTTAAGAACCTAAAAGGAGATACAACCATGTCTGAAGCACTCAAGGCCCTTGCCCGGGCCTGTCACGATCAAACGCTCGACCGCCGCGGCTTCCTGTCGCGCAGCGCCGCGCTCGGTTTTTCAAGCACGGCCGCCGGCCTTGCGCTCAACGCGGTGGCGACCAGCGCACTGGCCCAAAACAGCGGCGTTGACTTCATGAAGCACAAGGGAAAGGCGATCAAGCTGCTGCTGAACAAGCACCCGTATGTCGACGCGATGATCAAGAACATTGAGAACTTCAAGACCCTGACCGGCTTGAATGTGACCTACGACATCTTTCCGGAAGACGTCTACTTCGACAAAGTCACGGCCGCGCTGGCCAGCAAGTCGACCCAGTACGACGCTTTCATGACCGGCGCCTACCAGACCTGGAAGTACGGCCCGGCGCGCCAGATCGCCGACCTGAACCCGTTTCTCAAGGACCCCAAGCTGACCTCGGCCAATTACGGCTGGGACGACATCTACGAGAACTTGCGCAGCGCCACGGCGTGGGACGGCAAGGCCGGCTCACAGCTGGGCGGCGCGGGTGCCAAGCAGTGGGCGGTGCCATGGGGGTTCGAGCTGAACAGCCTGACCTACAACAAGAAGATGCTGGACTCGATGAAGATCGCCGTGCCGACCAGCCTGGCCGACCTGTCGGACAAGGCCGCGCAGATCAGCAAGAGCGGCAAGGGCTACGGCATCGGCGTGCGCGGTTCGCGCAGTTGGGCCACCATCCATGCGGGCTTCCTGTCGGCTTACACCAACTTCGGCAACAAGGATTTCACCAACAACAATGGCAAGCTGGTGCCGGCGATGAACACCGCCGAGAGCAAGAAATTCCACAAGCAGTGGGTCGAAATGGTGAAGAACGGTGGCCCGAAGAACTGGACCAACTACACCTGGTACGAGGTCGGCAACGACCTGGGCTCGGGCAACTCGGCCATGATCTACGACGCAGACATCCTGGGCTACTTCTCCAACGGTGGCAGCAACAAGGAAGCCAGCAACCTCGCATTCACCGCCTTCAAACCCAACCCCGAGGCCAAGGCACCGACGCCCAATATCTGGATCTGGTCGCTGGCGATGAGCGAGTTCTCCAAGCAGAAAGAGGCCGCCTGGTACTTCATGCAGTGGGCCACCGGCACGCAGAACACCACCTTCGGCGCGACCAAGGGCGACCTTGTCAACCCGATCCGCAAGTCGGTCTGGGCCAACCCGGAATTCAAGGATCGGTTGGAAAAGTCCTACCCCGGTTACCTGGCGCAGTACCAGGCGGCTGTCGAAGGCGCCAAGATCTACTTCACGCCACAGCAGTTGTTTCCCGAGTTCACGACCGAGTGGGCCTCGTCGCTGCAGCAGATGTTCGGCGGCACGGTGCCGATCGACGAAGGCCTCGACAAGCTGGCCGAAAACCTGACCAAAAAGCTGAAGGGAGTCGGACTGGCCTGACGCCGGGAAAGCCGGGAAAACCGGCTTGCCTTGCCGGTTGACCCGGGCGGCTGCCATTGGCGGCAGTCGCTCAGCCCGATCCCGCTGATTCCAAAGCCGCACCCTGCCGCAGCCCGCGTCCCGACCGACCTGCGCCTGCATCGCACCCCCTCCCCCGCGTCACCGCCTCTTCTTTAGCCCACGGAGCCATCGTGAACACCACCGCGCTCGACTCGCCGCTGCCTGTGCGCCGCCCGCGGCTGCGCATGCAAACCTTGCTGCCCTACCTGCTGAGCCTGCCGGCGCTGCTGGTCTGCATCGGCATCCTGATTCCATTTTTTACCGCTTTCGGCTACTCGTTTCAGCGCTACAACCTGTCCTTTCCCGACCAGCGTGGCTACATCTGGTTCGATAACTACATCGACCTGTTCACCGACAGCGCGTTCTGGAACACGGTGCGCGTCTCGCTGATCTACACCGTCGGCACGGTCGGCGTGCAGTTGCTGCTGGGCATGGGCATCGCGCTGTTACTCAAGGAGCGCAATCGCATCAACAACCTCATGAGCGTGCTGCTGATCCTGCCGCTGATGGTCGCGCCAGCGATCGCCAGCCTGATGTGGAAGCTCATGACCAACCCCAACTTCGGCGTGCTGAACTACCTGCTCGGGCTGGTCGGCATCACCGATTTCGGCTGGTCGTCGCGGCCCGAGTCGGCCATGTTCACGGTGATCCTGGTCGACACCTGGGTCTACACGCCGTTCATCGTCGTGCTGCTGCTGGCCGGCTTGCGCGCGCTACCGCCGCAGCCTTTCGAGGCGGCCCAACTCGACGGCGTGCCGGCGACCTTCGTGTTCTTTCGCATCACGCTGCCAATGCTCACGCCCTACATCCTGACGGCCGGCATGTTCCGCATGCTCGACAGCATCCAGCAGTTCGACATCATCTATTCGATGACGCAGGGCGGGCCCGGCGATGCGCTCACGGCGTTCCAGGTGCAGGCATATCTGGAAGCCTTCAGCTTTTCCAACATCGGCAGATCCGCCGCCCTGGTGATGATCCTCTGGGCCATCACCTACGTGCTGTCGACGATCTTCATCAAGCAATGGCTCAAGCTGCGGCAACGCGCTCGCGGCCAGGTCTGAGTCGCGACCCGGACCCCCTGATGACATCCGCTACCTTTTTTCGCGGCCTGCGCGGCCTGGCCCTGGTCGTGGTCGGCCTGTTCTTCCTGTTCCCGTTCGTCTGGGTGATGCTGATGTCGTTCATGACGAACCAGGACATCCTGCGCTCGACGCCGACGCTGGCTTTCTCGCCCACGCTGGACAACTACGCCTCGTTGATTTCGGGCCAACTCAAGACCGATGTCGGCACGCTGCCCAGCGACTACATGCACAACCTCTGGAACAGCTTTTTGCTGTCGAGCTCGTCGGTGATCCTGTCGCTGATCCTGGGGGTGCCGGCGGCCTACGCCTTTGCCCGCTTCAAGTTCAGGCTGGGCGAAGACATCGCCTTCACGCTGCTGAGCTTCCGCTTCGCGCCGCCGATTCTGGTGCTGCTGCCGCTGCAACTCTACTTTCAGGAGATCGGCTTGTACGACACCTACTTCGGGCTGGTCTGGGTCTACCAACTGATCACGCTGCCGCTGATTTTGTGGATCGTGCGCGGCTACTTCGAGGACATCAGCCCCGACATCGAAGCGGCCTTCCGGCTCGACGGTCACAGCTGGATGAAGGGCTTCATCAAGGTCGCGATCCCGCTGGCCGGCCCGGGCATCGCGGCGGCCGGTTTGCTGAGCTTCATCTTCGCCTGGAACAACTTCGTCTTCGCGCTGATCCTCGGGTCGTCCAGCGTGCAGCCCGTTACTGTCGGTGCGCTGGCCTTCATCACGGCCTCGGGCATCCAGTACGGCCAGATCGCCGCGGCGCTGATGCTCAGCGTGTTGCCGACCGCCACCATCGCCATGTTCGCCCAGCGCTATCTGGTCGAAGGCCTGAGTCTGGGCGCCGTCAAGGGCTAAGGAAAATCGAATGCCTCATCTGAAAATCAGCGGCCTGTGCAAGGCCTTCGGTAAGAAGAAGGTGCTCGACGGGCTCGACCTGGAAGTCAAGCGCGGCGAATGCCTGGTGGTGTTCGGCGGCTCCGGCTCCGGCAAGACCACACTTCTGCGCCATATCGCCGGCTTGATGGAGCCCGACAGCGGCAACGTCTGGGTCGACGGCAAGCTTGCCGTCGACACCAGCGCGCAGGAGCGCGGTGTCGCGATGGCGTTCCAGAACTTTGCTCTGTACCCGCACATGACGGCGTTCGAGAACATCGCCAGCCCGCTGCGTGCGCGCAAGATCGCCGAAGCGCAAATCGTGCGCCAGGTGCAGGAGGTGGCCGAGTTGCTGCGCATCGAGCATGTGCTCAGCCACACGCCCAAGCAGCTGTCGAACGGCCAGAAGCAGCGCACCTCGCTGGCGCGCAGCCTGGTTCACAAGCCGCAGATGATCCTGCTGGACGACCCGCTGCGCAACGTCGACGCCAAGATCCGCTTCGAGATGCGACTCGAGTTTCCCAAGCTGTTCAAGGCCTTCGGATCGACCGTGCTGTACGTGACGCAGGACTACCGCGAGGCGCTGGCTCTGGGCGACCGCATCGGCGTGCTGGTGGATGGCAAGTTCCGGCAGATCGACTCGCCGGCCGGCGTCTACCGCAACCCGCAAAGTCAGGAAGTGGCGCGACTGTTTGGCGACCCGCCGATCAACCTGTTCGAGGTCACGCCGAAGCGCGCCGCCAACGGTGCTCACCGGGGCGTGATGGAGGTGCAGATCGGCGGCCAGACACTGGCGCTCGACGACACCCGGCCCGACCTGGAAAACCGCCCTTGCGTGCTCGGCGTGCGTCCAGAAGACGTGTTGTTCAGCACCGCGCCGAGCCCGGGCGCGCTGCCCGTCACGATGGAGGCGGCGATGCCGATCAACGTGCGCACCGTGGCGTTGCTCAAGGCCGGCGACGGCGTCGAACTGCTGTCGAGCCGCCCCGAAGACAGCGCGCTCGCCGCACAGCGTCAGCGCTTGCCCGGCTTTGTCATGCTGGCGCCCGGGCGCAGTATGTTCTTCGACCGCGCCACCGGCGCGCGCATCTGACGCCCTTGCCGCCCTCGCTGCACTCGCCACACCTGCCACGAAAGAGCCCCCCATGGCCTCCCTCACGCTGCACAACGTCAGCAAGATCTACACGCAAAAAGGCCGCGCCGACAACCGCGCGGTCAAGTCCGTCAACATGCTGGTCGATGACGGTGAGATCATCTCGCTGCTCGGTTCGTCGGGCTGCGGCAAGACCTCCACGCTGCGCATGATCGCCGGCTTCGAGTCGGTCAGCGAAGGCACCATCCGCATCGGCAGCAAGCCGATCAACCTGCTCAAGCCGGCCGAGCGCAACGTGGCGATGGCCTTTGAGGGCTATGCCCTGTACCCGCCGCTCACGGTCTACAACAACATCGCGTTCAGTTTGTTGCGTGCCAAGACGCCGCGCGACGAGGCGCGCCAACGTGTCAACTACGTAGCAGAGCTGCTGGAGATCACCGACATCCTGGAGAGCGTCCCACCCGAGCTGTCAGGCGGCCAGCAGCAGCGCGTCAGCCTGGCGCGGGCACTGGTGCGCCCGGCCGACCTGTACCTGCTCGACGAGCCGATGTCGCAGCTCGAGCCGCAGCTGCGCGCCCTGCTGCGCGGGCGCGTCAAGGAGTACCTGATCCAGCACAAGATGACCTCGGTGTTTGTCACGCACGACCAGACCGAGGCGGTGGCGCTGTCCGACCGCATCGCCGTGATGTCGGGCGGCGTACTGCAACAGTTCGCCTCGCCCGAAGACCTGAAGGAGCGGCCGGCCAATCTGTTCGTCGCCGGCTTCATCGGCGAGCCCGCCATGAACCTGCTGCCGGCCACGCTGTCGCGCGAGGGCGGCCAACTGCAAGCGGTGGTCGGCGCCAAGGCCAACGGCGCAGCACCCGCGCTGCGCGTCAGCTTCGGCGACGCGCAGGCCTTCGCCGGCTTGGCGCATCTGCCCGAGGGCCACGCCGTCCACCTGGGCGTGCGGCCGCACAAAGTCGTGCTCGGCGCGCCAGCCGCAGCGCCCGGTGGCGTATCGCTCGGCGGCCGGGTGCGCGGCGCCCTCGCCTTCAACCAGTGGCAAGGCGACCAGAGCCATGTCGGCATCGAGCTCGGCGGCCACGTGCTGCTGGTGGTGACCGACGGCGCCGTCGATCTGGCAGACGGCCAGCAGGTCGACGTGACGCTGCCACTGGACTGCCTGCATCTGTTCGACAGCGCCAGCGAAATGGCGTTGCTGCACGGTGCGGCCATGGCCTGATCGCATGCCCATGTCCAGCCCAGTGATCATTGGCGTCGACGCCGGCACCTCGGTCATCAAGGCCGTCGCCTTCGACCTGCAGGGCCACCAGCTGGCCAGCGCCTGCACGCCCAACCACATCCACCATGGCGCCGGGGGCCGGGCCGAGCAGGATCTGCAGCAGGTCTGGAACGACACCGCCGCCACGTTGCGCGCGCTGGCCGACCGGGTTCCGAATCTGGCGCAGCGCGCCGTGGCGCTGACGGCTACCGCACAAGGCGATGGCACCTGGCTGATCGACGCGCACGGCGAGCCGGTCGGACCGGGTCTGCTCTGGCTCGACGGCCGCGCCGCGCCGCAGGTCGCCGCGTTGCGTCACGGCCCGGCAGCACAGGCGCTGGCCGAGCGCACCGGCACCGCCCTCAACCCGTCGATGCAAAGCGGCCAGCTGCTGTGGCTGCGTGCCCATGAGCCGGAGCGGCTGCAGCGCGCCACCAGCGCACTGCACTGCAAGGACTGGCTGTACTTCAAGGCCACCGGCGAGCGCCGCACCTGCCATGCCGAGGCCGTCTTCACCTTCGGCAACCACCGCAGCGGCGACTATGACGACGAGGTCTTGCGCCTCCTCGGTCTGAGCGAGCTGCGCCATCTGCTGCCAGTCATCGGCATTCCCGGCCACGAGCAAGCGCCGCTGACACCCGAGGCTGCTGTCCAATGTGGATTGCGCGCCGGCCTGCCCGTGGTGCTGGCGCCGATGGACGTCCCTGCATCGGTACTGGGCGCAGGCGGCGTGGCCTACGGAAGCGCCGGCCTGCGCAGCGTCGGCTGCTCGGTGCTCGGCAGTACCGGCATGCACGGCTGGGCGGTCGAGGGGGCCGAGGGCGTGCGCGCCAACGCCGAGGCCGGCTACACCATGCTGCTGCCGCTGCCCGGGATCCGCATGCGCCTGATGTCGCACATGGCCGCCACACTCAATATCGACTGGCTGCTGGCCCTGTTGACCGAGGCGATGCAGTTGGGTGGCGCGCCGGCCCTGGCGCGCGCGTCATTGCTCGACAAGCTCAACGACATGGTGCTGGGCGCCGCGCCGGGCCAGGCCATCTTCCACCCCTACATCGCCGACAACGGCGAGCGCGGACCGTTCGTCGATCCGCATGCGCGGGCCCAACTGAGCGGCTTCGGCTCGGGCCTCGGCCTGCCCGGCCTGGCACGCGCAGTGTTCGAGGGGGTGGCGCTGGCCACGCGCGACTGCTACACCGCGCTCGGCCCAGTGCCGCAAGAGGTGCGCCTGTCGGGCGGTGCGGCGCGCAGTCCGGCGTTGCGCCAGTTGCTGGCCAATGTGTTGAACCGGCCGATCCGCCTGTCGCTGCGCGAGGAGTGCGGTGCGGCGGGCGCGGCGATGGTCGCCGCCGTCGCGCTCGGTCAGCACGCCTGCCTGCGCGACGCCCTGCCCGAGTGGGTCGATACCTGTCTGGCAGACAGCACGACCCTGCCCGACAGCACCGAGGTGGCTTTGTACGACCAACTCTTCCCGATCTACCAGGACATGACGGCGCGCGCACGCGCGCCGTGGTCCAAACTGGCCGCTGCGCGCAGCACGGCCGCCCTCACCACCCCTGCAGGACCCATCGCATGAGCCAGCTTCGCATCGCCGTCATCGGCGACCATTTCATGAAGGCGCATTTTTTCAGCGAGGCGCTGCACGCGGCGCTGCCCGACGCGGCGCTCGACATCCGCACGCTGGAGCTCGACTGGCCCGACACGCCGATGGCGCACGGCTACAGCGAGGCCGCCGCCAACCCCGACCTCAAGGGCCTGAAGGAGTATCTGGGCGATCCGCTGGAGATGGCGGCCTTCATCGGCGACGCCGAAGTGCTGGTCGATCACCTCGCGCCAGTCACGGCCGGCCTGCTGCAGCGCTGTCCGCAGCTCAAGCTGATCGCCGTGTCGCGCGGTGGCCCGGTCAACATCGACATGGCGGCGGCACGCGCGCACGGCGTTCAGGTGGTCAACGCACCGGGACGCAACGCGAGCGCAGTGGCCGAGTTCACCATCGGCATGATGCTGGCCGAGACGCGGCTGATCACCAAGGGCCACGTGGCGCTGATGCGCGGCGAATGGCGCGGCGACCTGTACCGCGCTGACCGCACCGGCGAAGAGCTGTGCAACCAGACCGTCGGGCTGATCGGCTATGGCCACATCGGCAGCAAAGTGACCAAGTTGCTGCGCGCCTTCGGCTGCCGCATTCTGGTGAGCGACCCCTATGTGCGGCTGGACGACACCGACCGCGCGGCGGGCGTCGAACAGGTCGATTTGGCGACGCTGCTGGCGCAGTCCGACATCGTCTCGCTGCACTCGCGCGTGACGCCCGAGACCACCGGCCTGATCAACGCGGCCACGTTGGCGCAAATGAAACACGGCGCCTATTTCATCAACACCGCGCGCGGCCCGATGGTCAACTATGCCGACCTGTACGCCGCACTCCAAAGCGGCCAACTGCGCGGCGCCGGCCTCGAAACCTTCGGCGTGGAGCCGGTGCCGCAGGACGACCCGCTGCTGCGCCACCCCAACGTCACGTTGACGCCGCACATCGCGGGCGCGTCGATCAAGACGGTCAAACACGCCGCTGCGCTGTGCGCCGAGGAAGTGCGCCGCTACGTTGCGGGCGAGCCTTTCGTCAACCCGAGCTGAGCCGATCCGTTCAAGTGACTTTGCGATGACCCCTGCCGCCCCTGCATCCGACCCGACCCGCCTCAACCCGGCCCAGCGCCGCCGCGCGCTGGCCGACGCCAGCGCCGATGGCTTCGTTGCCGACCTGCTGGTGATCGGGGCCGGCGTGACCGGTGCCGGCGTGGCGCTCGATGCCGTCGCGCGCGGTCTGCGGGTGGTGCTGGTCGAAGCCGGCGACATCGCCGTCGGCACCTCGTCACGCTCCGGCAAGACTTTTCATGGCGGCCTGCGCTACCTGGAGCAGTTCAATTTCAAGCTGGTCGCGCACGCCATCGAAGAGCGCGACCTGATGGTCAAGACGCTGTGCCCGCACATCGCGCGGCCCGAGTCCTTTGTCTATCCGCTGCGCCACCAGTGGGAGCGGCCCTACGTGGGCGCGGGCGTGCTGCTGTACGACCTGTTCGGCCTGCGCGGCGGCGCGGTGCCGCGTCAGAAGCACTTCAGCCGCAAGGGCCTGAAGGCGCACTTTCCGTCGATCGACGAGACCCGCGTGGTCGGTGGCATCCAGTATTACGACGCATTGATGGACGACGCGCGCCACACGCTGGCGGTGGTGCGCACGGCGGCCGGGCTCGGCGCGCATGTCATCACGCGGGCGCCGGTCGTGGAGTTTTTGAAGCACGGCGACGCCGTGACCGGCGTGGTGCTGCGCGACCGCCTGAGCGGCGTGCCACACACGCTGCGGGCCCGCGCCATCGTCAACGCCACCGGCGTCTGGTCTGACGAGGTGCAGCAACTGGCCGGCGCCCACACCTTCAGCGTGCAAGCAGCCAAGGGCGTGCATGTGCTGCTGCGCGCCGAGGCGATCTCGGCCGACACCGGCATCCTGGCGCGCGCCACCGACTCGGTGATCATCGCGCGCCGTTGGTACGGCTACTGGCTGGTCGGCACCACCGACACGCCGTGGCGCGGCGGCAAGACCCAGCCGGTGGCCGAGCCCGCCGACGTCGACTATTTGCTCGACAACCTGAACCAGTATCTGGCGCGCAAGGTGACGCGGGCCGATGTGCTGGGCACCTATGCCGGGCTGCGCCCGCTGCTCAAACCGGTCGTGGTGGCGGGCGCTCCGGCGGCCGACACCACCTCGGCCTTGTCGCGTGACCACGCCGTGATCGCCGGTCCGCCCGGCCTGACCACCATCGTCGGCGGCAAGTACACGACCTACCGGCGCATGGCGGCCGACGCGGTCGATGCAGCCATCGCCCCGCTCGGGTTGACCACCCCGTCGCGCACCGCCAAGCTGCCATTGCTGGGCGCCGACGACTGGGCCGCGGTGCGTGCCAGCGGGCCGCAACTGGCGCAGCGCTTCGGCCTGCGCGCGGTCGATGCCGAGCGCCTGTTGCAGCGCCATGGCGACCGCGTGCGCGACCTGATCACGCTGGCCGAGGCCGAGCCGACGCTGGGCCTGCCCTTGCCCGGCGCGCCGCATTACCTGGCGGCCGAACTGGTGCTGGCCGTGACGGCCGAAGGTGCGCAAACGCTGGCCGATGTGATGGTGCGCCGCACCCATCTGTCGATCGAACTGGCCGACGGCGGGTTGGCGCTGGCGCCGATGGCAGCGGCCCTGATTGCGCCCTATTTGGGTTGGTCGGATGACGACATGCAAGCGCAATTGCAGGATTACGCGCTGCTGATCCAGGCCGAACGGGCTGCGCTGGACGCGGCGACAGGCGATGTCAAAACGCCCCTTCCTGCCCATCCTGCCCCTCCTTTGACGACAGCCACGACAACCCCGAAGTCCCACGCCACGACCGGCGCAGGGCCCTCTCCCGCTACTTCCGAGGGCACGCCATGACCGAATCCGCCTTGCGCCAATCGATCGTCGACCACTGCCGCCGTTTTGCACCGGCGGGGCTGTCGATCGGCACCTCGGGCAACATCAGCGTGCGCTTTCGCGAGGACGATTTCGCTGGGCTGTTGATCACGCCGAGCGGTGTCGATTACACGGTGTTGCAGCCGGAACAGATCGCCCGCATGGCGCTCGACGGTAGCTGGACCGGCCCGCTCAAGCCCTCGTCGGAATGGCGCTTTCACCGAGACATCTATGCGGCGCGGCCGGATGCCGGCGCCGTGGTGCACGCGCACCCGATGAACGCCACCGCACTGGCCACTCAGCGCCGGGCGATCCCGCCGTTTCATTACATGGTGGCGATCGCTGGTGGCCATGACATCCGCTGCGCGCCCTACGCCACCTATGGCACCGAGGCGTTGTCGCAGCACGCGCTCGCCGCATTGCACGAGCGCCGCGCTTGTCTGCTCGGCAACCACGGCCTGATCGCGCTGGCCACCGATCTGCCGGGCGCCTTCAACCTCGCGGTCGAGGTCGAGACCTTGTCGCAGCAGTACCTGTTGGCCTTGATGACCGGCGGGCCGGTGCTGCTCGATGGTGCCGAAATGGACCGGGTGCTGGAAAAGTTCAAGAGCTACGGCGCCAACGCGCAAACGCCGGAAGCATGATCGACATGCGCTCGCTGCAGGCCACTTCAGACCCTGATACCGCAACTGCGGCGCTCTTCATCGGCATCGACATCGGCAGCTCCGGCGTGCGCGCGGTCGCCATCGATGACGCTGGCGTGCAGCATGGCCAGGCCGGCGTGCCGATGGCGGTCGCGCTGGCCGATGGCGCGGCGCGGCGGCAAGACCCGGCGCTGTGGTGGAACGCCGTGCAGCAAGCCCTGTCTGCGCTGCTGCTGCAAGTGCCGGCGCATCGGGTGCGCGCCATCGCCGTGGACGGCACCTCAGGCACGGTGCTGGTCAGTGACGCCAAGGGCAACGCACTGTCCTTGGGCTGGATGTACAACGACGCGTCGTGCGCGCCCGAGGCCGCACAAATAGCCCGCCACGCGCCGCCCGAATCGGCGGCGCATGGCGCCAGTTCACCGTTGGCCCGCATGCTGCGGCTGCAGCGCGAAGTGCCAGTCGGCACGCACTTGCTGCACCAGGCCGACTGGATCGCCGGTCAGCTCGGCAACCGCTTTGGCTGGAGCGACAGCAACAACGCGCTCAAGCTGGGTTACGACCCGGTGCGCGAACAATGGCCGGCGTGGATGGACGCGCTGGCGGTGCGGCGCGACTGGCTGCCCCGCGTGCGACGGCCCGGCACGCCGATGGCCCGCATCGCGCCCGCCCTCGCCCAGCGCTTCGGCTTGCCGACCGAGGTGCTGATCGTCGCCGGCACCACCGATGGCGTCGCTGCCTTTCTGGCGACCGGCGCACGCGAGGTCGGCGATGCCGTGACTTCTCTCGGCACCACGCTGGTGGTTAAGGTGCTCAGCGCCACGCCGGTGTTCGCGCCGCAATTCGGTATCTACAGCCACCGCCTCGGCGAGTTGTGGCTGCCCGGCGGTGCCTCCAACAGCGGCGGCGCAGCGCTGCTGGCGCACTTCGATGTGGCGCGCATGACCGCGTTGACGCCGGCGCTGCGACCCGAGCAGCCGACCGGCCTCGACTACTACCCGCTGCCGGCGCCGGGCGAGCGTTTTCCGATCAACGACCCGGCCCTGTGCAGCCGCGTCACGCCACGTCCGCCGGACGATGTGCAGTTCTTTCAGGGCCTGCTGGAAGGCGTGTCCGGCATCGAACAGCTGGCTTACCAACGCATCGCCGACCTCGGTGCGCCGTATCCGCAGCGCGTCTTCACGGTCGGCGGCGGCGCAGGAAACACCGCCTGGACACGCATCCGCGAACAGCGCCTTGGCGCGACGATGGCGCTTCCGCCACACGACGACGCGGCCTACGGCACGGCCTTGCTGGCGCGCGACGGCGCGTGGCAGGGTGCAGCGCCCGAGCCCGTTGGGGGAGCGCAACCATGACGGTATGGCTACAGGGCCTGGCCACCCTGGCCGAGCACTACGACGGCTTCGTACTCGACCAGTTCGGCGTGCTGCACGACGGCCAGCGCCCCTACCCGGGCGTCGCCGAGGCGCTGCGTCGGTTGCGCGCCACGGGCAAACACGTGATGGTGCTGAGCAATTCCGGCAAGCGCGCGGCCCACAACGCCGAGCGGCTGGCACGTTTCGGCGTGACGCCCGATCTGTACGACAGCGTGCTGAGCTCCGGCGAAGTCACCTGGCAGATGCTGCAGCGACGTGACCGTGCGCCCTGGTCCGCGCTCGGCACCCGCGTGCTGCTGCTCAACCCGGCCGACGACGCGCCAATGATCGATGGCTTGACGCTGCAGCCCGTTGCCGATGTCGCCCAGGCCGACTTCATGCTGCTGGCCAGCCTGCCCGATGCGATGCAGCCGCACGATCGGCATGGCTTGCTGGAACAAGCCGCCAGCCGAGGCCTGATGCTGGTCTGCGCCAACCCGGACCGGGAGCGACTGACACCACGCGGCAACGAGCCGAGCAGCGGCGCATTGGCTGCCTTGTATGAAGCACTGGGTGGCGCGGTGGTCTGGGTCGGCAAGCCGTACCCGTTGATCTACGCAGCCTGCCACGAGCGACTGCAGGCGCTGGGCGCCCGACGCATCTGCGCTGTCGGCGACTCGCTCGAGCACGACATCAAGGGTGGCGCCGGGGCGGGCTTCGACACCTGCTTTATCGCGGGCGGACTGCATGGCGCGGCGTTTGAAGCGCTCGATGCCGGCGCGACCTCCACTCCACGGGTGCGAACAGCTGCATCGGCCGACGCCCGCCCACTGACCCGCGAACAACTGCTGGCCGATCTGCTCGCCTTGCCCGAATCGCACGGCGCTCCTGCCCCCACCTGGGCACTCGACACGCTGCGGTGGTGACCCGGGTCACCGCCGCCTCAGCCCGCCGCCGACGCTTGCCGTCACCTACCTTCAACCTGCACACATCACCATGACCGACCTCGCCTACCCCCCTGTCGTCCAGGCTCTGGCCGAAGCCTCGCAACGCATCGGCAACGACCCGCTGTTGATTCAGGCGGCCGGCGGCAACACCTCGGTCAAGGACGGCGACACCTTGTGGGTCAAGGGCTCCGGGCTGTGGCTGCGCGACGCGCTGACGCGGCCGCTGTTCGCGCCGGTCGCGCTGTCACAGGTGCGCGCACGCGTGGCCGCCAATGAAGTCGATCCGGTCGGCCCTGCCCTGCTGAGCACGCTGGCACCGCCCGGCCTCCGCCCCTCCATCGAGACCACGCTGCATGCACTAATGCCGCACCGCATCGTGCTGCACGTGCACGCGGTCGATGTCATTGCCTGGGCCGTGCTGCCCGACGTGCAGGCCCACCTGGCAGCAGCGCTCGAAGGGCTCGACTGGGGCTGGGTCGACTATGAACGCCCCGGCCTGCCGTTGACCCGCGTCGTCGCCGCGCTAATGCAGACCACCGCCGTCGACGTCTTGCTGATGGGCAACCACGGCCTGGTGGTCGGCGCCGATACCGTGGCCGCCGCCGAACAGGTTTTGCAAGCCGTCATCGACCGCCTGCGCCGCCCGGTGCGCGCTGCCCTTGAAGCGGATGTCTCGACGCTGGTGCGCATTGCGCACGACACCGGCTGGCAGTTGCCCGCCAACGCGCGCTGCCATGCCGTCGCCACCGACCCGCTCAACCTGGCGCGCGCACGGCGCGGCGGGCTGTACCCCGACCATGTGGTGTTTCTCGGCCACGAGCTGACCGTGGCGCCCGAAGCCATGGCCGCGTCACTCGACGCACAGGACGCCGCCAACGAGGCCGCGCTGTCGACCTGGCTGCGCCTCCAGCGCGCCCTGACCAATCCGCCACCGTACATCGCCGTCCCTGGTCGTGGCGTGCTGACCCGCGACGACCTTCCCGAAGCCGCCCACGAGATGCTGGTCTGCTTGGCCGATGTGCTGCAACGCTTGCCCGACAGCCCGGAGCCGCTTTACTTGCCGGCCGAAGAGGCGCTGGGGTTGGCGAATTGGGAGGCGGAGAAGTTTCGCAAGACGCTGAGTCGTTGAACGGGCGTTTGCGAGATCGATCAAAGGGCTTTTCACTTCGATGCGGCCCGCATCCGGGTTGCCCTACTTCACCTCCTACCCGACCCGCCGCGTCGCCTCATCCAGATGCAGCACCGCCATCGCGTTGCTCGCCGTCGTCGCCAGCGTGTCGATCACGCCGGTGCGCAGGGCCCCGAGCGTGGCAGTGACCTTGGCGGTCTCGGCAGCGATGGCGATCACGTTGGGGATGCGGCGCAGGTCTTCGCTGTGCAGGCCGATCACGCGG
>JANXTS010000065.1 GCA_025352265.1 Variovorax sp. | reverse complement strand
CTGTATCTACGTTGCGATCGGTCAAAAAGCATCGTCTGTGAAGAACGTGGTGCGTTCGCTGGAGCAAGCCGGCGCTATGGAATACACCATTGTGGTGGCCGCTACCGCCTCTGAGTCGGCAGCTATGCAGTACGTGTCGGCCTACTCGGGCTGCACCATGGGCGAGTATTTCCGTGACCGCGGAGAAGACGCGCTGATCGTGTACGACGACCTTTCCAAGCAGGCCGTGGCCTACCGCCAGGTGTCGCTGCTGCTGCGTCGGCCACCAGGCCGCGAAGCCTACCCCGGCGACGTGTTCTATCTTCACAGCCGCCTGCTCGAGCGAGCCGCTCGCGTGAATGAAAAATATGTCGAGGACTTCACCAAGGGTGCAGTCAAGGGCAAGACCGGTTCACTGACGGCGCTGCCAATCATCGAGACACAAGCCGGCGACGTGTCCGCGTTCGTGCCGACCAACGTGATCTCGATTACCGATGGCCAGATTTTTCTGGAGACGAATCTCTTCAATGCCGGTATACGCCCCGCTATCAACGCGGGCATCTCGGTGTCGCGCGTCGGTTCGGCTGCACAGACAAAGATCATCAAAAGCCTCTCGGGCGGTATTCGTACCGACTTGGCGCAATACCGCGAGCTGGCCGCGTTCGCGCAATTCGCGTCCGACCTCGATGAAGCTACCCGTAAGCAACTCGACCGTGGTGCGCGCGTGACTGAACTGCTCAAGCAGGCGCAATACAGCCCTCTACCCGTTTCGTTGATGGGTGCGACGCTATTCGCCGTGAACAAGGGTTTCATGGACGATCTCGAGATCAAGAAGGTGCTGCCGTTCGAACATGGACTGCATCAATTCCTGAAGTCGAGCTACGCCCCGCTGCTCGACAAGATCGAGAAAGCCAAGGCGCTCGACAAGGAAGCGGAAGCCGAATTGACGGCCGCGGTCACTGCTTTCAAGAAGTCGTTCGCCTGATCGCCCCGATCGACCTGACGACAAGGAATTGACATGGCAGCAGGTAAGGAAATCCGCGGCAAGATCAAGTCGGTGGAAAACACCAAGAAGATCACCAAGGCCATGGAAATGGTCTCGGTTTCCAAGATGCGCAAGGCGCAGGAACGCATGCGCGCCGCTCGCCCCTACAGCGAAAAAATCCGCAACATTGCGGCCAATCTCGGTAAGGCGAACCCGGAATACACGCACGCGTTCATGAAGACGAACGAGGCCAAGGCGGTCGGCTTCATCATCGTGACGAGCGACAAGGGCTTGTGCGGCGGCTTGAACACTAACTTGCTGCGAGCGGTGACGGTGAAGCTGCGCGAGGCACAAAACGCCGGCATCGCCATCGAGTCGGTCGCGATCGGCAGCAAGGGCCTGGGCTTTTTGAATCGCATCGGCGCGCGCGTAGTGGCGCACGTGACCCATCTGGGTGACGTGCCGCACCTCGACAAGCTCATCGGTCCGGTCAAGACACTTCTCGACGCTTACGCCGAAGGCAAGATCTCGACGGTGTACCTGTGCTACACGAAGTTCATCAACACCATCAAGCAAGAGCCACTGGTGGAACAGTTGCTGCCACTGGCTGCCGACTCGCTTCAAACCGAGCCGGGTGCGCATTCGTGGGACTACATCTACGAGCCCGATGCACAGAGCGTAATCGACGAACTGTTGGTGCGCTACGTCGAATCTTTGGTGTACCAGGCTGTCGCCGAGAACATGGCGTCGGAGCATTCGGCGCGCATGGTCGCGATGAAGGCAGCGACCGACAACGCGGGTAACGTAATCGGCGAGTTGAAGCTGATCTACAACAAGACGCGTCAGGCCGGCATCACCAAAGAACTGTCCGAGATCGTCGCAGGTGCGGCAGCCGCCGCCGGCGTTTAACTCTCAGCGCTTCAGTCGACGTTCTCAAACAAACAACTTTTATCGGAGCACACATGGCTCAAGCAATCGCAGAAGGCAAGATCGTTCAATGCATCGGCGCCGTGGTCGACGTGGAATTCCCACGTGACCAGATGCCGAAGATTTACGACGCGCTCAAGTTCGCCGGCAGCGCGCTGACGCTCGAAGTCCAGCAGCAGCTCGGCGACGGCATCGTGCGCACCATTGCGCTGGGTTCGTCCGACGGCCTGCGCCGCGGCCTGATCGTGACCAACACCAACGCGCCCATCACGGTGCCGGTCGGCAAAGCCACGCTCGGCCGCATCATGGACGTGCTCGGCGCGCCCATCGATGAACGCGGTCCGGTCAGCCAGGAACTCACCGCATCGATCCACCGCAAGGCGCCTGCGTACGACGAACTGTCGCCGTCGCAAGACCTGCTGGAAACCGGCATCAAGGTGATCGACCTGATCTGTCCCTTCGCCAAGGGCGGCAAAGTGGGCCTTTTCGGCGGCGCCGGCGTGGGCAAGACCGTGAACATGATGGAACTCATCAACAACATCGCCAAGGCCCACTCGGGCGTGTCGGTGTTCGCGGGCGTGGGCGAACGTACGCGTGAAGGCAACGACTTTTATCACGAGATGGCCGACTCCGGCGTCGTGAACCTCGAGAACCTCGAGGAGTCAAAAGTGGCCATGGTCTACGGACAGATGAACGAGCCACCGGGCAACCGTTTGCGAGTGGCGCTGACTGGGCTGACCATCGCCGAATCGTTCCGCGACGAAGGCCGCGACGTGCTGTTCTTCGTCGATAACATCTACCGCTACACGCTGGCCGGAACCGAGGTGTCGGCACTGCTGGGCCGTATGCCTTCCGCCGTGGGCTACCAGCCGACGCTGGCTGAAGAGATGGGCCGTTTGCAAGAGCGGATCACTTCGACCAAGGTCGGCTCGATCACCTCGATTCAGGCCGTTTATGTGCCAGCCGACGATTACACCGATCCGTCGCCTGCCACCACCTTCGCCCACCTGGATTCGACCGTCGCGCTGTCGCGTGACATCGCTTCGCTCGGCATCTACCCTGCTGTGGACCCGCTTGATTCGACCTCACGCCAGCTCGACCCCAACGTGGTTGGTGAGGAGCACTACAACACGGCTCGCGCCGTGCAGGGCATGCTGCAGCGTTACAAGGAACTGCGCGACATCATTGCGATTCTGGGCATGGACGAACTGGCCCCCGACGACAAGCTCGCGGTGGCTCGCGCCCGCAAGATTCAGCGCTTTTTCTCACAACCGTTCCATGTGGCGGAAGTGTTTACGGGAACACCAGGTAAATACGTGCCGCTGGCCGAGACCATCCGTGGTTTCAAGATGATCGTTAACGGCGAAGCTGACCACCTGCCAGAACAAGCGTTCTACATGGTGGGCGGCATCGACGAGGCGTTCGAAAAGGCCAAGAAGGTCGCTTAACAAGGAATCACCATGGCAGGCACTATTCATGTGGATGTGGTCAGCGCAGAAGAATTAATCTTCTCGGGTGAAGCCAGATTCGTCGCGCTGCCCGGTGAATCCGGTGAGCTCGGCATCTTTCCGCGCCACACACCGCTGATCACGCGTATTCGCCCCGGCGCCGTGCGCATCGAGACGGCCGACGGCGGCGAAGAGTTCGTCTTTGTGGCCGGCGGTATTCTCGAAGTGCAGCCGCACTCGGTCACCGTGTTGTCCGACACCGCTATTCGCGGCAAGGACCTTGACGACGAAAAGGCGAACGTCGCCAAGGCCGCTGCCGAAGAAGCGCTCAAGAACGCGAAGACCGACATCGACATCGCGATGGCGCAGTCGGAGTTGGTCGTAATGGCGGCGCAGCTCGCGGCGTTGCGCAAGTACCGCGACAAGAAATAGTCCTGACACGCACCCGATATCGAGCCACCTTAGGGTGGCTTTTTCGTGCTGAAGCGGACGATTCCCCGTCCGACCACTTCGAACTAAAGATATCCGAAGTTCAGCCTTGTCTGGCTGAAGCTCCGCCTCTAGTATTCGCTTTCGCTGGCGACAAGACCGGCGCAACGAGACATGGAGATACGACGCTTGGCACGTTGGAGCGCACTCACCGCCGACGAGATGCAACTGCTGGAGACGACTTTCTGGTCGACCGGCGGTTCGCGCCATGGCATGGCAGAGCGCCTTGGCTTCTCCAAGAGCAAGGGCAATGCGTTGATCGCCGGGCTCGTCGACCAAGGTCTGCTGGCCGAGTCGGGTTTGCAGAAGTCTTCGGGTGGTCGCCGCGCCGAAAATCTTCAACTCAGCATCGCCCTTGGCGTTCTCATCGGCGTCGATATCGGTGCGACCAGTATCGACGTGGCGGTGCTGCGGCCCGACCTCACGGTGATGGCCCACCACTCGGAGCCGGCCGATGTGCGCGATGGCCCCGGCGTCTTGCTGGCTCGCGTGCGCAGCTTGATGCGAGAGCTGCTCACCCGATGCGGTCATAGTGCCAAAGATGTGATCGGCATTGGCATCGGTGTGCCTGGCCCAGTTAATTTCGAGGACGGTCAGCTGGTCAACCCGCCGTTGATGCCAGCATGGGACAGCTTCTCGATCCGTGACTACCTGCGCGCAGACTATGCTGCACCCGTTTTCGTCGACAACGACGTCAACCTCATGGCGCTCGGTGAACTCTGGCGCCTGCAACGCTCGATTTCCAACTTTCTGGTGATCAAGGTCGGCACCGGCATCGGCTGCGGCATCGTGTGCCACGGCGAGGTGTACCGCGGTGCCACGGGTTCGGCGGGCGACGTCGGCCACATCTGCGTCGATCAGGAGGGCCCGCGCTGCCATTGCGGCAATCTTGGATGCGTCGAAGTGATGGCAGCCGGGCCGGCGATCACGCGTATGGCCGTGGCGGCGGCAGAGGCGGGCCAAAGCGCCGCGCTGGCCGAATGCCTGCTTGCGCACGGAACCATTGAAGCGTTCGACGTAGGCCACGCCAGCCGCGAAGGCGACGCTGCCGCCAACGCAATCATCCAGCGCGCTGGTAGCCTGATCGGCCAGATGCTGGCATCGGTCGTCAACTTCTTCAATCCATCGCATGTATTCATCGGCGGCGGCATCACGCGCATCGGCCCTCTCTTTCTGGCCTCGGTGCGGCAGAGCGTTTACCAGCGCTCCCTCGCCTTGTCGACACGGCACCTGGAAATCCAGTACGCACCGCTCGGCACGCAAGGCGGTTTGATCGGCGCCGGCGTGCTCGCCATGCAAGAGACGTTGAGAGTACGCGGGGTCGCGCCATGAACAGTCCGGCCGAGCGTTCCACGA
>JANXTS010000058.1 GCA_025352265.1 Variovorax sp. | reverse complement strand
CGCCAGCTGAGCTCGGCCTTCGAAAAGAATCGCCTGGTGGAAGTCAATCCGCAACCGGGGGAAAAACTCGACCCGATGAAGCACCAGGCAATTTCGATGGTACCGGCGGCGCAGGACGCCAATACCATCGTCAGCGTGCTGCAAAAAGGCTACATGATTTCGGATCGATTGCTGCGCCCTGCGCTGGTAACGGTCGCCGGCTGAGCGAGCCGGTTTATTCGCAGATAACGGCGCCTGCCGGTTGCGTCGCAGAGAAAAAATCTCGAACGTCATGCTTGAAAGCGACATTTTTCTCCGCATATCAAGAGCAACCGGAATGAATGTTCCAGTAATTCTTTACAAGACCTACACCAGTATTTACACCTCGATCATCAATATCGTTATTTAAGGGAAATCATCATGGGTATCATCATCGGCATCGACCTGGGCACCACCAATTCATGCGTCGCCATCATGGAAGGCGGCAAGCCGAAAGTGATCGAGAATTCGGAAGGCGCGCGCACCACGCCGTCCGTGATCGCGTATCAGGAAGATGGCGAGATCCTGGTCGGCGCGCCTGCCAAGCGGCAAGCGGTCACCAACCCGAAGAACACCCTGTATGCCGTCAAGCGCCTGATCGGCCGCAAGTTCGACGAAAAGGAAGTCCAGAAGGACATCGGCATGATGCCGTACCAGATCGTCAAGGCCGACAACGGCGACGCCTGGATCTCGGTGCGCGACAAGAAGCTCGCGGCCCAGCAGATTTCGGCTGAAATCCTGCGCAAGATGAAAAAGACCGCCGAAGACTATCTCGGCCAGGAAGTCACCGAAGCCGTGATCACGGTGCCGGCTTACTTCAACGACGCCCAGCGTCAAGCCACCAAGGATGCCGGCCGTATCGCCGGTCTGGACGTCAAGCGCATCATCAACGAGCCGACCGCGGCCGCGCTGGCATTCGGCCTCGACCGTACCGACAAGGGCGACCGCAAGATCGCCGTGTATGACCTGGGCGGCGGCACCTTCGACGTGTCGATCATCGAAATCGCCGATGTTGATGGAGAAAAACAGTTCGAAGTGCTCGCCACCAACGGCGACACCTTTTTGGGCGGCGAAGACTTCGACCAGCGAATCATCGAATACATCATTGCCGAGTTCAAGAAGGAACAAGGCGTCGATCTGGGCAAGGACGTACTCGCACTCCAGCGCCTGAAAGAAGCCGCAGAGAAGGCCAAGATCGAGTTGTCGAACGGCGCGCAGACCGACATCAACCTGCCCTACGTGACAGCCGATGCATCGGGTCCGAGGCACCTGAACATCAAGCTCAGCCGCGCCAAGCTCGAAAGCCTGGTCGACGAGCTGATCGAGCGCACCATCGCGCCGTGCCGCTTGGCTATCAAGGACGCCGGCATCAGCGTGAGCGACATCAACGACGTCATTTTGGTCGGCGGCATGACCCGCATGCCCAAGGTGCAAGAGAAGGTCAAGGAGTTCTTCGGCAAGGAGCCGCGCAAGGACGTAAACCCCGATGAAGCCGTAGCCGTCGGTGCCGCCATTCAGGGCCAGGTGCTTTCCGGCGACCGCAAGGATGTGCTGCTGCTCGACGTGACCCCGCTGTCGCTCGGCATCGAGACCATGGGCGGCGTCATGACCAAGATGATCGTGAAGAACACGACCATCCCAACCAAGTTCGCGCAGACCTTCTCGACCGCCGAAGACAACCAGCCGGCAGTGACCATCAAGGTGTTCCAGGGTGAACGCGAGATCGCTTCTGGCAACAAGGCGCTGGGCGAGTTCAACCTCGAAGGAATCCCGTCCGCAGCACGTGGCACGCCTCAGATCGAGGTGAGCTTCGACATCGACGCTAACGGCATCCTGCATGTCGGCGCCAAGGACAAGGGCACCGGCAAGGAAAACAAGATCACGATCAAGGCGAACTCTGGTTTGAGCGAAGACGAGATCCAGAAGATGGTGAAGGACGCTGAACTCAACGCGGCAGACGACAAGAAAAAACTGGAGATCGTGCAGGCACGCAATCAGGGCGAAGCGATGGCACACAGTGTGAAGAAGTCGCTGGCCGAGCATGGCGACAAGCTCGAAGCCGGAGAAAAGGAATCCATCGAAGCTGCCATCAAAGACGTCGAAGAAGCGCTCAAGGGCGAAGACAAGACGTTGATCGAAGATAAGACCAACACACTGATGACCGCGAGCCAAAAGCTCGGCGAAAAGATGTATGCCGAAGCGCAAGCCGCAGCCGGTGCTGACGGTGGCGCAGCGCCTGGCCCGCAAGCGGCAAGCGCACCGGCTGACGACAACGTCGTCGACGCCGAAGTCAAGGAAGTGAAGAAGGGCTGATCTTGTTGCCCTGATCTGCGCGGAAATCCGGGCTGGATCACCTTAGCGGGTGGTCCAGCCTTTTCCGCTTCAAGCACCCCGCCGTACAACCGATCCCGCCGACCCGGCGAACCCTGCGAATCCGCCCATGGCCACCAAACGCGACTACTACGAAACCCTCGGCGTTCCCAAGAACGCCAACGAGGAAGAAATCAAGAAGGCTTATCGCAAGCTTGCGATGAAGCACCACCCTGACCGAAATCACGGCGACACCACCAAGGCTGCCGAGGACAAGTTCAAGGAGGTAAAAGAAGCCTATGAAATGCTGTCGGACAGCCAGAAGCGCGCGGCTTACGACCAGCACGGTTTTGCTGGCGTCGACCCCAACATGCGCGGCGGTCCGGGCGCAGAAGGCTTCGGTGGCTTCGCGGAGGCCTTCGGCGACATCTTCGGCGACGTGTTCGGCGGTGCGCGCGGGCGCACCAGCGGAGGGCGCCAGGTGTTTCGTGGTGGTGACCTGAGCTATGCGATGGAAGTCACGCTGGAAGAAGCGGCCGAGGGCAAGGAAGCACAGATCCGCATTCCGAGCTGGGACGAGTGCGGCACGTGCCATGGCAGCGGCGCCAAGGCCGGCACCAAGCCGATTGTGTGTACCACTTGCCACGGGGCCGGCGCGGTGCAGATGCGACAAGGCTTCTTCAGCGTGCAGCAAACATGCCCAACCTGTCACGGCACAGGCAAGCTCATCCCGGAACCCTGCGCTGTGTGTCAAGGCCAGGGCAAGATCAAAAACAACAAGACGCTCGAGGTCAAGATCCCTTCGGGCATCGACGATGGCATGCGCATCCGCAGCACCGGCAACGGGGAACCGGGCACCAACGGCGGCCCGCCGGGGGACCTGTACATCGAGATCCGCCTGAAGAAGCACGAGTTGTTCGAGCGCGACGGCGACGATCTGCATTGCGTCGTGCCCGTGCCTGTGACCACAGCAGCACTGGGTGGCGAGATCAAGGTGCCGACCTTGAAGGGTGCAGCCGCCATCGACATCCCAGACGGCACGCAAAGCGGCAAGCAGTTCCGGCTGCGTGGCAAGGGCATCAAAGGCGTGCGTTCCAGTTACCCAGGCGACCTGTACTGCCATGTGCGCGTCGAGACGCCGGTGAAGCTCACCGAGCACCAACGCAAGTTGCTCAAAGAGCTCGACGAGTCGCTTAAAAAAGGAGGCGACAAGCACAGCCCTACGGACAAAGGCTGGATCGACAAGGCAAAAGAGTTCTTTAGTTAATCGAACAGATGCAAGCGGCCCCAGAGGCCGCTTTTTTTATGTGCTCATAGCGAAGTCGGCTGTCTCGTTTCGGAGACGCTCTGCTTCGTCGGCGCGGAACTTTTCACAACACGTGCACTTCGTAATCAAGGTGTCCGCAGCGGTCTCCCCCTGCGGCCGCGCACTTTGCTTTAAGCTGATTGAACGGATTTGGCGACGAAGTTTTTTCTGCGCAGCCCCGCATTTCGGACCACCGGTAGGCCGATTGAAGCTTTATGTGCAGTACGGTCAGACCGTGCAGTGTTTTCGCTCACTCGATGGAGGTGTTCTATGGATGTGATAAGCAGTTATGCCGCCCGCTACGAACGCACACGCGAGGAAGTCCTGTCGCTATCGGACTACCTCGACATCTGCAAACGCGAGCCTATTGCGTATGCCACCGCTGCAGAGCGGATGCTCATGGCCATCGGCGAGCCCGAGATGGTCGACACACGCAATGACTCGCGCCTGTCTCGAATCTTTGCCAACAAGGTCCTCAAGATCTATCCGGCGTTCAAAGAGTTCTACGGCATGGAGGAAGCCATCGAGCAGGTGGTGTCGTACTTCCGCCATGCTGCACAAGGGCTCGAAGAAAAGAAACAGATCCTGTACCTGCTCGGCCCCGTTGGCGGCGGCAAGAGCTCCATTGCAGAGCGGCTCAAGCAACTCATGGAACATGTGCCGTTCTATGCCATTCAAGGCTCGCCGGTCAACGAGACCCCTCTTGGCCTTTTCGATGCAACCGAAGACGGCGAGATCCTCGAAAAGGAATATGGCATTCCGCGCCGCTACCTGAACCGAATCCTGTCGCCATGGGCCGTCAAGCGGCTCGAAGAATTCGGCGGCGACATCCGGAAATTCAAGGTCGTCAAGCGCTACCCATCGGTGCTGAGGCAAGTGGCCGTTGCCAAGACCGAGCCAGGCGACGAAAACAATCAGGACATCTCGTCGCTCGTCGGCAAAGTCGACATTCGCAAACTTGAAACCTTCGCGCAGGACGACACCGATGCGTACGCGTATTCTGGCGGCCTGTGTTTGGCCAATCAGGGTCTGCTCGAGTTCGTGGAAATGTTCAAGGCGCCCATCAAGGTGCTACACCCGCTGCTCACCGCGACGCAAGAAGGCAACTTCAAAGGCACCGAAGGTTTTGGCGCCATTCCGTTCGATGGCATCGTGCTGGCTCACAGCAACGAGAGCGAGTGGAAGGCCTTCCGCAACAACAAGAACAACGAAGCTTTTCTCGACCGGATCTACATCGTCAAGGTGCCCTACTGCTTGCGCGCCTCCGAAGAAATCAAGATCTACGAAAAGCTGGTGCGCAACTCGTCTCTGGCCGCTGCACCATGCGCGCCGGGCACGCTTCGCATGATGGCGCAGTTGTCTGTGCTCACGCGTTTGAAGGAGCCAGAGAACTCGAGCATCTTCAGCAAGATGCAGATCTATGACGGCGACAACCTGAAAGACACCGACCCCAAGGCCAAGTCGTTGCAGGAGTACCGCGACTACGCCGGCGTCGACGAAGGCATGAGCGGTGTTTCGACCCGCTTCGCGTTCAAGATCATCTCGAAGGTATTCAACTTCGACAGCACCGAAGTTGCGGCCAACCCGGTGCACTTGATGTATGTGCTCGAGCAACAGATCGAGCGCGAACAGTTCGCCGCCGAGGTCGAGCAAAAGTACATCAGCTATATCAAGGAACTGCTGGCGCCGCGCTATGCGGAGTTCATCGGCAAGGAAATCCAGACCGCCTATCTCGAGAGCTACAGCGAGTACGGGCAGAACATCTTCGACCGCTACGTGACCTACGCCGACTACTGGATTCAAGACCAGGAATACCGCGACGTCGACACGGGCGAAGTGTTCGATCGCGCGTCGCTCAACGGCGAACTCGAGAAGATCGAGCGGCCAGCAGGCATCGGCAACCCGAAAGATTTCCGCAACGAGATCGTCAACTTCGTGCTGCGTGCGCGGGCAGGCAATGCGGGACGCAACCCGGCATGGACCAGTTACGAAAAGCTGCGCGCGGTCATCGAAAAGAAGATGTTTTCCAACACCGAAGAACTCTTGCCCGTCATCAGCTTCAACACCAAAAGCAGTGCCGACGAGCAGAAAAAGCACGAGGACTTCGTCGATCGCATGGTGGCCAAGGGCTACACGGCAAAGCAGGTTCGCCTGTTGTGCGAATGGTATTTGAGGGTGCGCAAGAGTTCCTAGAGTTACCAGTTCCAACGCACAAGGAGTTGCGAAACAGTGGCCATCCTGCAGCAGATCATCGATCGGCGTTTGTCGGGAAAGAACAAGTCGATCGGCAATCGAGAGCGCTTCCTCAGGCGTTATCGCGGGCAAATCCAGGAAGCCGTGCGCAAAGCGGTCAGCGGCCGAAGCATCCGCGATCTCGCGCAGGGTGAAGACGTCACCCTGCCGCGCCGCGACGTGTCCGAGCCGGCCTTCGGACATGCGCCGGGCGGCAACCGCGAGTACGTGCACCCGGGCAATCAGGAGTACCTGAAGGGTGACCGCATCAAGCGGCCGCCTGGCCAATCGGGCGGCGGAGGCGGGAGCGGTGAAGCTGGCGACGGCGGTGAAGGCGAAGACGACTTTGTGTTCCGCCTTACCCGAGAAGAGTTCATGCACGCGTTCTTCGAAGACCTTGCACTGCCGCATCTGATCCGCACGCAAATTGCTGAAGTGCCTGAATGGAAGAGCCACCGTGCCGGCTTTACCAGCGATGGCTCGCCGACCAATTTGCACGTCGTACGCTCCATGCGCGGCGCCCTCGCGCGCCGCATTGCGCTCGGCGGCGAGCCACGCAAAGAGCTGCGCCGCCTCGAAGCGCACTTGCTGACATTGCGTGCGCATCCGCACACGGCGCCGTCTTTGGTCCAGAAGGAGATCGAAGAGACCGAGGCGCAGATCGAAGAACTGCGCCTCACCGCACGCCACGTGCCGTACATCGACCCGATCGATCTGCGCTACCGCAATCGGGTGAAGACGCCGGTGCCGAGTGCCAAGGCTGTGATGTTCTGCCTGATGGACGTCTCGGGCTCAATGGACGAATCGCGCAAGGACATGTCCAAGCGCTTCTTCATGCTGCTTTATTTGTTCTTGACGCGGCACTACGAAAAGATCGATCTCGTGTTCCTGAGGCATCACACGCAGGCTGAAGAAGTATCCGAAGACGAGTTCTTTCATGCGACCGAAACGGGCGGCACGGTGGTGTCGAGCGCGCTGGTTCTGATGGACGAAATCATCCGCGCCCGCTACCCGAGCGGTGAGTGGAACATCTATGGCGCGCAGGCCAGCGACGGCGACAACTGGCACCAGGACAGTGGCCGCTGCCGCCAGCTGCTCGACGAAAAGATCTTGCCGATGGTGCGCTACTACGCTTATGTACAAGTCGCGCAGGCCGAGCAAAACCTTTGGCAGGAGTACACCCAACTGCAAGGCGTACGGCCAAACTTCGCGATGCGCAAGGTGGCCGACGCACAAGACATCTACCCCGTCTTTCGCGAACTGTTCAAGAAGGAAGGAGTCACCAGATGACCGACCTGCTGATCGAACCAATGACAGAACGCGCGGCCCAGCCGCTACCAAGCCCTTCGGACTGGACCTTCGAGCTCATCGAGCTGTATCACACCGAGATTGCGCGCACGGCCCGCAGCTTCGGTCTCGACGTGTACCCGAACCAGCTCGAAGTGATCACTGCAGAACAGATGATGGACGCCTATGCCAGCGTCGGCATGCCGATGCTCTACAGGCACTGGTCGTACGGCAAGCAGTTCATCCTGACCGAGAAGAACTACCGCCGCGGCCACATGGGGCTGGCCTATGAAATCGTCATAAACTCCGACCCGTGCATCGCCTATCTCATGGAAGAGAACACCATGGCGATGCAAGCCCTGGTGATTGCGCACGCGGCTTACGGGCACAACAGCTTCTTCAAGGGCAACTACCTCTTCCGGATGTGGACCGATGCGTCGTCCATCATCGATTACCTGGTCTATGCGCGGCACTACATCGCCGAATGCGAACAGCGGCATGGCGTCGACTCGGTTGAAGAGTTGCTCGACTCATGCCACGCGCTGATGAATTACGGCGTGGATCGATATCGTCGTCCGCAGCGTCGCTCTCTCGCGCAAGAGAGTCTGCAGCGCGCCGAGCGCGAGCAGCACATGCAGCAGCAGATCAACGACCTGTGGCGCACGCTGCCGCGGCGCGAGGGCCAGGCCGCCGAAGCCGCTGCGACCAAGCGCTTTCCGGACGAGCCGCAGGAAAATCTCCTGTACTTCATCGAGAAGAACGCTGCTTTGCTGGAGCCTTGGCAGCGCGAGGTGGTACGCATCGTGCGCAAGGTCGCGCAGTACTTCTATCCACAGCGACAGACGCAGGTGATGAACGAGGGCTGGGCGACCTTTTGGCACTACACCCTGCTCAACACCATGTACGACCGTGGCTTGCTGGCCGATGGTTTCATGATCGAGTGGCTGAGTTCACACACCGGCGTGATCTATCAACCGCCGGTCGGGCATCGTGCGTACAGCGGCATCAATCCTTACGCACTCGGCTTCGCGATGTTCACCGACCTGCGGCGCATTTGCGAAAAGCCGACCGAAGAAGACCGCCGCTGGTTCCCCGACATCGCGGGCAGCGACTGGGTCAAGACGCTCGACCACGCGATGCGCAACTTTAAGGACGAGAGCTTTATCGGCCAGTTCCTTAGCCCGAAGGTGATGCGCGATTTCCGTCTGTTCGCGATCCGTGACCACGAGAAAGACAGCGAACTCGAAGTCGCCGCGATCCATGACGACAGCGGCTATCAGGCACTGCGTGAATCGCTGGCGCGCCAGTACGACATCAGTTGCCGCGAGCCGGACATCCAGGTCTGGAACGTGAACACGCGCGGCGACCGGTCACTGACCTTGCGCCACACGCAACGCAATGGCTTGCCGCTGAACGAAGGTGCCGAAGAAGTGCTCAAGCACGTGGCGCGGTTGTGGGGTTTCGACGTTCAGCTCGAGAGCGTCGACAGTCAAGGCAAAGTGAGCCGCAGCTGGAAAGCCGTCGCACCTCGGCAGACTTGAAGATCAAGCCGCAAGCGCACACTTCAGTTCGCCATCGTCGGGTTGCGCTTTTCTTCCATCAGACGTTGTTGCTGCCGTACACCTGCACAGGACGCGTGCGCGCTGTACTCGGCCTTTGCACACTGCACGACCATACACCGCGACACCGCAAAAAATCCCAAGCCGATGCACTGAGCATTCGGATCGATCACCGTAGTCGTTGCGGCCCCACGACTGTCCAGCGTCGGCGAAGAGACGGACGGCTTGGTTGCACGCACCGCCACGGGCGCGGCAAGTGTTGTTGACGGCGTAGGGGTCACTGTCGATTTGGGTGCCGCGCCGTTGACCAAGGCGGTAACCACGGCCGAGGCTGGGAGTAAAACCGTGGGCAAAGGAGATGCGTTCGATGGTTCTGGCTGGGCCAACGGGTAAGACGGAGATAACTGAGATAGCGGAGATAAAGGAACCACCGGAACCACCGGAACCACCGGAGCCGACGCAAGAGGAACCTGCGAGGCAAGTGGCGAAGTCACCATTGCCACCTCAGGTTCAGCGCCCGCACTCGAGTGCCCGAACGCGTAGATATACAAACCACCGGCACCGGCGACCAGCCAGCCGGCGGCACCGATGACGAGTGCTATCGCAAAAGCTGCGACGCTGACCCATAGGCCCTTGCGTGCTTCGGCGGTACGGCGTGGACCGGTCGAAATCGGAGGTGTCTCCCGAGGAATTACCGTCCCTGATGCTGCAGGCGCAGCAGATGCGGCACTGGGCGCTGCAATGAACCCTGAGGGCCGAGGCAGCGCAGCATCGTCGCGAACGTCAGGCTCGCCAAAAAGGGCGGTGCGGTGCGGCGCCTGCGAAAGCTGCGGCAGGTTCGGCAGCAATTCAGTTGCCGCAAAAATCGTCGGCAGCGATTCAATGCACTCGATGCAGAACTTCGCCACTGAACGGTTTTCAGTCCCGCATGCGGGACATGTCACACCCATTCAGTGTGCCACCTGGCGAGCGTGCGGCGTCTCGATGTAGACGCCGCCGCTCTGTGCAGATGGCAGGTTCTTCTCCGCCGACAACACCAGCGCAGCCTGGTGCGCAGAGCGGCTGGCAGTTTTGACGTGCGAGATCAGCACGCGCCACTCCTGGGTGAGCTGGTCGGACGACTCGTCTTCGGGTGAGCGAAGCAGCGTTTGACTGGCATCGACCAGGTTTGCAGCCGCGGTCAGACAAATGGTCAACGCTTGCTGAGCCGCAGTGGATGCAGGGCGACGCGGGTCCGGCCCGCCGTCCACACGGCCCAATACCTCTTCAATAGCAATCAGGGCGCGTTCGAGCAGTGCACGGTCGGATAGGGTTGTCATCAAGTTGTACCGGAATGTTTCCGAAAACAACCTCGATAGTGCCAGCCCTCGCGAAAAACATTCGTGCACTTTGGCACAAGCGGTTACAAAAGTTTTTAAATGTGTCGTCCGCTGAATGGTTCAGCCGCTGAGTCCGACCAATGCCTCGATCGCCAGCGGATAGCCCTTCACCCCCAACCCCACGATGATGCCGCGCGCTGCCGGCGAAATGTAGGAGTGATGGCGGAATTCTTCGCGCGCATGGACGTTCGAGATGTGCAGCTCGATCAAGGTCACATTCGCGCCCTTGACAGCGTCGTGTAGCGCGATCGAAGTGTGCGTGTAGGCGCCAGGATTCATCACCACGCCGATCATTTTGCCAGCGGCAATCTCCTGGCCAGCCTCATGAATCCAGTCGATCAACTGGCCTTCGTGATTGGATTGGCGGCACTCGACCGCCACGCCGAGCTTGTGGCCCGCCTCCTTGCACATACGCTCGACATCGGCCAGCGTTTCATGGCCGTATTGCGCCGGTTCTCGGGTGCCCAGCAGATTGAGATTGGGGCCGTTCAAAACGAGGATTTTTTTCATGGGATGCAGCTCCGGTCGCGGGCATCTTATAGTGGCTGACTGCCCAAGTGCTTCCGCACGAGCTCCCCCACTCTCAACTACTTTTCTCCTTCTGCCATGAAAACCAAAGCCGCCGTCGCCTGGAAATCCGGAGCCCCGCTCACCATAGAAACCGTCGACCTCGATGGCCCGAAGTTCGGCGAAGTGCTGGTGGAGATCAAAGCCACCGGCATCTGCCATACCGACTACTACACGTTGTCGGGCGCCGACCCCGAAGGCATCTTCCCCGCCATCCTCGGGCATGAAGGCGCAGGCATCGTGGTCGACGTCGGCCCCGGCGTCACGACCCTCAAAAAGGGCGACCACGTCATCCCGCTCTATACGCCCGAGTGCCGCCATTGCAAGTTTTGCCTCTCGCGCAAAACGAACCTGTGCCAACTGATCCGCGGCACCCAGGGCAAGGGCCTGATGCCCGATGCGACCAGCCGCTTCAGCATGGACGGCAAGCCGATCTTTCATTACATGGGCACGTCGACTTTCAGCAACTACACGGTGGTGCCGGAGATTTCGCTGGCCAAGATCCGCGAAGACGCACCCTTCGACAAGGTCTGCTACATCGGCTGCGGCGTCACCACCGGCCTCGGCGCGGTGATCTTCACCGCCAAGGTCGAGGCCGGTGCCAACGTGGTGGTGTTCGGCCTGGGCGGCATCGGCCTGAACGTGATCCAGGGCGCGAAGATGGTGGGCGCCGACAAGATCATCGGCGTCGACCTGAACCCAGAGCGCGAGGCGATGGCGCGCAAGTTCGGCATGACTCACTTTCTGAACCCGAAGGACATCGAGGCGGTCGGCGGCAACATCGTCGACGCCATCGTGCAACTGACCGACGGCGGCGCCGACTACAGCTTCGAGTGCATCGGCAACACCAAGGTGATGCGCCAGGCACTGGAATGCACGCACAAGGGCTGGGGCCGCAGCATCATCATCGGCGTGGCCGAAGCGGGCGCCGAGATCAGCACCCGGCCATTCCAGCTGGTCACAGGGCGCAAGTGGGAAGGCTCTGCTTTCGGCGGCGCGCGTGGCCGCACCGACGTGCCGAAGATCGTCGACTGGTACATGGAGAACAAGATCAACATCGACGACCTGATCACCCACACCATGCCGCTCGAAGACATCAACAAGGGGTTCGATCTGATGAAAAGCGGCGAGTCGATTCGGGGTGTCGTTCTGTACTGACTTGCCTGCCTGTGACCCAATCCATGCAACCGTTAAAGCGCATAGAGGCCGGCGTACTCGACATCGCCTATTTCGAGACCGGCCCGGTGGACGGTCCGCCGGTGTTCTTGATGCACGGCTTTCCGTATGACATTCACACGTACGCAGAGGTAGCACCGATGCTCGAGGCGGCAGGTTGCCATGTCTTCGTGCCTTACCTCCGCGGCTACGGCGCCACGCGCTTTCTCGAGGCAACGACACCGCGCTCGGGAGAGCAGGCGGCGCTTGGCGCCGACTTGCTGGCATTGATGAACGCGCTGCATGTTCCGCGCGCCGTGCTGGCCGGCTATGACTGGGGCGGTCGGGCGGCGTGCGTGGTTGCGGCGCTGTGGCCCGAACGATGTACCGGACTTGTCTCGTTCAACAGCTACAACATTCAGAACATCGCCAGTGGCATGGAGCCCTCCAAGGCGGAGGAGGAACACCGGCTCTGGTATCAGTATTATTTTCACAGCGAGCGCGGTCGTGCCGGGCTGGACAAAGACCGCCGCAGCATCACCCGGCTTTTGTGGCAGCTCTGGTCGCCGACCTGGAGCTTCGACGATGCGACCTTCGAACGCAGTGCGGCCGCGTTCGACCATCCGGATTTCGTCGACGTCGTGATCCAGTCTTATCGGCATCGCTTCGGTCTGGTGTCAGGCGACCCTGCCTACGACTACATCGAGCGCCGACTCGCGACGCAGCCAGCGATCGCCGTGCCGGCCATCACCTTCGACGGCGTCGACGACGGTGTGCGCGAGCCGGCAGCGGCATCGGCGCACGCCGCAAAATTCACCGGGCCGCGCTCGCATCGACTGGTGCCGGGCGTCGGCCACAACATGCCGCAAGAAGCGCCTCGCGTGTTCGCCGATGCGGTGCTCGAACTGGTGCCCAATCTTCACCCATGAACGACTCGAACCTCCTCGCGCCATCGCTGCGCATCTTGTCCGAACACCGCTGCTTCGGCGGCGTGCAACGTTTCAACGAACACGCATCGATCGAGATCGGTTTGCCGATGCGCTTCTCGATCTTCCTGCCGCCCCAAGCCGAGCACGGCAAGGTGCCTGCCGTGATGTACCTCGCGGGCCTGACCTGCAATGAAGAGACCTTTATGGTCAAGGCTGGCGCGCAGCGTAAGGCGGCTGAACTCGGCATCGCGCTGATCGCGCCCGACACCAGCCCGCGCGGCGCGAACGTCGAAGGGGAAAGTGAGAGCTGGGATTTCGGTGTCGGCGCCGGCTTCTATCTCGATGCGACCGAAGCGCCCTGGTCTTCGCACTGGCGCATGGAGAGCTACCTGATCGACGAACTGCTTGCGCTGATCGCGGCGACGCAACCCATCGATGCCGACCGCATCGGCATCTTCGGCCACTCGATGGGTGGCCACGGAGCGCTCACGCTGGCGCTCCGGCATCCAGGCGTTTTCAAGTCGCTGTCGGCGTTGGCGCCTATTTGCGCACCAAGCCGCTGCCCATGGGGCATGAAGGCTTTCACCGGTTATCTCGGCAGCGACCGCGAGGCCTGGTCATCGCACGATGCGACCGGGTTGATGCAGGCGTTATCGAGCGCGAAGGAGAAGGCGCCCTACCCGCAAGGCATCCTGATCGACCAGGGCCTGGCCGACAAGTTCCTGGCCGAGCAATTGCACCCGCACCTGTTCGAATCCGCCTGCGCCGACGCCGCACAGCCGTTGGAATTGCGCCGGCATGAAGGCTACGACCACGGTTACTACTTCATCCAGAGCTTTATCGAAGATCACCTCGCGCACCACTCGCGCAGCTTGCAGCCCTGAGTCCATCGGTTTCAACGCAGGCGATGTCCACCTCAGAGACGCCCATGCTCCGGCTACGACCGCGCGACTACGCGCCAAACGAAAACGCGTTGCTGGCCGGCATATGGCGGCGTGCGTGGATCTCTGCGCAGCGTGGCGACAAGACCGTGGCGCCGATCGGGCTTTGGTTGTCTCGCGTGCAAGGCGAATTCGTGCCGCCGGCCGACGTGCTGGTGGCCGAGCGCGATGAGCAGATCATCGGGTTCATGGTCGTGCTGACGCAGCGCAGCTATGTCGCGCAACTCTTCATCGAGCCGCATCTGCAAGGCGAAGGGTTGGGCCAGTCGCTGCTCGATGAAGCATGCGTGCGGATGCCAACCGGCTGGCGGCTGCACGTCGCCACGGCCAACATCGCGGCGCAGCGCTTCTACGAGCGCTACGGACTCCAGCGCGGCGTTGTCGACCGGCATCCGTCCAACGGCCGCGAGCGCGTGGCCTATCACTGGGCGTTGCGCCTCCGGCAGCCATGAGCGTCCCCGCCAAAGAAAAAGAAAGTAGCCGACCGTTGACCGATCTTCACCAGCCGCCCCCTTCAGAACTGCCCGAGCGCGAGCAGATCGCCTTGCTGGAACCCTTCGAAGGGCTCGATCTGCAAGACATCGTTGTGGTCGAAACGGTCGACAGTGCGGTGCGCGCTGCGGCTCATTTGCTGGCCGAAGGCATCGTTGGATTCGACACCGAATCCAAGCCCACCTTTGCAAAGAACGAGATCAATACCGGCCCGCACCTTGTTCAGTTCTCGACGATGACGACGGCCTATTTATTCCAATTGCATCGTGTCGACTGCGTTCCGACGTTGCAAATGCTGATCGGCTCGACGGCGCTGCTCAAGGTTGGATTCGGCCTGGCGACCGATCTCACGCTGATCCGCAATCGGTTGGACACCGAGCCCCGCGCAGTATTCGATATCGACAATGAATTCCGGCGTCGCGGCTACCGCAAGTCCGTGGGCGTGAAGACTGCTATTGCGCTGGTGTTCGACCGTCGTTTCATGAAATCACGCAAAGCGACGACATCCAACTGGGCGAACAAGCAACTGACCGATGCGCAAGTGCGCTATGCCGCAAACGATGCATACGCATCGATTCGCGTCTACGACGCGCTGGGCTTGCGAAAGCTCGATTAAGCGACGCCCTTTCGGTCAACTTCGGGTACGCGCGCCATGTGTCAGCAGACCGCCATTGCGTTGGCGGCACTGCCTGAAACGCAAGGCAAATCCACCTGAACAGCAACGAGAAATTAGACAGCGTCGCGCCCGAGCTTGTGCAACGGGGCGCGGAAGGGCTCGGCATGGACGTACCGGCCGCCATGCCCAAGGCGCTCTACACGCCGCTGGTGCTGTTCGATGCGATCGTGCTGCCCGACGGCCAGGCGGCTGTCGACATGCTCTCGCGCATCGGCAACGCCAACACCAACGAGTTCATCGTCAACACCTGCCGGCATTGCAAGACACTGATGGTGTTCGGCGCATCGAAGACGCCGACGGGCGAACACGATACCGGGTTGATCTTCGCCTCTGCCGAAGACGCAAAGAATGCGACGGCGATATTCATCGAAGCGGTGGGCATGCACCGCCATACAGCGTGAGACCAGGACCCGCCGCTGATCTGATCTGATTTCATGACTGTGCGTGCTTCCTGCCCGCGCGGCAAAATGTCGGGCCGAACACCAACCGCCGGACACCCGTTTTGTCCCGCATGAAAGACACCATGAGCAGCACCTCCACGGAAAGCAAGAAAAGCGACTTTGGATTGATCGGCCTGGCCGTGATGGGCCAGAACCTGGTACTCAACGTCGAGAGTCGTGGCTTTCAGGTCAGCGTGTTCAATCGCACGACAGACAAGACCGACGAGTTCGTCGCGAAGAACCCCGGCAAAAAGCTGGTCGGCTGCGACACGCTCGAGGCGTTCGTGCAGAGCCTCGCACTGCCACGCAAGATCCAGATCATGGTGAAGGCCGGCGCACCGGTCGACCAAGTGATCGAGCAGCTCATTCCGTTGCTCGACAAGGACGACATCGTGATCGATGGCGGCAACAGCCTTTACACCGACACCGAGCGTCGCGATGCCTATCTGGCCGGCAAGGGCCTGCGCTTCGTCGGCGCTGGCGTGTCGGGAGGTGAAGAAGGCGCGCGCAAGGGCCCAGCCATCATGCCCGGCGGGCCGGCGTCGACCTGGGAGGTGATGAAGCCGATCTTCGAAAGCATCGCTGCCAAAGTCGACGGCGAGCCCTGCGTGATCCACATCGGCCCCGGCGGTGCCGGCCACTACGTGAAGATGATCCACAACGGCATCGAGTACGGCGACATGCAGCTGATCTGCGAGGCCTACAGCCTCTTCAAGGCTGCAGGCTTCACTACCGACGAAATGGCCGCGATCTTCAACGAGTGGAACGAGGGCGACCTGCAGAGCTACCTGATACAGATCACCGGCAAGGCCCTCGAACAAAAAGACCCGGAAACCGGCAACGCGCTGGTCGACATGATCCTGGACAAGGCCGGGCAAAAAGGCACCGGCCAATGGACGCTCATCAACGCCGCGGAGCAGGCAATCGTCATCAGCACCATCAACGCAGCGGTCGAGGCACGCGTGCTGTCGTCGCAGAAGAAGCAGCGCGTGGTCGCGAGCAAGTTGCTGCAAGGGCCGAAGCCGGCGTTCAGCATCGAAAAGAAGGCGTTGGTCGACAAGGTGCACGACGCGCTCTATGCGTCGAAGGTCGTCAGCTATACGCAGGGCTTCGACCTCATCAAGACGATGGGCGAAAAAAAGCAATGGGGCCTAGACCTCGGCGGCATCGCCTCCATCTGGCGCGGCGGCTGCATCATTCGCGCGCGCTTCTTGAACCGCATCACCGACGCCTATCGCAACGACAAGGCGCTGACCAATCTCATGCTCGACCCTTTCTTCCAGGACCTGCTCAACAGCACGCAGCAGAACTGGCGTGAAGTGGTTGCGATGGCGGTGAGCAACGGCATTCCCGTGCCAGCCTTCGGCGCATCGCTGGCCTATTACGACAGCTACCGCGCCGAGCGTTTGCCGGCCAATTTGCTGCAGGCGCAGCGCGACTTCTTCGGAGCCCACACCTACGAGCGCGTCGACAAGCCGGAAGGCCAGTTCTTTCACACTGCCTGGCCTGAAGTCATCGGTTGAGTCACCGATTGAGTCATCGGCCGAGGCATGACGCAGCCTTTTAGTCGTTACCCGGCCTATGTGGTCGAGGCCTGGCAGCTGAAAGGCGGCATGCCGGTGCGTATCCGGCCGATGCGGGCCGACGATCTGTCGATGCACACGCACTTCGTGCATGGCCGAGAAGCTGTTGCCGAGCCTGATGGACGCGGCTCGCAGCACGGGCGTCAAGACGCTAGCGGACATCACCCTCTAAGACAACCGCGGCATTCTGCTGATGCCGCGCGAACCGGGGTTCACGCCGCAGCGCGATGCGGGCAACCCCAGCCCGACGTAGCTGCGGATCGACTTGGCGGGTTGATTCAGAACAAATCGCCCTGCCCCGCGACACCTGGCGCCCTGAACGCCGACATGTCGAGCGCAATGCGCTGCCTACTGAAGCCGATGCGATTCGTCGCCTTCTCGAAGCGTTGACGAATCAGATCGGCCCACAGACCGGTGCCCTTCATGCGCGTCGCAAAATCGGCGTCGTAGTCTTTGCCACCGCGCATCTCGCGAATGCGCGCCATCACGCGTGCGGCCCTGTCCGGGTAGTGCACGTCCAGCCATTGTTTGAAGAGCGGTGCCACCTCCCACGGCAACCTAACCACCGTGTAGAAAGCGCTGCGAGCACCAGCCTCCCACGCGGCTTCGAGCACATGCTCCATGTCTTCGTTGATGAACGGAATCTGCGGTGCGACGCTCACGCCCACCGGCACGCCCGCGTCGACCAGCGTCTTGATGGTGCGCAGGCGCCGATGCGGCGCGGCGGCACGCGGCTCCAGCTTGCGCGCCAGCTCGCCATCCAGCGTGGTCACGGTGATGTAGACAGCGGCCAGCCGATCGGCGGCCATCGGCGCGATCAGGTCGAGGTCTTGCTCGACCGCGCTCGACTTGGTCACCAGGCCGAACGGATGCCGCGTCTCCTTGAAGACTTCGATGACCGATCGGGTCAACCTCAGTTCGCGTTCGATCGGCTGGTAGCAATCGGTCGCGGTGCCCACCGCGATGTGGCTCGGCTTGTAGCCCTTGCGGCCGAGTTCGGTGCGAAGCACCTCGGCAATGTTGCGTTTGGCAATCAGCTTGGTCTCGAAGTCGAGTCCAGGTGAAAGGTTGAGGTAGCTGTGCGTCGGCCGTGCGAAGCAGTAGATGCATCCATGCTCGCAGCCGCGGTAAGGGTTGATGGAACGATCGAACGGGATGTCGGGCGAATCGTTCTGGTTGATGACCGACTTGACGTCTTCGAACCGAACCTCGGTCTCGATGCGCGCCGGCGGCTCACCGTGCTGCTCCTCAAGCGTGCCCCAGCCGTCGTCCCACGCCTCGCGGGTGTCGCGCTCGAAGCGGTGCGCGAGACGGCTGACGGCGCCGCGGCCTTTGAGGGCAGAGAGTGGAATGAAGGCTTCGGACACGGTGGCCTTGGATACTGTGATTCCATCCAGTATTCCACCGACACGCGTTCAGCGCAACCGGTCATTCGGCTGGTCACACGAATCAGCGCGGACAATCAGAACTCGGCGTCGAGCTCGTCGATTTCGTCCGGCTCGAGCTGGGCGTCGGCCACCCACTCTTTCATCGGGGGCAGTTCCATCACGCGCTTGCAATACGACGTGCAGGCACTGTCGAGCGACACGTCGTAACTCAAAAAGCGCGTGACGACCGGCGCGTACATGGCATCAGCGATGCACGGCTGCTTGGTGTGCGCGAAGCGATTCACGCAGCAGCCGACATGCGCTGAGACAGCACCGAGTTGTCGACGCGCCTGGCAGCGCTGGCGCTGAGCCGGCTCAGTTACCCGGCTCTTCTTCCGTGGGCCAGTCGCGGATGTAGGCCTTCAGCATCTTGTTCTCGAAGTTCTGGCTGTCGACGACCGCCTTGGCGACGTCGTAGAAGCTGATCACACCCATCAGCATGCGCTTGTCCATCACGGGCATGTAGCGGGCGTGACGTTCCAGCATGATGCGGCGGACTTCGTCGAGATCGGTCTCGACAGTGCAGGTGACGGGCATGTTGTCCATCGCCTTGCGGACTTGGCCGCCGACCTGACCGCCGTTGCTGACGATCGCCAGAATGACTTCGCGAAAAGTGAGCATGCCGACGAGATCGCCGTGCTCCATGACGACGAGCGAGCCGATGTCCTTCTCCGCCATGGCCGAAACCGCAGTCGACAGGGGCTCATCGGGCGTGACGGTAAAGAGGGTGCTGCCCTTGACGCGCAGGATGTCGCTGACCTTCATCGTGATGCTCCTCGGCTCGGCGGAATGCCAAATTGAATATAGCCCACAATGGCCAGCGACCGCCATGATCGGCCCCGCGTTTTTGCCCGAAGGAGACACATGCCCGGCTACTCAGACCCCGGTTTCGACACGCTCGCGCTGCACGCCGGCGCATCGCCCGACCCCACCACCGGCGCGCGCGCGGTGCCGATCCACCTCACCACTTCTTTTGTTTTCGAGTCGAGCGACCACGCGGCGGCTCTCTTCAACCTGGAGCGCGCGGGCCATGTCTACTCGCGCATCAGCAACCCGACCAACGCGGTGCTCGAACAGCGCGTTGCGGCACTCGAAGGCGGTATCGGCGCCATCGCCACAGCCAGCGGTCAGGCTGCGCTGCACCTCAGCGTCTCGACGTTGATGGGCGCAGGCTCGCACATCGTCGCAAGCACCGCCCTCTATGGCGGCTCGCAGAACCTTTTGCACTACACGATGCGACGCTTCGGCATCGAGACGACCTTTGTGAAGCCAGGTGACTTCGACGGCTGGCGCGCTGCAATCCGGCCCGAAACCAAGCTGCTCTTCGGCGAAACGGTCGGCAACCCCGGCCTCGACGTGCTAGACATCCCGACCGTGGGCGACATCGCGCACGCAGCCGGCGTGCCGCTGCTGGTCGACTCCACTCTGACATCGCCGTACCTCATCAAGCCCTTCGACTGGGGCGCCGATCTGGTCTATCACTCGGCCACGAAATTCCTGTCCGGCCACGGCACCGTCATCGGCGGCGTGGTGGTCGACGGAGGCAGTTTCGACTGGGAACGCTCCGGTAAATTCGCCGAGCTCACCCAGGCCTACGACGGCTTCCACAACATGGTCTTCAGCGAAGAAAGCACCGTCGGTGCCTTTTTGTTGCGAGCCCGTCGCGAGGGCCTGCGCGATTTCGGCGCATCGATGAGTCCGCACACGGCGTGGCTCATCCTGCAAGGCATCGAGACGCTGCCGCTGCGCATGGAGCGGCACATCGACAACACGCAGAAGGTGGTTGAGTTTTTAGCAGCGCACCCGTTCGTTTCGCGCGTCGGGCATCCGCTGATCGAATCTCATCCGAGCCATGCGCTGGCCAAGAAGCTGCTGCGTCATGGCGCCAAGGGGGCCGGTGCAGTCTTCAGCTTCGACATCAAGGGCAGCCGCGAGCAAGGCAAGACCTTCATCGAGGCGCTCAAGCTCTTCAGTCATTTAGCTAACGTCGGGGACTGTCGCAGTCTGGTCATTCATCCGGCGAGCACCACTCATTTCCGGATGACCGACGAGGCGCTGGCGGGAGCGGGGATTTCTCAAGGGACGATCCGGCTGTCGATCGGACTCGAAGATCCGGCAGACCTGATCGACGACTTGAAGCGGGCATTGAAGGCAGCTGAAAAGGCGGGGGCCTGATGTGAACTACACAGTCAACAGCCATTCCACCTACGCCTACACGGGTGGCAAGCCTTTCGACGCGACGAAGCCCACGGTCATCTTCATCCACGGTGTGCTCAACGACCACAGCGTGTGGATTCTTCAGAGCCGCTACTTTGCGAATCACGGCTGGAACGTACTGGCCATCGACTTGCCCGGACATTGCCGCAGCGCCGGCGCGCCACCGGCGAGCGTCGGGCAAGCCGCGCAGTTCATCGTTGCGCTGCTCGACGCAGCCGGTATAGAAAAAGCCGCGCTGGTCGGCCACAGCTTCGGTTCGCTGATCGCGCTCGAAACCGCAGCGCGCGCGCCGATGCGTGTGACGCACCTGGCGTTGGTGGGCACAGCCTATCCGATGGTCGTGTCGCCGGCGCTGCTCGAAAGCTCGCTCAACCAACCGATGCGCGCAATCGACATGGTCAACAACTTCTCGCATTCAATGTTGGCGCCGCCACCCTCCTCACTCGGCCCCGGCACCTGGCTCTACGGCAGTTCGCGCGCGCTGATGCGCCGGGTGCTGTCGAGCAACCGCGACGTCAACGTGTTCCATGTCGGCTTCAAGGCGTGCAACGACTACGCGGGCGGCGAGGCGGCAATCACGGCGGTGCAATGCCCGGTGCTGTTCCTGCTTGGCGATGCGGACCAGATGACACAGCCGCGCGCCACCAAGACACTGACAAGCAAAGTGCCAAATGCCAAGGTGACGATGGTGCACGCCGGCCACGCACTGATGAGCGAGGCGCCGGACGATGTGCTCTTCGCGCTGCGGGATTTCCTCGACGGCTGAATCCCGAGGCGGCCGCGAGCGGCGCCCTCCACACTGCGATCAGCGCAACGTATTGATATCGATGCTCTCGACCAGCGGCGAAGGCGCGCCGCGTCGGGCCACGACCAGCATCGCGCGGCCGACTTGCTCGCTCGTCGTGAACCAGCGTGGCGCGGTGCGGGCCAGCAGGCCGAGCAACGGCGATGCGATCACATAGATTGCGTTGTAGAGCGGAGTCTTCGAGCGCACGCCGTGGAGCGGCTGGATGCCACCGGGCCTGAACATGTAGGTCGCCTTGAACGGCAACCGCATCAACGCGTTTTCGGTTGCGCCCTTGACGCGCGCCCACATGCTTCTGCCGCGCTCGGTACTGTCGGTGCCAGCGCCAGACACGTAGATAAAGCTCATCTGCGGATCGAGCCGGGCCAACGTAGTCGCAGCGCCCAGCGTCAGGTCGTAAGTGATGCGGCGGTAGTCCACTTCATTCATGCCGACCGATGAGACGCCGAGGCAAAAGAAGCAGGCGTCGAAACCAATGAGCTGACGCTCGACGGCGCTCAGGTTACCGGGATCGGGAACGATCAAGTCGTCGACCTTTGGATGGCTCGCATCTGAAGCTTTGCGACCAATGCACAGCACGCGTTCGACGCCCGCATCCAGCACGCATTCGCGCAGCACGCCCTGCCCGACCATGCCTGTCGCGCCGAAGATCACGACCTTCATGGTGCCGCCACCGAAAAAGTCGCCGGTGATGCGTCGAGCGCCTTGAGCAGCGCAGTCACTTCAGGCGCTGCAGCTTGCGGCGGTTGCAGCGCCGACAACAGCCGGTTCAGCGTTTCCGCACGCGGTAACAGGGGGCCGGCAAAACGCGTACCGTCTGCGCCGGCGATCAGAAGGGTTGGAAACGTTTCGACATCGAAATCGTCTGCGATGTCGGCGTGGTCTTCGATATCGACCCACGCAAATCGGAAGGCCGGATTCGCACGCGCGACTTGCTCGAAGAGCGGCCGGTACTCGCGGCAAGCGCCGCACCATTCGGCGCACAAACAGACGACCCATGGTGCATCGACAACGGACGACGCACGCCCAAGCGCAGCCGGCGTGGCAAGCGCAGCAGCGGAATCGAATGCGTTAGGCGAAGCGGTCACGAGGTGGGAGCTTGGCAATTTGAGGGTTGGCAGGCAATGCGTTCGGCAGAACATCCCGCAGGCGCAGCGACCTCAGCGCTCCTTTTTGCCACAGATTTTCGAGCGGCGCAGCACTTGGCATCAAAAGCTCCTTAAGCAAGGGCTCGAGCGGCGTGGCGGGGTCGGCCAGCAGGATGTAGCGCGCATCGCCAGTGTCGAGTTCTTCGGCGATCGGCGCGATCCAGTCGAGCGTGACCAGCGTTTCGAGCACAGGTGCCAACTGCAACGGATCGACCTTCATTGTTGCCACCAATGCTTCGGCACTCAGGCCTCGCAGCGCGGTGCCCTGCACCCGCGCCAGATGCTGCAGCGTTTCGACCGCGAGCTGCAGCGGCCAGCCAGCCGCGTTGCCGCGCCGAGAGACGCCGGCGATCAAACTCGGCAGGTAGGCAGCGATCACCGCGCCAAGCAGCACGATGACCCACGCAACGTAGATCCACACGAGCAGGATCGGCAAGGTCGCGAAGGCACCGTACACCATCGAATAGCTGGGCACCAGCCGCAGGTAGTAGCCAAGCACCCGCTTGGCAATTTCGATGGCGGCCGCGACGAAAAAGCCACCTACCCAGGCGTGCGACCAACGCACATTGGTATTGGGGACGTAGTGGTATAGCGACGCGATGCCGGCCGCCAGCAAGACGAATTCGAAGGTGTCGAACAGTAACTTGAGTACGCCGCCACCGTCGCCGACAACACCCCTCGAAGCAGCGAAGACATAGGAGGTCGTCGACAGGCTGATGGCGAGGATCAGCGGCCCCAACGTGATCGCTGCCCAGTAGATCAACACCCGCTGTGCGAATGGTCTCGGCGACCGCACACGCCAGATGTTGTTGAGCGTCTTGTCGATCGTCAGGAACAGCGCGATGGCCGTCACCAGCAGCACCAGCAGCCCGGCAATGCCGAGCCCGCTGGCCTTGCTGGAGAACTGGTTGAGGTAGCCGAGAACCTGACGCGCGATGTTGTCAGGGATCAGACTTTGAATGAACCAGCGCTGCAGTCGCTCCTCCAGCGTCGAGAACATCGGGAACACGGTGAACAGCGCCAGCGCAACGGTAAAGAACGGGACCATCGCGATGGTCGTGGTGAAGGTCAGGCTGCTCGCAGTGAGCCCCAGCCGGTCTTCACGGAAACGCTCACCCAGTACCGCGGCAGTGTTGCGCCACGGAAAGCGTACAAAGCCTTTCCAAAGCTGCTGTCGATCCATGGTCGGTATCATAGGAGTGAACCCTCGAACAGCCCGGAGAACACCGATTTCAGGGGTGCTCTCGAACATGAAAACCACTCCACCTCAGCCCTCCTCCACCGCCGCAATTGCAGCAGCCCCGGCCAGCTCCAGTGTGATTGCCACGCGTCGGCTCGCGGTTGGAAGCCTCGTCGGATTGATCGTCCTGGGCCTGGTATGGGAGCTGTGGCTCGCACCCATCCGGCCGGGCGGATCACTGCTCGCGCTCAAGGTGCTGCCACTGGTGGTGCCGCTCGCCGGGTTGCTCAAAAACCGCATGTACACCTACCGCTGGGTCAGCCTGATGATCTGGCTTTATTTCATCGAAGGCGTTGTGCGGGCCTGGAGCGACCGCAACGGCGTGGGCCAGGTGCTCGCGCTGATCGAAGTTGCCCTGTGCCTCTGTCTTTTCGTGGCCTGCGCCTGGCACGTTCGCACGCGCTTGAGCCAGGCCGCCGCTCATCGAAACGTCGACAATCTGGAGGCTTCCGCGCCTTGACCGCACTCATCGAACAACTGCGCGCCATCGTCGGCGCGGGCAATGTCCTCACCGAAGGTGACCTCACGGCCTGGGAGCAAGACTGGCGCAAGCGCGAACGCGGCAAGGCGCTGGCCGTGGTCCGACCGGCCGATACGCAACAGGTTGCCGAAGTCGTCAAGGCCTGCGCAGCGGTCGGCACATCGATCGTTCCGCAAGGCGGCAACACCGGCCTCGCGGTCGGGTCGACGCCTGATGGCAGCGGCACGCAGGTGGTGCTGAGCCTGCAACGCATGAACGCGATTCGCGCTACCGACGCAGCCAACCTGACGATGACGGTCGAGGCAGGCTGCATCCTGCAAACGCTGCAAGAAGCGGCCGAGAAGGCAGGCTTTCTGTTCCCGCTCAGCCTGGCCGCGGAAGGCAGCTGCACCATCGGCGGCAACCTCGCGACCAACGCCGGCGGCACGCAAGTCGTGCGCTACGGCAACACGCGGGACCTCTGCCTCGGCCTCGAAGTCGTCACGCCGCAAGGCGAGATCTGGGAGGGCACCAGTGGCCTCCGCAAAGACAACACCGGCTACGACCTGCGCGATCTGATGATCGGCAGCGAAGGCACCCTCGGCATCATCACGGCCGCCACGATCAAGCTGTACCCACTGCCCGCCGCGCGCCTCACCGCTTGGGCGGCGGTGCCGTCGCTGGAACACGCGGTGACCTTGCTCGGCCTGGCGCACAAGCACCTCGGCTCCGGCCTGACCGGCTTCGAAGTAATGGGCAAGTTCGCACTTAGCCTGGTGGCCAAGCACACGCCACAACTGCGCGTGCCCTTCGTCGACGATGCCGCCGTGCCGTGGTGTGTACTGCTGGAAAACTCGGACAGCGAGTCCGAGGAGCATGCGCGTGCGCGCTTCGAAGCGCTGCTCGAAACGGCCTTCGAAGACGGCTGCGTGACCGATGCGGTCGTTGCCGAGAACCTGACGCAGGCGCATCAGCTCTGGCACATCCGCGAGAACATTCCGCTGGCGCAGGCCGAAGAAGGCTTGAACATCAAGCACGACATCTCGATCGCGGTGTCGCGCATACCAGCGTTCGTCGCGTCGACCGATGCAATGTTGAAGCGGGAGATACCGGGCGTGCGCCTGGTCAACTTCGGCCACTTGGGCGATGGCAACCTGCACTACAACGTGCAGGCACCGGTCGACGGCGATCCAAAGGCGTTTCTCAACGAGCAGGAAGGCCGCGTCAACACGCTGGTCTACGACGCCGTGGCCGAATTCGGCGGCTCGTTCTCGGCCGAGCACGGTATCGGTGGGCTCAAAGTCGACAAGCTCGAAAAGCACAAGTCACCGGTCGCTCTCGGGATGATGCGCGCCATCAAGCGGGCGATCGATCCGCAGAACACCCTGAATCCGGGGCGTGTGATTCGCGTTTGAGGCGGGCTTGTGGTGTGAGGTTCAGCCGAAGTCGGTTGCGAGCAATTCGATCGACTGACCGTGCGGCGTGCGGTCGGCGGCGTGGTCCCACGCATCACGGTAGGTCGCCAACTCTTCGCTCGAGCTCGCGCCCTTTGCGGCCACCAGGCTCTCAAGCGCAGTGAGCCAGTGGCGGTAATAGGTGTCGCCCGTGTCCGGATCGCCGGCAGCATGAGCAGCTGCGATGTGCCGCGACAACGCATCGGCCCATTCGACCCAAGTGAACAGACCGCGCTCGTGCAGGGCCAACGCCATCGCGAATGCCTGCGCCTCCCAAGGCTCACGGAACACTGGCCCTTCGTCGTCGCTCGGCAGACCAGGAGAGGATGCGAACAGATCGTTCATGCGGTCTCGTGCAAATAAGACTCCCAGGCGTCGACCGATACGTCGGCGCCGCCACTCGCCTGCGCTGGCTGCTGCCTTTGGTCACCCCAAAGCTCCGCCGCCTCGAACACCACGGTATAGAGCCACTGCGGCGCTTCACCCAGCCCCTGTGCATGGTGGTCGGCGAAGACATGGGCGCCGAGCACGCGCTCGATGCGGCCGCGCTTACCGCGCACGTAACCCGGCAAGCGGGTGTGGTGATCAACCGTCTCTGCGCGGGTGCGAACCCACTGCCCGACCTTAAAACGCGCAGGCGTCGTCGCTTCGCGCTCCGTCGGCGTGCCTTTCGCGAGTGCGGTTGCGACGTTGGCGGCCTGCAAGGTGCGCAAGACCGATGCGGGGTCGTGCAGCATGCGCCCGGCGGCAATCTCGTCGCCGAACAACTGGCCGCGCTGCGACATGAGCTTTTCAAGAGCGGCCAACCAGATGCGGTAGTAATCGAGTTGGGCGTAGTCGGGCAAGGTCTCGCGTGCCGAGCGACTGGCGTCGATGTTCCAGCTGCCGGTCGCACCCATCGCAAGCGTCAGGGCCAGCACACGTGGCTCCCAATCAGCATGAAAGAGCTCGCCTTCCGGCTCCGGCAGCACGGCACCGTGTCCGGCCTGTCCGCCGAGATCGGCATGGTTGACGTACGGTGTCGATTGCGGGATCGCGCCCGTCGTTGCGCCGGTCGTTGCGCCGCTCATGTCGACGCTCCCGGCGCGCGGGCCTGGGCGGGAGCGTTTGCAGGCGTCCGCGCAAGCGCGGTGCCGATCATTGAATCGCGGGATACCAGCGCCGCAAGTTCGATCTCGTCCATCCCTTGCGTGTTCGCGGGCCGCTCGGGAATGACGAGGTAGCGCACTTCAGCAGTCGAGTCCCAGACACGTATGCGCGTGGGCTCGGGCAGCGTCACGCCAAAATCAGCCAGCACGCCGCGCGCATCGCGCACGGCCCGCGCGCGGTAAGCGGCGCTTTTGTACCAAGTGGGCGGCAAGCCCAGCACCGGCCATGGATAGCAACTGCACAGCGTGCACACTACCATATTGTGCAGTGCGGGCGTGTTCTCGACGGCGATCATGTGCTCGCCCTGCCGGCCGCTGTAGCCGAGAGAAGCGATCGCCGCACTCGCATCGGTCCGGAGCCAGTCCCGAAACACCGGATCGACCCACGACCGCGCAACGACGCGCGCGCCATTGCGCGGTCCGATCCGTGTCTGATAGGTGTCGATCAGCACATCGAGCGCGGCCGGGTCGATGTAGCCTTTTTGCGTGAGCACGGTTTCGAGGGCGCGAACCCGCAAATCCATGTCGCTCAGCTCGCTGTGTTGGTGACCATGCTCATCGGTGTTTTGGCTCATCAACGGATGCTACGCCGCGAACTAGAATTTGGGTATGCCGACCTCATGTGCACCGACTTCCGCCGTCCGCCCCGCCCGCTCCCAGTACGAAGACTTCATGCGCTATGTCGACACGCACGGCGTGCACAAGAGCGACCGCACGGGCACTGGCACGAAGAGCGTCTTCGGCTACCAGATGCGCTTCGACCTGAACGAAGGCTTTCCGCTGGTGACCACAAAGAAGGTGCACCTCAAGTCGATCGTTCAGGAACTACTGTGGTTTCTCACCGGCTCCAGTGACAACAACTGGCTCACCGAACGCGGCGTGACCATCTGGAACGAATGGGCGCGCGAAGACGGCGACCTTGGTCCCGTGTACGGCGTTCAGTGGCGCAGCTGGCCGACGCCCGATGGCGGCCACATAGACCAGATCGCCGACGTCATCAAGACGCTCAGAACGAACCCTGACTCGCGTCGCATCATCGTCAGCGCATGGAACGTGGCCGAGTTGTCGAAGATGGCGCTGATGCCATGCCACGCGTTCTTTCAGTTCTACGTGGCACCGCCGCAGGCCGATGGTGAACGCGGCAAGCTGAGCTGCCAGCTTTACCAGCGCAGCGCCGACATCTTTTTGGGTGTTCCGTTCAACATCGCAAGCTACGCGCTACTCACGCACATGGTCGCGCAGCAATGCGATCTGGATGTCGGCGACTTCGTCTGGACCGGCGGCGATTGCCACATCTACAGCAACCACGCGGAGCAGGTCGCGCTGCAGTTGAGCCGCCCGCCGCACCCGTATCCGACGCTGTTGATCAAGCGCAAGCCCGAATCGATCTTCGACTACAAGTATGAAGACTTCGCGTTCGAGGGCTACGACCCGCACCCGGCGATCAAGGCACCTGTGGCGGTGTGATGCGCATCAACCTTATCTTCGCGCGCGCGGCCAACGGCGTCATCGGCGCGAACGGCACCTTGCCCTGGCACTTGCCGGAGGACATGGCGCACTTCAAGGCGCAGACCGCCAAGGCACCGGTGATCATGGGACGCAAGACCTGGGACTCGGTGCCGCCCAAGTTCCGGCCGCTGCCAGGCCGCACCAACATCGTGGTCACGCGGCAAGATGGCTGGTACGAAGAAGGCGCGCGAAGCGCTTCGAGCCTGCTCGATGCGCTGAGCATCGCGGAGCAGACGCAGGCAGCCGATGTATGGGTCATCGGCGGTGCGCAGATCTATGCAGAGGCGGAGCCGTTGGCGCATCGGGCGGTCGTTACCGAGATTCAGCGCGACTACGAGGGCGATGCGTATGCACCAGCGATGGACGCGATGTGGCACGAGACCGCGCGTGAATCGCACACGTCGACCAACGGTTTGGCCTTTCACTTCGTGACGCTCGAACGCGTTTGAGCGTCGACTGACTCCCTTGCTCGGCAACCGCTGCCGAGTCTCGCCAAAGATTTCGAAATCAATTCGACTCACGTCGGGAGTCAGTGCTCCAAAACCCTGATTGATTTAATTATTGATGTCAATACGATGCGACCATCAAAGCTCGCTCGTCCATGCCCTCCATACCGACCATTGCCGACATCGCCCGCCTCGCCGGCGTGGGTACGGCCACTGTCGACCGGGTCTTGAATCGCCGCGCGGGAGTCAACGCCGAGACAGTGCAACGGGTGATGCAGGTGGTCGGCGAACTCGGCACGCCGCAGCAGCCGGGACGACCGCGGCGGGGCGCCAACTTCCGGTTCGCCTATGTGCTGCCGGCCGAAGGCTCGCCTTTCCTCGATCTGGTTGACAGGCAGATAGCGCAGTCGGCCGGCGAGTTCAGGCACGCGCACATCACCGAGGTCACGCACCGCATCGACGCCACCGATCCGGCCCGCTTTGCCGCCGAACTGGCGCAGGTCGGCGAGTGCGAAGGCATCGCGCTGCTGGCGCCCGACTTGCCACCGATCAAGCTTGCCATCAACGAGCTGGTCCGGTCCGGCGTGCACGTGGTCACGCTGTTCTCCGACGTGGCCGGCTCCAAGCGCGAAACCTGCATCGGTGCCGACAACCGCGCCGCCGGTCGCACGGCAGGCCTGCTGCTGGGACGCATGGCCAACGATGCGAAACGCGACACGCTGTTGCTGTCGTCGCAGGCCACGCGACTATCGGCCGAGATCGAGCGGCGCATCGGCTTTGCGCAGGTGGTCGAAGAACGCTTCGCACGGCTGCGCATGGTGCGAACGCCCGACCTACCGGCTGACGACGACGGCGCCTGCGAAGCGCTGCAACGTTTCATGAAAGCCGACATCGAACCGAGCTGCATCGCTGGCATCTACAACGTCGGTTCGGGCAGCGTCGGCGTCGCACGCGCGCTGGCCGGCGCCGGGCTCACCGCAAAGGTAGGTGTCGCCAGCCACGACTTCACTGAAGAGCACAGCGCGCTGCTGAGCGCCAACGGCCTCTCTTACGTCCTGCACCAGGATATTCATTACTGCGTATCGACAGCGGCACGTGTGTTGCGCGCTCTTTGCGAAAACGTTCGCGGAGCACTCAACGTCGTGCAGCCGCGCATCGAGATCCTGACTGCCGAAAACTTTCACTGAACGGCGTCTGGTGTGTGTGCTCTTGATCCCCAACTTTTTGGAAACAGACCATGAAATCGATGTCGAAGATGCTGCCGGGGGTACTCGCCCTCGCCGCGGCGACAGCAATAGGCCTCGTCCCTGCCGCGGTGCAGGCGCAGGACAAAACGATCACGCTGTGTTGGGCCGCATGGGACCCGGCTAACGCGCTGGTCGAATTGTCGAAGGACTTTACGGCCAAGACCGGCGTGAAGATGAAGTTCGAGTTCGTGCCGTGGACCAACTTTGCCGACCGCATGCTCAACGAGCTCAATTCCAAAGGCAAGCTGTGCGACCTCATCATCGGCGACAGCCAGTGGATAGGCGGCTCGGCAGAGCAAGGACACTACGTCAAGCTGAATGACTTCTTCGCAAAAGAAGGAATCAAGATGACCGACTTCGCGCCCGCCACGGTGGTCGGCTATGCGGAGTGGCCGAAGAACACGCCTAACTACTGGGCGCTGCCCGCCATGGCCGATGCAGTGGGCTGGACCTATCGGAAGGACTGGTTCTCCAAGCCCGAACTTCAGACAGAATTCAAGAGCAAGTTCAACCGCGATCTCGCGCCACCGAAGACCTGGACCGAGTTCAAGCAGGTGTCCGAGTTCTTTCAGGGCCGCATGATCGATGGCAAGAAAGTTTATGGCGCCTACCTCTTCACCGAGCGCGGCTCCGAGGGCATCACGATGGGCGTGACCAACGTGCTCTACCCCTTCGGCTTCAAGTACGAAGACCCGAAGAAACCATACGCGATGAACGGCTTCGTCAACTCTCCGGACGCAGTGCGCGGCCTCGAGTTGTACAAGGCGCTCTACAAAGGCAGCACGCCGCCCGGACTCAGCAACGCCTACATGGGCGAAGGCCTGGATGCGTTCAAGTCGGGCCAGGTCGCGATGATGATGAACTGGTTCGCCTTCTTCCCAGGCCTCAGCAAAGACCCGAATGTCGGTGGCGACAAGATCGGCTTCTTCGTCAATCCGTCGGACAAGGGCAAAGGCGTGCAACTCGGTGGCCAGGGCATCTCGGTGGTGTCTTACTCGGCCAACAAAAACGAGTCGCTGCAATACATCAAATGGTTCGCGAGCGGCGACGTGCAGAAAAAGTGGCAGGCTATCGGCGGTGCGTCGGCGGCGAAGGCGGTGCTCGACGATCCGGCCTACCCCAAGAGCTCGCCTTACGCGCAGGCCTTCCTGGATTCGATGGGCATGGTGGTCGACTTCTGGGCCGAGCCCTCGTATGCGCAGTTGCTGCTCGCCATGCAAAAGCGCGTGCACGACTACGTGGTGGCCGACAAGGGCACCGCCAAGGAGGCGCTCGATTCGTTGGTCGTCGACTGGACGAAGGTCTTCAAGGACGACGGCAAGACGAAGTAACGCATGAGCGCACCCAGAGCATTCGTCGCCCGCGCCGCACAGGCCACGCCACCCGGCGTGGCCGTGCGGATGCGCGGGCTGTCCGACCGCGCCATTGCATGGCTGTTCGTCGGGCCGACGATGCTGCTGCTGTTGGCGATCAACATCTTCCCGTTGATCTGGACCCTCAAGCTGTCGTTCACCAACTTCAGGGCGAACCGGCCCAACGCCAATGTGCTCGATGTCGGTATCGACAACTACGTGTCGGTGCTGACCGACCCCGACATCTGGTTGGCGATGCAGGCAACGGCGCACTTCCTGTTCTGGACCATCTTCCTGCAGATGCTGATCGGCTTTGCGCTGGCCTACCTGATCGATCGCAAGTTTCGCGGCCACGGTTTCTGGACCACGATGATCCTGATTCCGATGATGCTGTCGCCCGCGGTGGTCGGTAACTTTTGGGCGTTTCTCTACCAACCGCAAACCGGCCTCTTCAATTACGCCGTGTCGTTTCTGACCGGCATCCCACCCTCGTCGTTCGAAATGATCGGCTCGGTCAGGCTGGCGCCGTGGGCCATCGTCATAGTCGACACCTGGATGTGGACGCCCTACGTCATGCTCATTTGCCTGGCGGGCCTGCGCTCCATACCCGACTACATCTACGAGGCGGCGGAAGTCGACCGCGCATCGAAGTGGCGGCAGTTCTGGTCGATCACGCTGCCGATGGTGCTGCCCTTCATCATGCTCGCTGTGCTGTTCCGCGGCATCGAGAACTTCAAGATGTTCGACATGGTGAACCTGCTCACCTCGGGCGGCCCAGGCTCGACTACGGAGCTCGCGTCGATCACGTTGAAGCGAGAGGCTTTCGAGAAGTGGCGTACCGGCTATTCGTCGGCCTTTGCCATCATCCTTTTCGTGGCGGTGTTCGGCCTGGCCAACATCTACGTCAAGGCCCTCAACCACGTGAAAAACCGCTAGGAGCACGCCATGAGCCTGGGCATTAGCAGCGCACATTCCGTCGTCGAGCCGAGCGATCGCACGCGCTTCATCGCTGGCGCGCTCGTCGCGCTGTATGCGCTAATCACCATCGTGCCGCTGGTATGGATCGTTCTCACCGGCTTCAAGACGCCGCCGGACTCGATCAGCTATCCGCCCAAGATTCTCTTCACGCCATCGGCCGAAGGTTATTGCAACCTCTTTACGACGCGCTCGCGCCAGACACCCGAATACATCGCCGCACTGCCGCCACCGACCGACACCTGCGACAAGGTCGCGCGCAACGCCAACATGGTCGTGGCCGGACCCTCGAACTACGTGCCGCGTTTCATCAACTCGTTGATCATCGCGTTCGGCTCGACGGCGCTGTCGGTCGGCTTCGGCGTGATGGCTGCATACGCATTTTCTCGCTTCAAGGTGCCTTTCAAGGACGACCTGCTGTTCTTCATTTTGTCGACGCGCATGATGCCGCCGATCGCCGTAGCGATACCGATCTACCTGATGTACCGGGAGCTTGGCCTGTCGGACACACGCCTGGGCATGATCCTGCTTTACAGCGCGGTCAACGTGTCGCTTGCAGTCTGGCTGCTAAAAGGCTTTATCGACGAGATCCCGCGCGAATACGAAGAAGCCGCAATGGTCGATGGCTACACGCGATTGCAGGCTTTTCGCAAAGTGGTGCTGCCGCAGGCGACGACCGGCATCGTGGCGACCGCCATCTTTTGCCTGATCTTTGCCTGGAACGAATACGCGTTCGCGGTCCTGCTTACGTCGGGCACTGCGCAGACAGCGCCGCCCTTCATCCCCATCATCATTGGCGAAGGCGGACAAGACTGGCCGGCGGTCGCGGCCGGTACCACGCTGTTCCTGATTCCGATCCTGGTGTTCACCATCCTGCTGCGCAAGCATCTGCTGCGCGGCATCACCTTCGGGGCGGTACGTAAATGACAACCTGGCCTCGATGGCTGCGGCGCGGCCGCATGGAAATGCTGGCCTGCGCAGTGATCACGCTAGGCTTGGTGATGATGCTGCAGCCCATCGCAATGGCGCTGTTCACCTGGTCGTTTCTGACCACCCTCTTCGGCACTCTGATGTTCATGGTCGTGTCGAAATTCCCCGAGTAGCTGTATGGCCGAGATCCGCGTTCACCAACTGCACAAGGCCTTTGCCGAATTCACCGCCGTGAAGGACTCGACGTTCACCGTGCGCGACGGAGAATTCTTCTGCCTGCTTGGCCCTTCCGGTTGCGGCAAGACGACCACGCTGCGCATGATCGCCGGGCTCGAGCTGCCTACGTCGGGGCAGATCTTTCTGGGTGGCGAAGACGTGAGCTTCAAGCGCGCATCGGCACGCGACATCGCCTTCGTCTTCCAAATGTTCGCGCTTTACCCGCATATGAACGTTCGGCGCAACATCGCATTTCCGCTGGTGTCGCAAGGCATGCCGCGTGCCGAAATCGACCGGCAGGTCGAGCAGGCCGCGCGCGTTCTGCGCATCGTCGATTTGCTCGACAGGCCGGTGTCGCAACTGTCGAGCGGCGATCGGCAGCGCGTGGCGCTGGGTCGCGCCATCGTGCGGGAGCCGCTCGCCTTCTTGATGGACGAACCACTAGGCGCACTCGATTCCGAGTTCCGCGAAGTGATGTGCCGCGAGCTGCGCGCACTGCACGACCGGCTGCACGCCACCACCGTGTACGTGACGCACGACCAGATGGAGGCCATGGCCATGGCCGATGTCATCGCCATCATGAACCAGGGGGTCATCGAGCAACTGGGTGCACCGCTCGAGGTGTACGAGCGGCCCGCCAGCGTGTTCGTGGCCGACTTCATCGGCGCACCTTCGATGAACTTCCTGCCCTTCGAAGCAGCGCTGGCGCAGGGTGCCGACGCCATCCGCATCGGCGATGCGCAGGTCGGCGTGCCTGCACTTCGCGAAGACGTTTCAGGCCGCGCGCTGTTGTGCGGCGTGCGCCCGGAGCATGTGCGCTTCGACGACCGCTCCGCGTTGCGCGCCGAGGTGCTCGGCACCGAGTACCTCGGCACCAGCACTATCGTGACGTTGAACACGGCACAAGGCGCCATGCTGCGCGCTAAGGTCGACGTGAACAGCGCGGCGAAGCGCGGCGACCACGTCGGTCTGGCGTTCGATGCCGCGGCGGTCTCGCTCTTCGACGACGCCTCCGGGCGCGCGCTGCGCACGGCACGCGATGACCAGCCGCACACCCTTCGAAACGGGGCACGACATGGCTGAACTTCGCATGGCTGGTGTCGGCAAGCGCTTTGATGCGGTGCAGGCGGTGAACGGTCTCACGCTCGACATTGCCAGCGGCGAGTTCTTCGTGTTGTTGGGACCGAGCGGAGCCGGCAAGACCACCACGCTGCGGCTGGTGGCCGGCCTCGAGACGCCGGACGCCGGTCGCGTGTCGATCGGCGGACGCGACGTCACGGCGCTGGCGCCGGCGCTGCGCGATGTCGCTTTCGTGTTCCAGCAGTATTCGCTCTACCCGCATCTGAGCGTGTACGACAACCTTGCGTTTCCGCTGCGTTCCCCGTTGCGGCCAACGCCTGAACCGGAGTTGCGTCGCAAGGTCGAAGAGGTGGCGCACATGCTGCGCATCGACGACAAATTGAAGAGCCCTGCCACCAAGCTCTCGGGCGGCCAGATGCAACGCGTGGCCATCGGCCGCGCGCTGGTGCGCAGCCCATCGGTCTATCTTATGGACGAGCCGCTGTCGTCGCTCGATGCCAAGCTGCGCAACGATTTGCGGCTCGAACTCAAACGCATCCAGCAAGACCTCGGCGCGACGATGCTCTACGTCACGCACGACCAGATCGAGGCACTGACGATGGCAACGCGCATCGGCGTGCTCGACGGCGGCCAGCTGGCGCAGGTAGGCACACCGCGGCAAATCTACGAAGACCCGGCGAGCAGCCAGGTGGCGGCGCGGCTCGGCTCGCCCCGCATCAACCTGTTGCCGCGTGCGCTGCTCCCCGACGTTGCGGCGCCGCCGCATACCGCGACCATCGGCGTACGCGCGGAGCATTTGCGACTGCACCGGAATGCAAGCGACCCCTATCACCGGGGCGCCCACGTCAACCGCATCGAGCGACTCAGCGACCAGCACCTCGTGCACGTGCGGCTGGACGACAGTGAACAGGACATGGTGACCGCGATGCCCACCGGCGTCAGCTTCGAGACGGGCGACGCGGTGCGCGTCGAACTGCTGCGGCCGCTGTGGTTCGACGTCGCCGGCCGGCGCATCACCGCCTGAAACAACCAACTTTTTTGGCGTCAACATTTTCTTGGGAGACCACGATGAACCATTCGGAACTGATCCGGAACGCAACCCAGACGCTGATCGACCATGCCGATGAACTGACAGCACTCGACCAGGCCATCGGTGACGGCGACCACGGCATCAATATGCGACGCGGCGCACTGGCGATCCAGGCGCGGCAAGACGAGTTGGCAGCGTTGTCGCTCAACGACGCGCTGCGCACCATGGGTCTTACCTGCATGTCGAAGATCGGCGGCTCGGCGGGCCCGGTGTTCGGCATGCTGCTCCTCACGCTGGCCACGGAACTGCCCGACCCGCCCACCGCTGCCACGCTGGCCAGTGCAGTCAATGCGGGCATCAAGGCGCTCACGCGCCTGGGCAAGGCGGAGGTCGGACAGAAGACGCTGCTCGACGTGCTCGACCCGGTAGAGAAAACGCTCGCGCGAGGCGGCGACGACCTCATAGCTCGCGTCAGGCAGTGCGCCTTCGACAGTTCCGACGCTACCGCGCAAATGGACGCCATCAAGGGGCGCGCATCGTTTCTCGGCGACCGTGCGCTGGGCCATGTCGACCCCGGCTCGCGGTCAGTTGCGCTGGTCATCGCGGCGATCTGCGACAGCCTGCACAAGACCAACCCAACCTCCTTCCCTTCCGCCTGAAAGCACCCTATGAAGAAGCTAATCAACGACGTCGATTTCATGCTGGTCGAGTCACTGGACGGCTTTGCCGCGGCGCACGCCGACATCGTCACGCTCGGGGAGGCCGGCCAGTTCGTGCAGCGACGCACGCTCAAGCCCGGCAAGGTCGGCCTCATTTCAGGTGGCGGCTCGGGTCATGAACCACTGCATACCGGCTTCGTCGGATTCGGCATGCTCGATGCCGCTTGTCCCGGTCAGGTGTTCACCTCGCCCACGCCCGACCAGATGCTGGCCGCCGCGCAAGCAGTCGACACCGGCGCCGGCGTGCTCTTCATCGTGAAGAACTATTCGGGCGACATGATGAACTTTCAGATGGCGGCCGAGATGGTGGGCTGCGACAACGAAACGGTGATCGTCAACGACGACGTAGCCGTCGAAAACTCGACGTACACCACCGGCCGCCGCGGTGTCGCCGGCACCCTCATCGTCGAGAAAATACTGGGTGCCGCAGCCGAGCGCGGCGACACGCTCGCAGCGCTCAAAACACTTGGCGATTCAGTCAACAAGGCCACCGCCTCGATGGGTGTCGCGTTGACCTCGTGCACCGTGCCGGCGGCCGGCAAGCCGACTTTCCAGATCGGCGCCGACGAAATGGAAATGGGTGTCGGCATCCATGGCGAACCTGGCCGCCGCCGCGTCAAGCTGGCATCGGCCGACGACATTGCTGCAGAGTTGACCGACGCCATCCTGAAAGACCTGTCGCTGAAGCGCGGGCAAGAAGTGTTGCTGCTCGTCAACGGCTTCGGCGGCACGCCGCTGCTCGAACTCTATTTGATGGTGAACGCCGTGCGTAAGGTGCTGGCGGGTGCCAACGTGAAAGTGGCGCGCTACCTCACGGGCTCTTACGTGACGTCGCTCGAGATGGCGGGTTGCTCGGTGACGGTGAGCGCGCTCGATGCGGAGACGCTGACCCTATGGGATGCGCCGGTGCATGCGGCTGCGTTGCGTTGGGGAATGTGAAGGCGAGCGAAGAGAGCAGTGAGACCGGCGCCCGGCCTCGCATTGACCGCCACACAGCCCCACGGCCATACTCCCCGCACGATGTTTCGGGCGTTGCCCCTGTTGAAAAGATCCGGAGTAATTCGTGCTGTCCAGACTTTCCTGCCTCGCGGCGACCGCCGCTGCCCTTTTGCTCTCCACCGCTGGCGTCCTTGCCCAGACAACTCCGCTCGCCCCACGGGAAGTGCCCGCCAAAACCATTCCCGTCCCGACTACGGTCAGCCCTGAACTGCAGCAGATCATCGCGCAGCCGCTGCGCTCCGGCTGGAACACGCCGCCCACCACGGCCGAAGGCTGGAAGCAACTTGCGGAAACCATTCGCGCTGGCGCTGCCCCGAACGTGGAGGCCATGCGCGAGCGGCTCAAAGTGCGCGTTGAGCCCGGAATGATGGCTGGCGTAAAGATCTACACGGTGACGCCCGAAAAGATCCTTCCGGAAAACCGCAATCGCATGTTGGTACAGATTCATGGAGGCTGCTACGTCCTCAACCCTGCGGAGGCCGCGTTGCCCGAGGCGATGCTGATCGCGGCCATTGGAGGCTACCGGGTCATCGCGGTCGACTACCGCATGCCACCCGAGGCTTACTTTCCAGCTGCTCTCGATGACTCGATGGCGGTGTACAAGGAAGTGATCGCAAAGACAGACCCGAAGCGCGTGGGCTTGATCGGCACTTCCGCCGGCGGAGCATTGGTGCTTGAGATGGGACTGCGCGCCAAACAGTTGGGCTTGCCCATGCCTGGCGGCATCGCCTCCGGTACGCCCATGTCTGACAGCACGAAGAGCGGCGACACGTTCTATACGAATGCCATGCTCGACAACGTGCTGGTATCCACTGAAGGCTTCTGCGACGCCGCAGCGGCGTTCTATGCCAACGGCCATGACATGAAAGACCCGTTGATCTCGCCGGTGTACGGGGACATGAGCGGCTTTCCACCGACGATTCTGACCTCCGGAACACGCGACCTGTTGCTCAGCAACACGGTGCGTGTCCATCGCAAGTTGCGTAACCTCGGTATCGACTCCTTCCTCCAGGTCTATGAAGGCCAATCGCACGCGCAGTACGGCCGCGACGACCGCATTCCGGAAGTGCGCGAGGCCTTCACCGAGATCGCTTACTTCTTGAACAAGCACCTCAAGAAATAGAGGGGCGTCGACGCAGCACGGTCGGCGGCCAGCGTTCATCGGCGAAGATGCATATTTACCAGAGCAAAAGCAGACTGCCTTTTGCTGTCATGCATCAGATACCCAGTTCAATCATGAAGATCGCCACCTGGAACGTAAATTCCCTGACCGCCCGCCTCCAGCACGTACTCGAGTGGCTGGCCGCCAACCCCATCGATGTGCTGTGCTTGCAAGAGCTCAAGATGAGCGACGACAAATTTCCGCTCGACGTGTTCAAGGCGGCCGGATACGACGCTGCGGTGTTCGGCCAAAAGACGTACAACGGCGTCGCTATTCTGAGTCGATTGCCGATGCGTGATGTCGTGAAGAACATAGGCGGCTTCGCCGACGAACACTCGCGCGTGATCAGCGCCACGCTTGAAACGCCGGTCGGTGACGTACGGGTGGTCAACGGCTATTTCGTCAATGGCCAAGCGCCAGGCAGTGACAAGTTCGCCTACAAGATGCGCTGGCTCGACGGCTTGCGCGCGTGGCTTCAGGCAGAAATGGCCGCGCACTCGAACCTCGTGCTACTCGGCGACTTCAACATCGTGCTGGAAGACCGCGACAGCTTTGATCCCATCGGGCTGGCCGAGACCATTCACCACACAACTGAAGAGCGCGACCATTTCAAGGCCTTGTTGGCGCTCGGCTTGACCGACAGCTTTCGGCTTTTTGCGCAACCTGAAAAGAGCTACTCATGGTGGGACTACCGGATGCTGGGCTATCAAAAGAACCGCGGCCTGCGCATAGACCACATCCTGGTGAGCCAACCTTTGGTGCCGCTCGCAAGGAGCTGCATGGTCGATCGCGTGCCCCGCAAATGGGAGAAGCCGAGCGACCATGCGCCTGTGACGCTTGAGCTCGGTACCTGACCCGATGCGTCGCCATCGCTGTCTTTCAGGCCTCGTCCTGTCGGTCGCGCTTTCGTGCATGTTCACGGGATGTGGTCTTTTGAAATCGGACGAGAAAGAGGCCGCGAAGGAAGGCGTCACGCCTGCTGTCGAAATAGCGGCCGAGGCCAAGTCGGATGTGCCCACGGTGCGGCTCATCAGTGCGCAAACGCCTGCACTCAAAAGCTATCGCAAGACAGCAGCAGCACACATCTACAAGACCTACGCCAAGCGAATTTACAAGGGCAAGATTCCTCCGCTGGTGTATGCCGTAGTCGTAGTCGAAACCGACATCGATGCGAACGGCAAGGTTGTCAACGTCTCCTACAGCCGCATACCGAGCCACGCGCCCGAAGTGCCGCCCCAGATTGCCGAACTCATCAAGGAAGCGTCGCCACTGCCGAATCCCGGCAAGCTCGGCGCGCACACTTACGTAGAGACTTGGCTATGGGACAAGGGCGGCAACTTCCAGCTCGACTCGTTGACGCTCGGCCAGCGCTCTCGCTAGCCTTTGCTGGCGCTCGGGACAAACGTCGCGCCGATCAGTCACTGAGGCGACAGCGAGTCTTCGGGCAAACCTCAGTCGACGAGAGCGACCCCAGCTTCCACAATCGCGGGCCTGCGTTGCAGACGTGCTTTCGGGCGTCGCGCAGGAATTGTGCAGGGGATCGAATTGGAACTTTTTTTTCAGCAATTGCTAAACGGCCTGACCGTGGGCGGCGTGTACAGCCTGGTGGCGCTCGGCCTCACGCTGGTGTACGGCATTCTTCATGTTCCGAACTTCGCACACGGGACGTTCTATATGGCCGGCGCCTTCGTCGGCTATTACCTGATGACGGCACTCGGGCTCAACTACTGGATCGCCATGCTCGGTGCAGCCGCGGCTGTGGCGGTGCTGGCGATGCTGGCCGACCGGCTCGTTTTTCATCCGCTGCGCAACGCGCCAGAGCTGCACGACATGATCGCCGCCATCGGCATCCTGCTGTTCCTCGAAGCGGGCGCGCAGGCCATGTTCGGCGCCGAGTTTCATCGCATGCCAACGCCTTATGGACAGGTCGTTGAAATCTTCGGCTTGACGGCGCCGTTGCAGCGTCTGCTCATCATCGCCGGCGCGTTTAGCTTGATGGTGTTGCTGCATCTGTTTCTGAACTACACAGTGATCGGCTCGACGATCATCGCGATGGCGCAAAACCGCGACGGCGCGGCGCTGGTCGGTATCGACGCCACGCGCGTAACGCTGCTGGTGTTCGCAATTTCAGGGGCGCTCGCCGCCATCGCTGCGGTGCTCTATGCGCCCATCAACTTGGTGTATCCGGCGATGGGCAACCTGGTGATCACCAAGGCCTTCGTCATCATCATCCTGGGCGGCATGGGCAGCTTTCCGGGCGCCATCGTGGGCGGCCTGATCATCGGCATGGCAGAGAGCTTCGGCGGCTTCTATTTCTCGACCGACTACAAGGACATCATCGCCTTCGTTCTGTTGGTGGTTATCCTGTCGTTCAGACCGCAGGGCCTCTTCACCGCCAAGGGAGCGCGCTGATGAAACTGCTTGAAGGCAAAGCCGGCTGGGCCCTGCTGGCGGTGGTGGCGCTGATCTTTCCGCTCTTCGCGCAGAACAACTACCTGCTCTCTGTCGCAACGCAAGCCTTCATCATGGCAATCGCGGCGCTGGGGCTCAACCTCATCACCGGCTACACCGGCCAGTTCAACCTGGCGCACGGCGCTTTCATGGCGGTCGGCGCGTACACGGTGGGCATCCTGACGGTCGATCACCAAGTGCCATTCTGGGTCGCATTTGTGCTCGCCGGCTTGGTGACGGCCAGCATCGGCTTCTTCGTCGGGCTGCTGTCGCTGCGACTCAAGGGCCACTACTTTTCGATCTTCACGCTGTGCATCAGCTACATCATGTTTTTGTTGATCGAAAAGTGGGAGAGTCTCACGCACGGGCCGGTCGGTATCATGGGCATTCCGGCGCCGAGCGGCATCGGCCCGCTGCAGTTCGGCACGCCGCTGTCGCAGTACTACCTGGTGCTCGCGTTCCTGGCACTGGCCATCTGGGTTATGGCGCGCATCGTTCGCTCGCTGCTCGGGCGCAGCTTCATGGCGGTGCGCAACAGCGACGAACTGGCCGAGGCGCTGGGCATCAACCTGATGCGCACCAAGACGCTGTCGTTCGTGTTGTCGGTAACGTATGCCGGTTTTGCCGGAGCGCTCTACGCCGGGCAAGTGCGCTTTCTCGGTCCCGATCTCGCAAGCGAAACCGTGACCTTCGACCTCGTAATGTTCATCCTGGTCGGCGGTATCGGCACGCTGCTCGGGCCGCTGGTCGGCACCTTCCTGGTTACCTGGCTTACACAGAGCCTGCAGTTCCTGCAGGACTACCGCATGGTCGTCTTCGGTCCAGTGTTGATCGCGCTCATCATCTTCTTGCCCAACGGCATCGTCGGCACCTATCTCAAGCGGCGTGCGCGGCGCGCCGATGCAGCGAAGTCTGCCGCGGCGGAGACCACGCAGTTCATCGAAACGACGTCGAAGGCGAAGCACCATGCTTGAGATCACCGACCTGACCAAGCAGTTCTTTGGCCTCACCGCCGTCGACCACATCACCACGCGCTTCGAGCGTGGCCAGGTGAGCGCCATCATCGGCCCCAACGGCGCCGGCAAAACCACCTTCTTCAACCTGGTGGCAGGCACACACAAACCGACGTCTGGACGCATCGCGTTCAAGGGAAAAGACGTCACGGGCTTGCGGCCCGATCAGGTGGCAGGTCTCGGCATTGCACGTACTTTTCAGTCGACGCATCTGTTCGACAACGCAACGGTGCTCGACAACCTGATCGTCGGCTATCGGCTGCGCACGCAGTCGGGTCTGTGGGACGTCGTGGTCAACAGCAAGAGGCTGCAAGGCGAAGAGCGCCTGTGCCGCGAGAAGGCACGGGAGTCGCTCGACTTCGTCGGCCTCTCCCATATCGCGAACCGCATCGCTGCCGACATCACTCAAGAGGAGCGCAAGCGCGTCGCCTTTGCGCTGGCACTGGCAACCGACCCCGAGTTGCTATTGCTCGACGAACCCGCCGGTGGCGTCAATCCCGAAGAAACCGTGGGACTGGCGGCACTGATTCGAAAGCTGGTCGACCATGGCAAGACCGTGTGTCTGATCGAACACAAGATGGACATGATCATGCGGCTGGCCGACAAGATCGTCGTGCTCAACAACGGCGCCAAGATTGCCGAAGGAACGCCCGCCGAAATCCGCCGCGATCCGCAAGTCATCGAAGCCTATCTCGGGACCGATGCTGGAACCACCGCCGGAGCCGACCATGCTGCGGTTTGAAAACGTCGACCTTCACTACGGCAGCTTTCGCGCGCTGAGCGGCGTCACGATGCATGCGTCGGCCGGTGAACTGGTGGTTTTGCTCGGCGCCAATGGTGCTGGCAAGACATCGATCTTCATGGCGGCCAGCGGCATTCAGAAGGCGAGTGCCGGCAGCATTCGATTTGCCGACAACGAATTGGTCGGCAAGCGTCCAGCGCAGATCGTCGGGGCCGGCGTGGTTCACTGTCCCGAAGGCCGGAAGCTATTCCCGATGATGTCGGTCAAAAAGAATCTGGTGCTCGGCGCCTATGTGCACCGCAGCGACAAGGCTGGCATCAAGCGTTCGCTCGACGAGGTGTTCGGCCTGTTTCCAATTCTCGAAAAAAAGCAGAACGACCCGGCCGGCTCGCTGTCCGGCGGGCAGCAGCAAATGGTGGCGATCGGCCGCGCAATTCTCGGGCGGCCCAAGGTGTTGCTGCTCGACGAGCCGTCGCTCGGCCTGGCGCCGCTGGTCGTGAAGCAGGTGTTCGAGGTCATTCAACGGATCAACCGGGCAGGCACCACAGTGCTGCTCGCCGAACAGAACGCGTACTCGGCGCTGGCAATTGCGCACCGTGCCTACGTTATCGAACGTGGTCGCATCACGCTCGAAGGCGATCGTGATTCCTTGCTCAACAACGAGGCGGTCCGTGCTGCCTACATCGGCGCCTGATCGCATGACACATGCGCCGCCCATCTATTTTCCTTCCATTCGTTTCAACCCTCAGGAGACTCTGACCATGAAGACCACAATCCGCCGCCGCCTGGCTCTGCTGCCCATCGCCACAACCCTGCTCGGCGTGGCAGGCGTGCTGGGTGCCGGCTCTGCCCTTGCGCAAGACCTCGTCAAGATCGGCTACACCGGGCCGTTGAGTGGAGGCGCCGCGCTTTACGGCAAGAACGTGGTCAGCGGCATAGAGATGGCAATCAAGGAGATCAACGCTGCCGGGCTCGAAGTGGCCGGCAAGAAGGTCAAGCTCGAACTCGTGTCGCTTGACGACAAGTACTCGCCGGCTGAAGCGGCCATCAATGCGCGCCGGCTGGTGCAGCAATACCAGACAGCGGCAGTGTTCGTCCCACATTCCGGTGGCATCTACGCCATGCAGGCATTCAACGAGCAGGAGAAGTTCATCGTGATGGCGTACTCGAGCACGCCCAAGATCACTGAAACGGGCAATAAGCTGACCATCCGCATCCCGCCGACGTTCAACTCTTACATCGAGCCCTTCACCAAATATGAGATGAAGAAGTACGGCAAGAAGGTCGGCATGCTGCCGGGCGACCACGACTACGCCAAGAACTGGAGTGCGCTATTCGAACCGGCGTGGGTCAAGGCCGGTGGCACGGTGGTCTCCAACAATCCAATGTCTTACAACCGCTCGGCCGACTTCTACAGCGGCGTAAGCCGAGTGCTGGCCGAAAAGCCCGACGTACTCTTTGTCGGCGGCCCTTCGGAGCCGACCGCGCTGGTTGCCAAACAGGCGCGCGAGCTTGGGTTCAAGGGCGGCTTTTTAATCATGGACCAGGCCAAGCTCGACGAAATGTCGAAGGTCACCGGTGGACTGGCCATGCTCGAAGGCTCCATTGGCGTGATGCCGGTTTCGTACGACGAACGCCCAGGCCCCAAAGCCTTTGCCGCCGCATACCGCAAGGCGTACGGCGCCGACAAAGATCCAACCACAGAATCTTCGTACAACTACGCCATGACGCACGCTCTGGCCGCGGCCATGAAGACAGCGGGTACGACAACCGATGCAGTCGCCATTCGCGCCCAGATGAACGATGCCCTGATGAAGTTGCCGAAGGATCAAAACGCCGGCGAATTCAAGGGCGTCGATGCGGTCGGCGGCACCATCGTCGATCCGGTGGTGGTGACTGTCGAAGGCGGCAAGATCAAGCCGGTAAGCCTGAGCGAACTGCTGAAGTAAAGCACCCCAACGCACACACCAGCGTCCAGCAAGCCGGCATCACTCGATGCCGAGCTCCTGGATCTTGCGCGTGATCGTATTGCGACCGATGCCGAGCTTCTGTGCAGCCTCGATGCGTCGGCCACGCGTGTTCGCCAGCGCTGTGAGAATAAGTCGCGACTCGAAGCGTTTCGACAAGACGTCCCACACATCGTTTCGCCCGGCTTCGAGCAGGGCCTGCGCCTCGCTTTCGAGCCCGGCTTCCCATCCCGCCGATCCGGTGGATGCAGGAGCCTCCGTCATGGCGGTCAACACAGGTGCCGGCATGGCAGGTTGCTCGGCCGAATGTGCCGGCGCGACCGCCGCGACCTGGGGTTGTGCATGCGAAAGCACCGGCGCTTCGATCGGCGCTACCGCCAGCACTTCGGGCGGCAGATCTTTGGTCTCGACCAGTTGCGCTGGCGCCATCACCGTCAGCCAGTGGCAAATATTTTCAAGTTGCCGCACATTGCCCGGAAACGCGAAGGTCGCGAGCTGCATCAGTGCCGCATCGGAAATGCGCTTGGGCTCGACGCCAAGTTGCTTGGCGCTTTGCCGCAGAAAGTGGCGAGTGAGCGGAGGCACGTCTTCACCGCGTTCGCGCAACGCTGGCAGACGCAGGCGAATCACGTTGAGCCGGTGAAAAAGGTCTTCGCGAAAGCCACCGAACTTGACGCGCTGTTCCAGGTCTTGATGGGTTGCCGCGATGACGCGCACGTTCGCCTTGACCGAGTTGTGACCACCGACCCGATAGAAATGACCGTCGCTCAGCACGCGCAATAAACGCGTCTGCAAATCGAACGGCATGTCGCCGATTTCATCAAGAAACAGCGTGCCGCCCTCGGCCTGTTCAAAGCGGCCGCGCCGCATGGTTTGCGCACCGGTGAAGGCGCCGCGCTCATGACCAAACAGTTCACTCTCAAGTAAATCCTTGGGAATGGCGGCGGTGTTGATGGCGACAAACGGGCCATTGGTACGCGGCGAATGCTTGTGCAATGCGCGCGCCACCAGCTCTTTGCCTGAACCCGATTCGCCAGTGATCAGCACCGTCACATTGCTCTGCGAGAGCCGTCCGATGGCACGGAACACGTCCTGCATGGCAGGTGCCTGGCCCAGCATTTCGGGCGCCGCGGCCATGCGCTCTTCGGCTACTTCTTCGCGCTGGCTTTCGTCGACCGCTCGACGGATCAACTCGACTGCGCGCGGCAAGTCGAACGGCTTGGGCAGGTACTCGAAGGCGCCGCCCTGAAACGCCGAGACGGCGCTGTCGAGGTCGGAGAACGCCGTCATGATGATGACGGGCAAACCGGGGTGCTTGGCCTTGATCTTGTCGAGCAGGTCGAGCCCTGACCCGCCGGGCATGCGGATGTCGCTCACCAGGACTTGCGGGCCCTGCGTTTCGTCGTCGGCGGCCAGGTCGAGTGCGGCGAGCACCTCGCGGGTGTTGGTGAAGCTGCGGGTCGGCAGGTCTTCGCGCAGTAGCGCTTTTTCCAGCACGAAGCGGATCGACTGGTCGTCGTCCACTATCCAAATCGGCTTCATGCTGCTCCTTGTTGCCATGGCTGCTATGGCAGCGGTATCAATATCTTGAAATCGGTTCGGCCGGGCACGCTGTCGCACTCGATCAGGCCATGGTGCTGCTGCACAAAAGTTTGCGCAAGCGTGAGCCCTAGCCCGGTTCCACCTTCCCTTCCGGAGACGAGTGGGTAAAAGATGCGGTCCTTGATCGCGTCCGGCACACCCGGTCCGTTGTCGATGACATGCAATTCCAGTGCCAATCGATACCACTCCTTATTGAAGATCACTTGTCGGGCGACGCGCGTCTTGAGGGTGATGCGCGCATCGCCGGCCGCGCGTCGCTCGGCCAACGCCTGCGCCGCGTTGTGAACGATGTTGAGCGTGGCCTGAATCAGCTGCTCACGATCGCCGCGAAACTCCGGCAGTGACGGGTCGAAATCGCGCTCGATCTCGAGGTCGCGCGGAAACTCCGCCAGAATCACCGAGCGCACCCGTTCGCAGACCTCGTGGATATTGACGTCGCCCACTACGTGCGGACGGCGATGCGGCGCCAGCAGCCGGTCGACCAGCGTCTGCAGACGGTCAGCCTCATGGATGATGACCTGCGTGTATTCGACGAGATCGCGCGAATCCACCTCCATTTGCAGCAGTTGCGCCGCACCGCGGATACCGCCGAGTGGATTCTTGATCTCGTGTGCCAGATTGCGGATGAGTTCCTTGTTGGCCTGCGCCTGGTCGAGCAAACGCTCTTCGCGGTCTTGCCGTACTTGTTGCTCGATCGGAATCAGCTCGATGATGAGTTCGCCCGGCTTGTCGCCCTGCGCCAGCGTCACCTGTACCGGCATCATTTCGTGGCTGCCGCGGCGCAGCAGCGCTTCGTAGCGCAGCGTCGCGAAGTCGTTGCTGCGCGCACCATCTAAAGCGGTGCGCAAGACGTTCGGCTCACTGAAAAAGTTGCCGAACGGTGAACCTCCAAGCGTTCGACGCGACGTACCCAGCGCGTCTTCGAGCGCAGCGTTGGCGAACAATACCGCTCCGTCCATGTGGACGACGGCGATCAGCGTGGAGAGAAGGTCGAAGCTCTGAAAGCGCTTTCCGGCGCCCGCGGGTTTGCCGAAAACCATTCTCAGTTTTTTGCCGGCAAACGGCCTATTTCGCGCCGGATGCCGGCGATGTCGCTCTCGTTGCGGGCAATTTCGGCCTTCATTTCGGCAACTCGATCGAGATATTTTTGATAGTTGCGGCTTTCGGCGCCCTGCTTCTCGGGCTCGCCATTGTTGAAATCCTTCAGCAATTCGGCTTGCCGTGACTCGGCCTTCCTGAGCTCGGACTCGAGCACCGAGCGGGCCTCGCCGTCGCGTGCGCGCTGGTCGACGCCTTCGACGCGCGGGCTGCCGGCGGGTGCCTTTGAGGCCGCCGAGCCACCGGCGCTGCTGCCAACCGAGGCGCCACGCGGCGACGTGCCCTGCACGACCGTCACGTTTCCGCCTTCCATCACCTTGCATCCGCGCTTGGCCGCGTCGGCCGCGTTGTTGGTGTACTCGTTGCCGCAGCGAAAGACTTTCTCTTGCGCGTGGGCAGAGATGCCGGCCAGCGACGCAAAAAGCGAGACGACCAGCGATAGAAAATAAGCAGTCTTCATAGGGGTGGAGGTAGTGCGCATCAGGACGACATTTTCGTGCAATTCGACAATACGACCTTCGGCTTGTATCCCACTAAAAGAAAAGGACGGCCGAAGCCGTCCTTTTTATCGCGTGAACCGGAAAAGCCGGTTTACAGCGAGTAGTACATATCGAATTCGACCGGGTGCGTCGCCATGCGAAAGCGCGTGACTTCAGTCATCTTCAGATCGATGTACGCATCGATGTACGAATCGGTAAACACACCGCCCTTGGTCAGGAAAGCGCGGTCCTTGTCCAGATGCTCCAGCGCCTGATCGAGGCTGTGACACACGGTGGGGATCAGTGCGTCTTCTTCCGGCGGGAGATGGTACAGATCCTTGGTGGCGGCTTCGCCCGGATGGATCTTGTTTTCCACGCCGTCGAGACCCGCCATCAACAGAGCGGCAAAACCCAGGTACGGGTTCATCAGTGGATCTGGAAAGCGCGCCTCGACGCGGCGGCCCTTGGGGTTGGCCACGAACGGGATGCGGATCGATGCCGAACGGTTCTTGGCCGAATACGCCAGCTTGACCGGTGCCTCAAACCCAGGAACCAGGCGCTTGTAGCTGTTGGTGCCGGGGTTGGTGATGGCGTTCAACGCGCGAGCGTGCTTGATGATGCCGCCGATGTAGAACAGCGCGAATTCCGACAGGCCTGCATAGCCGTCGCCGGCGAACAGGTTCTTGCCGTCTTTCCAGACCGACTGGTGCACGTGCATGCCGGAACCGTTGTCGCCAACGATGGGCTTGGGCATGAAAGTGGCGGTCTTGCCATAGGCATGGGCCACGTTCTGGATCACGTATTTTTGCAACTGGACCCAATCGGCGCGCTGGGTCAGCGTGCTGAACTTGGTGCCGAGTTCCATTTGGCCGGCGTTGGCCACTTCATGGTGATGCACTTCGACCGGGATGCCGAGTGCTTCCAGCACCAGGCACATTTCGGAACGCATGTCCTGAAAGCTGTCGACGGGCGGAACAGGGAAATAGCCGCCTTTGGTAGCCGGGCGATGGCCGGTATTGCCGTGCTCGTACTCCTTGTCGGTGTTCCACGAAGCCTCTTCGGAATCGATCTTCACGAAGCAGCCGGACATGTCGTTCCTCCAGCGAACGCTGTCGAACACGAAGAATTCCGGCTCTGGCCCAAAGTAGGCCGTATCGCCCAGGCCCGATGCCTTCATGTATGCCTCGGCGCGCTTGGCCAGCGAACGCGGGTCGCGTTCGTAGGGCTTACCGTCGACTGGATCAATGACGTCGCACGTCAGGATCAGGGTTGTTTCTTCGAAGAAGGGGTCGATGTTCGCGGTGTTTGGGTCAGGCATGAGCTGCATGTCCGACGCTTCGATGCCCTTCCATCCGGCGATAGACGAGCCGTCGAACGCGTGGCCCGAGGTGAACTTGTCTTCATCGAAAGCGGATACGGGCACGGTCACGTGCTGCTCTTTGCCTCGCGTGTCGGTGAATCGGAAGTCGATGAACTTGACCTCGCTTTCCTTGACGAGTTTGAGTACATCGGCGACTGTCTTTGACATCAGGTTCTCCTGTTGGGATAGTGGTTGGAAACGCGGAAGACACGAATGCAGGTTCTGTGCCATTGGGCTCTAAGCCAGGCCGACATTCTGAGGCCTCTGAGTCCAAAAGCAGGCGGTAGCTCGCCTTCTTGGTGCAACTGGGATTAACGCACCAATTCAGGGCCAAGACGCGCATCAAAGGTGCGCAATCCTTCTAAGAGCTGTGCATACGCCGCTTCGATCTGGACGGGCTCGCCTTTGACGCCCAGTTCAATGTGCCGCCCGTACGTGGGATGGTCGACGCTCGGCAGGCTGAACACCTTGATGCCGGCGTGCGTGCGCTCTATTGCTTCCATCAACGGGGTAAGCGTGGCCTCCATTGCACCGAAGACGATGACCGACTTTTCAGCGGTGGAGCCGTGTGCGAACAGGCTCGTGTAGCGACTGTCGAGCACTGACTCGATCATTGGCCAGGCCATCACGGGAAAGCCGGGAACGAAATGCACATCGGCCACGCTGAAGCCAGGAATCTTGTTGTATGGGTTCACGATGATCTTCGCGCCGAGCGGGAACACGCCCATGTTAAGGCGGTGCACGTTGTCGGGGCGATCGGGCTCGTAGGGCACGCCCGATTCACGGGCCGTGTCTTGAATCCGTTCGCGGATCAGCACTTCGGCCTCGGGATGCAGCGCAAGCGGCACGCCGAGCGCAGCCGCCGCACATTGCCGCGTGTGGTCGTCGGGCGTGGCGCCGATTCCGCCGGTCGAAAAAACGATATCGCCCGAAGCGAAGGCGCGGGCCAGCGCTGCCGTGATGCGCAGCGGTTCGTCACCGACGTATTCGGCCCAGGCCAGCGGCAGCCCGCGCGCCGCGAGCAGTTCGATGACCTTGGGCATGTGCTTGTCGGCCCGCTTGCCTGAAAGGATTTCATCGCCAACGATGATGAGGCCGAAGGACCGCTTGACGGCAGGACCGGATTGATTTGTCATGGTGGACTCCATTGGGAAGCTGGTGCGTCGGGAAGTGAAACAGTCGCAGCGTTGCCAGCCAACGCTGAGCGCTGCGCACGCAACTGGTTAAGGGCATCGAGGCAGTAGTGCGCGAACCAAAGCGCAGAAAACGCGAAAACGAGCGTGTAGATCCAGATCGCGATCGGCACCAGCACGAAAAACGCAGCCGCAAAAAGAATACCCGACGCCCAGACGATACTCGGCGCTGCGCCGAGGTAACCGCACAGCACGCCGATGCCGAGCAAAGGCAGTCGATGGGTGCGCAACAGCGTGGCGCGCTCTTCTGCGCTGGCATGTTCGGCGAGTGCATCGAAACTCATTACGCGGTAGGTGAGCCAGCCCCAGATCAACGGCGGAATGATCAGCACCAGTGGTGGAATCAGCCAGAGGGGCATCGACACGACGAGAGCGACCAACGCCAGCAGAGTGACGCCGATGGAGCGCGCGATGCTGCCGACCATCGAGGCGCCCTTTTTGTGCACCAGCGCCGGGAAGCGGCGCTCCGCTACGAGCCGCGTCAACGCTGGCGCCATGAAAGCGGCCACGACGATAAGCGACACCAGCACCAGCAACGGCGTGCTGGCGACCACCACCGCAAGCGGTGCGAGAAACGTCCGAGGGTCGGCGGAAAAGAGCCCGCCTATCCAACCCCATACGCTCGATAGGAGCGGCCATGCGTCGAGCGCTTCACGCGTCCAGACGACGGCGGGCGCCCAGTAGAAGTAGCCGACTCCACCCGCCAGCACCACCATCGCCACCAGCGGAAGGAAAGAAAGCAGGATCACGCGGGGCCGCAGGCAGCAGGCGACGGCGCGCCAAAAGGAATCGAGAAAGAGGCGCATCAACCGAGAGGATACCGCCGGCCGATCGGCAGCGTCAGCCGCGACCGCGGCCGACCATGCGCTTCAATCCGAACCATTGCTGCGTCCAGAAGCCGCGGCCGTAGTCACGCAGCCGGCCGGAGGCATCGGGCTCGACTTGGTCGCGAATGCCGGTCGCGTCGTAGCGCGGCTCGAAATTGACGGTGCGAAACAGCATGTCCCAACACGGCAGCAGCACGCCGAAGTTGTGCCCACCCAAAGTCTTCGCGCCGCCCGACTCGTGCCCGAGGCCGATGCTGTGGTGCAGCCGATGAAAGCGCGGGCTGATCCACAGCCGCTCGCCGATGGCCCCGAAGCTCAGCCTTAGATTGGCGTGCTGCAAGCTCTCGCTCAGTTGAGTGAACACGACCACAGCGATGAACTGGCCCGGCGCCACGCCGATGAGCTGCGCCACGACGACGATGATGACGTCGTGGATCACATCGTCGAGCAGGTGGTTGCGGTTGTCGCTCCACATCGTCATCTGGCGCTGCGAGTGGTGCAGCGAATGCAAACCCCACCACCAGTTGAAGCCGTGCTGCCCGCGATGGATCAGGTATTCGACGAAGTCGAGCACCACCAAGTACATCGCGAAAGCAATCCACGGCACATCGGTAACCCCTGGCCACAGCTCGTCGAGATGCAGCGTGCCCCAGCCGGACCCGCGCAGGCTCCCAAGTGCATCGTCGAACACCGGCTGTAGCACGAAGAAGATCGCGAGCTTGAAGAGCCCGAGCCGATGGATCAGCGTGTACAAAATGTCGGTGCGGATGGCGCGCTTGTCGACCACCGGCTCCGCAGGCCGCCAGCGCTGCAGCGGACCGATCAGCGCGAGCAGCACCAGTATCTGGATCAGCCCAACCAGCAGCCAGCCGGTCGCGTCGAACGCGTCCTCGGTCCAGCCGCCCAGGCCAACGGCGTAGACGAGCGGCTGCACCGCTGTCTCAAAGAACCAGCCTTGCAGCGCCGAAAAGTGATCTGTAAGCCACTCGACCATGGTGTCACCGGGTCAGGGATGTGCCGCGATCCAGGCGCGGTAGTCGGGATGCTGGCGCAGCGTCTCAAAGCAGAAGCCCTTGGCCTTGAGGCCGACGATCAGCGGCTCCAGATCGGCCGGCGCCCATGGATCTTTGCGCGACCAGATGCCAAGATGCGCCAGCAGGATGTCGCCTGGCTTGATGGTTGCCAGCGACTGCGCAAGCAACTTCTCGTTGCTGAACTTTTCGCTCGGCAACTCGTCACCAAGAAAGCCTTCCGGCGCCCAGCCGACATGCTCGAAGCCACAGACTCTGGCTGCGGCGAGCAGCTTCACCGATGTCTTGCCGCCTGGCGCGCGAAACAACGGCAGCGGCTTCTTTCCCGTAATCAGAGCCAGTCGCTCCGAAGACTTCGCAATGTTCTCGCAGTACTCCGCCGCGGTCCAGGTGAACTCGCGACCAGCCAATGCGCCGGCCGAGGGCCGCACGCGGAAACGGGCTTCAGCGCTCTTCTCATCGCCGCGCCAATACACGTGGTCGTAGGTGTGCGAGCCGAACTCGTTGCCTTCAGCCGCCCTGGCCTTCCACCAGGCTGCCCAGTGGTTGTCCAGGCTGTCGCCGTCGGTTTGCGTGCGCTCAGCCGCGGCAAAAAAAGTGACCCTTACGTTCTGGCGGTTGAGCACGTCGGCAACCAGCGGTGCGACGCCCATGTGGCCGGTGTCTAGCGTCAAATAGACGGGCTTCTCGCAACTGCTCGGCTTGCCCGGTGTGCCCTGTGCGGTCGCGTTGATCGGCGCTGCAAATGCACAAATGACTGCGGCGAGCCAGCCGGCGTACTTAATAGAGCTTGGCATGGTCCAGGGTCCAGACGCCGTGCGGCGAGCGGCCCACGTTGATCTGCCGGACTACCTTGTGGCTCGCCAAATCGACGATGCTGAGCTTTTTGGCCCAACGCGACGTGACGTACAAGGTCTTTCCGTCAGCCGACACATCCATGCAGTCCGGCCCGCCGGGCACAGGATATTCGTCGGTCACTTTTAGCGTTTGTATATCAATACGACTGATTGTGTTGGCCACGCGATTGCTGACAAAAACACTTCGTCCATCGCCAGCTGAGCGGAATGCATGGGCACCCTTACCCGTCGCAATCTTGCCAGTAAGTTTAGGCTCCGCGCCCGCTACGTCGAACACCTGAACACTGTCGCCACCCGTCAGCCCGACCAGCAACGTCTTGCCCCCATTAATGCCGAAGATATCGGCCGGCATCGCGCCGGTCGGCGTGCGCCAGCGGATGGCCTGCGTCGCCAGATCGATCGAGATCAGCTCGTCGCTGTCTTGCATGGTCACGTAAGCGATGGTGCTGGTACCGTCGATCCAGATGTGGCTAGGCGTCTTGCCGGTCGGGATGCGCTTGGCGAGCTTCAAGTCCTTGCCGTCCCAGCGGTAGACGTCGACGTGGTTGAGGCGGTTGCCGGCAGTGACGAACCACTTCATGTCGCGCGAAAACTGTAGTTGGTAAGGATCGATGATGCCGTAGACGACGCGCTGGACTTCGGCCGTGCGCGGATTCAGAAAAGTCAGGGAATCGCCCGCCGAATTCGCCACGATGACCGATTTTTCGTCGGGCGTCATGTAGATGTGATGCGGCTCCTTGCCGGTCGCGATGCGCTGCTTTTCAGTCCAATCTTCGGGGCTGATGACGCTGACGCTGGCGTCGAGCGAGTTGAGCACAAAGATCGGTGGCTGCTCGGCGCCGTGGGCCGGCTGAAAAAGCGGTGTCAAGACGACGGCACAAAGCAACAAAAAGGCGGCGAAGCGGCCGGTCGGTAGGGCAAGAGAGCGCAAAAGGATGAGTCCGAATAAAGATCTTGAATTTTAACGGCCGACCCTGCCGATTGGCTGACGTCAGCGTGAGCTTCGGAGTGCTTCGACCTCTTCGCCGGTCAGCCAACGCCATTGACCCGCAAGCAATGCGTCGGTCAGCACCAGCGACCCGATCTGCGAACGATGTAATGCCTCGACGCGGTTTCCCACGGCTGCGACCATTCGTTTGACTTGGTGGTATTTGCCTTCGGTCAGTGTCAGGCGCAATTGCAGTTCGCCGGTGGCTTCGCACGCCGCCGCGCGCACCGGCTTTGGGTCGTCATCGAGCACCACGCCAGCCAGCAACTTGGCGACCTGCGCGGCGTCGACCGGATGCTTGGTCGTGACCTCGTAGACCTTGGGAACATGGTGCTTTGGCGAGCCCATGCGATGGATGAAATGGCCGTCGTCGGTCATCAGCAGCAGGCCGGTCGTGTCTTGGTCGAGCCGACCGACCGCCTGCACGCCCTGCACCGCTCCCTTGTTTGGCCTCAACCGCAGCGGCGAAGGCAGCAGGGTGTAAATGCTCGGGTACGTTGATGGCTTTTGCGAACACTCGGTGCCGGTTGGCTTGTGGAGCATCAAATAGGCCTTGTCGTGGTATTGCCACGCCTTGCCCTGGACCGTGAATTGCAGGTCTGCGATATCGATGTCGATTGAAGAATCGGTCACCACGGCGTCGCCGATCGAGATGTACCCCTGCTGAACGAGCCCCGCGCAAACGCGCCGCGTGCCAAAGCCTTGGCTATAGAGAATTTCTTGTAGTTGCACTTGTCAATATCCGAGCGCCAGACCGGTGTTCCGGCGCGGGTCGTTGGCACCATAAAAGCGATTGTTGCCAACCGGTTTGCCCCCGAGCGACGGTGCGCCGACGAGGATGGCAGCCATGTGGTTGGCAGGTTGTGGCGCATTGAAACGGTGACCCATGTCGGTCAGCACTTTCAAAGTGTCCGGACTGAATGAGTAAGGTTCGAAACTGGTCTCGTTAGGCATCCACTGCTGATGAAAGCGAGGCGCATCGACGGCTTCCTGCACGGTCATGCCGTAGTCGATGATATTGACGATAGTCAGCAGCACCGCGGTGATGATGCGGCTGCCGCCCGGCGTGCCGAGCACCAGCACCGGCTTGCCGTTTTTGCTCACGATGGTCGGGCTCATCGAACCCAGCGGGCGCTTGCCGGGCGCTATCTTGTTAGCCTCGCCTTGGACCAGCCCGTACATGTTGGGCACTCCGACTTTTGATGTGAAGTCGTCCATTCCGTTGTTCAGCAAGACTCCGGTCTTCGCGGCCGTTACCTTGGCGCCGAACCAGTCGTTCAGCGTGTAGGTGACCGCCACCGCGTTGCCCCATCGGTCCATGATGGAGTAGTGGGTGGTGTTGCTCCCCTCATGCGGCGCCACGCCGGACTTGATTTCTTGCGAAACGCCGGCCTTGTTAGGGTCGATCGCAGCGCGGATCGTCTCGGCGTAAGCCTTGTCGACCAACCGGCCGAGCGGGTTCTTCACGAAGTCCGGGTCGCCAAGGTAGCTGTTGCGGTCGACGTAGGCATGGCGCATCGCCTCTATCTGATAGTGCACGGCTTGTGCGGAACGGTAGCCCAACGCCTTCAGCGGATAGCCTTCGAGCACATTCAACATCTCGCAAATGATGACGCCACCCGAACTCGGGGGCGGTGCCGACACCACGTGATAGCCGCGGTAGTCGCACTCGATGGGCGCCAGCTCACGCGTCTCGTACTGGTTGAGGTCGGCCTGCGTGATGAGACCTTTGCCCGCACGACTCGACGCGACGATGGCAGCCGCGACCGACCCTTTATAGAACCCGTTGACACCGTTGCGGCTGATGGCCCTGAGCGTCGTTGCCAGATCTTTTTGCACGATTTTTTCGCCGACCACAAAGGGCTTGCCGCGATTCAGAAAGATGGCGGCCGAAGCGGGGTCTTTCTGGAACGCATCGGTGGCTGTCGCGAACATGTCGAAGTCTCCCTGACCCAGTTCGAAGCCCCGTTCCGCCAGCGCGATGGCAGGCGCGATCAAGGCGCTGCGGGGCATGGTGCCGTATTTCGAGCGCGCAAACTCGAGCCCTGACACCGTACCGGGGACGCCGACCGCCAGGTGACCACGAGTGCTCAGGCCTTCCACGATGTTTCCGGATTGGTCCAGGTACATGTCAGCGGTCGAGGCCAAGGGTGCCTTCTCGCGGAAGTCCAGAAAGGTTTTGCGGCCATCGGTCAACTCCAGGGTCATGAAGCCCCCGCCGCCGAGGTTGCCGGCTGCCGGGTAGACCACTGCCAGCGCATACCCGACCGCGACGGCCGCATCGACCGCGTTGCCTCCGCGCTTCAGCACGTCTACACCGACTTTCGTCGCCAGGTGCTGCGCCGAGACGACCATGCCGTTTTGTGCTGCCACTGGGGCCTGGGAGGCCGCGTTGGTTTGCTGCGTGGCGGCCGACCCGACGATCAGCATCGCAATCGCGCACCAGCGTTTCGAACGCCTCCAGCGTTGCGTTTTCGTGCTCGTAAGCACCTTCCCAGTCAATCTCATGCGACGAGCAGAGCCTTCCGTCTCAAATCCGTCAGCGCCAGTTCGACCTGCTTCAGCGTAAATTCTCGCAACGCATCTGCGTCGGTGATCGGCTTGTCATCCTTGATGAACCGAAGCCTTTCAGAGCGCGCTTCGCTGGCCAGATGTTCGGCTAGCGCTTCGTGGGAATGTGCGCCGTCCAGCAGCGGCAACAGACAACGTTCGAGCAACGACAACGCAACGGGCTCATGCCACTGATTGCAAACGCTGGCCGCAGGCCCGGCAGTGAGCGGCAGGCCAGACGCGCGACGAACCGCCGCCAGCGCACGCGGAAACTCAGGGACCGACCTGGCAGTTGTCTTGGATCCGCGCCGAATGCGCACGGCGCCCAGGATCAAGAGCTCCTCGAGCATCCCGGAAACGAAGGACCCAACCGACGTCCGCAGATCACCCGTTCTTTCGGCCACGGCGGTAATCAGCGCTTCGGTCGACACGGTAGCGGGATAACTTTCATCGAGCACTTGCGCGACCGCCTTGTGTACCGGCAGGCGTAGCGTCACTTTCAAATTACGCATCGCATTGCAAGGCTGCTCGCGCGTGTCGAGCGTTAGCGGAGTGCCATCCTGCGTGCTGAAGGTGCCCGCGTATTCGAGCTTGGCGTTGCGTTCAGGATCGAGGCGGTAGCGAATATCGCTGGCGAGTTCCTGCTTGACCAGCAGCGTCTGCCTGAACGTGCGATTGACCAGGAAATCGAGGTACTGCTCCATCAGCATCTGGCTGCCGCCGCATTCGCGCAACAACGGATCACGAACCTTTTCGCCGTAGTTCTGCACGAACATCGACGAGGGTTCGGCATCCGCCAGATAGGCTAGGCCGCGCGCACCGGCACGCTCGACAAACTGCTTGAAGTAGCATGGCGCATTGCAGGGCTCAAGAAACTCGTGCAACAGATACGAACTGTTGGCGCTACGAACGATCGGCATGGTCTCTTCGAGCGTCTTCTTGAGCACGCTGTCGGGACGAGCCGACTGCTCCAGGAATTCGAGCATGCCGCGCGCATAAGAGAGCTTTTCGTCTGGCTCATCGCGTGGCGCGCCGCGCAGGATCATCGCGTCGCGGACGATCTCACGGGCCTTCCAGCCAGGATAGACGTTGTAGCTGATGTAGGCGACGCCATTGGGCGCGAGATTCTCGGAGCAGACCCGAAGAATGGCGTCTTGCACTTCGGGCGGTACCCAGCTGTAGACGCCGTGGCAGACGATGTAATCGAACTGGCCGAAAGAAGCGTCGATGGCGGCGATGTCGAACGCGCGGAGCGTGATGTTGCCAAGGCCCGACACCCGAATCACGTCCAACCCTTGCGAAATCTGCACTGTCGACAGATCAATGCCCACAGCGGTGGCTTCCGAATGCCGGGAGGCGAACGGGATGAGGTTACCGCCCGAGGCACAACCGAGTTCGAGCACGCGCGCTTGCTCCGGTCGTGGCGCGTCGAGTCCAAACATGTAGGCCAGAGCTTCAAGGTGCTCCACTGCCGTCTGAGGAAAAGGGTGGGAGTCGTACGGCACCGAGTCGTAGTACCGGGTGAGTGCGGAGGTCAGCGTTTCCGACATGGCGATCCTGGTCATCGAGGTTGGCGAGGGACCCCGCCTAAACCAAACCGACTATAGCCGCGTGAAAATGCCACATCGACTCGGAAGGCCCAGCGTGACGACAATGGGCCAACCCGTAAAGGTTGGCCCATCAGGGAGGTGGTGGCGGAGTACGGAACCGAACCCACGTCCGCGTTTATAGCCAAATAGTACCGTATTGGCCTTGAGGACATGGATTAGAGAAAATGGGCATTTCGTTGTCGCTTTCTCCTGACCAGAAATCCACTTTTGCATCTTTGATCAACGCGGCGCAATTCGGCGAGCCAACGAATCAACCAAATTTGGAAGGATCGAACACAGTCCGATTCGCTCACCTATCTCGACTTTGTACCCGTCAAGTTTTTCGACATCGAAGTGTCCTCCTGCATAGACCTGCCCCTCTGTTCCTAGCGACGCCCTTGATGCAATACCAAGTAAGCCTGGATGGCTGAACTGGCTGTAATGTTTTTTTGCCGACTTCAGTCGAGTAACAGAGTCTTCAGTAACGCCAAGGGTAGTCCGATTTAATTCCAACTGGGCGACCGCCTTGTGGCTCTCGACCAATCTATCCCACGCTTGACGTGCTCCCAATATCGAATTGATACTGGTTTTTTATTCTGGCCCAAAACAATCATCAATTCGTTGCTCGAACAGAGCAACGCCAGCGCAATGCCCTCTATGGCTTGTCGCATCACATTTCCGGCTGGCATCATTTTTCCGGACAGCAGAATTTTCGTTGACACCAGGATATGGGGGTGCGGCGGATTTCTTGGACTACCTTTGGAGGTAGTTCATGTATCCATACGAAGACCGAATTCGCGCCGTTGAGCTCTACATCAAGTTGGGCCTGCGCCCGGCGGCAACCATCTGCCAGTTGGGCTACCCGACAAAGAACGCTTTGAGGAGCTGGTATCGCGAATACCGCTTGTCGGCAGATCTGACTCGCAGCTACGTTCGGACGCAGGCCAAGTATTCGAAGGTCCAGATGGATACGGCGGTCGCACATTATTTGGAGCACGGCCGCTGCATCGCTTTCACCATCGAGGCACTCGGCTACCCTTGCCGGGACTCTTTGCGGAGCTGGGTTCGCGATGCTGACCCCGACCGAGAAACACGCATTTGCAGCCGTTCGCCTGGGCCGACGCGGCCGCCGGCGGTAAAGAAAGCTGCGGTCGTTGCCTTGTGCATGCGCCAGGGCAGCGCTGGGGCTTTGGCAGAAGAATTCGGCGTGTGTAGGCCTACGCTATACCAATGGAAGAATGAGCTTCTTGGCCCAGAACAACCCGCATCCATGACCAGTCGGCCACCGCCCGTACCGTCACTTGAACGCGAAGAGCTTGAGCGACAGCTCCAAGCACTACAGCGTGATGTCTACCGCCTTCAACTCGAGCATGATCTCCTCAAGAAGGCGAATGAAATCATAAAAAAAGACCTGGGCATCAACCGGCAAAGCCTGACCAATCGGGAAAAGGCAATGTTGGTTGATGCCCTGAAGCAGACGTACCCTGTGGCCGAACTGCTGGACGTATTGATGCTGGCCCGAAGCTCATATTTTTACCATCGTGCCAAGCTGCGAGTGGCCGAGAAATACACCGAAGTGCGCCTGGCGATGGCCGACATATTCGAGCGC
>JANXTS010000025.1 GCA_025352265.1 Variovorax sp. | reverse complement strand
CTACTGGACACGGATTCGGCGCAAGCCGGTTTCGTGCCGTTATTGAATCCACTGCATTTCAGTCTGGCGAATCGCCCGACATTGATAGCAGAAACAGAACCGCTACCGTACGCGTAATTGAATTTCGACTGTGACAGAACTCTGGTTCACAACACAGCACTACATCAGATGTTTCCAAAGTTCCTACGGCGCGTGATCACTGGACGTCAAAACTGCTGGCCGGCAGCTTCGTGGCTGGCAAGGTGCGGGATGCCGAGGTCGACTACCTGCAGAGAGGGCGTTCGACGAGCGCATCTGGGCCTCAGTGCATGCGATTCGCGCGCTGGGCGACCGGCTGTCGAAGAACGGATCGATCACCTTCATCTCCGGCGCGCTGGCGGACCGTCCGAACGCCTTCGGCACCGCAGTGCTCGGCGCAGCGTCCGCCGCGATGGAGGCGCTGGCGCGCGGGCTGGCGCTGGAACTGGCGCCGACGCGGGTCAACGCCTTGTCGCCCGGCATCACCGATACGCCCCTGCTCGGCAGAGCGTTCGGGGACGGGCTCGATGCCTTTGTGTCCAGCTTGAAGGACAAGCTGCCACAGCACCGACTCGTCACCGCCGCAGAAGCCGGCGCCGCCGTGGTGTTTCTGATGACCAACGGCGGGATGAACGGGCAGACGCTGCACATCGATGGGGGGTCACGGCTGGTTTGAGCCAAATCAACGCACGCAGATGACATCCTGGCGGGCTTGGACATCCCAATATTTGTAAGCGCCGACTACATCGCGCGCAGACTGTCGGGCCGCAATACTGACGCGGTCGCCTTCGAGGCGGGACGCATCATGCTGAAAAGGCTGCGCCAGCTGGCGGCGGCACGCGAAGACTTTGCGTTTGAATCCACGTTGTCAAGCCGCACGTTCGCGCCTTTTCTCGCGCGACTCAAAACCGATGGCTATCAGGTGTCAATCTACTATTTCGCGCTGAGCAACGCGCAGCTCGCAGTGCGTCGCGTCAAGTTGCGGGTTTCGTTGGGCGGCCACGCCGTGCCGACCGAGGTAGTGCGTAGGCGCTTCGGTCGCAGCCTCAAGAACTTCATGACGCTGTACGCACCGCTGGCCTCGCGCTGGGCAGTGTTCGACAATTCATCGCTCGCCGATGCGCGGCTTGTTGCTGCGCATTCTGACAATCAACTGACTGTGAAGGAGCCTGCACTAAGGCGGAAGCTGCAAAATCTCGCGACAAGCCTTTGATGCTGTCGCCCAAGGCGTTGGAGAAGGCGTTGGCTTCGTCGGGGTTACGGGCGCGCCGCTTGGCCGAAGCCTTTGGTCAAAAGGTGCCCGGCATTCCGATCAAGCCGGAGAAGCCAGCCACGAAGTCGGCTCGCAAGACCTGACCCGACGCTGTTCGCCACAAGCGCAGTACATCGCTTGGCAAAGCTGAACTCGCGCCATGCGCCCTTCCATCGCCCTCGAACAACACCGTGACGCGGTTTATCGCGCCACTCGTCGTTTTCGTGCCGCGAACCCACGCATCTTCGGTTCGACATTGCATGGCGACGACGGGGAACACAGTGACCTCGATCTGTTGGTGGATGCTTTGCCGGGCGCCACGCTGTTCGACTTGGGCGGCCTGCAGGACGAACTGGAGCAGTTGCTGGGCGTGCGAGTGGATCTGGTGACGCCACGCGACTTGCCCGTCAAGTTTCGTGACAGCGTGCTGGCCGAGGCCAGGCCGGTATGACCTCGCCTCGCTCACGAGCGTCGAACAGTTTGAACGCGGGCCCACCCGCTGCTTGGCAGTACTAAACTTCATCCCATGCACCCGTCCATCGCGCTCCACCGCACCGGCATCTCCGCGATCTGCCAGCGTTACCAGATTCGTCGGCTCGATGTTTTCGGTTCCGCAGCGCGGGCGGATGACTTCGATGCAGCGACCAGCGACGCGGATTTTCTGGTGGAGTTCGCACCCGATGCTGCTACAGGCTTGGCGGGCTTCTTCGGCGCAAAGGCGGAACTGGAAAAGCTATTGGGGCGTGGCGTCGATCTGGTGGAGCCAGGCGCGATCCGCAACCCGTTTGTGCTCGCCAGCATCAACCGCAATCGGGAGTCGGTGTATGCAGCGTGACCCTCGCGCCTTTTTGTGGGACGTGCGGGAATCGGCGGTGCAGATTCAAACCTTTGTCAACGGAATGGATGCGCCGGCCTACGCGGCCAATGCCATGGCTCAGGCCGCCGTGGAGCGCAAGTTTGAAATCATCGGCGAGGCGCTCAACCAGTTGGCCAAGCTGGATGCAGCCTTGGCTGCACGTATTTCAGATTTGCCGAAAATCGTGGCGTTTCGTAATCAACTCATTCACGGCTATGCCAGCGTAAATGTCAGCACGGTCTGGAACGTGGTGCAGGTATCGGTGCCGCCACTGCTTGCTCAAACGATGGCGCTTTTGGACGAGTTGGGCACTGCCTGAGTTTGCGAACAATCGACTCAATGCATCGTCACGCACTGCGCCGCGTCAACAGCAGCAGCCCACCCATCAAGGTGAACAGCCCACCACACACGCGGTTGACCCAGCGCACCGGCCCGCTCCGGCGCAGCAGCGGTGCCAGACGCGACACGCTGAGCGCACAGGTCGTGAGCACCGTGAATTCGAAGGCCATGAAGGTCAGCGCGAGGATCGCGAACTGCGGCGCCATTGGCGCAGACGGGTTCAAAAATTGCGGGAAGAACGCCGCGAAAAACAGGACGGCCTTGGGGTTGCTCGCGCCGACCAGCAAGCCCTGCAGGTAGAACGACCGGCG
>JANXTS010000023.1 GCA_025352265.1 Variovorax sp. | reverse complement strand
TGCCGGTCTCCGGCTTGCGCGAGTGGTTGCAGGGCTTTGCCACCGATAGCCAGAACGTGCGGCGGGTAGCGAGCGCCGATGCAGCGGGCGACGCTGCCTATCTGAAGACTGCCGATGGCTGGCTGCTGCACTATCCGACCTGGGAGGCCGATGCCGGTCCAGCCGGCGCCCGTCCGAAACGCATCGACCTGCAGCGCATGACCAGCCAGGCCGGCAATGTCAGCCTGCGCATCGTAATCGATCAGTGGCAGCCGCATTGAGCCAATCCCGGGCCACCGCAATCGACGCGTCGCAGCAGCTTTCAGACGTGCAAGTTGGTGCGCCGCGGTTCCTGACCGGTTGTGCCGCGCCGGCCAAACTCAACCTGTTCCTGCACGTGACCGGCCGACGCGCCGATGGTTATCACCTGCTGCAGACGGTGTTCCAGCTGGTCGAACACGGCGATACCCTGGATTTTCATCTGCGCGACGACGAGCACATTGCCCGCGTCACCGACCTCGACTGCATAGCCGAAGATGATGACCTGAGCGTGCGCGCCGCCCGCCTGCTGCAGACCATGATCGCGGCACGCACCGGGCAGAGCGTCCCCGGGGTCGACATCGCCATCACCAAGCGACTGCCGATGGGCGGCGGACTTGGTGGCGGCTCGTCCGACGCCGCCACGACCTTGATGGCTCTCAATCACCTTTGGGGCGATGCACTCACGCAGGCCGAACTGATGGCGCTTGGCCTGCAGCTTGGCGCCGATGTGCCGTTTTTCATCTTCGGGCGCAATGCCTTCGCCGAAGGCGTGGGTGAAGAACTGGTCGCCGTCGACACGCCCGAAGTCTGGTACGTGGTGATCGAACCGGGCGTGATGGTGCCGACCGCAGCAATCTTTGGCTCAACGGATTTGACAAGGGATACCAAACCCGTCAAAATAGCGGACTTTTCCAGGGCCCAAATCGGGTTCGGGAAAAACGATCTGCAGAATGTCGCCATGGCGTTGTTTGCCCCGGTTGCCGAAGCGGTTGCGTGGCTCGGACACTTCGGTGACGCCCGCATGACCGGCTCCGGTGCCTGTGTGTTTTGCGCGTTTGCGCACGAACATGAAGCCGCTGCGACATTGGCTGCACTCGCGGCAGTACCCGGGCCATCAAAAGTCTGGAAAGCGTGGAAGGCGCGAGCGCTCACGCAACACCCGATGCTGTATTTGCAGCATTCGTAGTCAAAGAATTCGTTTGTCATTGCATTGAACGCTAGTCCTAGCGAAAATACGAAGACAGACACCCAGTTGCGTAGGGGAATCGCCAAGCCGGTTAAGGCACTGGATTTTGATTCCAGCATTCGAAGGTTCGACTCCTTCCGCCCCTGCCAAACGTTTTTAACTTGCAGCCGTCGGGCTGTGAGACGCTGGACCAAGCGGCTCCACCGGGCCATTTCGCATTGCCGGATGCATTCTGCCGAGACCCTCATGCAGGTTCATCACCCTGATTTCATGGTTTTCACCGGCAACGCCAACCCTGGCCTTGCAGCGGAAATCGCGCAGCATCTCGGCACGACTCTCGGGGCTGCCCGGGTCGGCCGCTTTTCCGATGGTGAAGTCACGGTCGAGATCAATCAAAACGTCCGGGCGCGCGATGTGTTCGTAGTGCAATCCACTTGCGCACCGACCAACGAGAACCTGATGGAGTTGCTGATCATGGTGGACGCGCTCAAACGCGCTTCGGCCAACAGGATCAGTGCAGTCATTCCGTATTTCGGCTACGCCCGCCAAGATCGCCGGCCGCGTTCGAGCCGCGTGCCAATCTCGGCCAAGGTCGTCGCTAATTTGCTTGAAACCGTCGGTGTGGAGCGTGTGCTCACGATGGACCTACACGCTGACCAGATTCAAGGCTTCTTCGACATTCCGGTCGACAACATCTATGCGTCGCCGGTCTTGCTCGGCGACCTGCGCTTGAAGAACTACGAAGACCTGATCGTGGTGTCACCGGATGTGGGTGGCGTGGTTCGCGCCCGCGCGCTGGCCAAGCAGTTGAACACCGACCTGGCCATCATCGACAAGCGCCGCCCCAAGGCGAACGTGAGCGAAGTGATGAACGTCATTGGTGAGATCGACGGCCGCAACTGCGTGATCATGGACGACATGATCGATACCGCCGGCACGCTGGTGAAGGCAGCCGAGGTCTTGAAAGAACGTGGCGCCAAGAGTGTCTACGCGTATTGCACGCACCCGATCTTTTCAGGTCCGGCGATCGAGCGCATCGCCCAGGGTTCGGCCCTGGACGAAGTGGTGGTGACCAACACGATTCCTCTTTCCGATAACGCCTTGGCGTGCGGCAAGATTCGCCAACTCTCCGTGGCACCGCTGATCGCCGAGACGATCCAGCGTATCGCCAAGGGCGAGTCGGTCATGAGTTTGTTCTCGGATCAAGACAACTTGTTCTGAGCAAAAAGCCGGCTTTCTTCAGGGAGGCCATTTTGAAACCGGCGCCGCACTGGTCGCGGTCGGCGCTTAAGCAGCGAAACGGCAATTGCGCCTTCGCTTCAAGGAGTTAACTATGAAATTCGTCGCTTTTGAGCGCGCCAAGCAGGGCACGGGTGCGAGCCGCCGTCTCCGCATTTCGGGCAAGACGCCCGGTATCGTCTATGGTGGCGAAGGCCAACCGATGTTGATCGAACTCGATCACAACGCGTTGTGGCATGCCCTCAAGAAAGAAGCTTTCCATTCGACCGTGCTCGAAATGGAAATGGACGGCGCCGCCAGCAAAGTGCTGCTGCGCGACGTGCAGTACCACCCGTTCCGTCAGTTGGTGCAACACATCGACTTTCAACGCGTCGACGCGCGTACGCGCCTGACCATGAAGGTGCCGGTTCACTTCAAGAACGAAGCCGAATCCGACGCCGTCAAGCTCGAGCACAACCTCGTCAATCACGTGACGACCGAACTCGAACTCAATTGCCTGCCGACCGATTTGCCCGAATTCATCGAAGTCGACCTGTCGGGTCTGAAGAAGAACGGCACCGTCACGCTGAAGGACATCAAGCTGCCACGTGGCGTGAAGTGGGTCAGCCGCGGCAAGCTCAACCCGGTGCTGGCTTCGGCTGTGGCACCTGCGGCTGAAGAAGTCGACGAGCCAGTCGAAGGCGCCGCAGCAGCGGACGCGGCTGCACCAGCAGCTGGCAAGGGCGGCAAAGCGCCTGCGGCCAAGACGCCCGCCGCCAAGACCCCAGCAGCGAAGACACCTGCTGCCAAGACCGCGAAGAAGTAATCCTTTCGCGCCTTGTGCCGCAAACGGCCCGCCTTGTGCGGGCCGTTTGCTTTTGTGCAGCCACGACCTCCCCTGATAATTTCCAGATGATCAAGCTCTTCGTCGGCCTCGGCAATCCAGGTCCTGAATACGAGGCTACGCGGCACAACGCGGGCTTCTGGTGGATCGACGCATTGGCGCGTGACCTGAAGGTGTCGCTGGTACCCGAGCGCAGCTACCACGGCTTCGCGGCACGCGCGCAGGTCAACGGTCAACCGGTGTGGTTGCTCCAGCCACAGACCTTCATGAACCTGTCGGGCAAGTCGGTTGCCGCGTTGGCTCGCTTCTTCAAGATCGCGCCTGAGGAAATTCTGGTTGTCCACGACGAGCTAGACGTGGTGCCCGGCGAGGCCAAGCTGAAGTTCGGCGGCAGCCACGCGGGGCACAACGGCCTGCGCGACATCCATGCGCAACTCGGCACCGGTGACTACTGGCGACTGCGTCTCGGCATTGGGCATCCGGGCGTGAAGTCGGAGGTGGTTAACTGGGTGCTCAAGAAGCCACTTAAAGAACAGCGCGAAGCCATCGACGATGCCCTCGCGCGCACGTTGCACGCGGCGCCGGCACTGATGGCCGGACAGATGGAAAAGGCGACGATGCTCATCCACACAAGCAAGTTGCCTCGACCAAAACCGCCTCGCCGCGAGCCCGATGGCGGGGGTGGCGGCAACGGTGGCACTGGCAGCGAAGGCGGCGGCGCTGCGCCCGCCGCAGCCTGACAAGCGACACGACAGAAAGGGAGAAAAAATGAGATCAACGAAGTTACCGAAGCAACGAGTCACCGGCCTGCTCATTGCGGTAAGCCTTTTTTCAGCGGCTGCATCGGCTGCCGCCGCATCGACTGCGCCGCCCAACGCACAGGGCACCTGGCGCTGCGGCAGCACCTACACCGACCAGCCGTGCAAGGGCGGCAGCGAAGTGAAGGTCGACGACTCGCGCAGCGAAGCAGATCGCCGTGCGGCCGATGCGGCAACGCGACGCAATGAGCGCCGCGCCGACGAACTCGAACACAGTCGGCTCGGCCGCGAGAAAGCTGCATCGGAAGCCGATCGCCGCGCGGCAGCCGATGCGCGCCGCAACGCCATCGCTGAACGCAAGCTGGCCTCGGCCGAAAAGTTGCAGCAAGCACGTCTGCGCAAGCTCGCCGCCGAGCCACGCAAATCGACCCAGACTTTCAAGGGCCCGGCAAAGCCCTGAGTGGGCTAGTCGAAGCAACCAGCGCGTCGCTCTTCGCAACTGTCAGGCGTTCGAACTTCATCCAGAGCGTCTCGCGCGTTTCGACATACCCGGGGTGGGTCGGGATACACGCCACCGGGCAGATCTGAACGCACTGTGGTTCGTCGAAGTGACCGACGCATTCGGTGCACTTGTTCGGATCGATCTCGTAGATCTCGACACCCATGTAGATGGCGTCGTTCGGGCACTCGGGTTCGCACACATCGCAGTTGATGCATTCGTGGGTGATCATGAGTGCCATCGGTTGAATTATCCGCGCGGCGGCATGGCGCTTGCGTGTGGCGGGTTATGCTGCGCCCCGCCTCATGAGTCTGTTTCTTCTAAAGCGCCTCGCCACGCTGATCGGTACGCTGATCGGCGCTTCCGTCATCGTCTTCCTCGTGCTCGAGATCCTGCCCGGCAATGCCGCGCAGTTGCTCATGGGCCCCGATGCCGCGCCCGAAGCGGTGGCGGCGCTGGCCACCAAGCTCGGCCTCGATCAGCCGGCCTGGACGCGCTACTGGCACTGGATCGGCGGCATCCTGACTGGCAATCTCGGCGACAGCTACGCGTACAGCTCGCCGGTGCTTGACCTCATCCTCGAGCGACTCGCGCTCACCGTGCCGCTTGCTCTGCTGGCGATGGCGGTAACCACCGTGCTCGCGTTGCTGGTCGGCGTGACCGCTGCGGCGCGCCACAACAAGCTCGGCGATATCGGCCTGATGAGCATGGCGCAGGTCGGCATCGCCATCCCGAATTTCTGGTTCGCGATTCTTCTGATCCTCGTCTTCTCGGTCAACCTCCAGTGGTTCTCGGCCGGCGGCTTCGATGGTTGGGGCGAAGGCATTGGTGGCGTCGCGGCCGGCATCAAGGCCCTGCTGCTGCCCGCGCTGTCTCTTGCCGTGGTGCAGGCCGCCATCCTCGCGCGGATCACGCGATCGGCTGTTCTCGAAGTCATGCGCGAAGACTTCGTTAGGACCGCCCTCGCCAAAGGCGTGTCGCAACGCGCCGTGCTCTGGACCCATGTGCTGCGCAACGCCATGATCCCCGTCGTGACCGTCATGGGCATGCAGTTTTCCGAGTTGCTAGCCGGTACTATCGTGGTCGAAAACGTGTTCTACCTGCCAGGCCTGGGCCGCCTCATCTTTCAGGCCATCAGCAATCGCGACCTCATCGTGGTGCGCAACTGCGTGATGCTATTGGCCGCGATGGTTGTCATAGTCAATTTCGTGGTTGACGTGCTCTATGCCGTTATCGACCCGCGCATCAAAGCCAGCGACATATGAACGCCATCGTCGCCCCTAGCGGTGCAGCACTCACGGTGCCGGGGTTCTGGCGCCGCGCACTGCACCACCGCAGCTTCATGCTCGGCGCCGTGCTCACGGGCCTGCTTTTGCTGGCCGCCGCTGTCTCGCTGGTGTGGACGCCGTGGTCGCCTTACGAGATGGACCTTGCCGACAAGCTGAAGCCGCCATCAGGCTCGCATTGGCTCGGCACCGACACCTATGGCCGCGACGTCGTCTCGCTGTTGCTGGTCGGCGCACGCGCGTCGATCCTGGTCGGCATGATCGCCGTCGGCATCGGCCTCACGGTCGGCACCGCCCTCGGCTTGCTCGCTGCGGCACGGCGTGGCTGGATCGAAGAAGCCGTCATGCGGTTTTCCGACTTCACGCTGGCGTTTCCGGCGATCCTCTCGGCCATCATGATGACGGCGGTCTTCGGTGCCGGCATCGTCAACGCCATCGTCGCGATCGGCATCTACAACATCCCGACCTTTGCGCGCATCACGCGTGCATCGGCGAACGCAATCTGGTCGCGCGAGTACGTCGCAGCCTCGCGTGCCTGCGGCAAGGGGTCATTCGCGATCACCATGCAGCACGTGTTGCCCAACATCTCGGCCGTGTTGATCGTGCAGATCAGCATCCGCTTCGCCATCGCGATCCTTGCCGAAGCCGCCCTCTCCTACCTCGGCCTCGGCACGCAACCGCCGCAACCATCGTGGGGCCGCATGCTGAGCGAGGCGCAAACGATGATGTTCCAGGCGCCGCTGCTCGCGGTGTTCCCCGGCGTAGCCATCGCGCTCGCAGTGCTCGGGCTCAATCTGCTCGGCGATGGGTTGCGCGACCTCCTCGATCCGCGTCTTGCGCGCGCTCGTTGAACACGCCCGACGAGCCTTCGCTGAAGCCGCGCGGAAAAATTTAATGCCACTTCTCGAAGTCGACGATCTTCACGTCCAACTGCAAACTCAGCGCGGCCCAGCCGAGGCTGTTCGCGGCATCGGCTTTGCACTGGAGCGCGGCGAGACGATGGGTCTCGTCGGCGAGTCGGGCTGTGGCAAGTCCATCGCCGTGCAGTCGTTGATGGGCTTGCTGCCCGCGACCGCGAAGGTCACGGGCAGCATTCGCTTCGACGGCACTGAACTCGTCGGCCTCGACGAGCCCGCCATGTGCAAGATCCGCGGCAACCGCATCGGCATGATTTTTCAGGAGCCGATGACGGCGCTGAACCCGGTGCACACCATCGCGCGGCAAGTCGGCGAACCGCTCAGATTGCATCGCGGGCTATCGGGCACGGCGTCGCGCATGGAAGTGCTGGCACTGCTCGACCGCGTCGGCATTCCCGATGCAGCATCGCGGCTCGACGCCTACCCGCACCAATTCTCAGGTGGCCAGCGACAGCGCATCGGCATCGCGATGGCGCTGGCCTGCGGGCCCGATCTCCTGATTGCGGACGAACCGACCACCGCGCTCGACGTCACCATTCAAAAGCAGATCCTCGACCTGATCCAGAGCCTGGTCGCAGAGCGCGGCATGGCGCTGATCCTGATCTCGCACGACCTCGGCGTCATCGCGCAGAGCGTCTCCAAGATGATGGTGATGTACGGCGGCAGCATCGTCGAAAGCGGACCGACCTCGACCGTTTTCGCGGAGCGGGCGCATCCGTACACACAAGGTTTGTTCGCGGCACGGCCTGCCCTCGGCGCACCTCGCGGCGTGCGGCTGGCGACGATCAAGGGCAGCGTACCCGAGCTGGTCGACATACCACCCGGTTGCCCCTTCGCAGGACGCTGCGCGTACACCATCGATGCCTGCCTTTCGACGCGACCGCAGCCCGTTGCATTGCCGAGCGGCGACGTCGTTCGTTGCATTCGACTCGGCGATCTCACGCCCGAATGCGCATCGAACCCAGCGCCAACGGAGGCAGTGTCGTGAGCGCATCTCTTGCTGCACCCAAACTGCTCGAAGTCACCGATCTCGTGCGCCACTACGCCATGCCGCGCGAGTCGCTTTTCGCGGCGCCCAAATTGGTGAAGGCGTTGAATGGCGTGAGCTTTTCCATAGAGCAGGGCCGCAGCCTCGGCATCGTTGGTGAATCGGGTTCCGGCAAGTCGACCATCGCGCGAGTCGTGATGGCACTCGACCAGCCGACGTCGGGCCGCGTCGAGTTGCTAGGCCGTGATTTGCACATATTGCCGCGTGCCGATTTACGAATCGCACGACGCGACATCCAGATGGTGTTTCAAGACCCTTATGGCTCGCTCGATCCACGGCAGACGGTCGCGCGCATCGTCGCCGAACCACTCGAGGCGCTGGCCGAAACAACGCGCGCCGAGCAGTGCGAACGCGTCAGTGAATCGCTGGCGGCGGTGGGTCTGCGCTCGACCGACATGAACAAGTATCCGCACGAATTTTCAGGCGGCCAACGACAACGCATCGCGATCGCCCGCGCATTGATCACTCGACCCAAACTCATCGTGGCCGACGAGCCGGTGAGCGCGCTCGACGTGTCGGTGCAGGCGCAGGTTCTCAATCTGATGAACGACCTGCAGCAACAGTTCGGTATCAGCTACCTGCTCATCAGCCACGATCTCGCAGTGGTCAATCATTTATGCGACGACGTATGCGTGCTTTACCGCGGTGTCATCGTGGAGCGCGGAGCGCCGCAGCAGCTCTTTGCCCATGCGCAACACCCGTACACGCAAGCGTTGCTGGCGGCCGTGCCACGCGCCGAACCCGCCGAACCGGTGATGCACGCATAAGCAAATGCTTGCCGGTCAGCAGGTCGATCGCGCATGATGCAACGTCATTTTTCTATTGATTTCCTCAGCCCTTCTGGAGCCTCGACCATGCTGAACAGACGCACCGTTCTCACCTCATCTGCCGCGGCCGCACTGGCCTCGACCTTGCCAACGTTGGCCTTGTCGCAAGGCCGCAAGGATTCGATCGTGATCGGCATGTCGCTCGAACCACCGGGACTCGATCCGACCGCTGGCGCCGCCGCCGCCATTGCCGAGATCGTTCAGTACAACGTGCTGGAAACGCTGACCAAAATCAATGCCGATGGCACCGTGACGCCGATGCTGGCGGAGAGCTGGGAGGTCTCGCCGGACCTGAAGACCTACACCTTCAAACTGCGCCGCGGCGTCAAATTCCAGAACGGCGAGCCGTTCAACGCGACGACCGTCAAGTTCGCTTTTGACCGCGCCGGCGGCGAGAAGAGCACCAACAAAGACAAGCGTACTTTCGCCAACTTGAGCACGCAAGTGATCGACGACGCCACCGTGGTCGTCATCAACAAGGAGATCGATCCCGACCTGCCCTTCGTGCTGGGGCAGGCCACTGCCGTGATCGTCGAGCCCAAGAGCGCCGACACCAATGCGACCAAACCGATCGGCACCGGCCCCTACAAACTGGAGAGCTGGGCCAAGGGCTCGTCGCTCGTGCTGACCAAGTGGGAGGGCTTTAGGAGCCCCGGCAACGCGAAGATCAACAAGGTCACGTTCCGCTTTATTGCCGACACCGCCGCACAGGCCGCGTCGCTGCTGGCCGGCGACGTCGACGCCTTTCCCCGCGCCGGCACGCGCATCGTTCCTCAATTCAAGAGCAACCCGCAGTTCCAGGTGATCCTCGGCGGCTCGCGTGCCAAGACCATCGTCGCGATCAACAACAAAAAGAAGCCGCTGGACGACGTACGCGTGCGCCGCGCGATCCTTGCTGCGCTCGATCGCAAGGCCTTCATCGAAGGCGCTGCCGATGGCTTCGGCGTGCCGATCGGCAGCCATTACGTACCGGGCGCAGCGGGCTATGTCGATACCACCGGCATCAATCCGTTCGACATCGAAAAGGCCAAGAAGCTGCTGGCCGAAGCGGGCGTCAAGACGCCGCTCGAGCTGACGATGACCTTGCCTCCACCGCCCTATGCGCGGCAGGGCGGAGAGGTGGTCGTGGCCCAGCTGGCCAAGATCGGCATCGTCGTCAAGGTGCAGAACGTCGAGTGGGCGCAGTGGCTCAGCAACACGTACGGCGGCCCGCACAACTACGACCTGTCGATCATTTCTCACGTCGAGCCGTTCGACATCGGCAACTACGCCAAGTCGGACTACTACTGGGGCTACCAGTCGAAGGCGTTCGACACGCTGTTCGACAAGATCAAGAGCACCGGCAATGCGGCCGAGCGCCTCAAGCTTTTGGGCGATGCACAGAAGATGCTTGCGACCGACGCCGCCAACGGCTTTATGTACCAGCCGCAGTTCCCGACCATCGCCAAGAAGGGCGTGAAGGGACTGTGGAAGGACATGCCGATTTCCGTCAACGACCTGTCTGCGCTGAGCTGGTCGTGAGCGAGGCACTCATCGACCTGAGCGCGCGCGAACTGGTCGACGCGTATCGCGACCGCACTCTCTCGCCGGTCGAAGTGACGCAGGCGGTGCTTGCGCAGATCGAGCGTTGGGAACCACATCTGCAAGCGACGTATCTGCTTCGCCCGGAAGCAGCGCTCGAACAGGCGCGTGCGTCGGAAACGCGTTGGCGCAACGGCTCACCACTCGGCCCGTTGGACGGAGTGCCGACCACAATCAAGGAGAACATCGCAACGCGGGGTGACCCGCTACCGGCCGGCACCGCGGCCGTCGAGCTGCGACCTGCGGGCGCCGACGCACCGCCTGCCGCACGTCTGAAAGAAAGCGGGGCCGTGATCGTCTCCAAGACGACGATGCCCGACTACGGCATGTTGTCGTCGGGACTTTCGAGCTTCCATACGCTGGCGCGCAACCCTTGGGACTTGAGCAAGACGCCGGGGGGATCGAGCGCGGGCGCAGGTGCTGCCGCAGCCGCCGGATATGGACCACTACATATCGGCACCGATATCGGCGGCTCACTGCGCCTGCCGGCCGGCTGGTGCGGCATCTTCACGCTCAAGCCGAGTCTGGGCCGCATCCCGATCGACCCGCCGTATCAGGGCCGCGCCGCGGGCCCGATGACGCGCACCGTGAGCGATGCCGCGCTGATGATGGAAGTGCTCGCGCTGCCCGACGCGCGCGACAGCATGAGCTTGCCGGCGCAAGACATTGCATGGTCCTCCACCGAAGTGGCTGTTGACTACTTGAAGGGCCTGCGCATCGGCTTGCTGCTCGATGCCGGCTGCGGCTTGGCGGTCGAACCCGAGATCAAGGCGGCCATCGAGAATGCAGCAAGTCTCTTCGAACGGGCCGGCGCCATCGTCGAGCCGATGCAACCGTTCATGTCGCAAGCCATGCTCGATGGCATGGACCACCTGTGGCGCATGCGGTCGCTGATGGACATGAACACACTGCCGCCGGAACGCCGCGCCAAAGTGTTGCCCTACATCCTGCAATGGGCTGAAAGCGCGGCCGGCTTCAGCGGCGAGCATGTGTTTCGAGCCGTCAGCCAGTTTCATGCGACGCGCGTCGCGGCAGTCAATGCCTGCGCAAAGTACGATTACGTGATCTCGCCCGTGTCGCCCAACATGCCGGCGCCCGCAGACCATGCATCGCCGACCAACGACCCGTTGCGGCCGCTGGAGCACATTGGCTTCACCGTGCCGTACAACATGTCGGAGCAACCGGCGGCGTCGATCAATTGCGGTTACAGCACAGCGGGTTTGCCCATCGGCTTGCAAATCGCCGGGCAACGCTTCGACGACCTGGGTGTCCTCAAGGTGTCGCGCGCCTTCGAGCTGATACGCGAACCGCAACGGGCCTGGCCGCAACCACCGACGGATTAAGGGCAGGTCAGGACCTACGACGACCTGCAATCTAAGGACAGCGCGCACATGCTTACGACAGACAGTCTCGGCAACCCGCTAACCCTCGACGACCTCGCCAGCCGGCCGCTGGTCGACGACTTCGTTATGGGCTTTATCTCGACCGAGGGCCGGGCTGCCAACTTGCTGGCCATCGCCGACACTGACATGAGTCCGATCGTGCAGGCGTATGCGGCGACGCTGCATCTGTTCGCGGAGTCGCGCGATGCGGTCGTCAACGCGATGCCGTACCTCGACCAGGCGAAGGCGGGAGCGGCCGATGATGCACGCGCCACGCCACGCGAGCGCCGCTACATCGCAGCCGTCGAGGCATGGGCCGCGGGCGATATCGCACGCGCCATCGCGTTGCACGCCGAGCAGGCGCGGGAGCACCCACGCGATCTCGCCTCGCTCAAACTCGGCCAGTACCACTGCTTTAACACCGGCGACTGTCCCGGCATGTTGCGGCTGGCGCTCACCGCGCTGCCTGCCGCAGCCGACGTGCCGTACATGCATGGCATGGCCGCCTTCGGCTACGAGCAATGCCACCTCATGCGAGAGGCCGAGGCGAGTGCGCGCCGCGCCATCGACATGTGCCGCAAGGAGCCTTGGGCGCATCACGCGCTGGGTCACGTCATGCTGACAGGAGGCCGCCTCACCGAAGGGCTGGCGTTCATGCAGGACGTGAGCGACACCTGGACCGGTCTCAACTCGTTCATGGTCACCCACAACTGGTGGCATGTGGCGCTGTTCCTCATCGATCTCGGCCGCGATGCCGAGGCGCTTGACGTCTACGACCGGCAGGTGTGGGGCGTGGTCAAGGACTACTCGCAAGACCAGATCGGCGCCGTGTCGCTGCTCGCGCGATTCGAGCTCGCGGGCATCGACGTCGGCAATCGCTGGGACGATGTGGCTGGCTATCTGCCACGCCGACTCGACGACCATGTGCTGCCCTTTCTCGACCTCCAATACCTCTACGGGCTGGCGCGCGCCCATCGCCCCGAGGCCGACACGCTGCTGCGCAGCATCGAAGCCTTCGCGCCGCACGCGCCGGCATCGACACGTGCAGCCTGGCAACGCGTCTGCGTGCCCGCGGCGATGGGCTTGACTGCACACGCACGCGGTGACTTCGAAGCGGCGATCGAAGAGCTCGGTCAAGCCTTGCCGCGGCTGGTCGAGATTGGCGGCAGCCATGCGCAACGCGATCTGTTCGAACAGGTGTACCTCGATGCGCTGGTGCGCTGCGGCACCGAGGCCACGCTGGCCGGCGCGCAAGGTGTGTTGCAGCAGCAGCTCAACGGGCAGCCGGAGTCGCTGCGCTTGCGACGTCAGGCAGCAGCGGTCTACGCCAGGCTCGGGCTGGGCAACGTCATTCCTTGACCGCGCCCTTGAGCGGCAAGCTTGGTCGCCACACTTTGTCGATGGTTCCGACAGTCATCGGCTTCGATTCGGAGAGCCGCCCGAAGTGATCCGTCACGAAGCAACGCTCGTCCGTGTACTTGCCCTGGTTCCACTCGGTGACGAAGACCGCGCCGGACGTTCCGTCGGCATTGCGGCGCACCTCTTCGACGTAGGCCACGCGCATGTTCTGGCCCTTTTGCCGGATGAATGCGATCACCACGTCGCCGGGCTGCACGTCTTTGGGTTCGACGTTGCCCTGCCAGTTCTGCGCGAACCCGCGTTGTCGCGTACCGACTTTCTGCTGGATGTAATCCGTCGAATAGCCCTTTTGCTCGAGCCACTTGGCGCAGTCGCGATCGAAGACGAATCCGTCTTGTGCGTGCAATGGGCCCGAAGCCGCGCCCAAGACAAGGACCGAAAGAAGCAGCGCAGCGTGGGATACGAAGGTGCGACGCATGGAGCGGATTATTGCGCCGTTCGTCGCCAGACTCAACGCGTTCGTGGACGTGTCTTGCTAACGCTTCGGCAAATCCGGCAGATGCCGCGTCTGGTCATAAGTCGGCTGAGCCGGCATGTCGTCGAGATGCCGTATGTCGGCCCAATCGAGGATCTCGATACCCGTGGGCGCCGCCGCATCGGCGATGCGGATGCGATTGAAACCCGCATTCGGAATGTCGCTGCGCCGAGGTCCGCTCAGGCTCAGACCATTGGCCGTGCGCCACACCATGTCGAGCACACCGCCGTGCGTGACGACCAGCACGCGCTGTCCCGCGTGCAACGCCGCGATGTCGCCGAGCGCACCGATGATCCGCGCATGAAAGTCACGTGCATTCTCGCCCTCTGGCATGGCGTGGTCCTCGCGAAACTCCAGCCACTGCTCCCATGCGCGAGGATGCAGGTTCTGGATTTCGTCGGCACGCATGCCTTCGACCAGGCCGAAGTTCTGCTCGCGCAGCGCGGCCCGCGTCACCACCGGGAGGCTCAATTGCTGCGCGGCCGGTGCTGCCGTTTGCTGCGCACGCATGAGGTCGCTGCTGACCAGATGCTGCACCATCTCCCCTGCCATTCGCAGGCCAAGGCGACGTGCCTGCTCGTGCCCCATATCGTTCAACGGCACGTCGATGTGGCCTTGAAATCGCAGCTCGCGATTCCAGTCGGTCTCGCCGTGGCGGATTAGGATGATCTCGGTCGCGAGGGGAGATGCGGTGAGGGGCGTTGGCATGTCCCGCTATTTTCCCTTGCAACTGCGACAGCCGTGTTGCGCCCCATCGACGACTTTCATCGACAGGCATGGTCGACCGCCAACGGCACGCTGCCGCTTCACCGAAAATCGTGGAATGACTTCGTCCGCCCGTCCCGTTCGTCTTGTTCTTCTCCCCGGCCTTGCCTGCGACGCGCGCTTGTGGCGCGATCAACTACACGCGTTGCCGGCTGCGTTTGATACCAAGGTCAGCGATGCGGCGACGCGCTACGGAACCATCCCCGCGATGGCCGCAGCGGTGCTGCGCGAGAACGACGGCCCGCTAATCTTGTGTGGTGCCTCGATGGGCGGAATGATCGCAATGGAAGCCGCGCGACAAGCGCCCGAACGCATCGCAGGGCTGGCACTGCTCGGCACCAACGCGCAACCCGAAGGCGCTGAAACCTACGCATTGCGCGAAGCCGCCATCGGACTGTTCGAGCGCGGCGACGTGCGTGACGTGATTGAGCCGAACATCGCCTTCGCTTTCCATCCAGTGCAGGCGGCCGACCACAAACTCACGCAGCGCTATCTCGAGATCGTGCTGGACGCTGGCGCCGTGCAACTCATCCGCCAGAACCGCGCCGTGATGAAACGGCCCGACGCGCGCACGCATCTTGGTCTGCTGCGCTGCCCGGTGCTGGTGATGTGCGGTGACAGCGACACGCTGACCCCGCCCGCCTGCTCACGCGAAATCGCAGCGCTGGTGCCGCAAGCGGAACTGGTGTGGGTGCCGCAATGCGGCCACATGCTGACGATGGAAAAGCCGGCGCTGGTAGGCGCCACCCTGCTCGACTGGCTTGAACGCGTCAGCGCAGCCTGAATCACGCCATCAAGCGTGCACGGCGATGCCTTCTTCGAGCAGCCGCTCGCGGATGCGTTTGGCGAACGCGAGCGCATGCGCGCCGTCGCCGTGCAGGCACACGGTCTGCGCATTGACCGCGACGATGCTGCCGTCGATGGCCGTCACCTTGTGGTCGCGCACCAGCGACATGGTCTGTGCCAATGACTGCGCTTCGTCTTCGATCAGTGCGCCGGGCTGGCTGCGCGGCACCAGGCTGCCATCGGCTTGGTAGCCTCGGTCGGCAAAAACTTCTTCGACCGGCGTCAGGCCGGCCTTTCGCGCGGCGTCGAGCATGCCGCTGCCTGCGAGGCCGAACAACTTGAGTGAAGGATCGAAGCGGCGCACCGCCTCGCAAATGGCGGCAGCGAGCTCGGGCTCTTTCGCCGCCTGGTTGTAGAGCTGACCGTGCGGCTTGACGTGGGCCAGCGTGCCGCCCTCGGCCTTGACGATCGCGGCCAGCGCGCCGATCTGATACAGCACGCCAGCGATGATTTCGTCGGGTGGCAAGTGCATGGTGCTGCGGCCGAAGTTCTCGCGATCGGGGAAGCTCGGATGCGCGCCGATCGCAACGCCGTGCTGGATGGCCCAGCGCACGCATTGCTGCATGGTTCTCGAGTCGCCGGCATGCCAGCCGCATGCGATGTTGGCCGAGCTCACCAGCGCAAGAAGCGCTTCATCGTTGCCAGCGCCTTCGCCGAGGTCGGCGTTCAAATCAATCTGCATGGCTTGTTCCTTCGGTCATGGCTTGGAGCAATTGTTCCTTCGCCACATTCTGGGACGACACAGGCCAGCCTGCAGAAGCGAGGCCTTGATCGACCTGCGCCAGATAGCGTTGCTGCCCATCCCACGCAGTCAGCGCTTCGGTGACATCGACCTGCACCATTTGCAGTTGACCATTGAGCGGCGCCTGCGCCAGCTTCCACAGGTCAGCGCGAATCACCACGCCGATGCGTGGATAGCCGCCAGTGGTTTGCGCATCTCCCATCAGGATGATCGGCTTGCCCGACGGCGGCACCTGAATGGTCCCCGGAATCACGCTCGCAGACAGCATGTCGATGCTGCGCCTGCGCTTGAGTTCGGGTCCATCGAGCCGGCTGCCCATACGGTTGCTCTGCGGCGTCACACGCCACGTCGCGCTCCACAACAACTCACGCGAAGCAAGCGTGAACTGATCGAACTCCGGGCCAGGCATCACGCGCAACGGGATCGGCGCGTTGGCGGTTACGTGATGACCGTCGATGCCCCAGCCCGGCGCACGCAACCCGAAAGCGCGACGCTTCAACAACGCTTGAGTCAACGTCGAAGCGCCGATTGGCAAACGGTCGCCTTTCTTCAATGCGCGGCCCTGATGACCACCAAAGCCGGCCTTGAGGTCGGTGCTGCGCGAGCCGAGCATCGGCACCACGTCGATACCACCGGCCACGGCAAGCCAGCTGCGCAAGCCTTGCTTGGCGCTCTTGGCGTTGGCACCGTCGAGCACCAGGGTCTGGCCGGCGGATACCGGCACGCTCCAGTTCGGCCACAGCGCAACGCCATCGAGCTTTGCACCGAAATCGTCGCCCGCCAAAGCGATGCGCGTGGCGGTCTCGAAGCGAAATTCGCAACGACCCATCGTCAATTCGAGTCCGGCCGCATCGTCGTCATTGCCGGCCAGCCTGTTGGCCAGCGTGAGCGCCAGCGCATCGAGCGCACCACCCGGGCAGATTCCGAACTGTCGATGGCCATAGCGCCCCAAATCTTGCACCGACGACAGCATGCCGGGCCGCACGACGACGATCATGTCTGCACGCTTTCGGCGACGAAGCGCACCCGATCACCGGGACGCAACAAGGTCGGCGGTTCGTTCTTCGGGTCGAACAACTCGAGCGACGTGCGGCCAATGAGTTGCCAGCCGCCGGGCGACACCAGCGGGTAGATGCCGGTCTGCTCACCGCCGATGCCGACCGAGCGTGCCGGCACCGCGGTGCGCGGCTCTGCGCGACGCGGCGTTGCGAGCTCCGGCGGCAAACCGCCCATGAAAGCAAAGCCGGGCAAAAACCCGAGGAAATAAACGATGTAGTCGGCAGCTGCATGGCGCCTCACGACCTCTTGCGCGGTGAGGCCGGTATGGGTCGCGACGTCGGCCAAGTCAGGGCCGTCTTCGCCGCCGTAGCGCACCGGAATCTCGATCTCCCTGCCTTCGATGGCAGTGGCGGCAAGTTGCGGCCATGCTGCGAACACCTGTATCTCGAGCTCGGAAGCTTCGATCTCGGATGGGTCGAACAACAGGGTTAGGTTGTTCATGCCAGGCAGCACTTCATGCACGCCGCGCCAGCGCGAGGCTTCGGTGGCGAGCGCCCAGATTTTCTGTTGCTGTGCCAGCGTGGCCGGCGCGGGTAGCTCGCAGAGCAACGCCGCATCGCCGAGCGCGTGCAACCGGGGCGGCTCGGCCGGCATCACCATCTATTCGCGACCCAGACTGCGGACTTTGGCGATGAGCTCAGTCTGCACGCTCGGCGAAACGAACTTGTCGACCTCGCCTCCAAGCATCGCAATCTCACGCACAAAAGTGCTGGAGATGAACTGGTATTTGTCGCTCGGCGTGAGGAACACGGTCTCGACGTTGGGCATCAGCGAACGGTTCATACCGGCGAGTTGGAACTCATAGTCGAAGTCGGTGACAGCGCGCAGGCCGCGCACCATCGCCTTGCCGCCGCGCGCCACCACAAAGTCGCGCAACAGGCCCGAAAAACTTTCGACCGTTACCTGGTCGCTATAGGGTTCCACAGCCTGCTGCGCCATCTGGATGCGTTCTTGCAACGAGAACAGCGCCTTTTTGTGGTGGCCGGCCGCCACCGCGACGATCACCTTCGAAAAAAGCTGGGTGGCACGTCGCACCACATCTTCGTGGCCGAGAGTGATGGGGTCGAAGGTGCCGGGGTAAACCGCGATCACGTTGCTGGTCATGGGCTCCACTCCTTCGGCCGTCGCGGCCGGGTCGGCGGATTATGCAGCGCTGGCCGGGCCCTTTCGCAGCAGATGGGCGTGTACCGCGCCGGCCTTCAGGTGGCGGTAGAGATGAAGGCCGAGCGGCGCCAGCTCTTCGTCGTTCCAGAGACGCGGTGCTTCGAGATAGACCGCGCCATCGTCGTGCACCGCGCGCGCTGCGGCCCGCAAGGACGGCTCATACAGCGCCGGGCTTTCAAAAGGCGGGTCGAGAAACACCGCGTGCATTGAATTGGCCGTTGTGCGCTCGAGTGCCGTGACGCCGTTGCCGCGCTCGATGCGAACGGCCTCAGCCACCAGCTTGGTCTTGAGTTTGAGCAACTGATCGACGAGCGCGGATTCCTGCTCGACCAGCAACACGCTGGCGGCACCGCGCGATGCGGCTTCGAGCCCGAGTGCGCCGGTGCCGGCGAACGCATCGATGCAGTGCCAGCCCGGCAGCGCGCCACCGGTAGCGCCGGACGAAGCGCCCGCCAGACTGGCGAGCCAGTTGAACAGCGTCTCGCGAACGCGGTCGGGCGTCGGGCGCAGCCCCGGCTTGTCAGCGACGGCGAGGCGCGTGCGCTTCCACTGGCCGCCGATGATGCGGACCTCATGCGGTCGTTTGTCGGCGCGGCCAGTCGGCTGAACGCGTGCTTTGGTCTTCTCTGGTTTTTTCATGGCTTGGCGCCGACGATAACCGTGACCATGCGCTCGGGCTGCAATTTGCGGGAAAACGCAGCCTTGACGTCGGCAACAGTGATCGCGTTCATGCGTTTGGTCCAAGTGTCGAGATAGTCGAAAGGAAGGTCATACCAAGCGATGTTGGCGATGTTCCCAAGCAGCTTCTTGTTGCTGTCGAGAAGCAGCGGAAACCCACCGACAACGTTGTCCTTGGCGGCCTTGAGTTCGGCCTCGGTAGGGCCATCGGCGACGAACTTCGCCAGCACCTCGCGCGACACCCTCACAGCTTCGTCAGCTTGGTCGGGCCGCGTCTGGAAGCCGATGCGAAACGCGCCGGCCTCGAACCCCGGCGCAAAGCCGCTGTAGATGCTGTAGGTGAGCCCGCGCTTTTCGCGCACCTGCTCGGTCAGGCGCGAGACGAATCCGCCGCCGCCCAGCACGTAGTTGCCGAGGCTCAACGCGAAGTGGTCGGGATCGTCGCGCCGATAGCCCGGCTGCCCGATGACCACCTGCGCCTGCGCGGACTCGAAGGGGATGCGCTCTATCTTCGGCGCCGACAACGCAGCGACTTGCGGAATGCTCGAAAGCGCGGCGCACGTCGCCGCTTGCGGCAAGCGGGCCAGCAGTGCGGTCGCGATCGTGTCCGCCTGCGCGCGCGTTACCGCACCCACGATGCTCAGCTTGGCGCGACACGGCAGCATCAGCTGCGCGTACCGGGTGCGCATGGTCGCCACGTCGATGCGTGCCAAGGTGGTCTCGTCGGTTTCCTGGCCGAGCGGATTGGACCCGTACACCGCGTGCGCAAAGTTGCGCGCCGCAACGACACCCGGCTTGGTGTTCGCTTCCTTGATGGCCGCGCTAAGGCGCTCGCGTTCGCGCTGCCAGACGTCGTCAGGAAAAGCTGGCTCGCCGATGACGCGAGCCGCCAACGCGACCGCCTTGTCGAGCAATTTGGGGTCGGACAGGCTGCGCAGCGTGAAGCTCGTGCGCTCACCGCCGGCGCCGACGCCGAACTCGGCGCCCAGATCGGCCCAGGCTTCGCCCAGCGCGTTCTGGTCCATTGCAGGTGCATCACCAACGGCACGGATGCCCTTCTCGACCATGTCGGCGCTGACGCCGGCCAAACCGGCTTGCGCGTCAGGATCGCGCCGGCTGCCGGCGTCGAAGTCGAGCTGCACGTCGACGATCGGCAAGGTGCTGACGGCACCCAGGTAAATCTTGGCGCCGTTTGGCAGCGTCCAGTGCTGGATCGGGATGGCGGCTTGCGCACCAAGCCCGGTCAGCGCCGCAGCGCTGGTGAGTGCGGCAAGGGCAGAACCGGCGGCGATCTTCTTGAGGGTCAACATGGGTCGGGTCTCTTTCAGCGCAGTTCGCCCGAAGGCACGACTGGCGCGCGCGGGCGCCGGTTCTTGTCGAAAGGCAGCGGCCGCAGCGTGGCGACCGTGAGTTGGTCGTCGCCGAAGTATTTGGCAGCGACCGCCTGCACTTGCGTTGGCGTGACAGCTTGCAGCCGCGCGATGATCTTTTCGCTGGCGTCGAGCGGCAGCCCTTCGACCCAGTTGCTGCCCAGCTCGCGCGCTTGCGCCATCACCGAATCGAGCTTGTAGGTTTCGCTGGCGACCCATTGCGTCTTGACGCGCGCCAGCTCGGCGGCGCCGACACCATCGCGCGCCACGCGCACCACCTCGGCCCGCAAGGCCGCCTCGACTTGCTCGGGCGTCTTGCCAGCAGCCGGCACGCCGTCGAGCATGAATACCTGCGGACCGCGGCCGACGAAGCCGGCCGACGCGCCGGCCGAATCCGCCACGCGGTCGGGGCCCTGCGTGAGCGCGCGGTCGAGCCGCGCGCCCGAGTAGCCGTCGAGTACCGCTGACAGCACGACCAATGCCCAGACATCGCTTTCGGCATCGAGGCTGGCAATTTGCGGTGACCGAAATGCCAACGACACGTACGACTGCTCGGCGGGCGCCTTGAACTCGACGCGGCGGATACCCTTCTGCTCGGGCTCGGTCCGAGGCTTGCGCACAGGCGCCGCGCGCGCCGGGATGCGGCCGTAGTATTTTTCGGCCAGCGCACGCACGCGCGCCACATCGACATCGCCGGCGATCACGATGGCCGCGTTGGCGGGCACGTACCAATGCTGGTGAAAGGCGCGCACGTCGTTGGGCGTCATCGCCTCGAGGTCGCTCATCCAACCGACGATCGGCCGGTGGTAAGGCGAGGCGGTCCAGATGGCGGCGTTTTGTTGCTCGCCAAGCAGCGCGCGAGGCTGATCGTCCGTGCGAAGCCGTCGCTCCTCTTTCACCACTTCGATCTCGCGCTTGAATTCATCATCGACCCACTGGCTGTTGACGAAGCGGTCGGCCTCGATCTTCATCACGTCTTCGAGCTTGCCCTCTGGTATCTGCTGGTAGTAACCGGTGTAGTCGCGGGTGGTGAAGGCGTTTTCGCGACCCCCGAGTGCTGCCACGCGACGCGAGAATTCGCCGGGCTTGAGCGTCTTGGTGCCTTTGAACATCATGTGTTCAAGAGCATGGGCAACACCCGAGGTTCCGTCGACTTCGTCGATGGAGCCGACGCGCACCCAGACCATCTGCACCGCCGTCGGTGCGCGCCTGTCGGGTTGCACGATCAGCGTCATGCCGTTAGCGAGGGTGAATTGCTGAGGCTGCGTCGACGTTGACGCGCTGGTGGCGGTCGGGGTGGAAACGGAGGGTGAAGGCTGGGTTTGGGCCTGCGCAGATGCTGTCCACAGCGCCATAAGCGCCAGTGTCAGCACCGCACCGGACGCAGCACGGCGTGGCGGGGGGTATTTCATAGAATGGATCGGATTGTAAAAACCTCCCGAATGTTCAGTTTCTTCAAGAAAAAGCCCGCGGCTGAAAGTTCCGCTTCACCCATTGCTCCTCCCGCGCCCCAAAAGCCGGGCGAATCGCCTGCTCAGATAGCGCCGACGCGCTCGGTTTTCGCGCCTTCAACGTGGTTCAAGGGTGAGGCAGCGGTGGAAGGTTCGGTGGAACAGCTTCCGATTGCCGTTCCCGCGCCACCACCGGTCTTCGCTCCCACCCCTGCTCCAGTAGCGACGCCGGCGCCGGCCATAGCGCCCACCGTCGCGCCAACAGCTCCGGCAGCAGTCTCGACCGTGCCAACCGCGACGTCGACCTCGTTGACGCCACCCACCGTGGCCATATCGCGCGCCAGCTGGATGGACAAGCTCAAGTCGGGCTTGCGAAAGACCGGCACCAGCATCGCCGCGACATTCGTCAATGCGCAGATCGACGACGCTTTGTACGAGGAGTTGGAATCGGCTCTCCTGATGGCCGACACAGGCGTGAAGGCCACTGAATATCTGCTGGAAGACTTGCGTCGCCGGGTGCGAAACACCATGCCCGCCAATGCCGCTCAGGTAAAGGTACTGCTTGCCGATGCAATCGCGGACTTGCTTAAGCCGCTGGAAAAGCCGTTGGTCATCGGGAAACACACACCCACGGTGATCATGGTGGCGGGCGTCAACGGCGCAGGCAAGACAACGTCGATCGGCAAGCTCACAAAGCACTTGGCCAACGAAGGTGCGTCGGTATTGCTGGCCGCGGCTGATACGTTTCGGGCCGCAGCGCGCGAGCAGTTGCTGGTCTGGGCCGACCGCAACACGGTCGAAATTGTCAGCAACGCAGGCGGAGATCCATCGGCCGTGAGCTTCGATGCGGTCAAAGCCGGCAAGGCACGAGGCAAGGACGTGGTGCTGGTCGACACTGCGGGTCGGTTGCCGACGCAACTTCACCTGATGGACGAGTTGAAGAAGATCAAGCGGGTCGTCAACAAGGCCGATGCCACGGCACCGCACGAAGTCTTGCTGGTGATCGATGGCAATACGGGCCAGAACGCATTGGCCCAGGTCAGGGCCTTCGACGAAATACTCGGTTTGACGGGTTTGATCGTGACCAAACTCGACGGCACGGCCAAAGGCGGAGTGCTGTGCGCCATTGCACGGGAGCGCCCGATTCCGGTCTATTTCATCGGCGTCGGCGAAAAACTCGAAGACTTGGAAACGTTCGACGCCCGCGAGTTCGCGCAAGCCCTGTTGGGCTGATCTGGCTCAGACTTTCGCAAGCGACAGGGCTTGACCGCTGAAAGCGGTGACGTCGCGTTCGAGGAAGCGAAGCTCGTAGTCACCGATGCGGATCACATCCTGGTGGCGAAGCTTATGGCGCTGCACCTGGAGCCCGTTGACGAACGTACCGTTGCTGCTGTCGAGGTCGCGGACCGAAAAAACGCCCTGGTTCGAAGTCAGCAGCGCATGCGCACGGCTGACCTGTATGCCGTGCAGCACGATGTCGCTCTGGCCTGAGCGGCCGACCGTGATCTGCGGCGATTCCAGCTCGATCTGTTTTGCACGTCCCTCGCTTGTAATCAGGATCACCTTGGCCATCGTTTTGCCCTCGTTGGTTTTTGAGCGCGCTCTGCATTTTTGCTGGCAGGGCTAATGTGCCGCCCTCAAACGTAGTACAAAAGTGCAAATTCAACGATCAAGACGGTTTTACCGAACGTTGCGCAACAAACCGACTCGGATGTGAATTAAATCAACGGCCGTTTCTCTCGCACGCAACTCGCAGAGCACAGCGTTTGATCAAGTTTTGCATTGGTGCGGTGAACGCGGCCAAGACGGGCTTTTGCCCGACAGCCAAACGCCATGGGCGCGACAGAAACTAGTAGGAACCCTTACCTTAGCACTCGCTCCAACCGAGTGCTAATATGGTTTTAACCAAGGAGTTTCCCCTAATGACAACACTGTCTGGAGTCTCTTCAGTCAACCAGCAGCTCACCGTCGCCAACCCATGGTCGATGGTGCCGCCGCTGGGTAACCTGGACGCCTACATTTCTACAGCCAACCGGCTGCCGCTGCTCACGCTCGAAGAAGAGCAGGGATTTGCGCGCAAGCTGCGTGACAACAATGATCTCGAAGCGGCTGGCGCATTGATCCTTTCGCACCTGCGCCTCGCCGTCTCGATTTCCCGCCAATACCTGGGCTATGGCTTGCCTCACGGCGACCTGATTCAGGAAGGCAACGTCGGGTTGATGAAAGCCGTGAAGCGCTTCGACCCCGACCAGGGTGTGCGGCTGGTGAGCTACGCCATGCATTGGATCAAGGCAGAGATTCACGAGTACATCCTGAAGAACTGGCGCATGGTCAAGGTCGCGACGACCAAAGCCCAGCGCAAGCTGTTCTTCAATCTCCGATCGATGAAGCAGGCGTACAAGGCAAACGAGGCCGCCGCCGATGGCGACACGCATCGTGCGACGCTGACTGAAAACCAGATCACCCAAATGGCCGAGAAGCTGAACGTCAAGCGCGAAGAAGTTCTGGAGATGGAAATGCGTTTGTCGGGCGGCGACGTGCTGCTGGACCCGAGTCCGTCGGATGACGGTGAAGACCAGTTTGGCCCGATCGCCTACTTGGCCGACGCGACACAGGAACCAACGGCGCAGCTCGAATCGCGGGCTCGTGACCGGCTGTCAAGCGACGGCATCTCGACCGCGCTCGAAGCACTCGACGAACGCAGCCGCCGCATCGTCGAAGAGCGCTGGCTGAAGGTCAACGACGACGGTTCGGGCGGCATGACGCTGCATGACTTGGCTGCGGTATACGGCGTGAGCGCAGAGCGCATTCGCCAGATCGAAGTCGCGGCAATGAAGAAGATGAAGAAGTCGCTGGCGGCTTACGCCTGATCCTTCTTCCCTTCGCAAATCCAAAAGCCCGACGATATCGGGCTTTTTTGGTTTTAGCGCCGGCAAGCGCCACAAGGGAGCACAGACGGGCTCACGACGTTTTCAGCAAAGCCTTCACGTCAGCCACCATCGCCGGCACGCCTGAGCCGTAACGTGCATAGAGGCGCAGTCGCCCTTGTGGGTCATATAAGTAGCTCGCAGCCGAATGGTCCATCGAATAGCTGGTCGGCGTGGTTCCGTCGACCTTCTTGTAATAAGCCTTGAAGTCTTTGGCCGTCACGGCGAGCTGTTCGGGTGTCGGGATCAATGCGATGAAGCTAGGGTCGAACGCTCCCATGTAGGCCTTCATGACGGTCGGCGTGTCACGCGCAGGGTCGACGGTGATGAAGAGCACCTGCAGCTTGTCCGCGTCGGCGCCCAGCGCCTGCTTGACCTGCGCCATCTCGGTCATGGTGGTGGGGCACACGTCGGGGCATTGCGTGTACCCGAAAAACAAGACGACGACTTTTCCCTTGAAATCCGCCAGCGTGCGCAGTTTGCCGTCGGCGTCGGTCAGCGAAAAGTTCTTGGCGTATTCAGCGCCAGTCATGTCGACTGCATTGAAGGTCGGTTTGGCTTCTTCAGTGCAACCCTGTACGCCGATGCCTACTGCCATTGCCACGCCGCTCCAGGCTGAGGCCAGTGCGATCGCCTTGAGCGCCTTGCGCTTGTTCATGAGAAGCCCGTTCAAATCAAATAGTGATCGACCAGCAGCGCGGCAAACAACACACTCAGGTGGATCAAGGAAAAGCGGAATGTTTTGCGCGCCAACGCATCGGAATAGTTGCGCCACAGTGCAAACGCATAACCGGTAAAACCGATGCTGACCGCAATGGCCACTGCAAGATAAAGCCAACCACTCATGCCGTAGATAAACGGCATGAGACAGGCAGCGAACAACACGCAGGTATAGAGCAGGACCTGTAGCCGCGTGAACTCGTTGCCGTGCGTTACCGGCAGCATCGGCAGTCCAGCCTTGCGATAGTCCTCGACTCGGTAGAGCGCGAGCGCCCAAAAGTGCGGCGGTGTCCACAAGAAAATGATCAGAAAAAGAATGAGCGCATCGGCGCTGACTTCGCCGGTCATCGCAGCCCAGCCGAGCACGGGCGGCATTGCGCCCGAAGCCCCACCGATCACGATGTTTTGAGGCGTCAACGGTTTGAGGATGAGCGTGTAGATCACTGCATAGCCGACGAAGGTGGCGAAGGTCAGCCACATGGTCAGCGGATTGATGGCGAACCACAGCAGCGAGGAGCCCGCCCCGCACAACACCGCCGAAAAGATCAGCGCCTGCCGGTCGCTGAGTTGGCCGCGCGCCGTCGGCCGCCACGCAGTCCGCTTCATCTTGGCATCGATGCCTTTTTCGACCAGACAGTTGAAAGCTGCAGCCGCGCCGGCCACCAGCCAAATACCGACGCAAGCTAGCGCACCGCGCTGCACGTCGTCCCAACCCGGCACACCGGGCACGGCCAGCACCATGCCGATCAGCGCGCAAAATACGATCAACTGCACCACACGCGGCTTGGTCAACGCGTAAAACTGTCGGAAAACGTTCGCAGTGCCGGACTGCTCCATGGGCAATGGAGTACTCATGCAGCCTCACCGTCGGGTCCGTTACCCAGCCCGCGCGGGCGAGGTTGCAGGGTTGCTTTAGAGAACGCAGACGCTCCAGCCGGCGCGAACCGGCTCTCGCACAATGTCCACGTCAGGACGACCGCCAACGCTGCGGCACCGCCCGTGTGCAGCACGGCAGCTGCCAATGGCCAGCCCAGCAGCACATTGCCCAGCCCGGTCGCCAACTGCAGCAGTGCGAGCCCTGCCAGCCAGCGGCCTTGAGGCCGCAGCCCGGGGATGCGGTTCAGGCGCCAAGCCAGCATGCCGATCGCACCGAAGACCGCGTAAGCCATCAAGCGGTGCACGTAGTGGATGGCTGTGAGCGAGGCGAATTCGATCGGCACTTCGTCCGATGTCATGCCGAGGTGACGCCAGATTTCGAATCCCTGCGCAAAATTCATCGTAGGCCACCAACTGTCCTGACAGGTCGGGAACTGCAAACAGGCAACCACCGCGTAGTTCGTGCTGACCCAGCCGCCGAGTGCAATCTGCAGCACCAGCAAAGCGGTCGTCGCAATCAACCCGGTGCGGAGCGTTCGACCGAGCCCGGTCGGTGCCCGCCCGGAATCGATTTGCTGGTAGCGCACAGCCTGCACGCACAACATGGCGAGCAACCCGATGGCCCCGAGCAAATGCAGTGTGACGATGGCCGGGTAGAGCTTCCATGTCACCGTCAGGGCGCCGAACGCGCCCTGCATGCAAACCCACACCACCGTGATCGCCGGCCAAACGGTGCTCAGCGGAGCAGTTTCGTTCAGCGACATCGTGCCCTTCGATGCCGGAGTGCCGCGCAGCGAAAGACGCTGACGCCTGCGCGCCACCAGTGTCGCCAAGGCCAATACGACGATCAGCGCCCCCACGCCAGTCGCACCGTAACGATGAATCATCTCAACCCACGCCTTGCCGTGCGTGACCGGTCCGGTGGGTTGCGCAGCCTGCGCTGCTGCGATGTCATGTCGCGCACCGACCGGGCTGGCGTTGCCGTAGCAACCGGGCCAGTCGGGACATCCCAAGCCAGAATCGGTCAACCGGGTGAACGCACCGAACAGCGTCAGGTCGAAAGTGAGAAACAGGGTGAGCACGGTAAGCGCGTGCAACCGCCGCGCTGCGCCAGCATTGCGACGCCAAATCCACAGCAAGGGACCCAATGCGAGTAAGGCGCCGGCCACTATCAGCCAGACGATCGGTGTGAGGTCGTAGAGCGCTTGGGTGTTCATGACATCGACGTCATTTCGTCAGCGACTGGGTTCGTCCCAGGAAGCAGAGGCGCGAAGCAGTCGATCGAGATCGCGCTTGGCACGCGTAGCGCCTTGGGTGTCCATACCCGCGGGGAAACGCATCATCCAGTTACCCATGGGATCGACTACGTAAAGGTGCTCGCGCAAACTATGCCCGGCACCCGGCACCAGCCATTGCGCCAGCTCGTTGGCGGGCAAGCGAAAAACCGTCGCGCCGCGCAGTCCGTTGTCGAGACGCTTTGGAATCGGCGCCGCATCGCTTACCAGCCAAACCCGGTCGAGGCGGTCTTTCTCGCGACCAAGACCTTCGCGCATCTGGCGTTGCAAGTAGAGCTGCTGCTCGCACAAAGAATCGCAAGCAGCATCCGCCACGGCGACGAGCAACCACTGCCCTTTGAGAGACTGTAGTTCGACACGCGCACCGTCACGCCCGGTTGCGCTGAATGCCGGCAGCGGTCGCTGCGGATCGATCAGTTCGCCGTAGACGCTGCGGCCTTCCGGCCGGATTACGTAATAGGTGAAGTAAGACGCGACGATCGGTGCAGCACAGCACAACATGACCGCGATCATCTTCCAGCGCCCCTTGACCGTGCGGCGGGCGCCCCCCCCTTCCTGCCGCTGCGGGGAAGGCATTGAATGCACCGTGAGAGATAACGGTTCGTCAGCCATGCTGTGCACGACTGGTTTTGCGCCAGGGGGCGATGAGTTGAAACCAGACATAGAGAAGTGCGACAAGGGCCGAAAGGGCGAACCACTGAAATGCGTAGCCGTAGTGCCGTTCGATCCCCAGCGCCGGCGCCGGCCAATCGCGCTGCAGTCCTTCGGAAGCCGGCCCGGACTGCTGCAGCGAAAGATCGGTGCGGAGCGGCAACCCGGTTTCGACGCGAAAGGCTTCAAGGTCGAGATTCTGCCGGATCGCATAAGACCCTTCGGGTGCCGCCATGGGAGCAGCGGCAACCGATGGAGAGGCGACAGCCGATGCGGCGCCGGAAGCGGTTGAACTGGCCGCATCAGGTAGCGCCACAACAGCGCTCTTGCCAAGTTCCAGCAAACGCGACGGTGGCGGCGCGATGCGCCCGACCACTTCCACCAGGCCGGCAACGGTTTGCACGGGCTGCAGTTGCGTACGGTTCTCGAAGTTGCGCTGGATCCAGCCGCGTTGCACCATGACTGTCTGATTGCTGCCCTCCAAGGCAAAGGGTGTCAGCACATAGAAGCCAGGCACGCCGTGCATCTGTCGGTTGTCGAGATAGACGGTTTGGGCTCCGAGCCACAGGCCACGCAATCGCACGGGCCGCAGCATCTCGTCGGAACCCTTGTCGGTCGACAGAAACGTCTGTTGATCGAGCTCGGGGCGCCGGCTCTGCGCCTCGCTTTCGGCCTGCATCGCTTCTTTCTGCGCTGCACGCGCCAGCTGCCAGCGCCCGAGCGACGCCGTCGCGGCAATGGTCAGGAAGGCTGCGATCGCGATGATCCAGAAACGGCCTCTTCGTGCACCTTTCCACTCCTCGCTGGAGCGGGCGGAGGCGGCGCGACCCGTGGTCTGCCCGCGCGTATCGGCATCGTTTTCTGCATCGCCTTTCAACACAGGAGAAGGGCTGGTCGGCCGATAATGTGAGTCATGAAATATGTCATCGCCTTGGCGTTCGTGGGCATTCTGGCGAGCTTGGGATTTGCGCTGTTCTTCATGTTGAAGGACGGTCGCGACGGCAGGGCCAAGGGCGGCGGCATGGCGCGCGCCCTGACTGTTCGGATCGGCCTTTCGGTGGTTTTGTTCCTGTGCATTCTGATTGCCTGGAAACTCGGGTACATCCAGCCAGGGGGCATGCCGGTCGGCAAGTAGCTCCTGCCGTCGAGCGTCACCGCTGCCGTTCCACCATCCCCATGAAAAAAGCGCCTTGCGGCGCTTTTTTGCTGTGCCGTCGTTCCAGCTCAAAGCCAATAGACCAACGTGTAAAGGCCCAGCCACACGACGTCAACGAAGTGCCAGTACCAGGCGGCGCCCTCAAAGCCGAAATGACGCTCCGGCGTGAAATGCCCGGCCCGCAGGCGCAGCGTGATGAACAGTAGCATCAGCATGCCAATGAAAACATGCAGTCCGTGAAAACCGGTCAGCATGAAGAAGGTCGAGCCGTAGGCGCCTGAACTTAGCTTGAGGTTCAGCTCGGTATACAAATGGTGGTATTCGTAGCCTTGTACGCCGAGGAATAGCACCCCGAGCAGCACTGTGAGCCACATGAAGCGAATGCACTGGGCGCGATGGCCCGCACGCAATGCGTGATGGGCAATGGTAAGCGTCACGCCCGAAGTCAGCAGCAGCGCGGTATTGATCGTCGGCAGCCAGAACGGGCCGACAGTCTGAAAAGGCTCGACGAGATCGGCGGGAGCACCGGTTGCGCCTGCAGCCATGCTGGGCCACACCGCTTTGAAGTCAGGCCACAGCAGCGCATTGTCCAAACTGCCCAACGCCGGAAGCGCATGGGTGCGCGCCCACCACAGCGCCGTAAAGAAAGCGCCGAAGAACATCACTTCCGAGAAAATGAACCAGCTCATGCTCCAGCGAAAGGACAAGTCAACCTTATGGCCGTACTGGCCGCTTTCGCTCTCCGCAATGGATGCGCGAAACCAGACGAACAACGTGGCGAGCCAGATCACCATGCCCATGGCGAGGACGTAAGCGCCCCACTCATGGCTGTTGATCCATTGCGTCGCGCCGAAGATCACGAAAAGCAGGCCGAGTGAGGCCATGACCGGATAGCCCGAAGGCCCGGGCACGAAATAGTAGGGCGTGGTGCCGTGCGTGGTTGAGCTCATATCAGGTCCTGGCTTTTCTCTCGATTCAAATTCTTATGAAAGTGGCGCCTCAGGGCGCGACCACGAAGCGCACCACCAAGATCAGGCCGACGACAAACACGATCACGCCCGCAAAGGCCACGACGATGATGTGCAAGGGGTTCAACTTGGCCAAATCTTCCTGGTAGGCACTGTTCTTCCGAACGCCGAAGAATGACCAACCCACCGCTTTGATGGTGTCCAGGAGAGAACCTTTGCGCGGCTGCGGCGGTGCTTTCACAAATTGGGCCCCAGCGGAATCGGGGCCGTGGCCACAGGGGCAGGTGGCGTCTTGCCACCCACTTCGAAGAAGGTATAGGACAGTGTGATCGTCTTCACGTCCTTCGAAATCTTGGGATCGATCACGAAAGCAACCGGCCATTGCTTCTTTTCGCCCGGCTCCAGCGTGTACTGATTAAAGCAAAAGCATTCGAGCTTGTTAAAGTACTGGGCCGCTTGCTGTGGCGCATAGCTTGGAATAGCCTGCGCAGCCAAACGTCGGTTTTGCGAATTTTGGAATTCGTACATCACCGTGTTCAATTCACCCGGATGGACCACCAGTGAATTGAGTGCGGGTTTGAACTCCCACAGCCCCCGCGCGTTGGCATCGAATTCGACCGTAATGGTGCGGCTCTTATCGACTTGCGTGTTGTCGGGCAACCGTACGTCAGCGCCTCCAGTGGCTCCACCGGGAACTCTGAGTTCGGCGACTGCCAGCACGTTGATCCCCGTGACCTCACAGATCGTTCGGTACAAAGGCACCAGTGCATAGCCGAACGCGAACATGCCAATTGCGATCACGGCCAACTTGCCGACCATACGTGCGTTTTCACGGCGGGTGCGTAACGGCAAGCCCATACGTCCTTCAGCGGCTGAACCACACCATGCGAACGATGAAACCCACGAAGAACAGCAGAGCGATGGAAGCCAGGGTAAGGCCCATCCTGCGATTGTTCTTCTTTTGTTCAGGCGTCATGGTGCCGAGATGTCAGGCGAGGATACGGGTGGCGGTCGGGTCAAGCCGCGGGGGTGTCTCGAAGGTATGGAATGGCGCAGGTGAAGGCACTTCCCACTCGAGTCCTTCAGCGCCTTCCCACGGTTTTTGAGCGGCCTTCTCGCCTTTGCCGCGCATGACAGGCAACACGACGAAAAAGAAGAAGTAGACCTGCGCAAACCCGAAGAAAAATGCGCCGACCGATGCCACCGCATTGAAATCGGCGAATTGCATCGGGTAGTCGGCATACCGTCGAGGCATGCCCGCGAGACCGAGAAAATGCATTGGGAAGAAGGTGACGTTAAACGAGATCAGCGACCACCAGAAGTGGATCTTTCCGCGCGTCTCGTTGTACATCACACCCGTCCATTTCGGGCTCCAGTAGTAGAAGCCGGCAAACATGGCATACAACGAACCGGCGACGAGGACGTAGTGGAAATGCGCAACGACGTAGTACGTATCGTGAAGCTGGATGTCGATGGGGGCGACCGCGAGGATCAGTCCGCTGAACCCGCCCATGGTGAACACGAATATGAAGCCAACGGCAAACAACATCGGCGTCTCGAAACTCATCGACCCCTGCCACATGGTCGCGATCCAGTTGAACACTTTGACCGCCGTCGGCACAGCGATCAGCATCGTCGCGTACATGAAAAACAACTGACCTGTCAGCGGCATGCCCGAAGTGAACATATGGTGTGCCCACACGATGAACGACAGGATGGCGATCGACGACGTTGCGTAAACCATCGACGCGTAACCGAACAGCCGCTTGCGGGCAAACGCCGGCACGATCTGGCTAACGATGCCGAAGGCCGGCAAGATCATGATGTAGACCTCGGGGTGACCGAAGAACCAGAAGATGTGTTGATACATCACTGGATCACCGCCACCAGCCGGGTTGAAAAAACTGGTCCCGAAGTGGCGATCGGTCAGCGTCATCGTGATTGCACCGGCCAACACCGGCATCACAGCGATCAGCAGGTACGCCGTGATGAGCCATGTCCAGCAGAACATCGGCATCTTCATCAACGTCATGCCCGGAGCGCGCATGTTCAGGATGGTCACGATGATGTTGATCGATCCCATGATCGAAGAGGCACCCATGATGTGCATCGCAAATATGCCCGCGTCCATCGACGGGCCCATCTGCAGCGTCAGCGGCGCGTAGAGAGTCCACCCGGTTGACGGCGCTCCACCCGGCATGAAAAACGAACCCACCAACATGAGCGAGGCAGGAATCAGCAGCCAGAAGCTGAAATTATTCATGCGCGCAAAGGCCATGTCCGAGGCGCCGATCTGCAGCGGCACCATCCAGTTCGCAAACCCCACGAACGCCGGCATGATCGCGCCGAAAACCATGATCAGACCGTGCATGGTCGTGAACTGGTTGAACAGTTCCGGATTGAGGAACTGCAAGCCCGGCTGAAACAGTTCGGCGCGAATCAACAGCGCCAACACGCCGCCGATCATGAACATCGTCAAACTAAACAACAGGTACAGCGTGCCGATGTCCTTGTGGTTCGTGGCAAACACCCAGCGGCGCCAACCGACCGGCGCTCCGTGGTGTTCGTCGTGCCCATGGTCGTGGTGGCCGGCCGCGTGACCGTGGGGATCGAGGACTGCGCTCATGAAATCTTCCTTGGCAATTCGGGGATCGGTCGGCTTACTTGCCGCGCTGCGCCAGCACTTCGGCCGGCTGGACCAACTGCCCTGTCTTGTTCGACCAGGTGTTCTTGGTGTACGTGATGACGGAGGCGATGTCTGTGTCGCTCAGCTTGGCCCACGACGGCATCGCACCGTTGTTCTGCCCCTTCAGCAAGACCTGGATCTGAATCGCGTGATCAGCGTTAAGGACCTTCTCGTCGCCGTCGAGCGCCTTGATCGGGCCAGCGCCTTTGCCATTGGCCTGGTGACAAGCAGCACAGTTGCCGGCATAGACCTTTTCGCCGCGCGCCAAAATGTCGGGCAGGGTCCAGACCTTGGTCGGATCGTCCAGCTTGGCAGCCGCTTCTTTTCTTTTGCCTGCGACCCACGTCGTGTAATCCGCGGCCGAAACCACCTTGACATGAATTGGCATGTACGAGTGCTCTTTACCGCATAGCTTGGCGCACTGCCCGTAGTAGTCGCCTACTTCTTGAGCGCGAAACCATGTGTCGCGCACGAAGCCGGGAATCGCGTCCTGCTGAATCCCAAGCGACTGCACTGCGAACGCATGGATCACGTCTTCCGCTGTCGTGATGATTCGAACCTTCTTGTCGACCGGAACAATCAGCGGATTGTCGACTTTCAAAAGGTAGTCGGCCGGCGGCGCTTCGCCGTTCGGACCCTTGGCGCCATTGTTGGACATGGCGCGGTGCGAACTGTCCAGGGTCGAGATGAAGGCAAGACCTTCGCCTTCTCCCTTGATGTAGTCGTAGCCCCACTTCCACTGGTAGCCGGTCGTCTTGATCGTGAGATCGGCATTGGTCGTGTCTTTCTGGGCGACAAGCACTTTGGTGGCTGGCAACGCCATCACGATCACGATAAGAAAGGGAACGATAGTCCAAATGACTTCGACCACCACCGACTCATGGAAATTGGCCGCCTTGTGTCCAGCCGCTTTGCGATGCCTCCAGATCGAATAGAACATGATCGCGAAAACGGCCACAAATATGACCGTGCACAGCACCATCATTGCGTTGTGCAAGAAGTACTGTTCCTGAGCGATCTTGGTCACACCGACCGGCAAATTGAGCTGACGCACGGAAGGGCCGCCCGCCAGATCGCTAACTGCATGCGCCGCGCCGCTGAACGCCGCGCCGGCCGCCAGCAGCAGATTTGCCGGCTTGTACTTGTTGCGCCAATTGCTCTTCATCGTGTTCACTTCTTCAAAACCAGTTAACCCTGTGACCGCACATCGCTGCCCGCTTGTGCACGCCCACCTCTTCAAGCGCTGCGCAAAGCCATGCGAATTTCGCGCGCCAGCGCCGCGCGCAGTTCGGGGCGCACATAGCGCCCTACCCTGACTGAACGACCTTGTCCCGACACTTCGATCAGCGAGCGGTCACCCGCTTGCGGTTCTATACGGACCTGATGCGGCAAAAATTCTGCTCGCTCATAGTGGCCTCCGTTCTCCAATTCGACCACCAGCCGGCCGCCTTGTATGGCAATCTTTTCCCCGTCGGTCGCATGCCGCGCATAGAGCATGAAAGCGACGCCGACCGCTGCCAACTCCAGCCACGCGAAGGGCAGCACCAACGGCGCCCCATTTACCCAAAACATCGTGCCGATACCAAGCGAAATCACACACAGCGACGCATAGAGCCAGCAAAGCTGGCTCGGTGTGACCGAGCAGTTGCGCTTCAAAAACCAGTTGATGCTCTGGCCTGAAACAGTGGCAAATCGAAACACGGAATTCGTCAAGGGGCGAGTTCGGCAAATCGGGGCGCCGTGGCAGTCAGACCGATGTCCGATTAGCCTCGATCACGGGCCAATTCCCGCGAGTTCACGCACATCTGGATTGTAGCGGGTGGATTGCGCCCTAACCTCATTAGCCTGGGCGTCCGCGGTGCAGCATGGTGCGCATCTCGCGCAAGGAAACCGCGCTTTCAGACGAAAGAGACACGCGTGGGGCCGGCTTAAAGGCGTGGCCGTAGTTGATCTCAAAGGTGAGCGAGATGCGCCCCACGTTTTCGGCTGCACCATGCAACTCGCTAAGTGCATCGCCCAGCCGTAGGCGCCAGCCTTTGCCGCGCAGTTGCGCGAACCGCGCCGGGTGCAGGTTGCGCCCGAGCGTTCGAAGTTCAGCCAGCGCCGCCTCCGGTGTGGCCCATGTCAGGACAATGCGCTCCATGTCCATCACGGGTTCGGCAAAACCGGCGCCGACCAGCATGTCGCCCCAATCGTGCATGTCCGTGAACTCATGGCCGGCCGGCGGCCAGCCATGACGTGCGTAAAGGGCGCGGAGCTCGTGCACCGTGTCGGGGCCGAAGCAGGAGAACATCAGGAAGCCGTTGGTGGCGACCGAGCGATGCCATTCGCCGATGAGCGCCTGCGGGTCGGCCGACATGTGCAGCGCCATATTGGCCCACAGCAAATCGACGCCAGTGTCAGGCAAACCATCGAATCGGGCGGCGCCGCCTTGCCAGCGGCGCGTACTCCACCAGGGGACAGACACAGCCGACGCGGTGCGCTCGACCAGCCTACGCTCCTGCTCCACGACATAAGACGCCGCCTTGGGATAGCGCTTCGACACCAGCTCGTGCGCCTCGAGCCCGCCATGCAGCGGTGACCAGTCGGCCCACGTCGCTGGCTGCGCCTTGATCCATTGCAGGCGGTCTTCCATGCGGCGGCCGATTTCTTCGTGCAGCCAGGGTGATCCTTCGACCGGAACGCAGCGCAACCAGCGCGCCGCTGCCGCGGGGTCGATGGTCGGCGGGCGGCGGTTGGGGGCAGTAGGCATTGGCAGGCTAGTGTATTGAGCCATGTCCGGCCCTTGGCTCGCAGGCCTTTTGCGGCCTATCTCTTCATTTCGCTTTTCCTGGCTCGCGCACCTGCCGAGCCAGTGCGCGGTGTGCCACGCGTGGCCGTCGCGTCGCATATGCGATGACTGCGTGATGCGCTTTGCGCCGCAGAAGCTGCGTTGCCGCACCTGTGCTTCGCCGTTGCCCGAGGGTCTTGTCCAATGCGGCGACTGCGTGAAGCAGGCCCCGCCGCTCGACGCATGCATGGCCGCGTGCGCCTACGTCTGGCCCTGGCCCGCATGCATCGCGCAATTCAAGTTCCGCGGTGACGCCGGCTGGGCCGCTCCGCTTGCGACCTTGATGCGCAGCACGCCGTGGGTCGAGCCGGCGCTTGAAGCTTGCGATCTCGCGCTGCCGATGCCGCTTTCGCGCGAGCGGCTACGCGAGCGCGGCTTCAATCAGGCGTTTGAACTGGCCCGCCGACTGGTGCCACGGGAAAAATGCGACGCGACCTTGTTGCTGCGCACACGTGAAACCACGGCGCAGAGCGGCCTGACGCGAGTCGAGCGGTTGCGCAACCTGCACGGCGCTTTCGCACTCGAACCACTGCGCGCGACGGCGGTGCAAGGCAGGCGCATCGTGCTTGTCGACGATGTGATGACCAGCGGCGCCTCGCTGTTTTCGGCGGCGCAGATTCTGCGAACGGCCGGCGCGGCGCACATCACGGCCATCGTGCTGGCGCGCACCGATCCGCCGAGCTGAGCGGCAGGCGGTCGCTCGACGTGCCCATTGCGACAATGCGCGCATGTTCAATATCGTCCTGGTCGAGCCCGAGATCCCGCCCAACACCGGCAATGTCATCCGCCTTGCCGCGAACACCGGCTGCATGCTGCATCTGGTCGAACCGCTGGGGTTTTCGATGGATGACCGCCTGCTGCGCCGTGCCGGGCTGGACTATCACGAGTACGCCGAGGTGCGCCGACACGCCGGATGGCAGCAATTGCTCGACAGCGAATCACCGCCCGCCGATCGCATGTTCGCGCTCACAACGCGCGGCAGCAGACCCGCTTATGAAGTGACGTTCGCGAATGGCGACTGGCTGGTGTTCGGCTCGGAGACCAAAGGGCTCGACCCCGCACTGCGCGAGTCGTTCCCAGAAGCGCAGCGACTGCGGCTGCCGATGCGCGAAGGTCAGCGCAGCCTGAACCTGTCGAACGCAGTGGCGGTTACCGTGTTCGAAGCCTGGCGACAAATCGGGTTCAGATAACCCGATCGGTGCTTCATTACTTGTAGCGCCGCACCACCGACTCTGCCACGCACGCCGGCTTGGGCGAGCCTTCGAGCTCGATCGTCGTTTCCCACGTCATCTGCAAACCGTCGTTCGCGATCGGCTCCGACGTGAGCAGCTTCATGCGCCCGCGCAGTCGGCTGCCGACAGGCACTGGCGCCATGAAACGGACCCGGTTCAATCCGTAGTTCACGCCCATGCGCGACTCGGTCACCTCGAAAGCCGCTTCGTAAAACTTCGGCAACATCGACAGCGTTAGAAAGCCATGCGCGATCGGTCCGCCGAAAGGCCCCGCCTTTGCGCGCTCCACATCGACGTGAATCCACTGATGGTCGCCGGTCGCGTCGGCGAACTGATTCACCTGTTCCTGCGTCACCGTGATCCAGTCGCTCACCGCGACCTCCTGGCCAACACATGCGGCAAGGTCCTGCAGGGTCTGGAATGTTTTCATGTCGGCACTCTAGCGCCGCGTCGACCGGCTTGGCTGTCTGAAGCGTGACAGGGCTTGCCCTGATTGCGCTATGTTCGCGAGATGAGTTCAACCACCGCAACTGCCTCGAAGGTACCGACTATTTATTTGCTGGCGGCGCATCCGCACTGGCGCGATTCGCGGGTCAATCGGCTTCTTGTGCGGGCGGCTCGCGGGGTCGAGGGCGTCGAAGTCAATGACCTCTACGACAGCTATCCCGACTATGCGATCGACGTCGAAGCCGAGCAGGCCAAGCTCTCGCGCGCCGACCTAATCGTGCTGTTGCACCCGATCCACTGGTATTCGATGCCTCCGCTGCAAAAGCTCTGGCTCGACGAGGTCCTGAGCTATGGATGGGCCTACGGCACTGGTGGCACCGCGCTGGTCGGCAAGGATCTGTGGCTGGTTGCCACCACCGGCGGGCCTGTAGACAGCTACCACCCGCAAAGCTACAACCGCTATTCCTTCGATGCGTTTTTGCCTCCCTACGAACAGACCGGTGTGCTCTGCGGCATGCGCTTTTTGCCGCCACTCATATTGCATGGCGCCCGCAGCGCGAGCGATGCTGAGGTCCATTCGCATGTGCAAACATTCACCGACCGACTCGGCAGCTTTCCGAACTGGCCCGAAATCGACGAACTCGGCGATTGCCCGACCTGCGTGGTACCGCCGACCGACCGGCCGCAAGAGGATGAAGACGCAGCGGCGATGTCGCGCGAATTCGGCAAGGCGCTGAGCAATGTTCCCGCTGCCATGTCCGGCACGGCAAAAAGCGCCTGAGCATGGAACACGCACCGGTCTGGCTCACCAGCAGCCTCATTTACCTGGGTGCCGCCGTACTGGTGGTACCGCTTTCAAAGGCTCTCGGCCTCGGCTCGATCATCGGTTACCTGGTCGCCGGCATCGCCATCGGCCCCTGGGGTCTCGGCCTGGTATCGAGCGTCGAAGAGGTGCTGCACTTTGCCGAATTCGGCGTCGTGTTGATGCTCTTTCTGGTCGGGCTCGAATTGGAGCCCAAGCGGCTTTGGAATTTGCGGCGGCCGATCTTCGGCTGGGGCTTAGCGCAAGTCGCGAGTTGTGCCGTGGTGCTCTTTGGCATCGGCTGGTTGGCCGGCGCCGAATGGCGTGTCGCCCTGGTGGCTGCGCTCGGGCTCGCGCTGTCGTCCACCGCCATCGCCTTGCAGGTTTTCGGCGAACGCAACCTGCTGAAGACCAGCAGCGGCCAGGCCGGCTTTTCGATCTTGCTGTTTCAGGACGTGGCCGCCATCCCGATCCTCGCGCTGCTCCCGTTGCTGGCCGGCGCTGCCGCTGGTGCCCAGGAGGTGACAGGCCTCGACCGGCTCTTCGAAGGCCTGAAGATCGTCGGCGTGATCGCCGGCATCGTGTTGGGCGGCCGGCTCGCGTTGCGCCCCTTGCTGCGCTGGATCGCCCGCAGCAAAACGCCCGAAATCTTTACTGCCACCGCGCTGCTGTTGGTCGTCGCCATCGCGGCGCTGATGCAGTTCGTCCACCTGTCGATGGCCCTCGGCGCCTTCCTGGCCGGCGTGCTGCTGGCAGAAAGCGAATACCGACGCGAGCTCGAGACCGACATCGAGCCCTTCAAGGGCCTGCTGCTCGGCCTCTTCTTCATCGCTGTGGGCATGTCGATCAACTTCGGCGTGCTGATCGCCCAGCCTCTGATGATGGCAGTGCTGGTGTTCGGCTTTATGGTCGTCAAGCTGGTGGTGATCTACACGCTCGCCAAGGCGATGGGTATCCCGTACCAGCAGCGACCCGTGTTCACGTTGCTGCTGGCGCAGGGCGGCGAGTTCGCCTTCGTGGTGTTCCAGGCGGCCGGGCCCAACGTGTTGCCACCGGAAGTAACGTCGCTCCTCATCGGCGCGGTGGCGTTGTCGATGTTGTTGTCTCCATTGCTGCTGGTCGCAATCGACAAGTGGGTGCTGCCGCGCTACAACGAATACGCGAAGAACGCAGGGCCGAAGATCGATGAAATCTCAGAGCAGCAGGAGCCCAAAGTGCTCATCCTCGGCTTCGGCCGCTACGGCCAGATCATCGGCCGCATGCTGTGGTCGCAAGGTCTGCCGTTGACCGTGCTCGATCATGATTCCGACACGGTCGAAGGCCTTCGTGAGTTTGGCTTCAGGGTGTTCTACGGCGACGCCACGCGGCTCGACTTGCTGCGCACAGCTGGCGCCGCAACGGCCCGCGTGGTGGTGGTGGCGGTCGACGATATCGAACAGTCGCTCACCATCGTCGACTTGTTGCGCGAGCACTTTCCCCAAGCCCGTGTGGTGACCCGCGCACGCAACCTCAGGCACTTGTACCAACTGCGCGATCGCGGCGTGGAACACATCGAGCGCGAAGTGTTCGAATCATCCTTGCGCAGCGCGCGCGCCACGCTCGAAGGGCTCGGCTGGCCGGCGTACGAAGCACGCGAAACGGCAATGCGGTTTCGCGCCCGGAACATCAAACTGATGGACGCGACCTATCCGCACTACAAGGACCGGGCCAAGGTGATCGCCGTGGCCAAGGAAGGCCGTCAGCAGTTCGAAGAGCAGATGACGAAGGAACGCGAGGAGCGGCAGAAGCGGTCGGGAGTCGACTGGGGCAAGCTGGAGGCTGATGAGGAACGCAGCGCGCCTTGAAGGTCAGTGATCGCCCCGATTTTTCGTGCATTGCTGCACAAGACAAGCGCGCCGTGACTCCCATAATCTGACGCAGAAAGCCCCCACCGAGGGGCCCGCTTCAGGGAGAAGTCATGACCGCAGCAACCCGTGGTGCGCCCGAGCGCACCCGATCCACCCTCTCGATCCGCTCGCCCGCCATACCGATGGTGCTCGGCGCGCCTTCTCTGGAGCCCGTGCGCCTGTCCGGCAGCGAAGGCCTGAACGGCCTCTTCGCCTACGAACTCCTCCTTAAAACCCCCGACGGCCTGAACCTGGACGCCAGCGGCGCGGCCGACTTCGACCTGGATGCCTTCATCGGG
>JANXTS010000006.1 GCA_025352265.1 Variovorax sp. | reverse complement strand
ACTGGCAGGCAACACCCGGCTTTCAGCCTTGAAGCGCCCTGTCATTGAAGTGCGCAGTGCCGACTGGACGCTGATCGACGCCGAGCACCGCGCCATCGTCAAGGTCAACACCGCCGGCGCCAGTCGTAGCCATGACCTGGCCTTTGTGGTGCGCAAAAGCGCCACCGATGCAACGGCGGTCGATGAGTTCGGCATCGCCCCCAGCATGATGCTGTCCGAGAGCACCGTGCCAGCTTTGTGGGAACACATCCGCCGCTACATGGAGGAAGGCGGTCCACCGCTGCCACCGGGCTCAACCGAAGCCGGCCCGAGCGAGCCGAAACCAAAAAACTGGTGGCAGAGCATGGGTCTGGTCGGCCCCTTCGGCCCCAAGTACTTTCAGTGGTGGCGACGGTTTCCGTGGGTCACGCTCATCGCCCATGTGCTGCTGCCGATCAGCGTGCCGACCTATCTGCTCTGGAGCTTGTTGAACTGGTTGAGCTATGCCACCGAACAAAAAGTAGTCTGGCCGCAGAAGGTGCTGGACACGCTGGGGCCGGTGTTGACGGACGACGAGGTGCGTGCGGGCAAGGGCGGGAAGTTGGTGGCACGGTAGTAGCACTGGCAGTAGATGGGCGCTGCTCCCGGAACGCAGTGGCGTTCCCGATCTCCAGTGCCAAACACGATCGGCTGCCCGATCCAGCCCAACAACTTAAAATCCGGACTTTCTCCACACTCTCCCCGAAAGCCCCCGACATGGCCAACAAAGCCCTGATGGCCAACGCAATCCGCGCGTTGGCAATGGACGCCGTCCAACAAGCCAACTCGGGGCATCCCGGCGCACCCATGGGGATGGCCGACATGGCGGTCGCGTTGTGGAGCGAGCACCTGCGCTACAACCCGGCCAATCCGCACTGGTTCGACCGCGACCGCTTCGTGCTGTCGAACGGCCATGCGTCGATGATGTTGTATTCGGTGCTGCACCTGACCGGCTACGACCTGCCGATGTCGGAGATCAAGAACTTCCGCCAGCTGCACAGCAAGACGCCCGGCCATCCCGAGATCGACGTCACGCCGGGCGTTGAAACGACCACTGGTCCGCTCGGACAGGGCATCACGAACGCGGTCGGCATGGCGCTGGCTGAAAAGCTACTCGCGGCCGAGTTCAACCGCAAGGGCCACACCATCGTCGACCACCACACCTACGCCTTCCTGGGCGACGGTTGCATGATGGAAGGCATCAGCCACGAAGCGGCCGGCCTCGCGGGCGCCTGGCGTTTGGGCAAGTTGATCGCGCTGTACGACGACAACGGCATCAGCATCGACGGCCAGGTCAAGCCCTGGTTCATCGACAACACGCGCGAGCGTTTCCAAGCGCACGGCTGGAACGTCATCGGCCCGCTCGACGGCAACGACGAGAAGGACGTGTCCAAGGCCATCGCCAAAGCCAAGAAGAACGGCGCGGACGACAACAAGCCCACGCTGATCATCTGCAAGACGGTCATCGGCAAGGGCAGCCCGCACCGCCAGGGCACCGCCAAAGCTCACGGCGAAGCGCTCGGCGCTGAAGAGATCGCGCTGACGCGCGCAGCCCTGCACTGGCCGTACCCCGCGTTCGAAATCCCGCAAGAGGTCTACGACGACTGGAACCACAAGGCGACCGGCGCCGAGGTCGAAGGCGAGTGGAACAACCGCTTCGCCGCCTACGCCAAAGCCTACCCGGAGCTGGCGTCCGAGTTCACCCGGCGCATGAAGGGCGAGCTACCCAAGAATTTCAATCAGATCGCCTTCGACACCGTCGTTGCAGCGCACACCAAAGCTGAGACCGTGGCCAGCCGCAAGGCCAGCCAGCTCGCGCTCGAATCGTTCACCGCGGCGCTGCCGGAAATGCTCGGCGGAAGCGCTGACCTGACCGGCTCAAACCTTACCAATACGAAGAGCACGCCGCCCCTGCGCTTCGATCCGAAGACCGGCGCCGTGGTGCTCGGCGCGATTCCACAGCCCGCCAAGCAGGGTGCCGAAGACGAAGCCAAGCCTGCGAGCTCGGCAGACAGCGTCGGCACCGTTACGCCCGCCGAGTCGCTCAACATCATCGGTCGCCACATCAACTATGGCGTGCGCGAGTTCGGCATGGCCGCGGTCATGAACGGCGTCGTCGCGCACGGCGGCTACATCCCGTACGGTGGCACCTTTCTCACCTTCAGCGACTACAGCCGCAACGCGATCCGCATGGCTGCGTTGATGAAGCGCCGCGTGATCCACGTCTTCACGCACGACTCCATCGGTCTGGGTGAAGACGGCCCGACGCACCAGTCGATCGAGCATGCATGGTCGCTGCGCTTGATCCCCAACCTCGACGTCTGGCGTCCGGGCGACACCGCCGAGACCGCTGTCGCCTGGGCCGTCGCGCTGCAGAACGCCATGCGTCCGACCGCCCTGTTGCTGAGCCGCCAGAACATCGCGTATGCACCGAAGACCGACCTCGGCGACATCAGCCGCGGCGCTTATGTGGTGTCCGAGCCCGACGCGGTCGGCATGAAGAACAAGAAGACCGCCGCAGTCATCATCGCGACCGGCTCAGAAGTGCAGCTCGCGCTGGCCGCGCAAAAACTGCTCGCTGCAAAGAAGATCGCAGTGCGCGTCGTGTCGATGCCTTCGACCACCACCTTTGACCGTCAGGACGTCGCCTACAAGAAGGACGTGCTGCCTAAGAAACTGCCACGTATCGCTGTCGAAATGGGTGTTACCGCGGGCTGGTGGAAATACGGTTGCGCGGCCGTGGTCGGCATCGACACCTTCGGTGAATCGGCGCCCGCGTCGGAGCTGTTCAAGTACTTCGGCTTCACGGCGGAGAACGTTGCAGCGACCGTCGAGGCTGTACTCAAGCGCTAAGGCTGCGGTAGCAAAGAACAAAAGAACACGGTCATTTTTTCAACCTTAGGAGCAAGACTCACATGGCAATCAAACTCGGCATTAACGGCTTCGGCCGCATCGGTCGCAACGTGCTGCGCGCAGCGGTCCAGAACTTCAGAAACGAGATCGAGATCGTCGCCATCAACGACTTGCTCGAGCCTGATTACTTGGCCTACATGCTGCAGTACGACTCGGTGCACGGCCGCTTCCAGGGCGAGATCGCGGTCGACGGCAACACGCTGATCGTCAACGGCAAGAAGATCCGCCTGACCCAAGAGCGCGACCCGGCTAACCTGAAGTGGAGCGATGTCGGCGCCGACATCGTGCTCGAATCGACCGGCCTGTTCCTCACCAAGGAAACGTGTCAGAAGCACATCGATGCCGGTGCCAAGAAGGTCATCATGTCGGCGCCCTGCAAGGACGACACGCCGATGTTCGTCTACGGCGTGAACGACAAGAAGTACGCCGGTGAAGCCATCATCAGCAACGCCAGCTGCACCACGAATGCACTGGCGCCGCTGGCCAAGGTGCTGAACGACAAGTGGGGCATCAAGCGCGGCCTGATGACCACGGTGCACGCCACCACAGCGACGCAGAAGACGGTCGACGGCCCAAGTAACAAGGACTGGCGCGGCGGCCGCGGCATCCTGGAAAACATCATTCCGTCGAGCACCGGCGCAGCCAAGGCGGTGGGCGTGGTGATTCCTGAGCTCAATAAGAAGCTGACCGGCATGAGCTTTCGCGTGCCGACCTCCGACGTGTCGGTGGTCGACCTCACGGTCGAACTGGTCAAGGAAGCGACCTACAAGGAAATCTGCGCAGAGATGAAGGCGCAGAGCGAAGGCGCCTTGAAGGGCGTACTGGGCTACACCGAAGACAAGGTCGTCGCCACCGACTTTCGGGGTGACCCGCGCACCTCGATCTTCGACGCCGACGCGGGCCTGGCGCTCGACAGCACCTTCGTCAAGCTGGTGAGCTGGTATGACAACGAATGGGGCTACTCGAACAAGTGCCTGGAGATGGTGAAGGTCGTTTCAAAGTAAGAGCGAACGACCCGAACGCCGAAGCGACACGCTTATCGCGAGCCAGCGCACCCTTTGGGGTTCGCTGGCTTTTTTACGCGCCTGCTGCCCTCGGCTCAGTTGGGCGTATTTCGCCGTGCTTCGTCATGCTGCCGTTGCAGGCGCGCGGTCTGGCATTGCGGATGGCGGGCGAAGACCGGATCGGCACATACGTTGTTGACGCAGATGGCGCGCGAGAAGAAGTTCAATGCCGCGCACTGTGCTGTGGGGTCGCGCCCGATGACCCGCGCTGAAGCCGAAGCCGAAGCCGAAGCCGACGTCGGCGCGGGTGTTGGCGCTGGAGCGCGCGAAGCCGTCGTCTTGTCGGGTGGTATCGAAGCCACCCATGGCTTGTCCGGGGCTGTGCGCTCCGGCGGTGTGGACAACAGCGCGATCGCCGCGTCGGCAGCGGCAAGGGCTGCGGTATCGCGTTCGCTACGCTGGTTCGACACGGTGGCCGATGAGGCCAACGGCTTTGCGGTCTCACCTGTACCTGTACCTGCACCGGCGCCGTGTGCCGTGGCCGCCTGGACCGTGCCAACCGATGAACCGGCACGAATGCGCGCCGCCGCGGACTGTCCGATGAACCACATCAGTCCGATCGCAAGCAGCAGTGCCAGCACGAGTCCGATCGCCAGCGAAAGGCCGATCGGCGTCACATGGATCTTCAATTTGCGATGGGTCGAAAGCGTCGGTTCGACGGGCGGTCGTTCTTTCGCCAGCCCACCGTTCAGACTCGCAGGCGCTGTCGCGCGGCCGGGCACCGCGTAGAAAGCTGGCAGCTTTCCGCTGCAGCCGCGACAGTACTGGGCCG
>JANXTS010000089.1 GCA_025352265.1 Variovorax sp. | reverse complement strand
CGACACCGAGATGCCCGCGTTGATAGCGGGGCGGATACCGGCATTGAAGAGATTCGTCTCCAGAAAAATCTGGCCATCGGTAATCGAGATCACGTTGGTCGGCACAAACGCGGAGACGTCGCCGGCTTGTGTCTCGATGATGGGCAGCGCCGTCAGTGAACCGGTCTTGCCCTTGACTGCACCCTTGGTGAAGTCTTCGACATATTTTTCATTCACGCGAGCGGCTCGCTCGAGCAGGCGGCTGTGAAGATAGAACACGTCGCCGGGGTAGGCTTCGCGGCCTGGTGGTCGACGCAGCAGCAACGACACCTGACGATAAGCCACAGCCTGCTTGGACAGGTCGTCGTACACGATCAGTGCATCTTCTCCGCGGTCGCGAAAATATTCGCCCATGGTGCAACCCGAGTAGGCCGACACGTATTGCATGGCAGCCGATTCCGACGCGGAAGCGGCGACGACGATGGTGTAGTCCATCGCACCAGCCTGCTCCAGCGCACGCACCACGTTCTTGATCGAGGAAGCCTTCTGGCCAATCGCGACGTAGACGCAAGTGACGTTCTGACCCTTCTGATTGATGATCGCGTCGATAGCAACAGCAGTTTTGCCGGTCTGGCGATCGCCAATAATCAACTCGCGCTGACCGCGGCCGATAGGCACCATCGAGTCGATCGACTTGAGGCCGGTTTGCAGCGGCTGGTCGACGGACTTACGGGCGATCACGCCCGGCGCAACCTTTTCAATCACGTCGGTCATCTTGGCGTTGATAGGACCCTTGCCATCGATCGGTTGGCCCAGTGCATTCACTACACGACCAATGAGTTCGGGACCTACCGGCACCTCGAGAATTCGGCCCGTGCACTTCACGGTATCGCCTTCGGAGATGTGCTCGTACTCGCCCAGAATCACCGAACCGACCGAGTCGCGCTCAAGATTCAGCGCCAATCCGTAGGTCGGGGTGCCGTCAGCTGTTGGCGGGAACTCGAGCATTTCGCCCTGCATTGCATCGGACAAGCCATGCACGCGCACGATACCGTCGGTAACGGACACCACAGTGCCTTCGTTGCGAATATTTGCGCTGACGCCAAGGCCTTCGATACGGCTCTTGATCAGCTCGGAAATCTCTGCGGAATTGAGTTGCATGACTCGTTCCTTCTTTCGTTGTAAGGGGCTGGAGGCTGAGGACCGTCAGGCCGCCAGCGCAACTTTCATTTGTTCGAGGCGCGCCTTGACGGAGGTGTCGAGCACCTCGTCTCCGACCACCACACGAATTCCACCGATCAGCGCGGGCTCTTGACGAACCGTCACTTGCAGCTTGCGGCCGAAGCGCTTTTCAAGTGCCGCCGACACGCCGACCAGCGCCGCGTCGTCAATCGGAAAAGCGCTGTACACGACAGCGTCCGACGAACCGCTTCGGGCATTCGCGAGGGCCCGGAACTGCTTTGCAATTTCCGGCAAAACCGAAAAACGACCGTTATCGAGCAGCGCGCCCAAAAAGTTCTGCGCATGCGCGGTGAGCGGCGCGCCATTGGCGCTGCCGACAATACCAAGCACTTGCTCGGTTGTTGTCCGCGGGCCGCTGGCGAACCGCAGCAGTTCGGGGTCTGTGGCGATCACAGCCAACTTGTCGAGCCAGGCGCTGGTGACGCCGAGGTCCGACGACGACGCCTTGAAAAGCGCCTCGGCGTAGGGCCGCGCAATGGTGGCGAGTTCAGCCATGGTGCTTCAAAGCTCGGTCTGCAGACGGGCGAGCAAATCAGCGTGTACGGCCGGATTCACTTCCTTGCGCAGAATCTGCTCTGCGCCTTTGACGGCCAGCGCTGCTACTTGCTCGCGCAACGTGTCACGCGCCTTCAACGCCTGCTGGTCGGCCTCGACACGGGCAGCAGCCACGATCTTGTTGCCTTCTTCTGTCGCACGCGACTTGGCTTCTTCGATGATGGCCTGTGCGCGACGCTCGGCATCGGCTACACGTTGAGCGGATTCGTTGCGAGCCTGTCCGAGTTCGACTTCCACGCGCTTGTTGGCGGCGGACAGTTCGGACTTGGCCTTGTCGGCAGCAGCGAGGCCTTCGGCGATCTTCGCAGCGCGTTCATCCAGCGCCTTGGTGATCGGTGGCCACACGAACTTCATCGTGAAGCCGACCAGGATCATGAACACGATCATCTGAACGATCAGGGTACCGGTAATACTCACTTTTTACCCTCTCTATGGGATTGAAACCGAAGCCATCTCACCAATGGGAAACAGAGAAACGACATCGAAGGTCCGACGAGAAAGAGTTACTTGGGCAGGTTGGCGATTTGCGCCAGGAACGGGTTGGCGGTAGCGAACCACAGCGCAATACCGGTACCGATAATGAACGCAGCGTCGATCAGACCGGCAAGCAGAAACATCTTGGTTTGAAGTTCACCCATGAGTTCGGGTTGGCGTGCAGCCGATTCGAGGTATTTGCTACCCATGATGCCGATACCGATGCATGCGCCTACCGCGCCCAGACCGATGATGAGGCCGGTGGCCAGTGCAACAAAGCTAATAACTTCCATGATGACTCCTAAAGGATTTTGGGGACGAGAAACAGAAAACAGGGAAACAAAAACTAGGTTGACCCGAAGATCAATGGTGGTCGTGAGCCTGACCCACGTAGACCAACGCCAGCATCATGAACACGAAGGCCTGCAGCGTGATGATCAGGATGTGGAAGATGGCCCATGCCGTGCCAGCAACGATGTGGCCGAGCGCGAGAAGAATACCCGTCGCCGACAGCGACCATGCACCGCCCATCAAGGCAATAAGTAAAAAAATCAGTTCACCGGCATACATGTTGCCGAACAGCCGCATGCCATGCGAGACCGTCTTGGCGACGAACTCAATGATTTGCATCGCAAAGTTGAACGGGTACAGCGCCCAGTGATTGCCGAAGGGCGCCGTAAAGAGCTCGTGAATCCAGCCACCGATGCCCTTTATCTTGATGTTGTAGTACAGGCAGATCAAGAGCACCGCAACCGACATGCCCATGCTGATCGACAAGTCGGCCGTGGGAACCACGCGAAGATACGCGTGGTGCGGATCACCGCCAGCCGCGCCGTAGAGCTTTTCCCAGATGAACGGAAACAAATCGACCGGGAACAGGTCCATCGCGTTGAGCATGAATATCCACACGAAGATCGTCAGGGCGAGGGGCGCGACGAACTTGCGACTCTTGGCATTGTGAACGATACCCTTGGCTTGTTGGTCGACCATTTCGACGAGCAGTTCGACGAAGGCCTGAAACCGTCCGGGCACACCGGACGTCGCCTTGCGAGCAGCGAGCCACAACAAAAAGCAACCGAGCGCACCAAGCGCGATCGAGAAAAACAATGAATCGAAATTAAAGATCGAAAGATCGGCCACGCCACCCGGCTTGGAGCTTTGCAGATGCGTCAAGTGGTGAACGATGTATTCACCAGCTGTTGGACCGTGTTCCGCAGCGTTTTCAGCAGCCATTCCGTTACTTGTCTCGTTATTGCCGGCGTCGGGACGTTAACGCCACCGCCAGCCAAGCCGCCTTCATTGTCACCACCAAACCGACCAGCATCGCAGGCCAGCTCAGCGCCGTAATCAGCCTTGGCGCCGCGATCAGCATCGCGAGCGACAAGGCTATCTTGACCATTTCCCACAAAAAGAAGCCAAACACCGCGGTGCCCGGATTCAGGGAAGAAAACTTGCCGGTCAGTCCCCGCGCGAACACCGCAGCGGGAATGACCACTGCAAGTGCGCCGTAACCGGCCGACCAACCCAGATTTTGTCTCCCGGTCAGGCCCCATGCGGCAAACGCCAACAGCACCCCGACCGCCAACTGACCCGCGATCACCCGCCAAAGGGAAACCGACGGGCTCTTTGCCCTCAACGCCTGCGCCTCTTCCGCCGTGAGCGGCGTGAAGCCAGCTTCCTGATCGCTCATCTGCCTGTCAAAAGTATCCATGTCGTCCTGGGCAATTTTTTTATTCAAATGAAGCCCGAGGACCGTGCAGCGCCTTCAGCAATATCTACAAAGCACCCGATTATAAGTAAATCCCATGCCTTCCCAGGCACGACAGCACGCTAATGCGCAAAACGTGCGGCGAGAGCGGAACCTTTGCCTTGACGGTTTGCCTTTACGACAACCACGCCAACGCTCGCCCACCATAATTCCTCATGCACCAGATCGCTAATGCCTTGCCCGACACGCTCTGCTATCTCGACGGTGAGTACACGCCGCTGCGCGACGCCAAGGTGAGCGTGCTCGACCGGGGCTTTATCTTCGGCGATGGCGTGTACGAAGTCGTGCCGGTGTACGACGGCCGACCTTTCTGTTTCGATGAACACATGGCGCGGCTCGGTCGATCGCTGGCCGAACTGCGCATCGATAACCCGCTGACGCTGGCCCAGTGGCGCGAAATCACCACGCAGCTCGCAGGCCCCGGCGCCAAATCGGCGGTCGCCGCGCGACAAGCTGTTTACTACCAAGTGACGCGCGGCGTGGCGATGCGCGATCACGCGATGCCCAAAGGCTTGGTGCCCACGGTGTTCGCGATGGTCAATCCAATGAACCCGGTGCCCGATGCGGTGCGTGCTGAAGGAGTTGCCTGCGTCACCGCCGCCGACTTTCGTTGGCAAAAGGCGCATGTCAAAGCCACGAGCCTTCTCGGCGCGGTGCTGGCGCGGCAGATCAGCGTCGACGCAGGTGCCGCCGAGACCGTGATGTTCCGCGGCGAGTTCCTGAGCGAAGCATCGTCCAGCAACGTGTGGGTCGTGAGAGACAAACGCGTGAGCGGGCCACCCAAAGACGAACTCGTGCTGGCCGGAATTCGCTATGGATTGCTCGAACGACTGTGTGCCGACAGCGGCATCCCCTTCGATCTGCACCGCGTCACGCGAGACGAGGTTTTCGGCGCCGACGAACTCCTGCTTTCCTCCGCCACCAAGGAGGTGTTGCCAGTCGTGACGCTCGACGGCCAGCCCATTGGCAACGGCCGCCCCGGCCCCATTTACCAGCAGCTGTATACGGCTTACCAGGACGCCAAGCAGCGCAATCGCTAACCGAAACATGCACGGAGCCCTACATGAGCACGCCCGACCCGACCAAGCAAGAATCGCTGATTCAATACCCGTCCCAGTTCCCGATCAAGGTGATGGGCGTCAAAGCCGACGGCTTCGTGCACGCCATCACGCAGATCGCCGAAAGGTTCGATCCGGCCTTCGACGCCACCACGGTCGAGTTGCGCGACAGCAAAGCCGGCAACTATCTCGGCGTGACCATCACCGTGACCGCCACCAGCCGCGAACAGCTTGACGACCTGTATCGGGCGCTGTCGTCGCACCCTTCGGTCAAGGTCGTTCTTTGAGGCTTTCAAGGGTTATTTTTACGCTGGTGTTCGGTAAGGCACCTGCGCTGCACGCACGGTCGGGGGCGAAATGAACGAGCCGGCTATTTCGCCAGAGCTCGAAGTGCCGCAACAGCCGTTACCGATCGAAGTGCATCGGCTTGGCCGTGTCGACTACACCGCAACGTTCGCCGAGATGAAGCACTTCACACAGGAACGCATTGCCGAAACCCCCGACATGCTGTGGCTTTGCGAGCACGACGCCGTTTTCACCCAGGGCGTCGCCGGCAAGCGGGACCACATCCTCGACACCGGCAGCATCCCGATCGTCCAAGCCGACCGCGGCGGTCAAGTGACATATCACGGTCCGGGCCAAGTCGTCGCTTACCCCTTGCTCGATCTGCGCCGAGCCGGCTACTACGTCAAGGAGTACGTCTACCGCATCGAAGAGGCAGTGCTCCGCACGCTGGCGCACTTCGGCGTTACGGGGCATCGCATCATCGGGGCACCGGGAATTTATTTGCGTATGGACGATCCGTTTTCGCATGCACGACTTGCGTCTTTTGCGCTACCTGCTTCGATGAACACGTTAAGCGGCACATCCGCAGGTGCACTGGCGATCGATACCTTCGCCGGCCTCGGCAAGATCGCCGCGCTGGGCATCAAAGTCAGCCGCCATTGCACCTACCATGGGGTCTCGCTGAATGTCACGATGGACCTCGAACCCTTTTCGCGCATCAACCCTTGCGGCTACGCAGGGCTGAAGACGGTCGACCTTTCTACAATCGGTGTCCAAACCACTTGGGACGACGCTGCCCGGGTTTTGAGCCGTAAGCTCATCACCACCCTCGCGCCTTAGTCTCAGCCTAGTCACTCCCATATGAGCACCACCGAAGTCGTCCGCGACATCCAGAGCCAGGAAACCTACAACCCACTTGCCAAGCAGAAGGCCGCGGCCAAGCTGTCGCGCATCCCGGTCAAGGTAATCCAGGGCGAAGTGCTGAAGAAGCCAGAGTGGATTCGGGTGCGCGCAGGCTCACCGACCACGCGCTTCTACGAGATCAAACAGATCCTGCGCGAAAGCAACCTGCACACAGTGTGTGAAGAAGCCTCCTGCCCCAACATCGGCGAGTGCTTCGGCAACGGTACGGCCACTTTCATGATCATGGGCGACAAGTGCACGCGACGCTGCCCGTTCTGCGATGTGGGCCACGGCCGACCGGACCCGCTCGACAGGGACGAGCCACTCAACCTGGCAAAAACCATCGCCAGGCTGAAGTTGAAGTACGTGGTGATCACCAGCGTCGACCGCGACGATCTCCGCGACGGCGGCAGTCAGCATTTCGTCGACTGCATCCGCAACATCCGCGAGCTGTCGCCGATGACGCAGATCGAAATCCTGGTGCCCGACTTCCGCGGGCGCGATGACCGCGCTTTGGAAATCCTGAAGCTTGCGCCGCCCGATGTAATGAACCACAACCTGGAAACCGCGCCGCGTTTGTACAAGGAAGCAAGGCCCGGCAGCGACTACCAATTCAGCCTGAACCTGCTGAAGAAGTTCAAGGTACTCCATCCAAACGTGCCCACCAAGAGCGGCATCATGGTGGGCTTGGGCGAGACCGACGACGAAATCCTGCAGGTGATGCGCGACATGCGCGCCCATGGCATCGACATGTTGACCATTGGGCAGTATTTGTCGCCGTCGACGTCGCACCTACCGGTGCGTCGCTATGTACACCCCGATACCTTCAAGGTGTTCGAAGAAGAGGCCTACAAGATGGGTTTCAGTCACGCTGCTGTCGGAGCGATGGTTCGTAGCAGCTACCACGCCGACCAGCAGGCACACTCTGCCGGAGTGTCGCCAGCGCGCTGACCGGTCAGGGCCAGCCGCGATGCCAAAGGTGCTGCGGGTGGCGCCAACCGTAACCCTGTCGCGGATGCTGCATCCAGACGAAGCCGATGCCCGGGTTTACCGGGAAATCTTTTCTCCAGTCAAGAGATGCTCAATTTGAGCTGGAACGACGTGGCTGCGGCTGTCGCGTTGGCGGGCCTGAACGCTTGTCGTCTGCGCGAACCACATTGATCATTGGGATCGTGTTGAAAGTATTCGTCATGAGCAGACAACGCCCTGCCCTCGACCCGGGTTGACGGCTGCGACCTCGCGGTAATCCCTGATACACAGCTTCAACCGAGCTTTACCTTCGTCCACCACTCAATTTCCGGCGAGAACAAACCCTGATGGAAACATTCCAGACCGCCATAGACCGCGCTTTCGGCGCAATTGCCGACCTCATCGCGCTCCACGCGCGGCAAAACCCCGACCGCCCCGCCCTGAAAGATTCCGGCACCACGCTGAACTACGCCGAACTCGATGCGCTGATGGACCGCATAGCGGCCAGCCTGCAGCGCGACGGCCTCGGAGCCGGTGACGCCATCGCGATTTGTGCCGCGTCATCGGTGACATATGCAGCCGTGTTCATGGGCGCGTTGCGTGCCGGCGTCGCCGTGGCACCGCTGGCGCCCGGATCGACTCCCGCCAGCCTGGCCCGAATGATGGAAGACGCCGAAGCGCGCCTGCTGTTCATCGATGCATCGACTGCCGCCGGCACCGGCAACGCAACCACGCCGACCCGCATCACGCTTGACGGCTCGAACGCCGGCCGCACATTCGATGACTGGCTGTTGCCCGTCGGCGCCCGTCCCGCCGCGGTCGAGGTGCAGCCGTCGTGGCCGTTCAACATCATTTATTCGTCGGGCACCACCGGTGAGCCCAAAGGCATCGTTCAAGGTCACGGCATGCGCTGGGCGCACGTTCAACGCGGCGCTAAATATGGCTACGGGCACGAGACGGTCACGCTGCTCTCGACGCCGCTCTACTCCAACACCACGCTGGTCGTCTTTTTCCCGACGCTGGCGTTCGGTGGCTGTGTGATCCTGATGCCGAAGTTCGATGCTGTCGGCTACCTGAAGCTCGCCGCCCGGCACCGCGTCACACACACCATGCTCGTGCCGGTTCAGTACCAGCGCCTGATGGCGAACCCGGCTTTCGGTGACCACGACCTGTCGTCGTTTCTGGCCAAGTTCAGCACCAGCGCGCCGTTCGGTGCCGCTTTGAAAGCCGACGTGCTCGCGCGCTGGCCCGGCGGGCTGATCGAGTTCTACGGCATGACCGAAGGCGGCGGCACCTGCATCCTTGAAGCGCACCTGCATCCGACCAAGCTGCACACCGTCGGGCAGGCAGCCGAGGGCAGCGACATCCGCCTCATCGATGAAGAGGGTCGAGAGGTTGCGGCAGGCGCCGACGGCGAAATTGTCGGCAGCTCGGCCGGCATGATGACGGGCTACCACCGCCAGCCCGAAAAGACGCGCGAAGCCGAATGGTTCGATGCCGCGGGCAAACGCTTCATCCGAACCGGCGATGTCGGGCGTTTCGACGCTGACGGCTTTCTCACCCTGTTCGATCGCAAGAAGGACATGGTGATAAGCGGTGGTTTCAACATCTATCCGAGCGATCTCGAAGCTGTGGTGCGCGCGCATCCGGCCGTCGCGGATGTCGCCGTGGTCGGTGTGTCGTCGGAACAATGGGGTGAGACGCCCGTCGCCTTTGTGGTGCGGCGCGACGGTGACGACACATCGAGCGACACGCTCTTGCAGTGGACCAATGCGCAGCTCGGAAAGACGCAGCGCCTGTCGACAATGCACCTGATCGACGAGCTGCCGCGCAGTGCGATCGGCAAGGTGCTGAAGCGCGAGCTTCGCGAGCGAATGCACTGAGCCTCTACCGCATCGACATATCGATGCGGCCGGCGGATCGAAAGCTGCGGTGCTTGATCTAAGCTCCCGTGCATGTCTTCGACCTTCTACGCCCTTGCCGCCATTGCGCTCTGGGCCACGCTCGCTTCGCTCGGCACAGCCCTTTCGCACGTTCCACCTTTTCTCCTGACAGGTCTGGCACTCATCATTGGCAGCGTGCCTAGTTGGCCGCTCGTACTGCGCGATCGCGCGGCCTGGAAGGTGCCGGTCACGACGCTCGCGCTCGGCATCTACGGCCTCTTCGGCTTTCACTTTTTGCTCTTCATTGCGTTGCGCCATGCGCCGCCGATCGAGGCCAATCTGGTGAACTACCTGTGGCCGCTTTTGATGGTGGTGCTGGCACCGCTGCTGCTACCGGGCGTGTCGCTGCGCCCTTTGCACATCGTCGCTGCACTGCTCGGTTTCACGGGCGCTGCCATCGCCATCCTCGGCGCGCGCAGCGGCACGGCATCGTCTGCGATCACCGAATACTGGGGCTTTATCCCCGCTCTCGGCTCAGCCTTTATCTGGGCCAGCTATTCGCTGTGGACCAAGCGCGTCGCCGCCTTCCCTACGTCGGCCATCGGCCTGTTCGGCCTTGTGTCGGGCACGCTCGCTTTGGTGTGCCATGCGCTGCTGGAACCATCAGCCACACTCGTCGGCGGGGACTGGTTGCTGATAGTTTTGTGCGGCCTCGGGCCGCTCGGCGCGGCGTTTTTTGTCTGGGACATGGCGCTCAAGCGCGGCGATGCGCGACAGATCGGCATCCTGAGTTATTTGACACCGCTGGCCTCGACGGCGCTGCTCCTGCTCGTGACGGGCCGCCCGCTCACTTGGTCGATCGCGCTGGCGGCCGCGCTGATCATCGCCGCCGCGGTCATGGGCTCGCGCGCCAGTGCTCGCGCGTCGGACGGTTCGCCCGCGAAACGCTGAACCCGTCGCGTCAGACCAGCTTGGAGGCGACGCCCGTCACTGCGCCCGACGGAGGGTCCGGCGGCTCCAGCGCCGCCTCGACGTCGCTGTGGAACTTGGCCGAGCACCATTCGGTCGCGCCGAAATAGAGTGACCGATTGGCCCCGCTAGAAAACGTCGATTGCGCGGAGACACCGAGCGCAAAGTCTTCGTCGAGCGCACCCCAGAACGACTCCACGTTGCGCTGCCAGTAGTTCACCGCTTTTTCCGTCTTGGGCGCTTCGGGAACCAGCGTGGTGCCAAACACGCGCGAGCGGCCGGGCGCCTCGGGCAAGACCGTGAAAACGTTGGCGTGATCGCCTTCGTGCAGGATGAAAGTGGCCGGAAAGAAGAAATAAATGATGTTTGAGTGCGGGCCAACTCGCCACGTGTCCTCAGGCTGGTCGCACAAGGATTCGAGCGTCCGCTTCGGCAAGAAAATACGCTGATGCTGCCGATCGTGGTCCGCCATCAGGAGGTTGTCGTAGAACAGCGGCGCAATGCTCTCGCGGTGCGCATACTGGAAATGGTAAGTCTCCAGATTCCCCTCGAACGGAATTTTCCAGTTGGCCGCGTTGCTGAACTGCCGCTCATGAAACGGCACCCAGGCGTCGTATCCGAACGAACGCAGATCGGCGCCGAAGCGTCCGAGCCACGCGTCAATGTCGAGTGCGGCACTCTCGCCTTGTTGCAGCACCCGCGGAACGACCCAGACAAAGCCCAGCGCCTCGGCCACCGGTACGCGGGCCAAGGCACAGTCGGCGGCAGGCGCATGCTCAAAATCACTGCTGTGCGGGCGTCCTCGCAGCGCGCCATCCAGACCGTAGGTCCAGCTGTGATACGGACAAACAAAAACTCGCTGGCTTGACAGGCCCGCCGGCTTGAGCCGGGCGCCGCGATGCCGGCAGGCGTTGACGAACGCTTTGATTTTTCCGTCGTCGGCGCGCACTGCGACAATCGGTAACCCGGCAACATCGATGGCAAACGAGTCGCCCACGTTGGGCAACGTCGCTGCAGGGCATAGCGCCAACGGGTACTGTCTAAAAATGGTGTCGACCTCACGCTGAAAGCGCAATGGATCCAGATAACGCTCAATCGGGCTCTCGGCTACAGCACCACGCTCGCTGCCGCCATGCGCAATGAGTGCCATGGCGCGCCGAATCAGCGCGATCTGTTCTTCATATCGCATGGTGTGTTGCCTTGGCGTTTTAAAAACATTACTGGGTGCACAGGCGTCAGAGCTCGAGCACCAGCCGACCACCGCACGCGCGCGAACAGCACGTCATCATCTTCACGCCGGCCTCACGCTCGGCGCGCGTAAGCACCACATCACGATGGTCCACTTTACCGACGAGCACGCGCACCTCACACGAGCCGCATAGGCCTTCTTCGCAATCGCTCTGCACATCGATGTTGGCAGCACGCAGCGCCGCCAACACGGTCTGGTCGGCGGGCACGTGCACGACGATGCCGGAATCTTTCAACTCGACATCGAAGGCGTGCTCGAGTGACGGATCGAGCGTGCGCAACGTGGATTCGAAATGCTCGATATGCAACGCGTCGTGGGGCCATGCGGCGCAATGCGCTTCGAGCGCCTGCAGCATCCGCGCCGGTCCGCACGCGTAGACCTGGGTGCCAGGCCCGGGTGTGGCGAGGAGCGCCGCCAAGTCATTGCGCCGCCCTTCGTCTTGCGCATAGACCTTGAGCCGGTCGCCATGCAATGCGCTCAACTCGTCCAAAAAAGCCATCGTGACGCGACACCGACCGCTGTAATGCAGCTCGTAGTCCATGCCAAGCTGTCTTGTGCGGCGCGCCATTGCACTTATCGGCGTGATGCCGATGCCCCCCGCAACAAAGATCACCTTGTGCGCGGCTTCATCAAGGCGAAAGTGATTGCGCGGCCCACGGATCTTGAGCTTGTCGCCGACCCGGATCGATGTGTGAACCCAGCTCGATCCACCGCGGCTCTCAGGGTCGCGCAGCACCGCGATCTCAAACGCGCTCACATCCGCAGGATCGCCGCACAGCGAGTACTGGCGCGACACATCGGGATGTCCGCATTCGATGTCGATGTGTGAACCCGGCGCCCAGCGCGGCATCGGCCGACCATCGGGCGCGATCAGGCGCAGCTTGACGATGCCATCCGCTGCGGGCATCACGCTCTCGACCACCACCGGCCGCGTGATCGCGCCCTTCGAAGGCTCGCCGAGCCGCACCGGTGCCACGTCATCGGGTCGGCGCAGTGATGGCCGCACGCGCTCGGGGTTGTGCATCGGGTCCCATTCCACCCGCAGATGCTCGGGCCCACGAAACGACGTGTTGGGCACATAGCTGAACTGTTGCGGCGCGAGGCGCATGTGCGGCAGACGGCGGCTGAACTCTTCCAGAAAGATCTGCATCTCCATGCGAGCCAGGTTCTTGCCCATGCACTGATGCGAGCCGTAGCCAAAAGTGAGATGGTCGCTTGCGTTGTCACGCCGGATGTCGAATAGATCGCCGTCGGCGAAGTGCGCGTCGTCGTGGTTAGCTGATGACGTCACGATGAGCAGCTTGGAGCCCGCCGGCAGATCGACGCCGTCGATGCACGCGTCCTTCGTGACCATGCGACGCCAGGCTGCGACCGAGCCGTTATGGCGCAGGCACTCTTCGACCGCGTTCGGAATCAGGCTCGCGTCTTCGCAGATCTCGCGCCACGCATCGGGATGCTGCAGCAGCAGCTTCATCGCATTGGCAGACGCATTGGCCGTGGTTTCGTGCGCGGCCACGATGCCGGCCATCATCATGGAGTGCAGGTAGGAATCCGTGACGACGTCGGGCAGCTCGCGTTGCTTGCGCAAACCGTATTGCATCCAGCCGCCACTTTCCGCGCCACCGGGGCCATCGAGATCCTGACGCATCTTGTCCAGCACCTTGCCGGCGAACTGCCAGAAGTTGCCGACCGCGTGGGCCACTGCCACCTGCTCTTCGGGCTTGGGCCGGCCCCATGTGTTGACGGTGTGCGCGATCGAATACTTGCGCAGCGTGTCCATGTCTTCTTCGGGCACGCCGAGGAAGTGCAGTGCCACGGTCAGCGGAATTTCCCACAGCATCTGGTCGACCAGATCCGCCTTGCCGTCGTCAATGAAACGGTCGACGTACTCGCGCGCAAGTTGCCGCACCATCTGCTCGTGATGCTTCAGTTCGTCCGGTGTGAACGAATGCATCAGCGCGCGGCGGCGCGGCATGTGCGCAGGCTCGTCTTCGTTGACCAACGTACGATTCAGCGCAAAGCCGTATGACGCCAGCACCGCGTTGGCTTCGTCGCCGGTCGGCGTGATTTTCTCCAGCGCGATCGATGGACTGAAGGTGATGTTGTCCCGAAAGATCGCCTTGATGTCGTCGTAGCGCGTGACGACCCAATAGCCCAGTTTCGGACTCCAGAAGACCGGCTCTTGTTCGCGTGCCCAGCGCACGTACTCGGGCGGGTCTTGTTGATAGCCGTCTTCGAACGGATCGAAGTCGGCGGCGCGCTGACTCACCGGGCAACCGGTGGGCGTGCGCTCCGTGGACAACGCCCCGTGCGCCACCGGGCAGCCCGTAGCGCGGACCGGAGGTTCAAACGTGCTCATCAGTCGAGCGTGATTTTCAGCTCGCGGATCAACTTTTGCCAACGCACGGTCTCGATCCTGAGCAACTCGGCGAACTGCGCCGGCGTGCTGCCCACCGGCTCGACGCCGAAGTCTTCCAGCCGCTTGTGCACGGCGGGGTCGTTGATTGCCGCGACCACCTGCTTGTTGAGCGCGGCGACGACCTCGGGCGGCGTCGCCGCCGGCACCACCATGCCGACCAGGGCGGCGGCCTCGACATTCTTGTAGCCCAGCTCCGCGAAGGTCGGCACGTCGGGCAACTGCGGCAGGCGCGTGGCGTTGGCCACCGCCAACGCCTTGACCTTGCCGCCCTTGATGAAGCCAGCCCCGGCCGCCAGGTCGACCATCATCGCTGGCACCTGACCGCCGGCCACATCGGCCAGCGCGGGGGCGGCACCGCGGTACGGCGCATGGACCATGAAGAGGCCGGCTTCGGACTTGAGCAATTCCATCGCCAGATGGTGCGGGCTGCCGGCACCGGCCGATGCGTAGTTGAGGCCGCCGGGCTTTGCCTTGGCCTGCGCGATGAAGTCCTTCGCGTCCTTTACCGTGATGCCAGGTCCGACCACGAGGATCATGGGAAAGCGCCCCATCAACGTGACGGGCGCCAGGTCTTTGGTCGGGCTGTAGCTCAGCGTCTTGTAGAGCACCGGGTTGTAGACCAGCGTGCCGTTATCGGCCGACAACACCGTGTAGCCGTCGGCAGTCGCACGTGCCACTTCCGAAGCGCCGATCGCGGTGTTGCCGCCCGGCTTGTTGTCGACCAGGATCGACTGACCGATCTGCGTCGACATCACCTGACTGATGGAGCGCGCCAGAAAGTCGGAGCCGCCACCGGCCGCGTAAGGCACGATCCAGCGGATTGGCTTAGAGGGATAGGTTTGCGCTTGCGCCATGGCGCCCGACGCTGCGAGCAACGGCAGAGCAAACAGACAGCTCGCCAAAATCTTCTTCATGAATATCTCCGAACGATGATCGATAAAAAGCCCGACGTAGTGTCCTATGCCGGGCTCGTTTCTTCATGGGTGTTTTCCGTGACGACACGGCGAAAAATCGCCCTAGCCGGATCGCCTCAGTCGGTCGAGACTTCCAGCACCAGCTTGCCGAAGTTTTCTCCCGCGAAGAGCTTGTTGAGCGACTCCGGAAACGTCTCGATTCCCTTGACCACATCTTCCTTGCTCTTCATGCGACCGTCTTTCAGGTAGCCCGCCAGCTCGGCTACGGCCAGGTGATAGCGATCGGCATAGTCGAACACCACGATGCCTTCCATGCGCGCGCGGTTCACCAGCAGGCTGAGGTAGTTGCGCGGACCGGCTGCCGGCATGCTGTTGGCGTTGTTGTACTGGCTGATGGCGCCGCAGATGATGACGCGCGCCTTGCGTGCGAGCTTTGCCAGCACCGCGTCGAGGATCTCGCCGCCGACGTTGTCGAAGTAGATGTCCACGCCCTTGGGGCAATGTTCCTTCAGGCCGGTGCGCACCGCACCCTCACCCGCTTTGTAGTCGATGCAGGCGTCGAACCCCAGCTCTTCGACCACCCACTTGCACTTGGCCTCGCCGCCCGCGATACCGACCACGCGGCAACCCTTGATCTTTGCCAACTGGCCGACCGTTTGCCCGACCGCGCCCGCTGCGCCCGATACGACGACGGTCTCACCCTCCTTCGGCTGACCCACATCCATCAGGCCGAAGTAGCCGGTCATGCCCGGCATGCCGAGCACGTTGAGCCACTGGCCGATGCTGCCGGCACGCAGGTCGATCTTGACCAGGCCGTTGCGCTTGATATCGGCCTGCGGAATGAGCATGTACTCCTGGACGCCCAGCGTGCCGTACACCGTGTCCCCGACCGCGAAGGACGGGTTCTTCGACGCGGTGACGCGACCGATGCCACCGGCCCGCATCACTTCGCCGATCGCGACTGGCGGAATGTAGCTCCTGGCATCGTTGAGCCAACCGCGCATAGCGGGGTCGAGCGACAGTGACAAGGTCTTGATCAGCACGCCGCCGTCGTCCGGCTGGCCGACCGGCTCGGTGGTGAAGTTCCAGTGCTCGCGCGTGGCGGCCGCGTCGGGGCGTTTGGCGAGGCGAACCTGGTGGTTGACGAGATCGGTCATGGTGTTGTCTCCTACGTTGTGATGAGCCGGAATGCTAGTCGCGCGCGGCGGCCGCGGCGGTAGCGCAGGCGACAAAGAGGCGGCACTGAATTCGGCTGCCCGTGGCGCCCCGCGCCGCCGCTGGTGACGAGCGATCAATCGAGTCGCACGTCGACCTGCAATCCCGGCTGAGCGTTGCGCACCTGGAAGCTGCCGCCATGAGCCTCTGCCAAGAGGCGGCACAAATACATGCCGAGTCCGACGCCGCCGGTGGTTCGCTGGCGCGCGCTATCCGTCCGGTAGAAAGGTTCGGTCAAGTGCGCCAGTTGCGCCTCATCGACACCGGGGCCGAAGTCGCGCACCTGCAGCACGATGCCTGCGCCGTCATCGGCAGAGCGCAGTGACACGCGCGGAGGCTCTGCTGCCTCCGCGCCGTAGTGCAAGGCGTTGTCGAGCAGGTTGCGCACCAGCAGGCGCACGCGCATGCGATCGAGTTGGCGAGGTGCGAGATCCATCGCGAGGTCGAGGGTGACATCGGCGGCATCCGGCATCTCTGCCACGGTTTCACGAACCAGTGCCGCAAGGTCGACCGGCTCGCGCTGCAGTGCCGCGTGAGGGCTCGCGAGGCGTTCGCTTTCGAGCAGGTCGGCGATGAGATCGCGCATTTCGTTCAGGTCGCGCAACAACGCATCGCGCTCGGGCCGCCCCTCGGTCGTTACGGGCAAGAGTTCTGCGTTGAGGCGCGCGCGCGTTAGCGGTGAACGCAGCTCGTGGCTCAGTGCCAGTAGCAGCGCACGCTTGGCATCGAGCATGCCGCGGATGTCGTGCGCCATCGTGTTGATGCGGCGCGCCAGATCGCCCAGCTCGTCTTTGCGACGCAGCGGGATGGACTGGTCGAAGTCGCCCGCGCCGAAGCGCTCGGCCCCGGCCCGGATGTCGTCGAGCGGCCGTAGCAGGCGCCGCACGTAGCCGTAGGCGAACACGATCAACGCCAGCAGCAACGCCAACGTCACCCAGCCGAAACGATGCGGCCCGCGTTGCCACGGCAAGGTGCCGATACCGAAGCTGATTCGGTGGCCATCGGCGGTGGTGCGGCTGAGCATCTCGCCAGCACGTGAATCGAAGCCGCGACGCTCGGTGCGATCGGGATGCGATTCCCAGTTGACCGTCGGCCCCTGAATGCGGATCGCGATCGGCAGCCGCGCGGCCAACGCCTCGGCGCGCGATACGTCCGGCGGCGAGCCGATCTCGGCCGCGAGCCGATTCGCGTAGTCGGACACTAGCGGCACGCCGGCCTCGCGCCAGCCGCTGGCAAACGTGCTCTGCATGCCGACGATGAACACCGCCGTCATCGCGAAGGCGAGCAGCAAGAAAACAGTGAGCAGGCGCGCACGCAACGAATGGCGCCAGCGATGTCGCCACCGTCGACGCTCCGTATGCCTGGCGCGGTTCATCTTCCGACGGCGAGCGCGTAACCGGCGTTGCGCAGCGTCTTGATGCAGTCCAGTGGCTCCAGCTTCTTGCGCAACCGGCTGACCACGATGTCGACCGCGCGCGTGTAGAGCTCGGCCTCGTGGCCGCGCAGGCGATTCAGAATATCGTCTCGGCTGAACACCTTTCCGGGCTCCGAGGCCAGCAGCGCGAGAAGGTCGAACTCAGTGCCGGTGAGGTCGACGAGGCGGCCTTGTCGCAGCACTTCCCGCTTGTCGAGATCGATGGCGAGCCCTTCGAACACGCGACGCTGCACATGGGCCACCGACGCTGGTGTGGCCACGCGTTGACGCCGCAAGATCGTTTGCACGCGTGCTACCAGCTCGCGCGGCTCAAAGGGTTTGGGCACGTAGTCGTCGGCGCCCAGCTCGAGGCCCACCACGCGGTCCATCACCTCGCCTCGCGCCGTCAGCATGACGATCGGAACGTCGCTTTCTTTACGGATTTCGCGGCACAACGCAAAGCCATCCATCTCGGGCAGCATGACGTCGAGGATGGCGGCGTCGTAGTGGGTGGCACGCAGCTTGGCGAGTCCCTCGCTCGGCCGCGTGGCGCTGTCCAGCGTGCAGTCGAAGCGCGCGAAGTAGCTTGCGAGCGGCGCACCAAGGTGCTCGTCGTCGTCGATCAGGAGGATGCGAGGCATGGTCGAGATTGTGGATGAGTGCCCTGGCAACCGAGGCGGCCGGGGCGCAGGCATCAACCTCTCCAGCGTCGGCCACCGCGTTGCATAAACTCGCGCACCTTGACTTGCTGGGCAGGGTTGAGATTGTCGAAGAAGTCGGCAGCTGCTGCAATGATGTCCGGACTTCCTATGCGCACCGCCGCCGTCTTCTCGTCGACCATCTTCGTTGCAGCCGACTGGTCGAGCTTGTTGCCTGCGAAGAGCGACTGGAACTGTGTGCGGGTACCACCGGCACCGCCCGCATCGCGCATGGCGGCGCGTTGTGCACCCAGCTTCTCGGCCAACGTAACGAGCTTCTGTTTTTGCGCGATGTCGAGGTCCAGCTTGCCGCCGATGCGCTCGACCATCTTGGCGCGGAACTCGGCAGGGTCGCCACTTCCAAACCGGTGGGCAGCGCAGCCGCCGAGGCTTCCCGCAATGAGGGCAGCGCCGGCAAAGCCGAAGAGTGAGCGTTTGATCCAGGGTTTCATGAGACTTCCTTGTGTGTGAAAAAGAGGAAGCTCGATGGTGCTTTTCAGGAGCCGCGAAGTCCTTTCGCGGCGGTATCGGCGTGTTTCGTTTTGTGTCGGCTGCGACCTCAGGCGCTGTTCAGCAAGCTGCGGCACCATCGTCCTGCATATGCCTACGCACCAACAACACCTAATCGCCGTCGCGCTTGCCGACCTTCATCCCACCCAGATCACGGTCGGCGCTGCTGAAGTGGCCGTCAAACGGGAGCAATGGACCGGCCTCAAGCGCAAGGCGCGCAAGCACACGCTCTCCGCGCACTGGTTCCCGGCGGTGAAGGGCCCTGAAGGGCGCTACTACATCGTCGACCACCACCATCTCGGCATGGCACTGCACCAGGAAGATGTCGGCAACGTGTGGGTCATGCAACTGGACGACCTGTCGGCCATCCGTGGCGAGGCCTTCTGGCGTCTGATGGAATTCCACCGCTGGGCGCATCCGTACGACGCAAAAGGGCGGCGGCAAGGCTACGAAGCCATTCCGTCCCAAGTCTCGAAGCTGCACGACGACCCCTATCGCAGCTTGGCCGGCTTCGTTCGATCGGCCGGCGGTTACGCCAAAGACGCAGCCCCTTTTGCCGAATTTCTCTGGGCCGACTTCTTTCGGCCGCTGATTCCCCGCCGGGCGCTGGAAAAATCTCGCACCCAGGCGCTGCCAGTCGAGGCGCTGCAGCAGGCAGTTGCACTGGCACGTGGTCCCGGTGCACGCTACTTGCCGGGCTGGACCGGCGTCAGCCCGAGCTTGTCAGCGGTGAGCAGCGGTCTGGGTGGTGGCGCCCCGGCCGCGGTGTTGGCGGAGTGATTGCCCGGCGCGGCCTGCCAGCCGCCGCAGACCTGGTGGCAGGGCTTTCGATCGCCGGACTGCTGCTGCCAGAGGCCGTGGCCTATTCCAGTATCGCGGGGCTACCGCCCCAGAGCGGCGTTCTCGCGCTGTTCGCCGGCCTGCTGGTGTACGGGCTCCTCGGCAACAGCCGCTTTGCCATCGTTTCGGCAACCTCCTCGTCGGCGGCGGTGCTGCTGGCCGCGACCGGATCGCTCGCCGGCACGGATGCGGCCTTGCGCGTGGCGCTGGGTGCCGGCATCGTGCTGCTGACAGGGGTGTTCTTCATCGTCGCGGGGCTAGCGCGGCTAGGCGCAGTGTCCAGCCTGATTGCCAAGCCGGTGCTGCGTGGCTTTGCTCTCGGGCTCGCGATCACCATCGTGGTCAAGCAGATGCCTAAGGTGCTCGGTGTGCATCCGATGCACACCGACTTTCTGCGCTTCGGCTGGGAGCTTCTGGCGGGCTGGTCGCACTGGAACTGGGCGGGTGGCGCCATGGCGCTGGTCGCGCTGGTGCTGCTGCGTGGGCTGGGGCGCTGGCGTGCGGTACCCGCGGCACTGCTGGTGATCGCCATCGGCATTGCGCTCGATGTCGGCGGCTACTGCAAGGTTTGGAACGTGGCACCGGTCGGGACGTTCACGCTCGACTTTTCCAGCCCTGGCATGCCCCACCTTGCGCGCACCGACTGGCTCCGTCTGGGTGAGCTCGCTTTTGCGATGGCGCTGATTCTTTATGCAGAGTCGTACGGGTCGATCCGCACGTTCGCGCTGCGTCATGGCGACAACGTCTCGGCCAATCGCGATCTGTTCGCGCTCGGCGTCGCCAACATCGCTTCCGCGCTGTTGCACGGCATGCCTGTGGGCGCGGGCTACTCGGCCACCTCGGCCAACGAATCGGCCGGTGCGCAGAGCCGGGCCGCCGGGCTGGTGGCCGGCGCCGTAGTGCTCATCGCGGTCTTGACCCTGCTGCCATGGATCGCGCACACACCCGAGCCCCTCCTCGCTGCGATCGTGATCAACGCTGTCAGTCACTCGCTCAACCCGGTGGCGCTGCGACCCCTGTTCGTTTGGCGACGCGACCGGCTGATTGCCCTGGTGGCAGTGGCAGCGGTTCTGTTGCTCGGCGTGCTGGACGGCCTGCTGGCCGCGATCGGCCTCAGTCTGTTGATGCTGCTGCGTGGACTGTCGCGCGCGGGTGTGAGCTGGCTCGGCCGACTCGACGGCGGGCACGACTATGTCGACACGGCACGGCATCCCGAAGCCGTAGTGCCGCCCGGCGTGCTCATCGCCCGACCCGAGGTGCCGCTGTTTTTCGGCAATGCAGACGGCGTGTTCGCCACCCTGCGCACCCGCGCGGAAGCCACGCCGATGCTCCAGCGCATGGTGCTTAGCCTTGAAGAGTCGCCCGACCTCGATGCCACCAGCATCGAGGCGCTGTGCGACTTCGCCCAATGGACGCGGCAGCGCGGTTCGCAGCTCGTGCTGGCGCGGGTAAAGGACACGGTGCGGGACTTGCTGGGACAAGTGAGCTCGGCCGATTTGCCTAAGACGGCCTATGCGCCGTGGAGCGTGGACGACGCAGTGCAGCTTCCGTTGCTGACGCCCGAGGAATTCGACAGGTCCTAAATCGGCAACGTCATCGCCAGGGCAGGATCGTCGGCTGCGAGCACGCGCTGTGCCCATGGCTCGAGCTTTCCGGCGTCGGCGCGCAACACCTCCTGCTTGACGGCGAGGATCTGCGATGGATGCATCGAGAAGCTGCGCAGACCGAGGCCGATCAGCAGCCGTGTGAACGTGACGTCGCCAGCCATTTCGCCGCACACGCTAACGCCCTTGCCCTGGCGCCGGCACTCCGCGATCGTGTCGGCGACGAGCTTGAGAACCGCCGGATGTGCAGGGTCGTACAAGTGCGCGACGGCCTCGTCAGCACGGTCGATGGCCAACGTGTACTGGATCAAGTCGTTGGTGCCGATCGACAGGAAGTCGAAGTGCTTCAGGAACAGCTTGAGCATGAGAGCCGCCGCCGGAATTTCGATCATCGCGCCAAGCTTGACCGCGCCGTACACCATGCCCTTGTTGTCGAGTTCGGCCCGCGCGAAATCGATCAACGACAAGGTCTGGCGTATCTCGCTCGCGTGCGCCAGCATCGGGATCAGCAGGTGGATTCCGCCATGCGCTGCCGCCCGCAAGATGGCGCGCAGTTGCGTCAGGAACATGGCAGGGTCGGCCAGGCTCCAGCGGATCGCGCGCAGGCCTAGCGCGGGATTCAAATGCTCCTGCTTGCTGGCTTTGCTGTCGAGCGGCTTGTCGGCACCGATGTCGATGGTGCGGATCGTCACCGGCATGCCCTGCATGCCCTCAACTGCACGTTTGTAGGCTTGGTATTGCTCTTCTTCGTCTGGCAGTCGCGTCTGGCGTTGCGACTCACGGCCCATGAAGAGGAATTCGCTGCGAAACAGTCCGACGCCGACAGCACCCGCTTTGACCGCACCGACCGTGTCTTCAGGCATCTCGATGTTGGCGAGCAGATCGACACGTTGACCGTCGAGCGTGACCGCGGGCTTGTGTCGCAACCGCGCCAGCCGGCCGCGCTCCAGGTCGCCTTGGCGCTGCTTGAAGCCGTATTCAGCCAGGATGATGGGCGATGGATCGACGATCACCACGCCGGCATCGCCATCGATGATGACCCAGTCGTCCTGCCGTACCAGCTGGCTCGCGGTGCGGGCGCCGACCACCGCCGGAATGTCCATGCTGCGCGCGACGATCGCCGTGTGCGAAGTACGACCGCCGACGTCGGTGACGAAACCCGCGAACACGCTCCTCTTGAACTGCAGCATGTCGGCCGGCGACAGGTCGTGCGCGATAAGCACCAGCGGCACATCGATAGTGTCGTTGACGGTGAGATCGTCGTCTTCGGCATCGGTCGGGCGCTTGCGGCGCGGCGGGGTGGGCGCGAGCACCGCGGCGGTCCCCTTCATGCGATGCAGTATGCGTTCGACCACTTGTTCGAGGTCGGCCTTGCGCTCGCGCAAGTACTCGTCCTCCATCTCGTCGAACTGACGCGCAATGACTTCGAGTTGCGTAGTCAATGCCCATTCGGCGTTGTAGAGCCGATCGGTGATCCAGTGCTTGACGCCATTGGTAAGCGCCTCGTCCTGCAGCAGCATCTGGTGCACTTCGAGTAGCGCTGCGAGCTCGTGCGGCGCATCGTTAGGGCCCATCAGCGCGACGCTAGCCTGGAGCTTGGTGAGTTCATCGGAAACCGCGTTGCGGGCGGCGCGTACGCGCTCGATCTCAGTCTCGATCTCCGCCGGCTTGATGAAATAGTGGGCCACGTCGATGCGGCTCGACACCACCAGCACCGCACGTCCGATGGCGATGCCACGGGCAACCGGCAGACCGTGAACCGCGAACGTCATGGCAAGGGCCTCACTCGCCTTCGCCGAACTTGTCGTTCATCAATGCCACCAGCGCGTCCATTGCTTCCTGCTCGCGCTCGCCGTCTGTTTCGAGGTCGATCGAAATGCCGATCCCCGCCGCAAGCATCATTACGCCCATGATGCTTTTTGCATTTACGCGGCGGTCGCCTCGGGCCAACCACACCTCGCACGGGTAGCTGCCGGCGAGCTTGGTGAGCTTGGCTGACGCTCGCGCGTGGAGCCCCAGCTTATTGCTGATGGTTACGGATGTCTTGATCACTTGGTTTTCTTCTCGCCTGGTTTTGAGGAGCCGACACAGCGACCTGCATGACGCCGGCGGTGCCCCCGGTCAGCGCTCGCTGTACCAGCGCATCGAGCGTTTCATGCCGATAGGTAACGGCTCGCAGCAGCATTGGCAGATTGACACCGGCTACGAGCCGTGAACGGACGCCGTCCACCAGCTTTTGCGCGACATTGCACGGCGTTGCGCCGAACACGTCGGCCAGTACGAGCACCTGCGAGCGCGGTGCGTTCAACAGCTGGGACAGCGTGATGCGTGCAGCAGCGAGCGTTTCTTCGGGCGATACGTTGGGCAACACGTCAAGCGCGACGATCGAGTTCTCGCTATCGGGAAACACATGCAACGCACACTGCCGCAGCGCCTGTGCCAGAGGAGAGTGGGCGATGATGAAAATACTGTTCATGGAAGGATGCGATGCACCTCTGCGATTATGCGGGGCTGCGACGTCCCGAAAGGCGCACGCCTTCGAAGAACGTTGCAGCCGCATCGTCGGCTGACGGCTTGCCGAGAACCATGGCCTGATAGATCGTCACGTGGGTGGCATCGACCGCACGCGTGAACCAGAGGATCTCGGCCCCCGCGAATTGCACTGAAGCTTTTCGGGCTGCTCCTTCTGCCGCCCGTGAAATGGTAAAGCGGGATCCCGATGCCGCGTCGGCTCCACCGACCGTGGCCACTACCTCCGTAAGTTGCGCATCCGGCCACTGTGCGCGTGTAGACGACTTCCATGCTCCGAGCCACATTGCGGCCTGCGCGGCGCTTCCGGCTTCGGCTTGCGCGATGGCAAAGGTTGCATCGCCAGCTGCGCAACCGCTCATGCTGATCGAGATGCGTTCGATGCCTGGGATTTCGAGGGTTCTTGTTGCACGATCGGGCTTGCACGGGAGGAGAGCGACGAGGTTGTCAGTCACGGCCACGTCGCGCCAGTTGAAAACGGGACTGCATCCAGGCAGTAGCAGCAGAAGCAACAAGCCTGGGGGCCACCGTCGAGCCAAGAGAACCACAATTAGGACCATCGGACATAGCTTATCGCCGCAAACGGAGCGGAAGGTGGCCGTCGAGATGGCAGGAACGCTTCTGACAACTCGGCGGCGCAGGCAGCGGACCCTATCGAACGAAGGCATCGCGTGCAGGTCTTTGGCTCGGGGGATCTAAAATCGTGCTGCCCTTCTTTCCCAGGTCACCCATGAAAAAAGTCTTCTATGCCGCTGCAGTCGCCATTTCTTTGGCTCTCGGCGCTGGTGCTTACCTGAACACGGGCACCGTCGCGGCGCCCGCCTCCACGTTCGTTCTGCTCGACGGCAGCAAGCAAAGCGCGGCTGATTTCAGGGGCAAGGTCACTTTGGTGAACTTTTGGGCGACGAGTTGCGTGACGTGCGTCGCAGAGATGCCGAAGGTTATCGCGACCTATGATAAGTACAAGTCGCAGGGCTACGACACCCTGGCGGTGGCCATGAGCTACGACCCGCCGGCATATGTCGTGAACTATGCCGAGACGCGCAAATTGCCATTCAAGGTGGCGATCGACAACACCGGCTCTGTTGCCAAAGCATGGGGCGACATCGCGCTCACGCCGACAACTTTCGTGGTGAACAAACGCGGCGAGATCGTCAAGCGTTACGTGGGCGAGCCCGACTTCGCAGAACTGCATAAGCTGATTGAAAAGTTGCTTGCGGAAGCGTGAGTTGCTAATCTGCAGGTCACGCCGATTGGCATATCTTCTGGCCCGATGACCGCACGCCTTCGGCTCAGCGTATGAGCTTTTCGATGTCCCGCCCATTGCCACTGACCGACATGCCTGCGGTCTTTTTGGTCACGCCACACGAAGCACTCGCATTCGACGCCACGCGAGTGCTGTTTCGCGAATATGCCTCGGCACTTGGAATCGATCTTCGCTTCCAGAATTTCGCTGAAGAACTGCTCGCACTACCCGGGGAATATGCGGAACCCCGCGGCGCGTTGCTACTGGCTCTGATCGATGTCGAAGTCGCACATCCGAGGCCGCAAGCGCCGACCCTTCTGCGTGCAAATGGCGTACTCGCGCATGTAGCGGGGTGTTGTGGGCTTCGACCGCTTGATTCGACCGATCATGCGAACGCGGCGGAGATGAAGCGCTTGTTCGTGCGTCCAGGCTTTCGGGGGCTGGGAGTAGGCCGCCAATTGGCCGAAGCTATGCTCGACGCTGCGCGTAGCGCTGGCTATGGTTGCGTATTGCTCGACACGCTCGACGACATGGAATCAGCACGTGCGCTCTATGAAGAGCTCGGATTCGTCGAGGTGCCGCCCTACTATCACAACCCGGTTGCGGGAGCGCACTACCTCAAGGCCGATCTTTATTGATGAGCCCTACGCTGCGGAGCGGAGGTGGAGCCCGACCGCCATATGGCGGACGCGGCTCTGCTTGACTGGACTTCGAATCAGCCGCGGGCCTGCGCCAGCAACGTTTCGGCACCACTCACCTCGAACTTGCCCGGCGCTTCGACGTTGAGCGTCGCGACTTTCCCGTCTTTGACGAGCGCCGAATAGCGATTGCTGCGCACGCCCATGCCGCGACCTGTGAGGTCGAGCGTCAGGCCCGTGGCTTTGGCGAAGTCTCCGCTCCCGTCTGCAAGCATGCGCACCTTGGTTCCCGTTTTCTGATCACGCGCCCAAGCACCCATAACGAATGCGTCGTTGACGCTCACGCACCAGATCTCATCGACTCCGGCAGCCTTGAATTCGGCGGCATGCTCGACATAGCCGGGCACATGTTTCGCAGAGCAAGTCGGCGTGAACGCACCAGGCAACGCGAACAGTGCGATGGTCCTGCCAGCGGTGGCCTTGGCCACGTCGACGGGATTCGGTCCAATGCTGCAACCCTCGCCCTCGACTTCGGAGAATTCCATCAGGGTGGTAGCGGGAAGGGTGTCACCAACTTTGATCATGCAAGCTGCTCCAGAAAATGAAAAAAAGCCCAGATTGTGGGCCTTTTTTAGTTACGCCGAAGCGTTTATCGTCGAACTCCGACTCAAACTGCTGCGGCTTTTTCGACAAGGCGGGTAACAACCCAGTTCTTTGTCTTCGAAATCGGCCTGCTTTCGGTGATTTCGATGGTGTCGCCTAGCTTGTACTGGCCGGTTTCGTCATGCGCATGGTACTTGCTCGTCTTGGCAACGATTTTGCCGTAGAGCTCGTGCTTCACGCGGCGCTCCACCAGCACCGTTACTGTTTTCTCACGCTTGTCGCTGACCACCTTGCCGATCAAGGTGCGCTTGAGGGATTTTTTAACTTCCGTCATGTTCACTCCTTACTTCGCGGCTGGGGTTTCTTGCTGCTTTTGCGCAAGGATGGTTTTGGCACGTGCGATGTCGCGACGTGTCACGCGCAGCGTCGACAGATTCGTCAACTGTTGCGTAGCTTTTTGCATGCGAAGACCGAAATGAGCCTTTTGCAAATCCTTGACTTCCGTCTTCAGACCGGCGACATCCTTGTCGCGCAGCGTTGCTGCCTTCGACACCTTGACCGGCTTGGCCGCGGCGTCCTTCTTTTTACGAGTTGCCATCAGTGTTCTCCTCAGGCGCCGAGCTGGCGAGCGACGAAGGTCGTGCGCAGCGGGAGCTTAGCGGCAGCCAAGCGGAACGCTTCTCGTGCAAGTTCTTCGGGCACACCCACGATCTCGTAGATCACCTTGCCAGGCTGGATTTCAGCGACGTAGTACTCGGGGTTGCCCTTGCCGTTACCCATCCGCACCTCAGCGGGCTTGTGGGAGATCGGCTTGTCGGGAAACACGCGAATCCAGATACGACCGCCGCGCTTCACATGACGTGAAATAGCGCGACGAGCGGCTTCGATCTGGCGAGCCGTCAGGCGGCCGCGGTCGATCGACTTGAGACCGAAGTCACCGAACGACACGGCGTTGCCGCGCGTCGCTATACCGGTGTTACGGCCCTTTTGTTCCTTGCGGAACTTTCTGCGTGCAGGTTGCAGCATGTTTTATTACTCCGTGAGGACTGCCCCAGACACTTTCGCGTCCAGGAAAGACCGATTACTCGGTCTTGGCACCGTCAGCTGCTGCAGCTGGCGCGGCTTTGCGGACGCGCTTAACGGCGGGTTTCGAGTCTGCACCCGGTGCTGCGGGAGCACCACCGGTCGCTTCTGCGGGCTTGTCACTGCCATCGGCCGGCGCGGTGTTTCCACCGATCGGGCCACGGGCACCGGCACGCGGGCCGGAACTAGGGCTACGGCGATCACCACCTGGACGATCGCCACCCGGACGGCCATCGCGACGCGGACCACGTGGGCGACGCTCATCGTCCGGACGCGGCGTTTCGACAGCCGGCAGGTCGTTACGACCCAGGGTGTCGCCCTTGTAGACCCAGACCTTGACGCCGATGACGCCGTACGTGGTCTTGGCTTCCGAGGTGCCGTAGTCGATGTCGGCGCGCAAGGTGTGGAGAGGCACGCGGCCTTCGCGATACCACTCGCAACGTGCGATTTCGATGCCGTTAAGGCGACCCGACGACATGATCTTGATGCCTTGAGCACCCAGACGCATCGCGTTCTGCATCGCACGCTTCATGGCGCGGCGGAACATGATGCGCTTCTCAAGCTGCTGCGTAATGCTATCTGCAATCAGCTTCGCATCGATTTCAGGCTTGCGCACTTCTTCGATGTTCACTGCCACCGGGACGCCAAGCTGGCGACCCAGTTCGCGCTTCAAGTTCTCGATGTCCTCACCCTTTTTACCGATCACCACGCCCGGACGTGCCGAGTAGATGGTGATACGTGCATTTTTGGCGGGACGCTCGATCATCACGCGAGAAACGGATGCGTTCTTGAGCTTCTTCTTCAGGTACTCGCGCACCTTGATGTCTTCGGCCAGCATGCCGGCGAAGTCTTTGTTGCTGGCGTACCAGCGGCTGGACCAGTTCCGGGTGACCGCAAGGCGGAAACCGGTGGGGTGAATCTTCTGTCCCATAGTTCTTCCAGGCCTTCTTAATTGCCAACCGTCACGTACACATGGCACGTGGGCTTGCTGATGCGGTTACCGCGGCCCTTGGCCCGCGCAGTGAAGCGCTTGAGCGTAGCGCCCTGTTCGACGTAGATGGTGGTGATTCGCAGCTCGTCGATGTCAACACCGTCGTTGTGCTCTGCGTTGGCAATCGCCGACTCGAGCACTTTCTTGATGATCACAGCGGCCTTTTTCTGCGTGAACTGCAGAACGTTGAGCGCTTGGTCAACCTTCTTGCCGCGGATCAGGTCCGCGACCAGACGGCCCTTGTCAACCGAAAGGCGGACGCCACGAAGGACTGCACGTGTTTCAGACATGGTCGTTCCTTATTTTTTCTGGACTTTTTTGTCCGCGGGGTGCCCCTTGAACGTGCGGGTGAGCGCAAATTCGCCGAGCTTGTGACCGACCATCTGGTCCGTGATGTACACAGGCACGTGCTGCTTTCCGTTGTGCACGGCAATGGTCAACCCAATGAATTCAGGGAGGACCATTGAGCGACGCGACCAAGTCTTGATCGGCTTTTTGTCCTTGGTCGTCACCGCCTTATCGGCCTTAGCCACCAGGTGATGGTCGACGAACGGACCCTTTTTGAGAGAGCGAGTCATTTACTGCTACCCCTTACTTCTTGCGACGCGACACGATGAAGACTTGCGTGCGCTTGTTGTTACGGGTGCGATAGCCCTTGGTCAGATTGCCCCATGGGTCGACTGGATGACGGCCTTCGCCGGTCTTGCCTTCGCCGCCACCATGCGGGTGGTCGACCGGGTTCATCACCACACCGCGAACGGTCGGACGGATACCCATGTGACGTTTCACGCCAGCCTTGCCGAGACGGCGCAGGCTGTGTTCTTCGTTGGCGACTTCACCAATGGTCGCGCGGCATTCCACATGTACGCGGCGAACTTCGCCGGACCGCATGCGGACCTGCGCGTAGACACCTTCACGTGCCAGCAGCGTGGCCGACGTGCCAGCCGAGCGCGCAATTTGCGCACCCTTACCTGGCTGCAACTCGATGCAATGGATCGTAGATCCGACTGGAATATTGCGAATCGGCAGCGTGTTACCGGCGCGGATCGGTGCTTCGGCACCGCTCAGCAACGTAGCGCCGGCCTCGAGACCGCGCGGGGCAATGATGTAGCGACGCTCGCCATCGGCGTAACATACCAGCGCGATGTGGGCGGTGCGGTTCGGGTCGTACTCGATACGTTCGACCTTGGCCGGGATGCCGTCCTTGTTGCGCACGAAATCTACCAGGCGATAGTGGTGCTTATGCCCGCCACCCTTATGCCGGGTCGTGATGTGACCGTTGTTATTGCGACCGGCCTTTTGAAACTGAGGTTCCAGCAGCGCAGCGTGTGGAGCACCCTTAAATAGGTGATCGCGAGAGATCTTCACCGCGCCGCGTTGGCCCGGCGAAGTGGGTTTCATCTTGATGACGGCCATGATTAAACGCCTTCCCCGACGAGGTTGAGCTCTTGCCCGGCCTTAAGCGTCACATAAGCCTTGCGAACGTTGTCGCGACGACCCATCGACTTGCCAAAGCGCTTAGCCTTGCCCTTGGTGTTAAGCACCGACACGCCCTGAACTTCGACCTTGAACATAAGTTCAACAGCGGCCTTGATTTCGGGCTTGGTGGCGTCCTGCAGCACCTTGAATGTGACTGCGTTTGATTTCTCGCCAACCATCGTTGCCTTTTCAGACACGATCGGTGCTACCAGCACAGCCATCAGACGGCCTTCGGCAAACTGACCTCGAAAGGCCGGAGTAGGATTCATGCGGCTCATGCGAACATCTCCTTGAGCTTTTCTACGGCGCCCTTGGTCACGAGGACCTTCTTGTAGTGCACCAGCGACACCGGGTCGGCGTAGCGTGGCTCGACGACAAGCACATTGACCAGGTTGCGCGATGCGAGGTACAGGTTTTCGTCGACTTCTTCAGCGATCACTAGGACCGACTGGAGGTTCATCGCTTTGAAACGCGCCGCCAGCGGCTTCGTCTTGGGCGAATCGACTGTCAGCGACTCGACTACAGCCAAACGACCTTCGCGAGCGAGCTGCGAGAAAATCGATGCCATGCCGGCGCGATACATCTTCTTGTTGATTTTCTGCGTGAAGTTTTCGTCAGGCATGTTCGGGAAGATCCGGCCACCCCCGCGCCACAACGGCGAGGACGTCATACCGGCACGGGCGCGGCCCGTTCCCTTTTGCTTGAAAGGCTTCTTGGTCGAGTGATGGACCTGCTCGCGGTCCTTTTGGGCGCGCGTTCCCTGGCGGGCGTTGGCCTGGAATGCAACGACGATCTGGTGGACCAGATCTTCGTTGTAGTCACGGCCGAACACGGTCTCGGGAGCGTCGTACTTGGCGGAAGCCTGGCCCTGTTCGTTCAGGAGTTCGAGTTGCATTACTTCGCTCCTTCAACGGATTGCGGCTTGGTCTTGATGGCGTGGCGAACGGTAACGAAGCCACCCTTCGAACCCGGAATCGCGCCCCTGATGAGCAACAGTTGACGCGCCTCGTCGATGCGATAGACGTCAAGGTTTTGCGTCGTGCAGGTGACATCTCCTAGATGGCCCGTCATGCGCTTGCCCGGAAAAACGCGACCTGGATCCTGCGCCATACCGATGGAGCCGGGAACGTTGTGCGAACGGCTGTTGCCGTGCGACGCACGCTGCGACTTCATGTTGTGACGCTTGATGGTGCCAGCAAAGCCCTTACCAATGGAGGTGCCCTGCACATCCACCTTTTGACCCACCGAAAACACGCTGCCGGCGGCGATGACGCCACCCGCTTTGTGTTGGCCTGCCGCATCGGCGGTCACACGGAATTCTTGGATGATCTCGCCGGCTTCAACACCGGCCTTGGCAAGGTGTCCAGCCAGAGGCTTCGTCACGCGTGAAGCTTTTCGCGCGCCAAAGGTCACTTGCAGCGCGACGTATCCGTCGGTCTCTATGGACTTGATCTGGGTCACACGGTTGTTGGACACATCCACCACCGTGACAGGAACTGCGTCCCCGTCATCAGTGAAGAGACGCATCATCCCCACCTTGCGACCCAGCAACCCGAGGGAGTTGCTAAGACTCATTTTTTTCTCCAAATGGAAGTCTTCTTTCGCCACTGCCACTTCAATTGGCGGCAGCGTTTAGTCCAGCCCGGCTCTCCGGACTCGACCTACGAAAGAAGGTTGATAAATCACTGCTACGACGCTGCAAGCCGAGGGCGGCATACAGAGGCTCAGCAGAGCCAAAGATTATAGCCCGCCGTCGCGATTACTGCAATGTTCGTCGGTAGCGCGTGCTCGGAGCGTTAGCGCACGGGAATCGAGATGATTTTTTCGCCGGCCGTTGAAGGCTTGGTTACACCCATGGCGTCGAGCCTCGGCTTGCCATTGCCTACTGCGACGGGAATCGACATTGCGCTTGTTGCGCCGTTTTGAGTTGTGAATACGTTGATGTAGAACAGCCCGTCTGACTCGGATACGGCCTGGAAGTCGAGTTCACTGGAACCCATAGGCAATGGCATCGGTGCTTGCGACGCAATGAGCCGTAAGCCCGCATCGGAAGTAAAGCGCACGTTTGCAGCGGCGTCGTTCACTGCGCCAAACGTCAGGTTTACCGTGACCGGAACCCCCGCGCCTGATGCCGAGGAGACCTTGTAACGAACCACCACTCTCGAACCGTTTGACTTCTGTACCGCGGTGATGAAACCGGCACCGGTAGCCGGTTGACCGGGGGCAGCGACCAAGGTCGGAAGCCCAGCCGCGCAGGAAATTGAGGTCGAAGCCGCCAAGGCGGCGCAAAAAGCTCGCGCAACAAGATGATCCAAGTGAAATAGATTTGTCATGACGCGATCCTCAATTGACCGAGACCGTGAAGCATGTGGACGATGCCTTATTTTGGTAATCGGTAACCGCAAGCACGTAGTCGCCGGGCGTAAGTGCGATTTTTGCCGTTTCGGCGCCTGCGATGACTGACTCGGCTTTTGCGACGACCCCAGTGGCGTTGTAAACGCGAAAGTCAGGATCGGTTGCGCTACCACCGCCAACCACCGATATCTGGTAACTCCTGGCCACCGGCACGCTTAGACGGAGGTAAGCATAGTTGCCGAGCTTGTTGTCGCCGATCTGCGCACCCATGGCGTTCGACACACATACATTGGGCAAGGCGGCACCCAAAGTCAGCGTGCGATACATCGGGAGGCCGACAGTAGAGCCGCCAGCATTGCTTTCTGTGGATCCCCATGCATCGGACGTTGAGTCGATATGTTCAGAAGCGAGCAGAGGTGCAAAGCTTGCACCGACCGAGCCCGACACCGTCTTGAGCGCCACATTGAATGGATGGATCGAAGTTACCGCCACGCCGCCTTTAAGCGGGCCAGTCATTGCCGCATGAATGGGCTCAAAGCCGGCGATCTGATTCAGCGTCCAGAGCACGTATTGAATCGATTCTTCGCTGAACCATCCCTTTGTCAGCGTGGCGCCCACCGACAAGTTGGAATTGAGGCCGACACCCTGCCCGGGTCCAGCTGAATCTGTGTAATTTGCACGATTCAGTGCAATGCCGGACCATGCATTGCCCCATCCCTCCGAAAAAGCCACCCTTCGATCCAACAGTTCGTTGGAACCATGCTCCCCGCCCGGGGAATCATCGCGACTGAAAACCGACTGGTAGTAGTGACCCCATTCGTGCGCGATCACTGACGAGTCGTACTCGTCAGTATCGACGTCCGCCTTGCCGAGCACGTAGATGGCGGCACCGGTGCTCGTATTGGTAAAGAAAGTGGTGCCAATTTGACCGAGGGCCGGGTTGCCCGGGGCAGGCAGGTTGTTGACACTCCAGAGAACTTTCAACGCCGGGAAAGCGACTGAGGGTGCGACAGAAAGCACCTTTTGCTGCGTTGTGTAGATCGTGTCCAAAATGGCGAAAGGAGCGGCCGCCCGCAACGCGCTGTACGACGTGCCACTCCATCCCGATGGGGCATTTACGTCTTTTTGAATATCGGAACCCACGGCGACCACCGAGTCGGACTCCAAGGCATAAACAGCCTCCCCTTGCGTGTTGTCCCGCACCGTGACATCCCAGGACGACGTACCGGTGGTCAGCAAAGCAGCGCGCACGCGGACGAAGAAAGTCGACCCTTGAGCAACTGATGCAGAGTATTTGCCGGATGAGTCTGTCGTGGTCGTGGCAATGATGCCCTGCGTTGTGCCAACCAACTCGACCGTGACGCCACGAGCAGGCTTTTGAACGGTAGCGGGATACACCAAGGATCCACTACTGTTGGGCACGGAATCGTAAGTCACCACGCCCTTTACCGTTGTGGTTGCCGCGGGCGCCGCAAGTGCCGTCGCTGCAGGGGGGCCCGACGTAGGAGAGACAGGCGGAAGTGCGATGGCGCCGCTTCCGCCGCCCCCTCCACCGCCACAGGCGGTGATCCCAAGCACAGCAGCGAACCACCCGGACAGCAACAGACGTTTGGCGATGTTCATGGCATTGACTAAATACAGCATCGCACGCCGGATTGGCGCCGCGCCAAGCATGCCACGGGCAAAGCAAAAAACCCGCCGACATCGCTGTCGGCGGGTTTTTATTTTCAGCGTTGCAGTGGTTACTGCAGCTTGATTTCGACGTCGACGCCAGCCGGAAGGTCGAGCTTCATCAGCGCGTCAACCGTTTTATCGGTCGGGTCCACGATGTCCATCAGACGCTGGTGCGTGCGAATTTCGAACTGGTCTCGCGACGTCTTGTTGACGTGTGGTGAACGCAGAATGTCGAAACGCTTCATGCGCGTCGGCAGCGGAACCGGGCCCTTGACAATGGCGCCGGTGCGCTTCGCCGTGTCGACAATTTCAGCGGCCGATTGGTCGATGAGCTTGTAATCAAACGCCTTCAGGCGGATGCGGATTTTTTGTTTGGTTGCCATGGTGTGTGTCCTTAGCCGTATGAATTAAGCGAGGACTTTGGCCACGACGCCAGAGCCGACGGTCTTGCCACCTTCGCGGATGGCGAAGCGCAGGCCTTCTTCCATCGCGATCGGGTTGATCAGCTTGACCGTGATGCTCACGTTGTCGCCAGGCATGACCATTTCCTTGCCTTCAGGCAATTCGATCGCACCGGTCACGTCCGTCGTACGGAAGTAAAACTGAGGGCGGTAGTTGTTGAAGAACGGCGTATGGCGGCCACCTTCGTCCTTGGACAGTACGTAGACTTCGGCGGTGAAGTGGGTGTGCGGCTTGATGGAGCCCGGCTTGCACAGCACTTGGCCGCGCTCGACGTCTTCACGCTTGGTGCCGCGCAGCAGCACGCCGACGTTGTCGCCGGCCTGGCCCTGGTCGAGCAGTTTGCGGAACATTTCAACGCCGGTGCAGGTGGTCTTGACCGTCGCGCGGATGCCGACGATCTCGATTTCTTCGCCGACTTTGATAACGCCGCGCTCAACAGCGCCGGTCACCACGGTGCCGCGACCGGAGATGGAGAACACGTCTTCCACAGGCATCAGGAAGGCACCGTCGATGGCGCGTTCGGGCTGGGGGATGTAGTTGTCCAGCGCGTCGGCCAGCTTCATGATGGCTTCTTCACCCAAGGGGCCCTTGTCGCCTTCGAGGGCGAGTTTGGCGGAGCCGTGAATGATGGGGGTGGCGTCACCCGGGAAGTCGTATTTGTCCAGAAGTTCGCGCACTTCCATTTCGACCAGCTCGAGGAGTTCAGCGTCGTCGACCATGTCGCACTTGTTCAGGAACACGATGATGTAGCCGACTCCGACCTGGCGGGCCAGCAGGATGTGCTCGCGGGTCTGGGGCATGGGGCCGTCAGCGGCGGAGCAGACCAAAATCGCACCGTCCATCTGGGCGGCGCCGGTGATCATGTTCTTCACATAGTCAGCGTGGCCGGGGCAGTCGACGTGTGCGTAGTGGCGGTTGGCCGTTTCGTACTCGACGTGGGCGGTGTTGATGGTGATGCCGCGGGCCTTTTCTTCAGGCGCCGCGTCGATCTGGTCGTACGCCTTGGCTTCGCCGCCAAACTTGGCGGACAGCACCGTGGCCAGGGCCGCGGTCAGCGTGGTCTTGCCGTGGTCGACGTGACCAATGGTGCCCACGTTGACGTGGGGCTTGGTACGGGCGAATTTTCCTTTTGCCATTTT
>JANXTS010000056.1 GCA_025352265.1 Variovorax sp. | reverse complement strand
GGCCGGCCGTGCAGCGACCATATCGAACCATGTCTTTGGATACGGGAAGTCGGTGATCGTTATGCCTTGGCCCTCCCAATTGCAAAGCCACGGAAATATCGCGGTGTCGGCGATCGAGTAATGCTTGCCCGCGATGAACTTGGTCTTCGCAAGCTGGCGGTCCATGACGCCGTACAGCCGCTTGGCTTCGTTGCTGTAACACTCGATCGCATAGGCGACCTTCTCGGGCGCGTACAAACAAAAGTGACGGGCCTGACCAAGCATCGGGCCAACGCCGCCCATCTGGAACATCAGCCACTGCAGCACGTCGTAGCGCCAGCGGTCGCCCTTCGGCAAGAACTTGCCGGTCTTGCCTGCGAGGTACACGAGGATGGCACCTGATTCAAACAGCGAGATCGGCTTGCCGTCCGGACCGTCCGGGTCGGAAATAGCCGGGATCTTGTTGTTGGGGCTGATCTTCAGAAACTCGGGCGCGAACTGGTCGCCCAAACCGATATTGACCGGATGCGCCGTGTAAGGCAGGCGGCACTCCTCCAGCATGATGTGGATTTTGTGACCGTTGGGCGTCGGTCAAGTGTAGATATCCAGGGTGGCTGTTTTGAGTGCCAGGGATGTCTTTGGGAGCCTCAGTGTTTCGGGCATGCTTCCGGCTATGCCACCGCCTGCACACCCGGAAGATGCTCGTGAATCAACGCCACCGTTGCACTCCTAGTGCACGTGGCTAACTGCAAACACATCGTGCATTCTCGAGTCGAGCGGTGACTTGCTGCACGTCCGGTGCAGACAAAACTGTCGCCGTTAATCTCCACGCCGCAGCTCTCGACTCAGCCGTTAGGTATGACGCCCGCAATAGCAACACTGATGAGTTTTTCGTGCCGGATGGGATCGACCATGCCCAGGCGTCGGGCGTCGGGCGCCGGGCGCCGGGCGCCGGGCGGCAGTATCTTTGGTCGGGTTCATTAGCACTTCACCACTTGGGCAAGCGACCTACCAATGTGCCTCGCCGTGCTATTCAGGCATGGCAGCGCCATCGGCGTTCTGCGTCGAATCGACGACGTCTGGCCAGCGACAATTAGCTTGAGCGGTTGACGACAACTATCGTGAACGGTTGACGCACACGTCCGGGGTGCGCCGCATGCTCTCCGCGTCAGAGCATCAGTCGCGTCACTGTGAAGTAATGCGTCATCGTGCCACCGAGCACAAAAAGGTGCCACATGCCGTGGGCATGGGCCCAACCCCGCCGATTGAGATAGAAGACCGTGCCAATGGTGTACACGACCGCGCCTGCGAGCAGGCCGATCAGTGTGAGGCCGTCAAGTTGGGCGGCGAGCGGCGCTGCAGTGACCACGCAGAACCATCCCATGGCAATGTAGATGCGCAGCGAGGGCTGTGATGCTTTAGAAGAGTCTGCGGGCCGCAACTCGCGCAAGAAGCCGTAGCAAGCAAAAGACCAGATTGCCGCCAGCAGCACTGCGGCCCAGCATGCGGAAAGCGCCACTAGGACGAAAGGCGTACAGCTCCCTGCAATCAGCAGGTAGATCGCGCAGTGGTCCGCACGCTCCCATCGTGCACGCGTCGGCCCTTGCGCAGAATGGAACATGGCAGAAGCGGTGTACAACGCCACGGCGCAAGTCGCAAACACCAGGGCACCGATTATTTTGGATGACTCACCCGTGCTGATCGCACGTGGAAGCAGGACCGTCGCCCCGCCGATTACAAGCATCAGGCCCAGCAAATGCGAGTAACCGTTGAAGCGCTCACCGCGGCGAATCAGGAGGCTTTGCGTTGTCATAAATGTGTCATGTCAACCCGTCCAGAATCGAGGCACCTGTATCTCTCCAAAACTCCTATGAACGCCATCAAGACCGCCAGAAAAATGATCAGTGCCCACCCTGCGAGCGAATCCGCGCGGACACTGGCACAACTGGTGCTCGCCCTCGAGTCTGAAGGCAGCTTCGGGGTGACCGACCTGTACCAGCTCGACCTCGCTACCTTCGAGCTGGCCATCGATATTTTGAAAGAATGGCGCATCGATCGCTACTACGTCGGCAAGGCGAAGCTGTTCGATTTGTCGATGCAGGTGACCACTCTGCGCAACTGAGGCCTTGAATTGGGCGTCGCCACCATGCCTCAATAGCGCTCGGGCACCATCATGTCGGCCGACACGGGCTGGCGTAAATACTCCGGATTCCTTACGCGTGCCGGCAGCGCGACCGGCGGATGCTGTACCTCGTGGTACGGCAGCTGCCTCAATAAGTGCGAAATGCAGTTGAGCCGGGCCTTCTTTTTGTCGACTGCCTGCACGACCCACCACGGCGCTTCGGCAATGTGCGTGCGATCGATCATCACCTCCTTGGCGCGGGTGTATTCCTCCCAGCGGCGGCGGCTCTCGAGGTCCATCGGGCTCAGCTTCCATTGCTTCAGCGGATCATGGATACGACCTAAAAAGCGCATGTGCTGCTCATCGTCGGTAATCGAAAACCAGTACTTGATGAGCGTGATGCCCGAACGCACCAGCATGCGCTCGAAGTCGGGCACCGATCTGAAGAACTCTTCGTACTCGGCATCGCTGCAAAAACCCATGACGCGTTCGACGCCGGCGCGGTTGTACCAACTGCGGTCGAACAGCACCATTTCGCCGGCCGCTGGCAGGTGCGCTACGTAGCGCTGAAAGTACCACTGCGTGCGCTCGCGATCATTGGGCGCCGGCAGCGCGGCGACGCGTGCCACGCGTGGGTTCAGCCGCTGGGTAATGCGCTTGATAACGCCACCCTTGCCGGCCGCGTCGCGGCCTTCGAACAAGATGACCACTTTTTGCTTGCTGTGCTGGACCCAGTCCTGCAGCTTGACCAGTTCGCCCTGAAGCCGGAACAGCTCTTGAAAGTACAGCTGGCGAGCTGCCTTGTCTGTGCCGACAAGCTCCCCCGCTTCGTCGACACTGCGGTCTTCTAGTTCGAGTTCGAGTTCTTCGTCATAGCTGTCGACTAGATCGCGTGCAATGCGGCGCATCAGGTCTTCGTGGTCGGGCGCGCTGGCGGGTGAAGTGGCGGGTGAGCTGGGTCGGGAGCTGGATAAGGGCATGGCGCAGATGCTCCTGCTGCAGTATGACGTTGGCATGACAGCTCGCGTGTTCACGGTTCTGCCACGGCGCCGACACCGTTTTTTCATACGGGCGCGACAGACTTCGTGCCATGAACGAACTGCCGAACCCGACGTTTCCTTTCTCACGCCTGACGCTGCGCGAGGCCATCTGGCCGGAACCGACCCGACCGGCGGTGCGTACTCCGCAACTACCAGAGTCTTCTGCCAGCAAGGCTGCATCGCAGGGTATCTCCGTGCAATGGGCTCGGTATCAGGACGAAGTGCGCGAAGCCCAGCGACTTCGCTACCAGGTCTTCGCTGGCGAGATGGGTGCACGGCTCAGCACATCGCTGGCCGGCCACGACATCGACCTGTTCGACGACTTCTGCGAGCACTTGCTGGTTCGCGATGTCGCGACGCAGCAAGTCATTGGCACCTACCGCGTGCTGACGCCGGCGCAGGCACGGCGGGTTGGCGGCACCTACAGCGACACCGAGTTCGACCTGACGAGATTGCGTGCGCTGCGCTCGCGCATGGTGGAACTGGGCCGTAGCTGCGTGCATGTCGACCATCGGCAGGGTGGTGTGATCCTTGCGCTATGGGGTGCGCTCGCTGCCTTCATGCAGGGCAACAAGCTCGACACCATGATCGGCTGCGCAAGCATCCCGATGCACCACAACGGCATTGCCGGCGGCCACGCGGCGGCCAGCATCTGGAGGCAATTGTCGGCCAGCCACATGGCCGACATTCGCCATCAGGTGCAGCCGCGCCTGCGGCTGCCTGTCGAGCAGTTCGACAGCACCCTCGATGTGGAGGCGCCAGCGTTGATTCGCGGCTACCTGCGGCTCGGCGCCAAGCTGCTCGGTGCGCCCGCATGGGACCCGGATTTCAATGCGGCCGACCTGCCGATGCTGATGCGCATCGAAGATATGCCGACGCGCTATCGCCGGCACTTTCTTGGGCATCCTCTTGGTCATTCGGCTGTCACGAAACTGTCATAGTCGACATCGACACTGGCAAGCCTGTGCGAATACTCGCGCCGTTTGTTCCAGAATCGTACTAATGTCAACTCAACCCGCCGACAAAGCCGTCGCCGCTCCAACACCGGCACCCAAGCAGCTTGTGCTGCTAGATCGCGACCACGCCATCCTGGCATTCAACGAGCGCGTGCTCGACTGGGCGCTGCGCCCCGATGTGCCATTGATCGAGCGACTGCGTTATCTGTGCATCGTGTCGGCCAATCTCGACGAGTTTTTCGAAGTACGCGTGGCGCCGCACCTGATCGCCAGCGGCGCGGGCGACAGCAAGGGGGTGTACTCGGTCGAGTCGTTCGACGCGCTGGCCGTCGCTGCGCACGCGCTGGTCAACAAGCAATACGCGCTGTACAACAACGAATTGATGCCGACGTTTGCCAAGCATGGCATTCACATCATTTCGCACGGGGACCGCAATCCAGTTCAGCGCAAATGGGTGCACGACTATTTCGAGCGCGAAGTGCTGCCGTTGCTGATCCCGGTAGGGCTCGATCCGGCACATCCGTTTCCGCAGGTCGCGAACAAGTCGCTTAACTTCATCGTGCAGTTGGGCGGTAAAGACGCCTTCGGTCGTGAGAACCCGATCCAGATTGTCAAAGTGCCGCGCGTGTTGCCGCGGCTCATTCGCATGCCGAGCAAGGTGTCGGACGGCAAGACGCTGTTCGTTGCCCTGTCGAGTGTGGTTCGGGCGCATCTGTCGAGCATGTTCGCTGGCCGCGTTGTCGGCGACTTTTCGCAGTTTCGCGTGACGCGACACTCGGATCTGGCTGTCGACGAAGAAGACGTAAAGAACCTGCGTACTGCGCTGCGGCAAGGCTTGCAGCATCGCCACTACGGGCAAGCCGTCAGGCTCGAAGTGTCGGCCAGCTGTGCAGATTCACTGTCGAGCTTTTTGCTGGCGCAGTTCGGGCTGCCACCGCAGGCGCTTTATCGCGTTCACGGCCCTGTCAACCTGGCGCGGTTGACGCAACTCATCGACCTGCTCGACGAGCGTCAACTCCGCTTTCCGCCGTACAAGGCGTCGTACCCGGTCACGCTGTCGCCCGGGCAGTCTTTCTTCGACCGGCTGCAGATCGGCGATGCTTTGATTCATCAGCCTTTCGAAAGCTTCGACGGAGTACTGGCGTTTTTGCGCGAAGCCGTGCAGGACCCACAGGTGCTGGCGATCAAGCAGACCATCTATCGCACCGGCACGAACTCGGAGCTGATGGATCTGCTGCGCGAGGCGGTGCGTCGCGGCAAGGAAGTCACCGTGGTGGTCGAACTCAAAGCGCGCTTCGACGAAGAGGCAAACATCAACTGGGCCGAGATGCTGGAGTCGATCGGCGCGCAGGTCGTGTATGGCGTCGTCGGCCTCAAGACGCACGCCAAGATGCTGCTGGTCACGCGGCGTGAGGGCAAGCAGATGCGCCGCTACGGCCATTTGTCGACCGGCAACTACAACCCGCTAACTGCCAAGCTGTATACCGACATCAGCCATCTGACCGCCGACCCGATGCTCACGGCGGATATGGAGGCGGTGTTCGTTCACATGGCGAGTCAGAGCAAGCTGCCCAAGCTCAACCGTATGTGGCTGGCGCCTTTCGACCTGCACAAAAATCTCGTGGCGCAGATCGACCTGCTGGCCATCGCCGCAGCCAAGGGCGAGCCAACCCGCATCGTCGCCAAGATGAATGCACTGACCGACGAAGCGCTCATTGCCGCGCTGGTGAAAGCCGGGCAGGCGGGCGTGAAGATCGACTTGATCGTGCGTGGCGCATGCACCTTGCCGGCGCAAGTGCCGGGCCTCACCGAGAACATTCGCGTGCGCTCGGTAATCGGCCGGTTCCTCGAGCATTCGCGCGTGTTCTATTTCCGCAGCGGCGAAGACGAATCGCTCTATCTGTCGAGCGCCGACTGGATGAACCGCAACATGATGCGACGCATCGAGCTGGCGTGGCCGGTGACCGATCCTGTCTTGCGGCAGCGACTGATCGACGAGTGCCTTGTCGCCTACCTGCACGACGGTCGCGACGCCTGGGACCTGGGTCCGGATGGCGCCTATGTTCGCATCCGTCGCGACACTCACGCGGCGGAGCAGGGCGCTTCACGCATCGTCGAAGCCGATGGCGCGCAGGCCGCATTGATGAACCGATACGCATCGCGCGGGCTGAAAAAAAATTTTTAACGACGCTGCCGCGATAAAACCCTGGAGGCCGATCCACCATGGACCTGATTTTCTGGCGCCACGCCGAAGCCGACGATTGGACCGAGGGCTGCGACGATCTGCAGCGCTCCCTCACCTCGCGTGGGGAAAAGCAGTCCAAGCGCATGGCTTCTTGGCTCGACCGGCAACTGCCAGAAGGCACGCGCATCGTGAGCAGCCCGGCGAGGCGTTGCGAGCAGACCGTGCTTGCGCTCGGCCGGAAGTACAAGCTGCGCGACGAGCTCGCGCCCGACACCACGCCCGATGCCGTACTGGCGTCTGCGGGCTGGCCCAACGGCAAGTCGGTGGTGCTGATGGTCGGTCATCAACCGTCGCTAGGACAGGCGATCGCGCAACTATTGGGATTGCAGCAAGACAGCTGCCCGGTGCGCAAAGGCGCGGTCTGGTGGATTCGCACGCGCGAGCGCGATGGTGATGTGCAGACGGTGGTGGTCACGGTTCAGTCGCCAGAGCTCCTGTAAGCCCCAGTTCGACCGGCGAGCCGTTCAGCAGCCGGCCAGGTCGACGCGCCAATTGGTCTTTTGCCAGGCCAGCACTTCTTCGCGCAGCAGGTGCGCCGATTGGGGGTACGCCTCCGACCAGTTGCCCTGGCACGCCACGACGAAGAATCGGCCGCCCGTGACCGTTATGCGCAATGCCTTCGGATCAGGATCGCGTCGTGCGTGACAGAGGATCAACGCCAACCGCAAGCTCAGCAGTTGCATAACGAAGACTTCGTCATCGAGCGCGGCTTCGAGCTTGCGCAGCTTGCCGCGCTGCCCTAACACCAGCAAACCGAGCGCATGCATCTCGTTGACCGCAAAGCCGGGCGCGTCGCAGTGGTCGAGGATGTAGGCGCCGTGCTTGTGATAGTCGCTGTGGGAAATCTGAGTACCGATTTCGTGCAGTTGAGCGGCCCAGCCGAGCTTGCGCAGTGCCCGCCCTGCGCGGCTTGTCGTGCTTCCGGCCGGATTCGCCGATCGCGCTGCCGGTTCGATTTGGATAAACAGCGCTGCCGCGGTCTCGCCGACGCGTTTGGCCTGCGCCGCATCAACGTTGAACCGGCTTGCCAACCTTGCAACGGTTTCGGTGCGCAGGTCGGCCACACTTTCGTCGCGCTCCAGCAACTCGTACATGACGCCGTGCCGCAGTGCGCCTTGGGCGACCTTCATCTCGTCGATGTCGAGTAAGTCGAATACGGCTCGTAACACGCTGACGCCGCCGCCGATCACGGCCTTGCGGTCGTCGCGCATGCCGTCGATGCGCAGCTTGTCGGCGCTGCCGGCTTTCAGGAGGCGGTCGAGCAGCCAGTCGAGCCCGTCGCGGGTGATCAGGCCGGGATCGGCGCCGGAGGCCGCCAATACGTCGCCGACGGCGCCGATGGTGCCGGAGGCGCCGTAAGCCACGTCCCACTGGTCGCGGGTGTAGCTCGTGAGTGCATCGTCGAGAACCGCCTTGGCGGCCACCTCTGCAGCGCGAAACGCGGCTTGGGTGAACTGGCCTTCAGCAAAGTGCTTCATCGACCAGGCGACGCTGCCGACCCGATACGACTCCATTACCGTCGCTTCAAGTGCATGGCCGAGAATCATCTCGGTGGAGCGGCCTCCGATATCGACCACCAGCCGCCGCTCCAGGTCGGAAGCGTCGGTGTGCGGCAGCATGTGTGCCACGCCCTGGTAAATGAGCCGAGCTTCTTCGCGACCTGGAATAACGTCGATGCCGAACCCGAGAATGGTGCGAGCGCGCAGCAAGAACTCGTCGCGGTTGCGCGCTTCTCGAAGTGTCTGTGTCGCGACAGCACGCACCTGCGAGCGCTTGAAACCGGCCAGGCGTTCGCCGAAGCGGGCCAGCGCGTCCCATCCGCGCTGCATGGCCTCAGGCGTCAGGTTACGGGCGCTGTCGAGGCCGTTGCCCTGGCGCACGGTCTCCTTCAGGTATTCGGTTCGGTGAATCTGGCCGTGATCGAGCTGTCCGATTTCGAGTCGAAAGCTGTTGGAGCCGAGATCGACGGCGGCGAGGCGAGTTCCGTTTTGCATGTGACGCTGATGGTAAGGGGCACGCGTGACGTCACCGTGACGTCATTTGACTGTCACATCAATGTCACATTGGCTTTCTAAAGTCCGCATCAACCCGATTCGGGATGTGCAAACCACAGCCAAAGGAAGTCTCATGAAAGTCACCTTCAATTTTGCAGCCGGCATCGCCGCTGCTGCCGCACTCGCTGCGTCCCCCGCTTTCGCCCAGAACGTCACCGGCGCAGGCGCGAGCTTCCCGGCACCGCTGTACGCCAAGTGGGCCGGCGACTTCAACAAAGCGACTGGAACGCAGGTTAACTATCAATCGGTCGGCTCGGGTGCTGGCATCAAGCAGATCGAGGCAAAGACGGTCGACTTCGGCGCATCGGACATGCCGCTGACTGACGACGAACTCAAGACCAAGGGCCTGATGCAGTTCCCTACCGTCATCGGTGGCGTCGTGCCCGTGGTCAACATCGTCGGCATCAAGCCGGGCGAGCTGAAGCTGAGCGGCACCGTGCTCGGCGACATCTACCTCGGCAAGATCACCAAGTGGAACGACCCTGCCATCAAGGCCCTGAACGGCTCGCTGGCACTGCCTGACGCCGCCATCGCACCAGTGCGCCGCGCCGACGGTTCCGGCACGAGCTTCTTGTTCACCAACTACCTGAGCAAGGTCAACGCGGACTGGAAGAGCAAGGTCGGCGAGGGCACGGCGGTCAATTGGCCTGTGGGCACTGGCGGCAAGGGCAACGAAGGCGTCGCTGCTTTCGTAAAGCAACTTCCCAACTCGATCGGCTATGTTGAATACGCCTATGTCAAGCAGAACAAGATGGTTTACGCGCAGCTGCAAAACGCGGCCGGCACCATCGTGTCGCCCGACGACAGCGCGTTCAAGGCGGCTGCAGCCGGTGCCGACTGGAACAAGACCTTCTATCAAGTATTGACCAACCAGAGCGGCAAAGATGCATGGCCGATCACCGGCGCTACCTTTATCTTGATGCAAAAGGTCCAAGACAAGCCGGCACAAGCGACCAGCGTGCTGAAGTTCTTCGACTGGGCTTATAAGAGTGGCGACAAGACGGCTGACGACCTCGACTACGTGCCGATGCCCGACAGCGTGAAGACCGCCATCGCAAAGTCGTGGGGCGATATCAAGGACACGTCGGGCAAGACCGTCGCACCTTCTGCGCTCAAGTAAATCGGGTTGGCGCGCCACATGAGCAGTACCCCGCTCGGTATCCCCCTCGAAAGCGCGCCTCCCGCGGAGCCACTCACCGTGTCGTCTACTTTTCCCGCTACTGCCGCGTCCGGCGTTTCGCGCGACCCTGCGCTGGACCGCGTCTCCAACAACGCACCTCGCAACAAGCCGCGTTCGGGCCCGATGGCCGACCGGGTGTTCGGCTGGCTCGCCATGGGCGCCGCGTTGCTCACACTCGCGATGCTTATCGGCATTTTGCTGTCGCTCTTCGTCGGCGCCTGGCCTGCAATTTCAAAGTACGGGCTCGGCTTCTTGACCAGCACGACATGGGACCCGGTCCGCGAGGAGTACGGCGGCCTGGTGATGATCTACGGCACGCTGGCGACGTCGTTTATCGCGCTGGTAATTGCGGTGCCGGTAAGCTTTGGCATCGCGCTATTTTTGACTGAACTGTCGCCTTCGTGGCTAAAGCGCCCACTCGGTACAGCCATCGAATTGCTCGCTGCCGTGCCGTCGATCGTCTACGGCATGTGGGGCTTGCTGGTGTTCGGTCCGATCCTCAGCGTCTACATCCAGCAGCCGTTGCAGAAGGCGTTTGCCGGCATTCCGTATTTGAGCGCGCTGGTGTCCGGCCCGCCGGTCGGCATCGGGATCTTGTCGGCCGGCATCATCCTGGCGATCATGATCATCCCGTTCATCGCCTCGGTGATGCGCGACGTGTTCGAAGTGACGCCCGCCCTCCTGAAGGAATCGGCTTACGGACTTGGCTCCACCACTTGGGAAGTCGTGTCAAAGGTCGTGCTGCCGTACACCAAGGCCGGCGTTGTCGGCGGCATCATGCTCGGCCTCGGTCGTGCGCTTGGTGAAACGATGGCCGTCACATTCGTGATCGGCAATGCCAACCAGCTCAACTCGCTATCGGTCTTCGAGGCTGCGAACAGCATCACCTCGGCGCTCGCCAACGAGTTCGCCGAAGCCGGCGCAGGGCTGCACCAGGCGGCACTGATGTACTTGGGCCTCGTGCTGTTCTTCATCACCTTCGTCGTGCTCACGCTGTCGAAGCTGCTGCTGGCGAAAATGAAGAAGAGCGAAGGGACTAAATCATGAGCACTGCTGAACGTTTGCTGGCGGCCAACGTCCTCCAAGCGACGCGTGCGGCACGCTTTGCCACGCGCAAGCGCATCAACCAGATGGCGCTGGTGCTGTCGCTTGCCGCGATGGCTTTCGGCGTATTCTGGCTGGTCTGGATTCTGTGGGAGACGCTGCGCCAGGGTATCGGCGGCCTCGCGATTGCGACCTTCACCGAAATGACGCCGCCGCCCAACGAAGTCGGTGGCATCGCCAACGCGATCTTCGGCTCGCTGGTGATGGTGGCGATGGCCACCTTCGTCGGAACGCCCATCGGCATCATGGCCGGCATCTACCTTGCCGAGTACAACCCCAAGGGCTGGTTGTCGAGCGTGACACGCTTCGTCAACGACATCCTGCTGTCGGCACCGTCGATCGTGATTGGGCTTTTCGTGTACGCGGTGGTCGTTGCGTACTTCAAAAGCTTCTCGGGACTAGCTGGAGCGCTGGCCCTTGCGCTGATCGTGATACCTGTCGTGATCCGTACGACGGAGAACATGTTGCAGCTCGTGCCACCGGGCCTTCGTGAGGCGGCTTATGCATTGGGCGCGCCGAAGTGGAAGGTGATCATCAGCATCACTCTCCGCGCGGCACGTGCTGGTGTGGTCACGGGCATCCTGCTGGCCGTGGCGCGCATTGCAGGTGAGACGGCGCCGCTGCTCTTTACGGCGCTCAACAACCAGTTCTGGACTGCGGACATCACTCAACCGATGGCGAGCCTCCCGGTGACCATTTTCAAGTTCGCGATGAGCCCGTATGAAAACTGGCAACAGCTGGCCTGGGCCGGCGTGTTTCTCATCACCGTCGCGGTGTTGGCCCTCAATATTTTGGCGCGTGTGTTGACGCGCAGCAAGCTCTGAAAGCAACCCCTCCAATGTCCGCTGTGTTGTCTCAACCTCTTGCGCAAGCCGCGCGTTCCAAGATCTCGGTCAAGGACCTGAATTTCTACTACGGCAAGTTCCATGCGCTCAAGAGCATTAACCTCGAGATTCCCGAGAACAAGGTGACGGCCTTTATCGGTCCGTCGGGCTGCGGCAAGTCGACCTTGCTGCGAACGTTCAACCGTATGTTCGAGCTGTATCCTGAGCAGCGCGCCGAAGGCACGATCTCACTCGACGGTGAAGACTTGTTGGCGTCCAAGCAAGACGTGGCGCTGATCCGCGCGAAGATCGGCATGGTCTTTCAGAAGCCCACACCGTTCCCGATGTCGATCTACGACAACGTCGCCTTCGGCGTGAAGCTGTTCGAAAGTCTGAGCGCCAGCGACATGGACGAGCGCGTCGAATGGGCGCTCAAAAAGGCTGCCCTCTGGACTGAAGTTCGTGACAAGCTGCAGCAGAGCGGCTCGGGCTTGTCGGGCGGGCAGCAGCAGCGGCTGTGTATCGCGCGCGGCATCGCGATCAAGCCAGAGGTGCTGTTGCTCGACGAGCCGTGCTCTGCGCTCGACCCGATCTCGACCGCCAAGATCGAAGAGCTCATTGCCGAGCTCAAAAGCGAGTACACCGTGGTCATCGTGACCCACAACATGCAGCAGGCCGCACGCTGCAGCGACTACACGGCCTACATGTATCTCGGCGACCTCATCGAGTTCGGCGCAACTGAGCAGATGTTCTTCAAGCCGCAGCGCAAAGAGACCGAGGACTACATCACTGGCCGGTTCGGCTAAGGAGACACGACATGACTGAAAAACATCTTTCGAGCCAGTTCGACACTGAGCTCAACGGGGTCTCGTCCCGCGTGATGGAACTGGGCGGCATGGTCGAGGCGCAGATCCACCAAGCTGTGTATGCATTGGCCGAGTTCGACTCCGAAGCGGCTGATCGGGTCATGGAGACCGAGAACCGCGTCAACGCGATGGAGATCGAGATCGATCGAGAACTGTCGTCGATCATCGCGCGGCGACAGCCGACTGCGCGTGATCTTCGCCTGCTCATCGCGATCTCCAAGACCACCGCCAATCTCGAGCGCGTGGGCGACGAGGCGAACAAGATCGCGCGCATGGTCAAGTCGATCATCGAAAGCGGCGCATCGCGTACGCTGCCGTCGAACGATATTCGCGTTGCGGCCGACATGGCGTCGGGCTTGCTGCGCAAGGCGCTCGACGCTTTCGCACGGCTGGACACCGCGGCGGCGCTGTCCATCCTGAAAGACGACGACCTGATCGACAAGGAATTCGACGGTTTCGTGCGCAAGCTCGTGACCTACATGATGGAAGACCCGCGCACCATTTCGGCGAGCCTCGACCTGCTGTTTCTTGCCAAGGCGATCGAGCGAATCGGCGACCACGCCAAGAACATTGCCGAGTTCATCATCTACATCGTCAAGGGCGCCGATGTGCGGCACACCTCGATGGAAGCTATCGAGTCGGTCCTGCTTTGATCGATGCAGAAAGATGAAGAAACCTCGCGTCCTAATCGTTGAAGACGAATCGTCGATCGCTGAGCTGATCGCAGTCAACCTGCGCCATAACGGGTTCGACCCGATCTGGTCGGAAGACGGTGTGTCGGCGCAGCGCGAAATCGATACGCTTGCGCCAGATCTGATCCTGCTCGACTGGATGTTGCCGGGCCAAAGTGGCTTGCAACTGGCGCGGCAGTGGCGCAAAGATCCCCTTACCAAGGCGATACCTATCCTCATGCTGACGGCGCGCGGCGACGAGCCCGACAAAGTGGCCGGTCTCGACGCTGGTGCCGACGACTACATCACCAAACCGTTCTCGACCCAGGAAATGCTCGCACGCATCCGTGCGGTGCTGCGGCGCCGTACGCCCGAGGCGCCGACCGAACGCATAGAAATCGGTGAGCTGGTGCTCGACACGGCGACCCACCGCGTGACCTGGCAGGGCGGCGCACTCAAAGTCGGTCCGACCGAGTTCAAGTTGTTGGGCTACCTGATGCAGAACGCAGAGCGCGTGCACAGTCGCTCGCAACTGCTCGACAAGGTGTGGGGCGACCACGTTTACATTGAAGAACGCACGGTCGACGTGCATGTCAAGCGACTCCGCGAGTCACTCGGCGGCGCGGCGCCGATGGTCGAGACAGTGCGCGGTGCAGGCTACCGTCTGACTGCCCAAGCGACTGTTTGAACGCCTCTGTTGGCAGGTCGGGTGACCGGTCTTGCGCCGACCGGTCGCGGGGATAATCGTCCTCGATGCCTTTTCGAATTGCCACGTTTTTCATAGCCTCCTTCACCGGCGGCGCTTGCGCAGCGACGTTGTTCGGGTGGCGTTTCATTTGGCTCGGCGCCTGGCTCGGCGCACTGCTCTGGTTGCTGCTTGACGCATGGCGCGCGCATCGTTTGCTGAAGGTACTTCGGTCTGATGTCTCAGCTCTGCCTTCGCGCGGCGCAGGGATCTGGGGTGAGTTGTCGGAGCGGATTCGCAAGCTACTGCGCGAACGCGACCAGCAGATCAGACAGTCCGAAGATCGGTTGCAGGAATTTCTCGCGGCCATCCAGGCTTCGCCCAACGGCGTGGTGCTGCTCGACGAGCAGGGCCGCATCGAGTGGTGCAACCAAACGGCGGCGGCGCAGTTCGGCATCGACGCGGAGCGAGACCTGCTTCAGCACCTGGGCAACCTTGTGCGTGATCCTGCGTTCATTGCCTATCTGGCCTCGTGGAACTACAGCCGTGACGTGGTGATCGACGCACCGGCGGGGCGTTCTAGCGCCCAACGCGGCCACGCTGTGCGGCTGTCGGTGCAGGTGCATCCGTACGCAGGCAATCGTCGCATGCTGCTCACGCGCGACATCACTTCGCTGGAACAGGCAGAAGCCATGCGACGGGATTTCGTTGCCAACGTGTCGCACGAGATCCGCACGCCTCTCACGGTGTTGGCGGGCTTCGTCGAGACGCTGCAGAACCTGCCACTCGATGTCGAGGAACGGGCACGCTATCTAACGCTGATGGCGCAGCAATCGACCCGGATGGAGACGCTGGTAAACGACCTTTTGACGTTGTCGCGGCTCGAGGGCAGCGCGGCTCCTGCCGCCACGCAATGGACACGTGCGCGTGCGCTGCTGGCGCATTCAGAGGATGAGGCGCGGGGCTTGTCTAGTCGATTGACGCCGATGGGTCATCGGCTCACGTTCACAGTGGATAACGACTCGGAGATATCGGGCGCGCCAGTCGAATTGCAGAGCGCCATGTCGAACCTGGTGAGCAATGCGGTGCGCTACACGCCGGGTGGTGGCGAGGTGATCGTGACGTGGAAACGTTTGCCCGACGGGCGCGGCGAGTACGCGGTGCGCGACAGCGGGCCCGGCATCGCAGCAGAGCACATCCCGCGGCTGACGGAGCGCTTCTACCGTATTGATCGAAGTCGATCGCGCGAGACCGGCGGCACCGGCCTGGGTCTGGCGATCGTCAAGCACATCGCGCAGCGGCATGGCGCCGAGCTGCGCATCGAAAGCACGCTGGGGCAAGGCTCGCGCTTTGCGCTGGTATTTCCTGCCAAGCGCGTGCGCGAGGCGCGCGTAACTTCAATCTGATCGGCACGGCACCAAGCTCTTCGCCATCGCCCGCCAAAGCAACGCCACGAACAAAAGCGCTGTCATCCACAAGGCTGCAGCGCTCGTCAGCCAAAAAGTCAAAGGCGAAGGCATCGCATCGAAAGGGCCGATCCCGTGGAAGGCCAGCCAGTAGCTGCCACCCAGCCCAGCGCCCCACAAGAGCGTGCAATAGATGACCAGCGGTGCCAACGTCACGCGATAACAGCGAAGCACGAAGACGCACAGTGTCTGCACCGTATCGGCAAGGTGATAGGCGGCGGTTGCGAGGAGCAAGACCGCCGTCATCTTTACTACCGCAGGATTCTGCGAATAAACCGCCGGTAATTGCCAATGCAGGGCTACCAGGAAGCCGCACACCGCCAGTGAGCACAGAAGGGCCATGCTGAATCCGGTTAGGCAGGCGCGTCGTGCCTTGGCTGGATCGCCAGCGCCCAGCCAGTAACTCACGCGTGAGCTCGTGGCCAGCCCGAACGACAACGGCACCATGTACGCCACGGCCATCAGATTGGAGGCAATCTGGTGTGCTGCTGCTGAGACGATGCCGAGCCTTGCGATGAACAGTGCCAACAAGGTGAACGACGTAACCTCGACCAGTACCGCCAAGCCGCCCGGCACACCGAGCCGTGCAAACTGCCGGAGGTGACGCCAGTCCGGTGGTTCGATGCGTTGCCAGAATCGATAGGCGCGGTAATAAGCGGCATTGCGCATCAGCCAAAGCGCCAACGCAAGCATCGTGTAGTTGACAACCAGCGTGGCCCATGCCGCGCCGACCAGGCCCATTGAAGGAAGACCGCCGCCGCCGAACGTAAACCACACCGACAGCGGCAACTTGATGCAGAGGGAGCCCAGTTGCAGCCAGGTCACGAGCCGGGGTCGACCAAGGCTCTGGTTGAGCGTGCCGAACAGGCGAAACAGCAGCGCCGGCGGGAGCGCCCAGGCCAGCACTGCGAGGTAGCTCTCGACGGAGGCCTGCATGGCGGGCGGAACAGCCGTCCAGCGCAACAACGGCCCGGGCACTAGCAATACCACCATGCCGAGGACGATTGCGAGAAGGCAAACGTAGAGCGATTGCCGCACCGAACGGCCCAATTCGCTGGCGCGGTTGGCTCCATGCAGTTCTGCCCATACCGGCAGCAGCGCCTGCAACCCGCCCATCAGGGACACGTAGACGCTGATGAAAATTGCGGCTCCAACGGAGAGCGCGGCCAATGCGTCTTCGGCATAGCGACCGGCGACGATGGTGTCGATCACGCCGAATGCCATGACGGCCAGCTGGCCGACCAGCACGGTGCCGGCGTGCGTAGCGATAACCCGCCGTTCGTTGCCGCTGCTGCTCACGTCAGGGCGCGGTGCGCTGGAACAGCAGCAGGTCGTCGGCCGCGCTGGTGGGGCGCCGCAAGGTGCCGCTAAGGCGCCATTTTTCCATGCTGACGATGTTGTGCAGCGTCGCAATTGCTTCAGGGCTGATGAGCAGCCATGGGCATGCTTCGCCGCCCACCAGGGGCGACAGGTTGAACTGCCCGTGGTAGCGCAGCGCCGCGATGTGTTGCCGGCTCAGCGCGAGTTCCGAAATGCACACTGGCCGACCGACCCGCTCTGCGATCGCGTTGACCTGCGGCACGTAGCTGCGCGCGTAGTCCAGCAGTGGCAGCCACAGCGTCATGAGCAGCATCCAGCAGAGCGCCGCTCCGCCAGCGGGCAGCACCAGTGTCTTCCACAGCGCGGCCCGATGTCGACCGGTACGCCACCGCACCAGCCAGCACCAGGCGATCGTCGCCAGCAACGCGAAGATGAAAGCCGCGAGCGAAAACGACGGGACAAAGCCCGGCGCCAGGCGCGCGACGTTGGCCGCCGGCTTGGCCGGCACTCCGGTTTGCATCGCTATCCAGATGACCCAGATGATCAAGGCCGAGCCGCTGAAAAAAAGTAGGGTGAACCAGTCGATGATGGCTGCCGCGCTGCGTCGGAAGGTGGGCAATGCGAACGCCGCCAGCGTCGCGAATGCGGGCAGCCCGAGCAGCAGCGCGCGCTCGGAAAAATCGGTGGTCACCGTCGCGGCCAGCGGGACCAGCATGAACAGCAGTGGAATCGCCACGTGGCGCGCATCGAGCTGGCGGCGCCACCGCCACAGCGTCCATAACGCCAGTGGCCAGGTCGGCCAGGTGAACCAGATCAACAGTTTGGCCAGACTGCGGATGTCGCCAAGAGTTGAAGAGCCAGAGCGATGACCCGGCAGTGCGATATGCCAATGCGCCAGATGGAACCGTGCGGCGAGGAAGACCGCCAGCAGGGTGATCCCCGTGATGATCCACGCCGCAGCGGCCGAATAGCCGGTGCCTTCTTCCGCCTGGTCCGTCCGGCGACTGGCGTCACGGCGCCGCTCGGCAAAAACCAGCGCGGCCGAGCCCAGGCCGAGCAACAGTGTAATTGTCGGTGCACCGCTGAGCGCCATTCCAACGGCACCGACAGCGAGTGCCACCACCGCACCGACGCGGCGAAAGGGCAGCGCCGCCACGCCGTAAAACATGTGCGACGCAAAGAAAAGCTGGGCGAGCGCCGGCGTCGTCTCGTGGCCCAACTGCGCCAGGCCGAGGCAAGCCAGCAATGCCAGCAATGCTGCATCGGCCATTGCGCGTGCGTAGTCGACCGGCAGCGCCTCGCCGCCGAAAGCGAACGCCACCGGCTGTGCGCGTGGCGTTCGGGCGAGGTAATACACGGCGTACCAAGTGGCAGTGAAAGCGCCCCAAAGCAACAACGCGAAAGCGATGCGCACTGCTAGGTCGGGATTGAGCCACGACGGTGCGATCTTGATCGCCAGCGCGCCGATCCAGTAAGGCAGGAGTGCCGGTGTTTCGGGCTTGAGGCCGAGCAGGGAAGGATCGAACCAGCGGGAGATGCCCCCGGTCGCGCGAGCGAGTTCGGCCATGTAGCCAAAGGAGACGATGTCGGCAGTCTTCCAGGGGCCGCGACCGATCAGGCCGGGCATCAAATATGCAGCGCACAGCAGTAGCAGCGCGATGCGCGGCAAGCGGCGCACGGCGTTCTGCGCAACGATCGCGGGCGTCGGTTGGTTCACTGAGGGCAGAGGATACGCAGGCGGGACAGACTTTGGACAAGCGGAAGGAGGAACGGCCAAGAAAAAGGGCAGCGCGGTAAACCGGGCTGCCCTCGTCTGGAAGCGCCTGCTTTACTTGGTGTCAGCAGCGACGGTCGTCTTGCCAAAGCGGTTGCGGAATCGTTCCACGCGACCACCCATGTTGTCGACGGACTTTTGCGTGCCCGTGTAGAACGGATGCGATTCGCTGGACGTGTCGAGCTTGAACAGCGGCAATTCGCGGCCGTCGTCGGTTTTGCCCATTTCCTTGGTGTTCGCGCAGGAACGGGTCACGAACTTGAAGCCGTTCGACAAGTCGACGAACAGAACTTCCCGGTAGTTCGGGTGAATGCCTTCTTTCATGGTCTTTTCCTTTGGGTCGATGCGAGAGCCACTAGATGTTGGCACGGCGCCAAACTGCACTTTTCGCGTAACCCAAAATTATCGCATACTGCGCCGCTGTCGAGTAACTGGACATCTCTCTCATGACCCTTAAACGTTTGCGAGTCGGCCTTGTCGGTTATGGCTTTGCCGGCCAAACCTTCCATGCGCCGGTGTTGTGGGCTGTGCCCGGCATGGAACTGGTCGCCGTGGCCAGTTCGCAAGCGGACAAGGTCGCGGCAGAGTGGCCGGGCGTGTCGGTCGTTACGGATGTGGTCGCCTTGGTCCGGCTCCCGGATATCGATCTCGTCGTCGTAGCCACGCCCAACGCGCAGCACTATCCAGTTGCCAAAGCAGCGCTGGAAGCCGGGAAGCACGTGGTGGTCGACAAGCCGTTCACGCTGGACGCGGTCTCAGCGCGTGAACTTGCCGCGCTTGCAGAACGGAAAAGCTTGCTGCTTTCGGTCTATCAAAACCGGCGCTTCGATGCCGATTTTTTGACGCTGCGCGACCTGCTCGTCAGCGGGGACCTCGGCCGACCGGTGTACTTCGAATCGCATTTTGATCGTTTCCGACCCGAGGTGAGAGACCGATGGCGCGAGCAAGCCGTGCCCGGCGCCGGTCTCTGGGTCGACTTGGGCGCGCATCTTCTAGATCAGGCCGTGCAGCTTTTTGGCAAGCCGGACACCTTGCAGTTGGACAGTGCAGTGTTGCGCGATAACGCCGTGGTCGAGGACTATTTTCATGCCGTGCTGCGCTATGAGAGCGGTCCGCATGCGCCGTTGCGTGTCCTGCTGCATGCCACCACTTTGGCTGCCCATGCGGCACCGCGCTACGTCGTGCATGGCACGCGGGGCAGCTACGTCAAATATGGCGTCGACTCGCAGGAGGATGCACTGCGAGCCGGGCAACGGCCGGGCGGTGAAAAGTGGGGCATCGATCCGCTGGCTGGCGAGTTGACGTTGACTGCCGCAGGCAGTTGGATGCAGAACAAGACCTTGCCGAACCGTCGCGGTAACTATGCCGATTACTACGCTGCTGTACGCGATGCGATCCTTGGCGCCGGCCCAAATCCAGTGCCTCCAGAACAAGCTGTCGCGCTGATGGAATTGCTCGATCTTGGCAGCCAAAGCGCCTCGGAAGGCAGGGCGCTTCGACCATAGAAAACGCCCGCTAAGGCGGGCGTTTTCGAAAGCGCGGGCGCTGAAGCGGTTCAACCGCCCCGGCGCATCAAGTCGAAGAACTCGACGTTGCTCTTCGTCGCTTTCATGTTCTTAAGCATCAGCTCCATCGACTCGATTTCGTCCATGTTGTACATGAGCTGTCGCAGGATGCGCGTCTTCTGCAGGATCTCAGGGGCGAGCAGCAACTCTTCGCGTCTCGTGCCGCTGCGGTTCAGCTGGATCGACGGGAACACCCGCTTTTCATACAAGCGGCGGTCGAGGTGGATTTCAGAATTGCCGGTGCCCTTGAACTCTTCGAAAATCACTTCGTCCATTCGGCTGCCGGTATCGATCAGCGCGGTGCCAATGATGGTCAATGAACCACCTTCTTCGACGTTGCGCGCAGCACCGAGAAAGCGCTTGGGGCGCTGCAAAGCGTTGGAGTCGACACCGCCGGTAAGCACCTTGCCTGATGAGGGCACGACGTTGTTGTAGGCACGCGCCAAGCGAGTGATCGAGTCGAGCAAGATCACCACGTCTTTCTTGAGTTCAACCAAACGTTTCGCGCGCTCGATCACCATTTCGGCGACGTGCACGTGGCGCGCAGCAGGCTCGTCGAAGGTCGAAGCAATGACTTCACCTTTCACCGTGCGCTGCATTTCGGTCACTTCTTCGGGGCGCTCGTCGATGAGCAGCACCATCATGTGAACGTCGGGGTAGTTGGCGCTTATCGCGTGCGCGATGTGCTGCATCATCACCGTCTTGCCGCTCTTGGGCGGTGCCACGAGCAGGGCGCGTTGGCCGCGACCGATGGGCGCAATGATGTCGATGATCCGCCCAGTTATGTTCTCTTCGCCCTTCACGCCGTCGCGCTCAAGCTTCATCTGTTCCTTGGGGAACAGCGGCGTCAAGTTCTCGAACATCACCTTGTGCTTGTTTTGCTCTGGCGGACCGTCGTTGACCTTGTCGAGCTTGGTCAGCGCAAAGTAGCGCTCCCCATCTTTGGGCGTGCGCACTTCGCCTTCGATCATGTCGCCGGTGTGCAGGTTGAAGCGCCGGACCTGGCTCGGACTGATGTAGATATCGTCGGTGCTGGCCGTGAAGCTGGTGTCCGGGCTTCGTAAAAAGCCAAAGCCATCTGGCAGGATTTCGAGAACGCCGTCGGCAAAAACCTGCTCACCGGCCTTTGCGCGCTTCTTGATGATTGCGAACATCAACTCTTGCTTGCGCATACGGCCGACGTTTTCAATCTCAAGAGCTTCGGCTTGCTTGAGGACTTCAGACACATGAAGTGCCTTGAGTTCGTTTAAGTGCATGGAATGACCCCTTGCGGGGAAATCTGACTGGAAACTATGAGGGGGGAGGTTTGATGTGAGGCTAGAGGCGCATCACAAACCGAGGGGACTTCAAACTGCAAACCGGGCGCCGCAGCGAGCCGATTGTCTGCCGTGATTATGCAGCAAATTAAGCGGGCAGCACCTTGCGCACTACCCGCATCAACAATCAGGCCAGCTGCTGGTCGATGAATGCGGTCAGTTGCGCCTTGCTCATGGCGCCGACCTTGGTCGCCGCGAGTTGACCGTCTTTAAACAACATCAACGTTGGAATGCCACGAATGCCGAATTTGGCAGGGATGTCGCGGTTCTCGTCCACGTTCATCTTGGCGATCTGCAGCTTGCCCTCATAGGTTGCTGACACCTCATCCAGGATGGGCGCAATCATCTTGCACGGGCCACACCATTCAGCCCAGTAGTCCACCAGCACCGGTGTGCCCGACTTGAGCACGTCGGTTTCAAACGAAGAATCGGAAATATGTTTGATGAGGTCGCTGGCCATGTGGTTTCCTTGTGCGAAGGGAGAGTTTTCGTACAGCTAAAGTACGAATTATTGTGACAGAAACCAAGTAGTGGCGTGGTCTGTGAGGACGCTATTGCGAGGATAGCCAAAGCCTGCCGACACCGCCTCAAGTCGTTTTAAAACCCGCAGAAATTCCCGATAAAAAATGAACGATGGTCACCCGATTCGGGCTTTGTGGAGGGACGCGGGAGATGGTGTCATCGCCCGCATCTCCCAGCACTTGGCGAGCTGGCAAGTGCATGCGGCGCGCACGGTCGTGCTCGTGCCGTATGCGCAGCTCATGAGCGTCGCGCGCGACATGTGGGCGCAAGTCGCCGGTGCCGGCTTCGCGCCGCGCTTCGAGACCACGCGCAATTGGGCGAGCAGCACCGGCGGCTTCTTGCCGACCGGCTATGACATCGCGTTCGACATGGCGCGAGACCTTGTCACCGCGCAATCGCTGTTGATGCAAGCAGGCTTCGGCAACGAGCACCTTGTGCTGTCGGGGCGCGTCGTCGACATTGCGATGCAATTGGCACCGCTGGCTGCGGCCGAGTTGCCGCAAGACCGCGCAACCTGGTCTCAACGTGTCGAGGGCGTGGCCGATGCGGGCAATGAGTCCGAGTGGTTCAAGATCGAAGGCGCGCTGATTCGTATCGCGCTGGCATGGGCTGCCACGTCGGCCTACTCAACCGATGTGCTTTTCAGCGACGCGGCACGCCAGCAGGTCGATGCGCTCATCGTTCTCGACGGCTATCAGACCGATCCGCTGAACCGAAAGCTCGTAATGCTGTGGGGCGAGTGCGCTGTCCATATTCCATTGACTCATGCTCGCGCTTCAGACGCGGATCCAGCAAAGCCGACCGAAGCGGCGTTGCACGTGGCGCTCGACCCTGAAGACGAAGCAGCCCTTGCTACTGCCTGCGTGTTGCGTCATCTGATGGAAGGCCGAGCGCCAGTCGCGTTGATCGCTACCGACCGTGCTTTGACTCGTCGCATCGGCGCCCAACTCGCTGCCCAGGGTGTTACGCCGCACGATGAAACCGGCTGGAAGCTTTCCACTACCCGCGCCGCCGCAACGCTGATGAGCGCGCTGCGAGCCTGTGCTCATGACGCGACAAGCGATCAGGTGCTCGACTGGCTAAAGAGCGCAGTTGACGCGAGCGCGGAGTCGTCGATGCTGCAACTGCTGGAAGCGAGGTTGCGGCGCGAAGGCCAGCGCGACTGGGCCGTATGGTGCGCACATCTGGCGCGCAGGGAGCGCGACCAGGACCTGGCGTTGCTGAGTTTTACCGAAGCCATCGAAGCACGCCGTCGACCGATGGCGCGCGCCCGCCCGTTGGGCGAGTGGCTGCGCACCTTGCGTGAGCTGCTCGAGGCATCAGGGCAGTGGGACGCGTTCTCCACCGATATGGCGGGCGCCAAGGTAATCACAGCTTTGTGGCTCGATCACGGAAGCAGCGACGGTGACGAAGCGGGCCGATTCGACGGTGCGCGCCATACGTTGGCCGAATTCACCGCGTGGGTGCGCGACGTGCTCGAAGACGGCAGCTTCAGGCCACCAACTGGTGGCCAGTCGCCGAAGGTCGTCGTTCTGCCGCTGCATCAACTGCTGGGTCGTGAATTTGGGGCCGTCGTAATGCCCGCCTGCGATGACCTGCGCCTTCCAGCTGCGCCCGAGCCACCGGGCAACTGGAGCAAGGCGCAGCGCGCCGAGCTCGGCTTGCCCTCACGCGAAGCACTTGAAGCGGCCCAGCGTGCTGCATGGGCGGCTGCCCTTCGCAATCCGTCGTGCGAACTGTCGTGGCGCCGGTCGGACGCCAGTGGCGAGCCAGTGCGACCCAGCCCACTGGTGCAGGCCTTGCAGCTCGATTACGCGGTAAGCGTGGCGACCGACCCGCGCACCGTGCGCGAAATACCGTTAAATCCGACGCCGCGTCCGATGCCCGTCGGCGCGATGCTTCCCATTGAAAACATCTCGACCAGCGTGTACGAAGACCTTCGTCGCTGTCCGTACCGCTTCTTCGCCATGCGGCAACTCGGGCTGCGCAGTGCGGACGAACTCGATGCCGAGGTCGACAAGCGCGACTTCGGTAATTGGCTGCATGCGGTACTCGGCTACTTTCACGAGGCGCTGCGAGAGTCGCCGACTGACGATCCCGGTTTGCGAAGGTCGATGCTCGCCTCGGCACAGCAAATCGCTACGCGGGAGTCCGGTCTCTCGCAAGCGGAGTTCTTGCCGTTCGCCGCAGCATGGCCCGCCGTGCGTGACGGCTACCTGTCATGGCTCGCGAAGCACGAGGCCGATGGCACCGTCTTCGTCGAGGCCGAGCCTTGGAAACAACAGAGCCTGGGGAATCTCAAGCTGGTCGGTCGGCTCGACCGAATCGATCGTTCTCCCGACGGCCGCGCCTTCGTGATCGATTACAAAACCGAGTCGGCTGCCAAGACCAAAGATCGCGTCAAGGAGCCGACCGAAGACACGCAACTCGCCTTTTATGCCGCGCTGGTCGCGGACGACACCTTGCGTGCGGCTTACGTGAACGTCGGCGAGAAATCGTCGGGCACGCAGACCGTCGAGCAAGACGAGGTGGTCCATGCGCGCGATGCGCTGGTGGCTGGCCTGATCGACGATTTCGCGCGCATTGCCGAGGGCGCCGCGTTGCCTGCCCTCGGAGAAGGTGCGGTTTGCGAGCACTGTGCCGCACGCGGTCTTTGCCGAAAAGACTTTTGGGAGCTCGCGGCATGAAGGCGCCTGCGTACGGACGTAACGGAAAGTCCGTCACCCGCGAAGCCTTTTACGCGGTTGCCTGTGACTCGCGCCGCTCGGTGGCGGTCGAGGCGTGCGCGGGCGCCGGCAAGACCTGGATGCTGGTGTCGCGCATCGTGCGTGCGTTGCTGGAGCAGGGCGACGGCGCTTGCGAACCGCACGAGATCCTGGCCATCACATTCACAAAAAAGGCGGCTGGCGAGATGCGCGAGCGGCTCGATCAGTGGCTGGAAGATTTCTCGCAACGCACGCCTGAAGAGCTGGTTGGTGAACTCATCGTTCGCGGCGTCGAGCCCGCTGAAGCTGCCAACGCTGCGCCGCGTTTGCGAGCGCTCTACCGTCGATTGCTGGACGGGGGCCGGCCGGTGCAGTTTCGAACCTTCCATGCGTGGTTCGCCGGCCTGTTGCGCAATGCTCCGCTGGCGGTGTTGCGCGACCTGAAGCTGCCGGCCAACTATGAGCTGCTCGAAGACGATGCCGAGGCGCGTGCACACACCTGGCGGCCTTTCTTCGAAGCCCTGACCGAGGACAAGGATGTGTTGGCCGACTACTACGCAGTCGTGGCGAGCCATGGTCGCTCGCAGATCGCCAAGGCGTTGGGCGAGGCGTTGACGCGACGTGTCGAGTTTGCGCTGGCCGATCCGGAATCTTCGGTGCAGCACTTCGGTACCTTGTATCCGGCACTGGCCGGGTTCGATTTGCCGACACATGGTTTGCGCGGCGCTGCAGTGCGCGAGCAGTGGCTGGCCCGCGCGGCAGCGCTGGGGCGCGAAGCAAACAAGACGCCACAGAAGGCCGCCGAAGTCATCGTCGATGTGTTTGGTTTGGGCGAGCCTGAAGGCGATGCATTGCCTAGCGCGCTCGCCCGGTTGCGCAAAGCATTTTTTGTCGCGACCGAAGATCGTCTTAACAAGAACCTGCAGAAGTTCGCGGCCGCGCAAGAAGCCGAAGCCGATCTGCAGTTACTGTGCGCCGCTGAAGCGCAACACGCCGCATGGCTGTATCAGCAGCGCATGACGCGACTCACGCGCGTGCTGATGGCCGCATTTGCCGCGGTCAAGCGCGCGCATGGCTGGGTCGACATGAACGACGTCGAGCAAGCCGCGCAGATGCTGCTCGGCGAGTCGGCATTGTCGGGCTGGGTACAGGAGCGCCTGGATGCACGCATCGCGCATTTGCTGATCGATGAATTCCAGGACACTAACCCGCTGCAGTGGCATGCGCTCTACAGCTGGTTGAGTGCGTACGGCGGTGCGGTTGGGCGCGCGCCGCGTGTCTTTATCGTCGGTGATCCGAAGCAAAGCATCTATCGGTTTCGACGTGCCGAGCCGCAGGTGTTTGTCGCCGCCAAGGCCTTTGTTGCAGATGTGCTCGGCGGCGATCTGCTCGATTGCGATCACACGCATCGCAATGCGCAGGCGGTGGTCGGCCTCGTCAACATGGCGATGGGCACGGCGCAAGAGGCCGGCGAGTTCGATGGCTACCGCGCGCACACGACCGAGCGCCGTGACGTTGGTGAGGTACTCAGGCTGCTGCCGATCGGACGTGATGCGGTGAATGGCGCCACCGCCGGGGCGCCTGCGGACGACGGCATGCTGCATTGGCGTGACAGCCTCACGACGCCGCGCGTGCTGCCTGAACAGCAACTGCTGCAAAAGGAATGCGAGCAGGCCGCGCGCTGGATCGCGCAGCGCATCGCCGACGGCACACCGCCCAAGCAGATCATGGTGCTGGCCCGTCGCCGCAGCCGGCTCGCTGCCATGCAGGATGCCCTGCGCGAGTTGCACATCTCGGCCCAGCAGCCCGAGAAGAACGAGCTGCACGACGCCCCTGAGGTGCAGGACATGGTCGCGCTGGTCGATGTGCTGGTTTCGCCCGCACACGATCTTTCGTTGGCGCGAGCGCTCAAATCACCGCTGTTCGGAGTCGGCGACGACGACCTGGTTCAACTGGCACTGCGGCAGCGCGCACAGCCCGGTACGCCGTGGCTGGCGCTGCTCAAGGGCGATGACCTGCCTGCTGCGCTCGCACCTCTCGGCGAGCGGCTGCTGTGCTGGCAGGCTCTACTGGTGACACTGCCGCCGCACGACGCGCTCGATGCGATCTATCACGACGGCGATGTCCTGGCCCGGTTCGGCGCTGCGGCACCGGCGGCGTTGCGCCAGACGGTTCTCTCCAATTTGCGAGGCCTGCTCTCGGCATCGCTTGAAATCGATGGCGCGCGGTTTTCCACGCCCTACGGATTGGTGCGCGCGCTGCGTGCCGGCGGCGTCCGCGCACCGGCTGTGACGGCGCCCGACGCGGTGCGGCTATTGACCGTCCACGGCGCCAAGGGACTGGAAGCAGACAACGTCGTCCTGCTCGATTGCGACGCCGCGGCGCCGCGCTCGCAAACGATGGGCGTGTTGGTCGAATGGAAGGGCGGCGACAGCAAGCCGACGCGCTTTGTCTTCATGGCCAGTGAGAAGTCACCGCCGGCCTGCGCGATCCCGTTGCTTGAAGAGGAGCAGCGCGCGCGCCATCGGGAAGAGCTGAATGGGCTCTATGTGGCGACCACGCGAGCCCGCGAACGCCTCGTACTTTCGGCAGTCGAACCGGCGCGCCAGAACGAAGGCAGCTGGTGGGTGCGCCTCGAACGCGGGTGCACGCCGATCGAGGTCGACGAGCCATTGGCGATGCCAATGGCCGCTGAAGCTGCTTCGGGCGGCTTTACGCTCAAAGAGTCTCCCGCTGCATACAAGAAACAGGCGAACGCGGTCATCGCGGTAGTCAATAAGCCCGCCGCCGTCGACACGCGTGCCGCAGCGTTCGGCGAAGCGATGCATCGCCTGCTCGAGTGGGCGGTACCCGGCGAGCCGCAGCTTGCCGCCCACGTGCGCGCAGTGGCGCGCGAGTTCACGCTCGATGCCGCGCAGGCACGCGACGCGGCCTCGTTCGCGCAGCGCATCCGTGCAGGCGCAGGCGCATGGGCTTGGGACGAGCGCATGATCGACTGGCACGGCAACGAGGTCACCCTCGTCCATGAAGGCGAGCAATTGCGCATCGACAGGCTGGTGCGCCATCGCGAAACCGGTACCTGGTGGGTGCTCGATTACAAGTCCGCGGCACACCCCGACCGCGACGCAGCGCTCATCGCGCAGATGCAGCGCTATCGCGTTGCCGTGCAAAACGCTAATCCCGGTGCCACGGTACGCGCCGCGTTCCTGACCGGGCAGGGCGAACTGGTATCCCTTGAATGAGTGCTGAGAAAAATGTTGTCGTCATCGGTGGCGGCCCTGCAGGTTTGATGGCCGCGGAAGTGTTGAGCACGGCAGGCGCAGAGGTGCGGCTTAAGGTGCATGTCTACGACGCGATGCCCTCGGTTGGTCGCAAGTTCTTGCTGGCCGGCAAGGGTGGGTTGAACCTGACGCATTCCGAGCCCTTCGACATCTTCGCGAGCCGCTTTGGCGATCGGCGCGCTGCGCTGCAACCGATGCTTGATGCGTTCGGGCCTGAACAGATGCGTGAGTGGGCGCTCGGCCTCGGTGTCGAGACGTTCGTCGGAACGTCGGGCCGCGTGTTCCCGACAGACATGAAGGCTGCACCGCTGCTGCGCGCGTGGCTGCACCGGTTGCGCACGGCGGGCGTGCAGTTTCATATGCGACATCGGTGGCTGGGGTGGGCCGGTGACGCGCTTCGTTTCGATGCGCCCAATGGAGAGACAGCTGTGCACGCCGACGCCGTGGTACTCGCGCTGGGCGGCGCGAGCTGGTCGCGACTGGGCTCGGACGGTGCTTGGGCACCATGGCTGAGGGAGCTGGGTGTCGACGTCGCGCCGTTGTTGCCGTCCAACTGCGGCTTCGACATCGGTTGGAGCGAGCATTTTTCCACCCGATTTGCAGGGCAACCCTTCAAGTCGGTCGCCATCGAGTTCTCAGATTCACAGGGCCGATGCTTCGCCCGCAAAGGGGAGTTCGTGGCGACGACGACCGGCATTGAAGGCAGTCTGATCTATGCGGCTTCTGCTTTGCTGCGCGATCAAATTGCAGCTGAAGGCAGCGCGACGCTGCTGCTCGACTTGCTTCCTGATCGCACCGCAAGCCAAGTGCTGGCCGCGGTGACGCATCCACGCGGTGCACGGTCGCTCAGCAGCCATCTGAAAAGCCGGCTCGGGCTGGACGGCATCAAGGCGGGCGTGCTGCGCGAGGCGATGACGAGAGAGGAAATGCAGATTCCTGAGCGACTGGCGGCCACGATCAAAGCCGTGCCTTTGCGTTTGGTCGCGACACGCCCGATAGACGAGGCGATCAGCACCGCGGGTGGTGTGAAGTTCGATGCACTCGACGAAAGGCTGATGGTCAAGGCGCTGCCTGCCGTGTTCTGCGCCGGAGAAATGCTCGACTGGGAAGCGCCGACAGGCGGCTACCTTATGACTGCAGCGATGGCTAGCGGAGCGGCCGCTGCGCGCGGTGCGCTTGTTCGCAACTGACCTTGCGCGAGTCGCAAGGGACTCGAAGCATTTATGAGGTTGACGAGCCTTACCCCCGGCACTGACTACGCAGTTAGGGCTGCTTGGTTCCCCACCTGACCCGGTTGGCCACTTCACCATGCGGGGAGGCCCGTCAACCGTCATTGTAGGCGACAGATTTCACCGGACCGTCCACAAGGTTTAGAAGGTCGCATAACGGGAGCGTCTTGGAAAAGGCGGTCCAAAACGCACGATGTGCCGCCCTAAAATAGATCTATGTCTTATCTCGTGCTCGCCCGCAAATACCGGCCTCGGACCTTTGAAGAAATGGTCGGCCAGGAGCATGTGGTGCAGGCGTTGGTCAACGCGCTGACGACCCAGCGTCTGCATCACGCCTATTTATTCACCGGCACGCGGGGCGTCGGCAAGACCACGGTGTCGCGCATTCTCGCCAAGTCGCTCAATTGCCAGGGGCCGGACGGGCAGGGTGGCATCACCGCGACGCCATGCGGCGTTTGCCAGGCGTGCAAGGACATCGACGCAGGTCGGTTCGTCGACTACACCGAACTCGATGCTGCGTCGAACCGTGGCGTGGATGAAGTGCAGTCGCTGCTCGAACAAGCGGTCTACAAGCCGGTGCAGGGTCGGTTCAAGGTCTTCATGATCGACGAAGTGCACATGCTGACAAACACGGCGTTCAATGCGATGCTCAAGACGCTCGAAGAGCCACCCGAGTACCTCAAGTTCGTGCTGGCGACGACCGATCCGCAAAAGGTGCCGGTCACGGTGCTGTCGCGTTGCCTTCAGTTCAATCTGCGCCCGATGGCGCCGGAGACGATCCTCGAGCATCTGACCGGCGTGCTGCAAGCCGAAACGGTGCCAGCCGAAGTGCAGGCGCTGCGTTTACTGGCCCGTGCCGCCCGCGGCTCGATGCGCGATGCGCTGTCGCTGACCGACCAAGCCATCGCGTTCGGCAACGGCGAGCTGCTTGAAACCGGCGTGCGCCAGATGCTGGGCAGCGTCGACCGCGGTCACGTGTTCAAGCTGATCGAAGCACTCGCTACCGGCGATGGCAAGACGGTGGTCGACACGTCCGAAGCGCTGCGTCGCGACGGCATGTCTGCAGCTTCCACCTTGGAAGAAATGTCGTCGGTGCTGCAGGGCATGGCGGTGTTGCAGGCCGTTCCGTCGCGTGCTGCATCGAACAACGATGCGACCGATCCCGACGCCGCCGAGACCGCGCGCCTCGCCGTGTTGATGCCGTTGGACGAAACTCAATTGCTTTACAGCCTGTGCCTGCACGGGCGTGTTGAACTCGGGCTGGCGCCTGACGAATACGCGGCGCTCACGATGGTGTTGTTGCGGCTGTTGGCGTTCAAGCCTGCAGAAAAAAAAACTCTGAACGAAGCTCCTCCGTCTGAGCGCGCAGCTTCGACTCCCACGTCGCTTCCGGTGCGACAGATGACCGAGCGTGCGCCGGCCCCGTCCGCAGCGCCGCCCCTTGCAGCAACTGAAACGGCGGCGCCTCCCGGCCTACGTCTTGCCGTCGTCACCGCTCCCTCGCGGAGTTCTGACGAACGAAGGTCTGCGGCGTCAACGGATGCGACACAGGGCAACGGAGGAAACGTCAACGCCAACGCCAACGCCAACGCCAACGCCAACGCCAACGCCAACGCCAACGCCAACGCCAACGCCAACGCCAACGCCAACGCCAACGCCAACGTCGTCGCAGTACCGATGCGTGTTCAGCCGCCACCAAGCCAACGCGACATCCCGCGCGACGATGGCGCCACTGCATCGCTACCAATCCCTTCCAGCGAAGACGGCGATTTCTGGCATGCCACGGTCACGCACATGGTCGTCGCCGAGGCTGTCACCGCATTGACCCGTGAGCTGGCACTGCAATCGCAACTGGTCGCGCGCGATATCGACCAATGGCTGCTGCGCGTCGAGCGCGAATCGCTCAACCAGCCATCGACTCGCGACAAGCTGCAAGCTGCGCTGGCCGCGCTGGGGCACGGCGTGGGAATCTCCATCGAGATCGGCGTTGTCGTCGATAGCCCGGCGCGCCGCAATAAACAGGTTGCCGAGGCGCGCCAGCGTGCCGCCGAAGAGGCGATCAACAGCGATCCGGACGTCCAGGCGCTGATGCGCGACTTCGACGCGAAAATCGTCCCCGGAACCTTGCGACCTGCGTAAGGTCCAGGTAGCGCCCGATATGGCAATTGCAGTCCACGACGCCCCTGCACACAATTCAATTCAATTCAATCCCTTCAATCATTCCAACCACCAGGATCAAACGATGTTCAACAAAGGACAACTTGCCGGCCTCATGAAGCAGGCGCAGGCGATGCAGGACAACCTCAAGAAGGCGCAGGACGAATTGGCCACGATCGAGGTTGAAGGCGAGTCGGGCGCGGGCCTTGTCAAAGTGCTCATGACATGCAAGCACGACGTGAAGCGCATCACCATCGATCCGAGCCTCTTGGCCGACGACAAAGACATGCTGGAAGACCTCGTGGCCGCTGCCTTCAACGCTGCGGTACGCAAAGCCGAAGAGACCAGTGAACAGAAGATGGGCAAGCTCACCGCCGGCATGCCCGGCTTGCCGCCCGGCATGAAGCTGCCGTTTTGATGTACGTCGTCAGTGGCTGATTCCAACTCGCTCGACGCGCTGGTCGATGCGCTGCGTCGCCTGCCGGGCGTGGGCGTCAAGTCAGCGTCGCGCATGGCGTTTCATTTATTGCAACACGACCGCGAGGGAACGCAGCTGCTCGCGCGCGCCTTGCAGCAGGCGGCCACGGAAGTGCGGCATTGCGATCGTTGCAACACCTTCACCGAAGCTTCCATCTGCAGCGTGTGTCTGGATGATCGTCGCGATGCCACCAAGCTATGCGTCGTCGAAACGCCAGCCGACCAGGCCGCACTGGAACGCACGGGCGCTTTCCGCGGCTACTACTTCGTACTGATGGGCAAGCTCAGTCCGCTCGACGGCATTGGGCCCAAGGACATCGGCTTGCAGAAGCTATTCGATCGTGCGCTAGACGGCACGGTTAGCGAGGTGATCCTCGCGACCAACTTTACGGCCGAAGGCGAGGCCACCGCGCACGTCATCGGCGAGGCGTTGAAGCAACGCGGCTTGCGTGTGACGCGGCTAGCGCGCGGCGTGCCGGCGGGCAGCGAGCTGGAATACGTTGATCTCGGCACCATCGCGCATGCGCTGGTCGACCGGCGTTAGGACACGCACGACTTCTGTTTTGTGGTGAACGCGGCAATTCTCTTTGTCGGCCCGCAGAGAATTTCCAGAGAGCTTCTTGCTTACGTAAAAACCCGCACGGGATGTTCCCGATGCAGCAGAGGAGGGCCGGCCCCAAGCTCATAGCATGCTTAATCGCCGTCTCTTCACTTCTGCAGGCGCGTTGGCCGCTGCGACCATCGCAGTGCGCCGACTGCACGCCCAACCCAAACTCGAGAAAACAAAGGTCTCGATTGCCGTTGGAGGCAAGGCGGCGTTCTACTACTTGCCGCTCACTATTTCGGAGCAGCTCGGCTACTTCAAGGCCGAAGGGCTCGAGGTCGAAATCTCCGATTTCGCGGGTGGCGCACGCGCATTGCAGGCGGTGGTCGGCGGCTCCGCCGATGTCTGCTGCGGAGCCTTCGAGCACACCATCAATCTGCAGGCGAAGAACCAGGCGTTTCAGTGCTTCGTGCTGCAAGGCCGCGCGCCGCAGATCGCGGTGGGTGTGTCGACCAAAGCCATGCCAAATTACAAGGCGCTGGCTGATCTCAAGGGCAAGAAGATCGGCGTCTCGGCACCGGGATCTTCCACCAACATGGTCGCCAATCTGGTGCTGTCGCGCGGCGGGCTGAAGGCGACCGACGTGAGCTACATCGGCGTCGGCGTCGCGGCCGGTGCGCTCACCGCGCTGCGCTCGGGCCAGATCGATGCGATCAGCAACACCGACCCGGTGATGACCATGCTCGAGCAAAAGGGCGACGTGAAGATCATCAGCGACACGCGCACCCTCAAGGGTACGCAAGACGTGTTCGGCGGGATGATGCCCGCGGCCTGTCTCTATGCATCGATGGAGTACATCCAAAAGAATCCGAACACTTGCCAGGCGCTGGCCAATGCGATCGTCCATGGCCTCAAGTGGCTGCAGACCGCCGGGCCGGGAGACATTATCAAGACCGTGCCGGAGGCCTATCTGCTGGGTGACCGCGCGCTGTATCTCGCGTCCTTCGACAAGGTCCGCGAATCGATCGCGATCGACGGCATCGTGCCAGCCGATGGACCCAAGACTGCACTCACCGCCATCGCCAGTTTCGACACCAGCGTCAAGGCCGACAAGATCGACATCGCCAAGCTGTACACCAACGAGTTTGCCAAGCGCGCGAAGGATAGGTTCAAAGCCTGACTTTCGAGCGTCCAGCGACCCGGCTCAGGCCGGGTTTTTTCTTTGTCCGCCTTGCACGGCGCGATGCCAAAATTCCCGCATGTCCGAATACGCTCTCGAACTTCTCAATATCTCCTGCACTTTCAGATCCAAGGATGATCCCGGCCAACGCTACACCGCGGTGGCCGATACAACGCTGCGCATCAAGGCGGGCGAATTCGTTTCGGTGGTCGGGCCCACTGGCTGCGGCAAGTCGACTTTGCTCAACGTTGGTGCCGGTCTGCTTTCACCTTCTTCGGGCGTCATCAAAGTGTTTGGCGAACCCCTTGTCGGCATCAACACACGCGCCGGCTACATGTTCCAGAGCGAAGCGTTGATGCCGTGGCGCAGCACGCTCGACAACGTGATGGTCGGCCTCCAGTACCGCGGCGTGTCCGACGCAGAAGCCAGGTCGCAGGGCAATGCCTGGCTGGCGCGCGTGGGGCTTTCAGACTTCGGCGATCGCTATCCGCACCAGTTGTCAGGCGGTATGCGTAAACGCGTAGCGCTGGCGCAAACGCTGGCGCTCGACCCCGACATCATTTTGATGGACGAACCCTTCAGCGCGCTCGACGTGCAGACGCGACAGCTGATGGAAAACGAAGTACTGGATCTATGGGCCGCTAAGAGGAAGGCGGTGCTGTTCATCACGCACGACCTGGACGAAGCCATTGCGATGAGCGACCGCGTCGTCGTGCTGTCGGCCGGACCGGCCACGCATCCCATCGGCGAATTCAATATCGACCTGGACCGGCCGCGTGATGTGGCCGAGGTTCGCACGCACCCGCGCTTCGTCGAGCTGCACACGCAAATATGGAACGTGCTGCGCGACGAGGTGCTCAAGGGCTACGCGCAACAGCTGAAGAAGGCTGCGTGATGACCTTGAAGCCGAACGAACGCAATGCGCGCTTCTGGCAGATCGCCCTGCTGGTCATCATTCTCGTGGCGTGGCACGCGGCCTCGCGCAACCAGCAGTTCGCCTTCTTCCTCGGCGAGCCGATTCAGGTAGCAGGGCGCATCTGGAGCTGGTTCATGCCGTTCAATGTGCCGGCGAACTCGCTGTTCCCCGAAGGCCTGAAAGGCAACGCCGACATCTACCTGCACCTCGGCACCACCCTCATCGAAACCGTGCTGGCCTTCTTCATCGGCACGGCACTCGGCCTGGCATGCGGGTTGTGGCTCGCGCTGGCACCGACCGCCGGCCTCATCCTCGACCCTTACATCAAGGCCGCGAACTCGATGCCCCGAGTGATCCTCGCACCGATCTTTTCGCTGTGGCTGGGCCTGGGGATCTGGAGCAAGGTCGCGCTGGCGGTCACGCTGGTTTTTTTCATCGTGTTTTTCAACGTGTACCAGGGTGTGCGCGAAGTAAGTCCGGTGATCCTGGCCAATGCTCGAATGTTGGGCGCCAACCAACGCCAGTTACTGCGCACCGTGTACCTGCCGAGCGCGACGAGCTGGGTGTTTTCAAGCCTGCACACGTCCGTGGGCCTGGCCTTCGTCGGCGCGGTGGTCGGCGAATACCTGGGGTCGGCGCGCGGTGTCGGCTACCTGATTTTGCAGGCCGAGGGCACCTTCGACGTCAACACCGTGTTTGCCGGCATCGTCGTTCTCACCGCGTTTGCACTGGTGCTCGACGGCATTGTCGGCCTGATCGAGAAGCGTCTGATGAAATGGCAGCCCCAGAGCGGTGAGACGGAAAAGCTCTGAGGGTCAGCGCTTTTTCTTGACCGGCTCGCCACCGCGTTTTTCGCGCACGACCTGCTTGCTGCTCGCAAGCACCTTGCTGATCGACGGCTTGCTCGACGTGCTCTTCGCAATCGGCGCCGGAGCGCGCTGGCTTACCGCCTTAATGCTTGGCTGCTTGCCGCGCGGTGCGGACATCGCCTGCTGAGGAGCGCGCTGCGACCGCGCGCCACGGTCGTCACGGCTTGCACGAATCAGCTGCGCATTGCCGCTGCCGACGTGAGCGGCCCGTGCTGCTTGAACCGGCAAATACACGACCACCTGGTAGCCACGCGAGAACGCATGATTCGGCTTGACGTCGTTCCAGTCGGCCACGTTCGTGGCGCTCAACCGGTAACGCCGCGCGATACTCGCGACGCTGTCGTTACGGCCGGCTTTGACGGTGGTCTTGCGGGTGACGATTTCCGGCTGAAAGCTCAGCTGACCGGTGTCGGCTACCACGGCCGCCACGTCTTCGAGCACCTTGGCCGAGCGAGGCACTATCAGCGTCGAGCCGGTCTTGATCAGCATGCGCGGCGGAATCGCATTGATGGATCGCAGGTCGACTTCGCTCATGCCGGCGCGTTGCGCGGCGTCGGCAACTGTCATGGTGGTCGTCACCGTCCATGCGGTCCAACTGGCGTACTGACCCTGCGTGTAAGCCTCGAAGTTACGCTGAAACACGGCCGCGTTGTCCCAAGGCAAAAGAATCTGTGGGGTACCGGCAGCCAGCAAAACCGGCTTTTGCGCGGCGGGATTCAGTGCGCGAAAGTCTTCGATGCGCGTGTCAGCCAGCTTGGCGGCAAGGTTCACGTCGAGGTCGCGAGTGAGCGTCACCGTTTGAAAATACGGGTGGTTGGCGATCAGCGGCAGCTCGGTATTGAAAGCCTGTGGATTGGCGACGATATTTTTGACAGCTTGCAGCTTGGGCACATACTGCCGCGTCTCCGCCGGCATGTTCAGGTCGCTGTAGGTAGTGGGCAAGCCGAGCTTCTGATTCCGGGCAATGGCGCGGCCGACGCTGCCTTCACCCCAGTTGTAGGCCGCCAGTGCCAGTTGCCAATCGCCGAACATGCCGTAGAGCTTTTGCAGGTAATCGAGCGCGGCGCGGGTCGATGCCAGCACGTCGCGACGGTCGTCGCGAAAGACGTTCTGCTTCAGGTCGTAGTCAGTGCCTGTGGCCGGCATGAACTGCCACATGCCGGCAGCGCGAGCGCTCGATACGGCTTGCGGATTGAAGGCGCTCTCAATGAAGGGTAGCAGGGCGATCTCGGTCGGCATGTCGCGGCGTTCGAGCTCTTCGACGACGTGGAAGAGATACTTGTTCGAGCGTTCGGTCATGCGCTGGATGTAGTCGGGCCGGGTGGCGTACCACTGCTCGCGGTCGTGCACTGCCTCGTTGTCGAGGTTCGGCATCTTGAAGCCGCGGCGGATGCGGTCCCACATGTCGGTTGGCGGCGCGAGCGGCATCACATTCAACGACGTGGCCTTGCCCGCGGTGATCGGCTGCAGCGGGCCTCCGGGGTACGTCGCTGCGGCGCCGCTGGCGCCGCCGGCGCCGCCGGAACTGGAGCCGGTAACCGTGGAAGAAGAGGGAGATGTGGGCGTTGCACAGCCCGCGAGCAGCAAGGCACCTGCGACGCAGGCAGCAATCAGAAATTTCATCGGAAGTCGTTTTTCCATTGGCGCAGTGCGGCAAACACGTCGGCATCGACCGCATCGGCGGGAAGCTCGGCATGCGCATGCACCGCTCGAAGGACAGTGGCTTCGCGGCTGCGAAGAAAGGGGTTGATCCGGCGCTCGGTCGCGAGTTGCGAAGGCAGCGTCGGTTGCCCGAGCGCACGCAATGCTTCGCACTGCGCGTTGTACTGAGTCAGTTCGGTGTTCGCTGGTTCCACCGCCTTGGCAAAGCGGAGGTTAGCAAGTGTGTATTCATGGCCGCAGCACACGCGCGTTGCGTCAGGCAAAGCACTCAGCGCATCAAGCGAAGACAACATCTGCGCCGGCGTTCCCTCGAACAGGCGGCCGCAGCCACCAGAGAAGAGCGTGTCACCGCAAAACAGCAGCGGTGCTGCCTCGTGGCCCGCAGATTCCTGCGCCGGCAGAAAAAACGCAATGTGGCCCGCGGTGTGACCCGGGATGTCGATCACTTCGAAGTCGAGACCAAGCGCTTCTGCGTGGTCGCCGTGCTTCAGTGGGGTAAACGGATCGGGAATGTGCTCGCGTGCAGGGCCAAAGACCTTGGCGCCGCTCGCTGCATGCAACTCGGCCACGCCGCCGGTGTGATCGGCGTGATGGTGCGTGACTAGAATCGCGGCGAGGTTCAGGTTGGCACGCTTCAGTGCGTCGAAAACCGGTTTGGCCAAGCCCGGATCTACAACGATCGCATTGCGCCCGTCGTGCAGCATCCAGATGTAGTTGTCGGTAAAAGCGGGTAATGGAACGAGGTTCATGGTCGGTCAAATTATAGATTTGCACGAGTGGTTCGAGACCCCTCCGGGCCGCTATCTGCTGGCGTGGGAGCAGGCGCAGTTCGACCACGCGGTAGCAGACATCTTCGGCTATCACGCGTTGCAGCTCGGCGTGCCAGAAATAGAGGGCCTGCGGACCAACCGCATGCCGCACCGCTGGCTGGCTGCGGCAGACCCAGCACAAGCCAGTTTGCGACCGCGCTTGCGTGGTTCCCTCATTACGGATTTTGCGGCGCTGCCGTTTTCAGCCAACAGCCTCGACTTGGTGGTGCTGCCACACGCACTCGAACTCAGTAATGATCCGCATGCGACCTTGCGCGAAGTCGAGCGGGTGCTTGTGCCAGAAGGCCGCGTGGTCATCTGCGGGCTGAATCCATCGAGCTTGTGGGGCATGCGGCAGCGGCGCGCCCATCTTTACCGGCACCTCGGATTCGGGCAATTGTTTTTGCCGGAGGCCGGGGAATTCATCGGCTTCAGGCGCATGCGCGACTGGTTGCGGTTGCTCAGTTTCGAGGTCGAATCTGGGCGCTTTGGCGCCTATCGGCCGGCGGTCAACAGCGAGACCTGGTTGGAGCGGTGCCGCTGGATGGACACGGCCGGCGAGCGCTGGTGGCCCATCTTCGGTGCAGTCTATTTTTTAGTCGCGGTGAAGCGCGTGCGAGGCATGCGGCTGCTCAGTGCCGACTGGCGCCGCGCCTCGGCACGCGCTACGGCGCCGGTGCCCATTGCGGGCAAGGTGCACCGGTCGCCTCCATCAGAAAACGAAAGAAAAATTTGAGTCTGGACGAAGTCGTGATTTACACCGACGGGGCCTGCAAGGGCAACCCGGGGCCGGGCGGTTGGGGTGCCTGGCTCAAGTCGGGTGCCACCGAAAAAGAACTGTTCGGCGGCGAACTTGCCACCACGAACAACCGCATGGAGCTGACCGCCGTCATCGAAAGCCTGAACGCGCTCAAGCGACCTTGCAAGGTGATGCTGTATCTCGACAGTCAGTACGTGCGCATGGGCATCATGGAATGGGTGCGCGGCTGGAAGCTGAAGGGCTGGCGCACCTCGAGCGGGCAGCCAGTGAAAAACGTCGAACTCTGGCAGAGGCTCGACAAGCTTGTGCAGGAGGGCGGTCACCAAATCGAATGGCGCTGGGTCAAGGGTCACTCGGGCGATCCGGGTAACGAGCGTGCCGACATGTTGGCGAACAAGGGAGTGGAGCGGGCGCTGGGACGGCTCTAGGCGGGTTCAGTCGGCTTGGGTCGACGTTGTCCGGCTGCGGCCATGCAACGCGTTCGAGCGACCCGCTTCGAGCACGAACATCGATTGCGCAGGCTCGCCTTCGCGAAAGAAATAGCTGCCTGCCGTAATGTGAACCGCCGGCGCGGGCGCCAGCAAAAAAGCCAGCGCATCGTCCCGTATAGCGCCAAAGATCGGCGTCTGCTGCATCAACTTGATTCGGCTCGGTTGCACCGGCGCCTCTCGGTTTTTAGGGCGCTTAGATCAGGCCGTCGAACATCATCACGTCGACCTCATCGCCCGCAGAGACGCTGCCTTGCTCATGGTGCAGCACCACGAACCCGTTGGCCTCGACCATCGAACTCAGAACGCCCGAGCCCTGGTTTCCGGCGATGCGTACTTCTGGCAGGCCACTAGCCTTTGGTTGCACGAAGCCGCGCTGGTATTCAGTGCGACCCGGCTTCTTGCGGATAGGGCCTGCGCTGCGCGCTCGCAGCAAGGGCAACGGTGCGCTCGCCGCAGCGTGGCACCCCATCATTCGCAACAAGGCCGGACGGACCAGAACCAGAAAGGTCACCATTGCCGCGACCGGATTGCCGGGCAATCCGAACAGCAGCGCGGGGGCTTCCACAAAGTCATTTTGTACGCGCGCAATCAGTCCTACGGCGAGCGGACGACCGGGTCGCATCGCAAGGTTCCAGAACGCGATATCGCCATGCCGTTCCATCACTGCGCGCGTGTGGTCGGCTGCGCCCATGCTGACCCCCCCGCTGGTGATGATGGCGTCGGCCTCGCGTGCTGCCTGTCGCAGCGTGTCTGAAAGGGCAATCGGATCGTCGCGGACCAGGCCAAGGTCGATCACCTCGCAGCCGAGGCGAATGAGCAAGCCGAACAGCGTGTAGCGATTGCTGTCGTACACCGCGCCTTCGCGTGGTGCTTCGCCCAAGCTCAGAATCTCGTCGCCCGTAGAGAAGTAGGCAACGCGCAATCGACGCACCACCGGCACCATTGGCAGCCCAAGGCTTGCGACCATGCCGAGCGCGGCCGGCGAGAGACGCTCACCGCGCATCAGCGCGGGCTGACCCTGCATCAGGTCTTCCCCTGCAAAGCGCCGATTGTCACCGCGGCGCAGGGCTTTCGCTGAAAAGCTGATGCGGCCGCCTTCGATCTGGCAAAACTCTTGCGGCACCACGGTGTCGAGTCCGGCCGGCATGACGGCGCCAGTCATGATGCGCACCGCATCGGTGGCGGCAAGCGGCCCGCGCCATGCGGCGCCAGCCAGTGCCGTGCCAACGATACGCAGGCTCAACGACGCGTCTGGCTGCGCATCGTTCGTTCCTGCTTTGTCCGCCGCTGCGCTCGGCAGTAGCGCACCGTCGAAGGCGAAGCCGTCCATGGCGGAGTTGTCGTGCGGTGGCACGCTGACGGGCGAGACGATGTCTTCGGACAGCACTCGGCCGAGTGCGTCGCGCAGTGCGATGCGTTCGGCTTGAGTCACGACGACCTCGTCCGTGAGCCGTTCAAGAAAGGCCAGTGCGCCTTCTACGCTCAGGGTGACTGCCTTATCGCTGGAGACCGCGTTGCAAGCTGAACCAGCAGTTGGAGCAGCGACTGAAGCCGCGAGAGCAGCAGCGATCTCGGCAATGCGGCTCATCGCATCTCCAGCTCGTGCAGCTCGTGCAACGTGTTCGCATTCGTAAAGGCGTCGCGCGCGTCGCCTGGCCGATCGAAAGGCACGAGCACCGTGTGGTGCAACGCGGTCCATGCGCCGATCTTCCGGCCGCCGTCCCGAATGAAGCGCTGCAAACTCTCGCGCATGTCGGTAGGCGCATCAGCCCGCGAATCCTGACGAGCACTTTCACGAGACCTGACGCGTAGCAGGCTGAACACCGGCTGCGGCCGAAGCAGCGTGCTGGCCATTGCGATGTCCGCATCAGCACTCGATATCGCATCGGCGAGGCGACGCACCAGATCGTGCGGAAAGAGCGGCGTGTCGCATGGCACCGTCAGCAGATAGTCGGTTTCACAGCGCGCCAAGCCGGTCAAAAAGCCCGCCAACGGGCCAGCGTAGTCGGCGGGGTCGTTGTCCGGCCATACCGGCCATTCGAATGCTTCGTAGATTGGCAGGTTGCGGTTGGCGTTGATGGCGACGCACCCCACCTGTAATGCTAGGCGCGACGCGGCACGCACTGCGAGCGGCGTTCCATTGAACTGTTGCAGCCCCTTGTCGATGCCACCCATCCGCGACCCCCGTCCGCCCGCGAGCACCAGCCCGGTGACGTCGTCGGTGGCGAGGGAGTTCATCCGCCGATGTAGCTCATTTCGACCCGGCGCGGCGTGCCGGTCGAGCCGGTGTCGTCATCCGCTGCGCCGGTGTCTGGACCACGGAGTGCACGCAGTTCCGAATACCGATCTGCACGGCCTTGCCAGATGTTTCCAATGCGAGAAACGATCTGTTCGTCGCTCGCGTGACCTCGCAACAGCGGCTTCAGGTCATGTCCACCGTGCGCGAAGAGGCAGAGGTAAAGCTTCCCTTCGGTCGACAGGCGCGCGCGGCTGCAGTCGCTGCAAAAGGCCTGTGTCACGCTGCTGATCACGCCGATCTCGCCACCGCCATCTGCGTAGGCCCAGCGCTGTGCGGTTTCACCTGGCATGCTTGCTTCAAGGGGCACTAGTGGGAACTCGGCGGCAATGCGCGCGAGCACGTCCGACGACGGCATGACCTCGTCCATGCGCCAGCCGTTGGTGGCACCGACATCCATGTACTCGATGAAGCGCAGCACTACGCGCCCGTCGTAATGCTCGCGAAAGTACCGCGCCATCGGCAGAATTTCCTGATCGTTGGTGCCGCGCTTCACAACCATGTTGATCTTGATCGGGCCAAGGCCGGCGACCACCGCGGCATCGATGCCGGCCAGCACGTCGGCTACCGGAAAGTCGACATCGTTCATGCGGCGGAATACCGTGTCGTCGAGGCCGTCGAGGCTGATCGTCACACGCTGCAGGCCGGCCGCCTTGAGTGCACCGGCCTTGCGCGCCAGCAACGACGCGTTGGTGGTGAGCGTGAGGTCGAGCGGGGCGCCTTCCGGAGTGGCGTTGTTCCAGCGAATAGCCGCGAGCTGCGAGATGAGCACCTCGATATTCTTGCGCAGCAGCGGCTCGCCACCGGTAAGGCGGATCTTCCGCACGCCGTGCGATGCGAAGAGCCGTGCAAGCCGCGTGATCTCCTCGAAGCTCAGCAGCGAACTGTGCGGAAGGTAGTCGTAGTTCTTGTCGAACACGTCTTTCGGCATGCAGTAGCTGCACCGAAAGTTGCAGCGGTCGGTCACGCTGATGCGCAAGTCGGTCAGGGGCCGGCCAAGCCGATCCGCCAGATGCCCGGTCGGTGCGACCACCTCATTGCCGATCAGAGGCGTCTGCAAGCGGCTACGCTCATCGACGAGAGGGATTACGCGTGCGGTCATGGACGTGGGTATGCGGGCGGGCGATTTAGCCGTGTCGGACGGCAACGGTCTTCAGCGTGGTGAACCCGTAAAGGGCTTCGAAACCTTTTTCGCGTCCATAGCCCGATGACTTGACACCGCCGAAGGGCAGCTCGACACCGCCGCCAGCGCCGTAGTTGTTGATGAACACCTGACCTGCGCGGACGCGCTTGGCCATGCGGAACTGACGCGCGCCGTTGTTGGTCCAGACGCCCGCGACCAGCCCGAACTGCGTGGCGTTGGCCATCGCCACCGCTTCGTCTTCATCGCGGAACTGCATTGCCGCAAGCACCGGGCCAAAGACTTCTTCTTGCGCCAGACGGTGCATTACCGGCACATCGCGCAACAGGGTGGGCGCTTGGTAGAAGCCTGTGTCGGGCGCTTCGTCGACGACGACACCTTGGGCCACCATTGGAATGTCGGCGTGCTGTGCATCCGAAAGAAAGTCCCATACGCGCTGCTGCTGCGATTGGCGAATCAGCGGACCGAGGTCGAGATCCATCGCGGCAGGACCGACACGCAGCGCAGAAAAAGCATGGCCGAGGCGCTCGAGCAGCAGCTCGTAGATGTCGCGCTCGATCAGCACGCGCGAGCCGGCCGAACAGGTTTGGCCGGCGTTTTGCACGATGGCATTGATAAGTACCGGAACAGCGGCGTTGATGTCCGCATCGGCAAAGATGATCTGCGGGCTCTTGCCGCCGAGTTCGAGCGTGACCGGGCAATGCCGTTCCGCTGCGATTTGCTGGATCAGCGTGCCGATCTTCGGGCTGCCGGTGAAGCTGATGTGATCGATGCCTTCGTGGCGTGCCAACGCGTCGCCGGCTTCATGCCCGTACCCCGTCACGATGTTCAGGGCGCCGGGCGGAAAGCCTGCTTCGGCTGCGAGTTGCGCGACACGTAGGAGAGACAGGCAGGCGTCTTCGGCCGGTTTGATCACGCACACGTTGCCGGCAGCAAGGGCGCCGCCCACGCTGCGCCCAAAGATCTGCATTGGATAGTTCCACGGAATGATATGGCCGGTGACGCCGTGCGGCTCGCGCCATGTGAAGACGCTGTAGCCATCGAGATAGGGAATGGTCTCGCCATGGAACTTGTCACAGGCGCCGGCATAGAACTCGAAGTAGCGCACCAATGCCAGTGCATCGGCGCGGGCTTGCTTGACCGGCTTGCCGCAGTCCCGTTGTTCGAGCAGTGCCAGTTCATCGACATGCTCGGCTATTTTTTGCGAGAACTTGTAGAGCAGCCGGCCGCGATCGGCTGCGTTGACTTTGCTCCATGTCGTCTCGAAGCAATCGCGTGCGGCGCGCACGGCGCTGTCGATGTCATCGGCGTTGCCGCGTTGCAGTTCGTCGAAGATCTGGCCGTCGGATGGGTCGATGACCGGCAAGGTGCGCCCGGATGCCGAGGCCACACTCGTGTTGGCGATGTAATTGAGTTGCATGGTCGAATTCTCTCGCAAGGTCGATAGACGTTGCAGTCGTGTTGCCGATCCTTTTGCTGGCGAACACTGGCTGCCAGCCATCAACTGCCTTCAACACGCCCATGTCGACGGCGCCCGGCCAGCGGGGGAACCGCAGCAGCCTGACCGGGATCGCCATCTGCCGGTCAGCGCGCCGGCGCTTTCGGCAGGGCGCGCACCGCCGCCAGCATCCGCTCGACGTGCTTGTCCGGATTCAGGTTTTGGTAGTAGTACGCCACTTTGCCATCCGGCGAGATCAGGTACGAGAGCCGATTGGCAAAGTCCGGCCGTGTCTGCATGAACGCATCGAACCCCTGGATGACGGTCTTGGTTTCATCCGATGCCACTGGGAAACGGCTTTGGCACGAACGAACCGAAAATTTCGACAACGTGCCGATGTCGTCTGCCGATACACCGATAACCGTGGCATCGAGCGCGGCGAACTTGTCGGTGGCCTCGGCGAAGGCATGCGCTTCGATCGAGCAATCGGCAGAGTCGGCCGCCGGAAAGAAGTAGACGACGACCGGGCCCTTGGCCAGCGCTTCGGCGAGCGAGTAGCGAAAGGTCTTGCCACCCAGCGCCGCATTGGCGGTGAACTTCGGTGCGATGTCGCCGATGTCCAGCGCAGCCACAGCAGGCTGATTCGCCAGCAAAGCAAAGGCGATCGGCGTGCAACGTGAGAGGATCGATCGAACGAAATGTGCCATGGTGTAACTCCCGGCAAGTGGCAGCCGAATTCTAGGGCGGGTAGTTTTGCCGGGCCGCATTGAAACCAAGATGCACTCAATGGCGTACTTGATGGAGTGAACACGAAATAAAAGCATGAAAATTTTTTTCCGACCCTCTGCTTTCATTCACCTGCCGTGGCTGCGCGCTTTGCTGGCACTGTCGGTCATCGCCTTGCTCGGTGCGTGTGGTTCGCTGCCGCCGATGCGCGAACGCGCTATGGCGACCTCGACTCAAGCAGATCCGTCGACGGCGTTGGCCAAGATCGCCGTGGCCTCCACACCACCCGGCGAACACTCCGGTTTTCGCTTGATGCCGTTGGGCGTGTATTCGCTCGATGCGCGCATCCAACTCGCGCAGCGCGCCCAGCGGTCGCTGGTGGTGCAGTACTACCAGCTTGAAAATGACGCGGTCGGGCGCCTGTTGCTGCGCTCGCTGCGCGAGGCGGCGTTGCGCGGCGTCAAGGTGCGGGTCCTGGTCGATGACCTCTACACGGTGAAGAGCCAGCAGCTGTTGCTGGCCTTGTCCGAAACGCAAAACGTCGACGTGCGCCTGTACAACCCGTTCTGCTGTGGCCGCAACGGATTCATTTCGCGCTTCGCGGCCTCGCCGCATGAAATCGGCCGGCTCAACCATCGCATGCACAACAAGCTCTTCATAGCCGACGGCACGATGGCGGTAGTGGGCGGTCGCAACATTGCGGACGAGTATTTCGTCTTGAGCGAGGCACAGAACTTCATCGACATGGACGCATTGGTCATCGGCAAGGTGGTGCCGGAGTTCGAGACCATCTTCGATGGTTACTGGAACAGCGAGCAAGTGCGGCCGATCGAAGAAATCGTGACGCCGGAGGGCGGTCGCAAGCTGACGGGTGCCGACTTCGACAGCTGGGTCGGCATGTCCGCGCCGGCGCTGAAGATAGAGCTGCCGCCTTCGGACATCCTGGGCTATGGCCCGATCGGCGAGGAGCTCGACGGCGGGCAGCTTGGCCTGCTTTGGGGTGAAGCACTCGCCATTGCCGACCCGGCGAGCAAGCCGACTTACATGACCGAAGACGAGGCAGTCGCCACCAGCGTGACGATGAAGGTGTGGGGCTTGCTGCTCGACGCCAAGACCGATGTGGAGTTGACGTCGCCGTACCTGGTGCCGGGTGAGAAGGGCATGGCTGCGTTCGAAGATCTGGCCAAGCGTAACGTCAAGCTCACGCTGCTCACCAACTCGCTGGCGGCCAACGACGAGCCGCTGGTGCACACAGGTTATGCGCGCTATCGGGAGCGCTTGCTCAAAACCGGTGCGGACGTGTACGAACTGAGCCCGGAGCGCACCACGGCGAGCAAGCGTTTTGGCTCGTTCGGCAAGTCGCTCGGCCGGCTGCACGCCAAGACCGCGGCGATCGACAAGCGGCGCGTATTCATCGGCTCGATGAACCTCGACCCGCGTTCGGCCAGCCAGAACACGGAGATGGGCGTGGTCGTCGACAGCCCGCAACTGGCACGCGAAATGCTGCGAATCATCAACATCAGCAAACTGCAGAACTCGTACCGTTTGCGTTTGACGAAGCCGGCCGGAACCCTTGAGTGGCTGACCACCGATGGCGAGAACGAAATGATCTTGACGAGCGAGCCAGAATCCGGGTTTTTCAAACGGCTCTATAACTCGTTGATCGCGCCGATAGTCCCGGAAATGCTGCTGTAGTTGTGTACTTATTGCTGTCTACCCACTGTCAAAAAAGCAATATACAGTTAGAAACAATTGGTGCCGCCAGTGCGCCAACAACCGTTTTTTCAGGATGAACGCAGTGAGCAACTCTCGGCAAGTCGTCATGCAAGTCGTCAAGCGCTCCGGTGAGGCAGCGCACCACGTGGAATTCACTCTTGAAGACAATTTTGCGGAGCGGCTTCGGCAACTGCGCAGTCTGGTGCCGCCGCTCAACAGCCTGAACAAGCAACGCGACCTCGTCATCGACAAAGTGCGAGCGCGGTTGCCGTCGGCGGTGTGGCGGTGCGGTGCGGCGGGAGAAGAGCCCAGCGCCGTCGATGGTTCCTGCATCGTGATCGCGGCCGAGGGTTTTTTCAATTGCGGCGCCAAGGATCGGAAGTCGAAGGAAAAGCTGGTGACTTACACCTTCCCTATCCAGCGGTTGATCGAGCTGCACGCGGAGCGCGCCAACGGCGAGACTTTCTTTATCCGGAACGGCATTTTTACAAATGACGAACCGGCCGATTCGTCCGCTGGACGCTGGGTTGCCGCGCTCCATGAATTCGCCGATTCGCGCTTGCCAGAGGGGCCGTCGCAGTTCGATACCTTGCCGGGTGCGCCGGACACGCGCCAACCCAGCATGACCGCACTGAACTGATGCCGACCCTCCTGAGGTGAGCCCAAGCCCGGTCTCAGGGCTTGATCTTCTTCAGGACTTGATCTTTACCTCGACCCGGCGCGCTTCAGCCGCCGTGCCGTCGGCCTGAGACTGCTCGGGCTCAGCCAACTCGATCTTGTCTGCAGGCGCACCTGCCGCTTTGAGCGCTTCGCTCACCGCCAGGGCGCGCTGCATTGCCAATTCCGCATTTTTCGCCGCATCTCCGCTGGCATCGTGATAGCCGCTTACGAGCGCGGTGCTGCCGCTCTGCACCGCCTTGATGACATCGGCCAGCGCCTCCTTGCCGCTCGGCGCAACATCGGCCTTGCCGCTCTCGAAGTAGAACTTGACGACGCCGTTCTCGACCTTGACCGAGGCAGCCTCGATCGCCGCCACCGCGCCGGCCGCAGCGCTCGGTGCCGGAGCAACAGCAACCGCAGGTGCCGGTGCCGGTGCCATCGCAGCCGGGGGCGTCTCGATCTTCGTCGGCACCGCTGCGGCCGCATCGCCACCGTGGAACTTGACCACCAGCGGCACGATCAGCAGTGCCACGATGTTGATGATCTTGATCAGCGGATTGACCGCCGGGCCCGCCGTGTCTTTGTAGGGGTCGCCTACAGTGTCGCCGGTGACTGCGGCCTTGTGGGCTTCGGAACCCTTGCCGCCATGATGCCCGTCTTCGATGTATTTCTTGGCGTTGTCCCAGGCACCGCCACCCGTGCACATACTGATGGCGACAAAGAGTCCGGTGACGATCGTTCCCATGAGCAACCCACCGAGCGCCTTGGGCCCAAGCACAAGGCCGACCACGATCGGCACCACCACCGGCAGCAGCGACGGAATCATCATTTCCTTGATGGCCGCACCGGTCAGCATGCTCACGGCCTTGCCGTATTCGGGCTTGCCGGTGCCGTCCATGATCCCGGGAATCTCGCGAAACTGTCGACGTACTTCCTCGACCACCGCACCGGCTGCCCGGCCCACGGCCTCCATTGCCATCGCGCCGAAGAGGTAAGGAATCAATCCGCCGATGAACAGCCCGACGATCACCATCGGGTCGCTCAGGTTGAAGCTGATCGCCTGGCCATAGCTTTCAAGCTTGTGCGTGTAGTCTGCGAAGAGCACCAGCGCAGCCAGTCCGGCAGAACCGATCGCATAGCCCTTGGTTACCGCCTTGGTGGTGTTGCCGACCGCGTCGAGCGGATCGGTCACATTGCGCACGCTCTCCGGCAAGCCTGCCATTTCGGCGATGCCACCAGCGTTGTCGGTGATCGGGCCGTAGGCGTCGAGCGCGACCACGATGCCGGCCATCGACAACATCGACGTGGCGGCTACCGCAATGCCGAACAAGCCGGCGAGTGAATACGACGCGAGGATCGCGATGCAGACGAAGATCACTGGCCACGCCGTCGAGCGCATCGACACGCCGAGGCCCGCGATGATGTTCGTCCCATGCCCCGTGGTCGAAGCCTGGGCGATGTGCTGCACCGGCTTGTATTGCGTGCCGGTGTAGTACTCGGTGATCCAGACCAGAGCGGCGGTCAGCGCAAGGCCGACGAAGCAGGCGCCGAAGAGCTTCAGCTGGCTGCCGCTGGCCGCCACGGCGTTGTCGGGAATCAGCCAGCTCGTCACGAACCAGAACGCGATCAGCGACAGGATGCCCGCCACCGCCAGGCCCTTGTAGAGCGCCGGCATCACGTTCACCATGTCCGGCGACGCCTTGACGAAGAAGCAACCGATGATCGACGCGATGATCGATACCGCGCCCAGCGCCAGCGGATACAGCACCGCGTTGATCGGCGCCGTCGTGATCATCAGCGCGCCGAGCACCATGGTGGCGATCAGCGTCACCGCATAGGTTTCGAAAAGGTCGGCCGCCATGCCGGCGCAATCGCCGACGTTGTCGCCGACGTTGTCTGCGATCACCGCGGGATTGCGCGGGTCGTCTTCCGGAATGCCGGCTTCGACCTTGCCCACCAGATCGGCCCCCACGTCCGCGCCCTTGGTGAAGATGCCGCCGCCGAGCCGCGCGAAGATCGATATCAGCGACGAGCCAAAGGCGAAGCCGATGAGCGGATCCAGCAGCGCGGCGAGATTGGCGCCCGGTGCCGCGCTACCTACCAAGAACCAGAAGAAACCGGCGACGCCCAGCAGGCCCAGTCCGACGACCAGCATGCCGGTGATGGCGCCCCCACGAAACGCCACGTCCAGCGCTGCCCCGATACCTTGCGTTGCTGCCTGCGCCGTTCGCACGTTGGCCCGGACCGACACATTCATGCCGATGAAGCCGCACGCGCCAGACAGCACCGCGCCGATGATGAAACCAACAGCGGTCGTGAGGTCGAGAAAGAGCCCGATGAGCACGGCGAGCACGACGCCGACGATGGCGATGGTGCGGTACTGCTTTGCAAGGTAGGCCGCCGCGCCGGTCTGGATCGCCTCCGCGATCTCTTGCATTCGGGCGTTGCCCGGGTCCTTTGAAAGTATCCAGCTGCGAGCCCAAAAGCCGTAGCCAACGGCCACCAGGCCGCAGACCATTGCCAATATCAGGGGAGTGTTGCCGATCATGCGTTTGCTTCTCCATCGTTCGTTGCGATTTAAAGAAACGGAAAGCACGCGGGTCCCTGCGCGCAACGCGTACGGGACCCTGGATTTCCGTCGCGTTGCTTCCTCGAAGCTCACTGCACTTTGGTGCAAAGCCGATTGGCCAACGGGAGCAATTTACAGGCAAAAGTCACGCTTAGTGTGAGCGGACCGTGACACGATCAGTAAACTTCGGGTTTATCCGCATCTTTCACGAACCACTTAACCACACGATAAAAGACATGTCCTTCGACAAAGTTTCCCCCGGCAAGAACATCCCCGAGTCATTCAACGTGGTGATCGAAATCCCGATGAACTCCGACCCGATCAAGTACGAGGTCGACAAGGAGTCGGGCGCGTTGTTCGTGGACCGTTTCATGACGACGGCCATGTACTACCCGGCCAACTACGGTTACGTGCCGCAGACGTTGAGTGGTGACGGCGACCCGGTCGATGTGCTGGTGATCGCGCCCTACCCGCTGCTGCCGGGTGTCGTGGTGCCGTGTCGCCCCCTCGGCATCCTGCTGATGGAAGACGAGGCCGGTGTCGACGGCAAGGTGCTTGCGGTGCCGACCACCAAGGTGCTTCCCATCTACAGCCACTGGAATTCGATCGACGACGTGAACCCGATGCGCCTGAAGGCCATCAGCCACTTCTTCGAGCACTACAAGGATCTTGAAGAGGGCAAGTGGGTCAAGGTGCTTGGCTGGGAAGGCATCGATGCCGCCAAGAAGGAGGTACTCGACGGTATTGCGGCCTACAAGAAATAGGGCAAGCGAGGTATTCGCGGGTCGACGCGAGGGTGGCTCAGCCCTTCGGCATGAGCTTGACCAGTTCGTCTTCCGGCAGCTTGCCGGCAGCGGTTACTAAACGCAGCGCTTCGGCATCGCTCATGGCGTCGCCGCCACTCGACAAAAACCGGATGGCGCAGGCGCCGACCTTGATTTCGTCACCATTGCCAAGCACGCAGCTTTCGACACGTTGGCCATTGACGTAAGTCCCGTTGGTGCCACCCAGATCGCGAATCTGAATCGCATTACCTGCCTGCTCGAGGACCGCGTGGGCTCGGCTGACCTGCGGATTGTCTAAAACCAGATCGCAACTCGGGGCGCGTCCGATCAGGTAAGGAAGCTTGAACAACGCAACCTGCTTGGGCGTGGCTGTCTGCTGAAGGACGATGAGTCGAGCCATTTGATATTCTCCCGCGAGCTAACCTGCGCCATAGCGCTTTGCCGTATGCCAAGGGGCGGCATGCCAGAGCGGGCCGCCTGTGGCGTCAACCGGCAGTATGTATAGCCTTTGCAGCGAGCCTCACAGATAACACGCAAAGCTCGGCAATAAATCACGAAGCCTTGAAGGGACTTCGCTCGCCGAGCTGGCCCATGTAGTTTTCAATGCCTTCGCCTTCGCGTTCCAGAAAACGTTCAACGGCATCGGCGAACGACGGATGCGCAAGCCAGTGCGCGCTCGTCGTCTTGACCGGCATTAGTGCACGCGCCATCTTGTGCTCGCCCTGGGCGCCGCCCTCGAAACGCGTCACGCCGTGATCGATGCACCACTGCAAAGGCTGGTAGTAGCACGCCTCGAAGTGGAGACAGTCGACACGTTCGAGCGCCCCCCAGTACCGGCCGTACGCGGCGAAGGGCGCGCCACTGGTACCGGCACGGTTGTCAGCATCAGCAGAAATGGCTATCAGGCTGGTGGCGATCGGGTTGCCCGCGCGTTCCGCCACGAAAAGCAGCCACGCCTGCGGCAGGGTGTCGGCCATGCGTTGGAAGAAGTCGCGAGTAAGGTAGGGCGCATTGCCATGCTCGCGATAAGTGCGCGCATAGCAGCGATAAAAGAAGTCCCAGTCGGCCATCGAAATATCGACGCCGCGCGACCAGCGAAAGCTGACGCCAGCATCAACCACCTTGCGACGCTCTTGACGGATCTTCTTGCGCTTGTCATGCGACAGGCTGGCCAGAAACGCATCGAAATTTGGGTAGCCTGGGCTGGTGTTCGACCAATGAAACTGGACCGTGTTGCGCAGCATGAGTCCTGCTTCAGCACAGGCCGCAATGTCTTCATCGGCGCCGAAAAGCAGATGCAGCGATGAGAGTTTTTCCTGCTTGCACCATTGCACCAGCCCGTGAACCATCAAGGTGCGGCTGGCTGCGTCGCGCGCGAGCAAACGGGCTCCGGGTACCGGGGTAAAGGGTACCGCGACCAGTGCCTTCGGGTAGTACTGGAGCCCGTGCTGCTCATAAGCGTTGGCCCACGCCCAGTCAAAAACGTACTCGCCGTACGAGTGATCCTTGATGTAGACCGGGCAGGCACCTTCGAGGCGCTTGCCGCGCCGCAGCGTGACAAAGGCAGCCGTCCAGCCGCTTTCAGGCGTCGCGCTCTTGCTTTCGTGCATGGCAACGAGGTACTCGTGCCGCATGAAAGGCGAGGGGTTTGGCTGCAACGCGAGCAGATCGTTCCACGCCCTCGCGTCGATTTCTGCCGGAGACGTATGAATGTGAAGAACGAGATCGGTCAAAAAGCGGATTCAGATAGCGGCAACACGGCAGTTTAGGAAGGAATGCGAGACCTCGTGCGGCGACAGACATCGTCGCACTGTGAACATCATTTCTTGTACGCCTTCAACACGTCTTCAGCGGTGCGCCCCGAAATATTCCGCCACACCGATGCCTCCCAGAACGAGTGCCAACGCAACTGCGTGGTGAGGGGACAGCGACTCGTGCAACGCGAGCACGGCGAGCAGCGGTCCGAAGATCGGCACCAGGTTGAGAAAAACGCCGGCGCGGGCGGCACCGATGAGCTCGACCGCGCGCATGAATGTGAGCTGTGAAATAAACGACGGCAGCAGTCCGACGAAGAGTGCCAGCCCGATGCCTTTTGCTGTTGGCATGAAGAAGTGACCGGTAGCGACTTCGACGGCCAGCAGAGGAAGCGAACTCATAAAGGCCACAGCAGCCAGAGCAGCAAAGAACACGATGCCCGGCATCGCCGGCCGGTCACGCAGCGCCAATGCATAAGCGGCATACATCAGGCAGGCGATGACCATTGCAATATCGCCGCGGTTGAACGCCAGCTGCGTCAAGGCGGCAAAGTTTCCCTGTGATGCCACCACCGCGATACCGGTGATCGTCAGTGCGACACCAACCAACTGAAGCGGGCTAACACGCGTTCGAAAAAAGAAAAAGCTGCCGACGAGCACCAACACCGGGATCGTGCCCTGAATGATGGCGATATTTATCGCCGTGGTGTGGTGCGCGGCTGTATAGAAAAGTGCGTTGAAGCCGGTGAACCCGAAGGCACCCATCAGCACGATGCGGCGCCACGCCGGCACCAGCGCGCGCCAGTGCTGCGCGATCTGCCGGTGCGCAGTAAGGCCCAGCGCGACGCAACTCACGATCCAGCGTGAACTGGTCATCATCATTGGAGAAATCTCGTCGACGGCCAGCCGTGCAGCGACCGCGTTTGCACCCCAGACCAAGGTGGTGAAGACCAAGAGCAGGTAGGCCCGACGGCTGAACGAGCCAAGCAGCGATGAGGCGCGGGACCGGGCTAGAGGTTGGGCAGAAGGCGGTGCATCGGAATGCATCCGGTCAAGCCTATCAGCGCGCTCTGCCTGCGCTGTGTTCGAGGGCCGTCTGTGGGTCCGTCTGCGGCGTGGCACGCTCCATGCCAGATTGTTGAGGTCTTCCTCGGCATAGAGGTGACTCATCGCAGCATCGGGCAGGGATTGGCGTTACTCTAGCGTCAGCACATTCAACGAAACCGCCGGAAGACCACCATGAAGCAGATCACCGCTATCGTCAAACCGTTCAAGCTGGAAGATGTGCGTGAGGCACTCGCCGAGGTGGGCGTGACCGGGCTCACAGTTACGGAAGTCAAAGGCTTCGGCCGACAGAAGGGCCATACCGAGTTGTACCGCGGCGCTGAGTACGTGGTCGACTTCTTGCCCAAGATGAAGGTCGAAGTCGTGGTGAACACCGCCGATGTCGACCGTTGCGTCGAGGCGATCGTGAGCGCAGCGCGCACGGGAAAAATCGGTGACGGCAAGATTTTCGTCACCAATGTCGAGCGCATCGTCCGCATTCGGACTGGCGAAGAGAACGAAAGTGCTGTGTAGGCGCCTTTCGGTTCGCTAGATGTTTTTTGCGAGCAGCCCTGATTGCCCTTGACCACCGCGGTGGTCTAGCAGCCAATCGAGTAGCGCTTCCGGCTCGTTCAGGGTGTGCACCAAGCCCATTTGCCATTCACCCATGAAGCCTTCGCGTACGCTGTGCGCCAGGAAGCCTAGGAGTCCGTCGTAGTAGCCCTCGACATTGAGGATGCCGACCGGCTTGTCGTGATAGCCGAGCTGGCGCCACGTCCAGATCTCGAATAGTTCCTCGAAAGTACCGATGCCGCCTGGCAGCGCGACGAATGCATCGGCGCGCTCGCCCATCATGGCCTTGCGCTCATGCATGGTGTCGACGATGTGGAGTTCGTCGCAGAGTGTGTTGGCCAGCTCCCTGTCGACCAGCGCCTTGGGAATGATGCCGACCACCCGGCCGCCTGCCGCCCGAGTTGCCGCGGCCACCGTGCCCATCAGACCGGTGCGGCCCCCGCCATAGACGAGTTGACCGCCGCGCTGGCCGATCCATTGGCCGACCGCGGTTGCCGCCGCCGCGAATTGGGGTTGCTCGCCCGGACGCGAGCCGCAATACACACACATCGAAAATTCTGGGGTCATGCCCCGATCATGCCAACGCATGAAGTCGGTGGTCGGAACTTTGTCGAGTCGCGCTCAAGCCGCCGTCAAGTGGCAGTCAAACTGCGAAACGCTGCCAAAGCGCCGCACCCCAAACGCCCCCGCAAATTAGCAGCGAAAGTAGCACTGCCGCACTGCCCATGTCCTTGGCACGTTTCGACAGATCGTGCCATTCCGGCCCAATGCGATCGATGGCGGCCTCGACGGCGGTGTTGAGCAGCTCGACGATCATTACCAGCACGATGCTGCCTGCCAGCAGTGCCGTTTCGACCCAGGTGCGGCCGAGCAAGAAAGAAGACGGCACCAGCACGATAGAAATCAGCGCTTCTTGGCGAAAAGCAGGTTCGCTCCAGCCGGCACGCAGGCCTTGGAGGGAAATAAGGGTGGCGTGAAAGATGCGCTCAAAACCTTTGCGAGCTTTTTGCGGATTAACGGTGGGATCGGGAAGGGCACTCATGGTGTGATTCTTGACAGCTTAACCGCGGCATCCGCGTGGCTCGAGTGCAGCCTGGACACAGTTCAAGTACGGCTCATGGGCCGCGACGAAATTAGCCGCGTGCCGGCCAAGGCATCGTGCCAGAACTGGCGCTGGGGATGGAAGCGCGACAAGAGCGCCCAGACAAGCACCCAGCCGAAAACCAGTAGCGCCGATTCACCGCCGGAAAGTTTGAACGGCGCAATCGCTGCGAGCGGTGGAAGGAACCAGATCCAGCTCAACAGGTAGCGCATCAAAGCGCGCCGTTGTGTCACAGGTCGATTTGCAGCGTCGACGATGCGGATACCCCAAGTCTTCATCGCCAGCGTCTGGCCGTGAATCCAGAACCAGACGAAATACACGCCGAAGACGACGAACAAAAAGGCTTGGAGCAAATGACGGCGCTCGTCCATCGCATCGCGCATTTGGCCCAAAGTGCTGAACAGCCAACCCGCGACGAAGACGACGGCGAACATCAGCATCCCTTCGTACAGCCAGCAGGCCATTCGGCGCCACATGCCTGGCGCCGTCAAAAGCGCTGCGTCTTCGGCTGCGTTGCTAGGCGTTTCGGAAAGACTGGCTTCGAGTTTTGCGGGATTGGACAAGGGCATCGACGTCGACATCAAGGTGTCGTCGATAGCTGGTTGGGTGCGCGATCGATCGGCGCCGTGGGCACGAGAACCTGCGCTTCAGCCGGGATCGGTGCACCCGATGACACGGGGGCCGCCAAAGGTGCGGCGGGCAGCGCTGGAAACGGGCGTGATTCGCGAACCAAAACTGCTGTCGGCTCGCTGGGCGGCGACAGCTGTATGCGCGGCGAGCGATCGCCCACAGGCAGTGGAACGGGGGCGAACTTTTTAGCTGACACAGGCTTGGCGGGTATCGCTGCACCCCGTGGTGGCATGACTGCCGCTTTTTCGGCGAGCTCGCGTTTTTCCTCGATGCTGAGCGCCTGGTAGGCCTCCCACTTCGCCTTGCGCTCGTCTGCGGGGACTTGCTTAACCTCCGCGAAAATCAAACGTGCCTGCGCGCGCTGCTGCTGGCTCAACGTGGCCCAACCGGTCATGCGGCTGTGCATGATGGTTTGCTCCTCGGGCTTCATCTTTGGGTAATTGCGCGTGATAGCGAGCCATTTCCGCTTATGTCCGAGCGAAAGGCTGTCCCAGTGCTCGACCAGCGGTTGCAGGGCCAGTTGCTGCGAAAGGCTAAGTTCGCTCCACAGGGGCCTTACAACCGCTGCGGCCTTTGGAGAGACAACAGCCGCTGAGGTTGGGGCGCTGGCCTTTGCTCCCTTGCCGTCAAGCGGTAGCTGCGCGTTTGCGCTGGACGCTGTCGTGATTACGACTGCAACCGTGGCCATTGACAGCAGCATGCCCGCCCACGCGACGACGGCGCGCCGGGGCGGACGGGTGGCGCGCGCCGAAGCGCAAAAATCAGAACTGGACGCAGAGCGGAGCGGCATTCGAAAGTGTCAACGTGGAGCGGAGTTGTCGGCCTTCAAAAACTGCGCGAAACCGGGGTCTGTGTAGGCAGCGGGAGGCAAATCGCCGGTGAGCAGTGCCGAATCGACCTCGGCCAGATCGTTGGCACGGTCCTCGTCCTGCATTACGCTGATGGTGATCAAACCAGCGGCCAGCGCTATCAGCGGAACCACCGAACCGATACGTGTCCACCAGCGCCCACCGAGGCCCAGCGTCGCGGAACGGCCGTTCAGCACCACCACTGGCGCCGCGTGCAGTTGCGCCGCCAGCTTGCGTTGGCCGACGGCTTGCTGACGCGCCACACGTAAACGCTCACCGATGTCGTGCGTTAGTTGCTCGCTACCCGAAGCCAGGCGGGCAGCCACACGTCGGCCGAATTGGGCTTCGAGGGCGTCCGAAGACGTGGAGAAAGATGGGGTCGAGGTGGTCATAGCGAAATTCCCTTGGCTGTCAGCGCTTTGCTCAGGGCGTGGACGGCACGCGAACAATGAGTTTTGACGCTGCCTTCGGAGCAGCCCATTGCGGCAGCTGTTTCGGCAACATCCAATTCTTCCCAATAACGCATCAGAAAGGCCTCGCGTTGACGCCCGGGCAGCTTGGCGATCTCTTCTTCGATATCGTGGAACACCTGGGCGCGGCGCGTAGTGTCTTCAGCGCTCTCGGTTTCCCTGGAGTCGGTCGGTGCAACGAAGTTCTCGAGCAGGTCGAATTCTCCGTCGTCGTCGGGGGCTTCAAAGTCGCTAAGGTTGGAAAAAAGTGCGCGTCTGGTTTTCTGACGGCGGAACCAGTCGAGCGTGCAGTTCGAAAGAATGCGCTGGAACAGCATTGGGAGCTCGTTCGGCGGCTTGTCTCCATAGTGTTCGGCCAGCTTCATCATGCTGTCCTGCACGATGTCAAGCGCAGCTTCCTCGTCACGGACGTGGTAGATCGAGCGTTTGAAAGCGCGTCGTTCAACACCTTTGAGGAAATCGGAAAGTTCTTTTTCGGTGGCCAAGCGGGAGGTCCGGCGCAATGTGCGCCTCGGGGGATTCTGTCTCTAGACGAGATGTGTTTTTACCGCCGGGGATTATGCATCCCGGTGCGATGTCATAATTCGAGTCGCGAGTCAAAAGGCAAACGGGCCATTGTCCGGCGGAACATCCATCCGCTCATGGCAATTGGCCTCAAGTCCTGGCGCGGCCTCACAAGGGCTGGCAAGGGGCACCCAAGGTTTTTCGTTCCCGAAAAAACTCCAAAGGTTCATTATGGAAATCTCGAAAGTGGAAATCGCTTCCGCAGCAGCCGCATCCTCCGAGATGGGCAATCAATCTCAAGAACTCATGGGCGCCGAAGTGCTCATCAAGTCCCTGCAGGCTGAAGGTGTGAAATACATCTGGGGCTACCCCGGCGGCGCCGTACTCTACATCTACGACGCGCTCTACAAGCAAGACACCATGCAGCATGTGCTCGTGCGGCATGAGCAGGCTGCAGTGCATGCGGCCGACGGCTATGCGCGCGCTACCGGCGAAGTCGGCGTGGCGCTGGTCACATCGGGCCCCGGTTTGACCAACGCCGTCACCGGCATCGCAACGGCGTACATGGACTCCATCCCGATGGTGATCATCTCGGGTCAGGTGCCGACTGCGGCAATTGGGCTCGATGCGTTTCAGGAGTGCGACACCGTCGGCATAACCCGTCCAATCGTCAAGCACAACTTTCTCGTCAAGGACCCGAAGGATCTGGCGATGACGATCAAGAAGGCCTTTCACATCGCCCGAACTGGCCGGCCTGGCCCGGTGGTAGTCGACGTGCCGAAAGACGTTTCGTTCAAGAAGGTGACCTACGTCGGCCATCCCGATAAGGTCGAAATGCGCTCGTACAACCCTGTGCGCAAAGGCCACGGCGGACAAATCCGCAAGGCACTTCAACTGCTGCTGACAGCCAAGCGGCCCTACATCTACACCGGCGGTGGCGTGCTGCTGAGCAATGCCTCGAACGAACTGCGCACGCTTGTCGACTTGCTCGGGTACCCGGTCACCAACACCCTGATGGGTCTTGGCGCCTACCCGGCGAGCGATCGAAAGTTTCTCGGCATGCTGGGCATGCACGGCACGATCGAAGCCAACAATGCGATGCAGAGCTGTGACGTGTTGCTGGCGGTGGGAGCGCGATTCGATGACCGCGTGATCGGCAACCCGAAACACTTCGCGCAAAACGAACGCAAGATCATTCATATCGACATCGATCCATCGAGCATCTCGAAGCGCGTGAAAGTCGACATTCCGATCGTCGGCGACGTGAAAGACGTGCTCACCGAACTGATCACCATGATCAAGGAATCGTCGACTAAGCCGGACGCAGGTGCTCTGTCGGATTGGTGGAAGACGATCGAGAACTGGCGCAACAAGGACTGCCTCAAGTACGACCGCGGCAACGGTGATGTGATCAAGCCGCAGTTCGTGGTCGAGACACTTTGGAACATGACGAAAGACGCGGACTGCTACATCACGTCCGACGTCGGTCAGCACCAAATGTGGGCTGCGCAGTACTACCGCTTCGACGAGCCGCGCCGCTGGATCAACTCCGGCGGCCTCGGCACCATGGGCGTGGGCATTCCGTACGCGATGGGCATCAAGCTTGCCAAGCCGCAGGCCGAGGTGTTCACCATCACCGGCGAAGGCTCCGTGCAGATGTGCATCCAGGAACTGTCGACTTGCTTGCAATACAACACGCCGATCAAGATCTGTTCGCTGAACAACCGGTATCTCGGCATGGTGCGTCAGTGGCAAGAAATCGAGTATTCCGGCCGCTACAGCCACAGCTACATGGATGCACTGCCCAACTTCGTGAAGCTGGCCGAGGCCTACGGGCACGTCGGCATGCTGATCGAGCGGCCGCAAGACGTGGAGCCGGCGCTGCGCGAAGCGCGCAAGCTCAAGGACCGCACCGTGTTCATGGATTTCCGCACCGACCCGACCGAAAACGTGTTTCCGATGGTCAAGGCCGGCGCGGGCATCACCGAAATGCTGTTGGGTTCCGAAGATCTCTGATCGTCGGAACGTTCTCTTAACTTTTCTCGAGACGAATCTATTGGCTGCCGAGCCGCGTGGTTACCGCCGCGCGGGGAGGGCACCGAAAAGAGGAGTCTTTCGCTTATGAAACACATCATTGCCGTGCTGCTCGAAAACGAGCCTGGCGCACTCTCCCGGGTAGTGGGCCTCTTCTCGGCCCGCGGCTACAACATTGAGTCGTTGACGGTGGCGCCGACCGAAGACGCCAGCTTGTCACGCATGACCATCGTCACGGCAGGGTCAGACGATGTGATCGAGCAGATCACCAAGCACTTGAACCGGCTCATCGAAGTGGTCAAGGTCGTCGACCTGACTGAGGGCTCCTACACCGAGCGCGAATTGATGATGGTGAAGGTTCGCGCGGTCGGCAAGGAGCGTGAGGAAATGATGCGCATGGCCGAGATTTTCCGCGGCCGCATCATCGACGTGACCGATAAGAGCTACACGATCGAACTGACCGGTGACCATTCCAAGAACGACGCGTTTCTCGAGGCGCTGGACCGCAGTGCGATTCTCGAAACCGTGCGCACCGGCGCAAGCGGCATCGGTCGCGGCGAGCGCATCCTGCGCGTTTAGATTTCTGCAGAACCCAATCCCCCAACCAATTAATTCAACGAAGGAGCAACGACATGAAGGTCTATTACGACAAGGACGCCGATCTCAGCCTCATCAAGGGCAAGACGGTCGCGATCATCGGCTACGGCTCGCAAGGCCATGCACACGCGCAAAACCTCAACGACAGCGGCGTCAAAGTCGTTGTCGGCTTGCGCAAAGGCGGCGCTTCTTGGGACAAGGTCGGCAAGGCCGGCTTGAACGTGGCCGAAGTGGCCGACGCGGTCAAGGCCGCCGACATCGTCATGATCCTGCTCCCCGACGAGCAGATCGCCACTGTCTACAAGAACGACGTGGCGCCCAACATCAAGCAGGGCGCGTCGCTCGTATTTGCGCACGGCTTCAATGTGCATTACGGTTTCGTTCAACCGCGCGAGGACCTCGACGTGTGGATGGTCGCCCCCAAAGCGCCCGGCCACACCGTGCGTAGCACCTACACGCAAGGTGGCGGCGTGCCGCACCTCGTCGCCGTGCACCAGGACAGGTCAGGCAAGGCGCGTGATCTCGCACTGAGCTACGCCAGTGCCAATGGCGGCGGCAAGGCCGGCATCATCGAAACCAATTTCCGCGAAGAAACGGAAACCGACCTGTTCGGCGAACAAGCCGTGTTGTGCGGTGGCACCGTCGAACTGATCAAGGCCGGTTTCGAAGTGCTGGTCGAAGCGGGTTACGCGCCCGAAATGGCGTATTTCGAATGCTTGCACGAACTCAAGCTCATCGTCGATCTGATCTATGAAGGCGGTATCGCCAACATGAACTACTCGATCTCGAACAACGCCGAATACGGCGAGTACGTGACCGGCCCGCGCATCATCAACGACGAGTCGAAGAAGGTGATGAAGCAGGTTCTCAAGGACATCCAGACCGGCGAATACGCCAAGAGCTTTGTGCTCGAAGCCGCTGCCGGCCAGCCAACGCTAATCAGCCGCCGCCGCCTGAATGCCGAGCATCAAATCGAAGTTGTCGGCGAAAAGCTGCGTGCGATGATGCCTTGGATCAAAAAGAACAAGCTCGTGGACCAAACGCGCAACTGATTGCTGTCTCGCTGACGGCGAAGGGCCACCGTGCGAGGTGGCCCTTTTTCATTGACTACTACACTGCGCTCCTCCAAAGGCTCATCCCATGCATGACGACACGCTCTCCGACGAGGTGCAACCGCGCAAGCGACGTAAGGGCATCTACATCTTGCCCAACCTGTTCACGTTGGCAGCGCTGTTCGGCGGCTTTTATTCGATCGTGATGGCGATGAACGGCCGCTTCGATCTGGCTGCGCTCGGTGTGTTCGCTGCAATGATCCTTGACAGTCTCGACGGCCGCGTCGCTCGCATGACAAATACACAGAGCGCGTTCGGCGAGCAGATGGACTCGCTGTCCGACATGGTGTCTTTCGGCGCGGCACCGGCACTTATTGCGTACGAGTGGTCATTGAAGGGTCTGGGCCGCTGGGGCTGGATCGCGGCCTTTGTCTATTGCGCTTGCGCGGCATTGCGGCTGGCTCGCTTCAACGTCAACACGGGCGTGGTGGACAAGCGCTGGTTTCAGGGCTTGCCGTCGCCAGCGGCCGCGGCACTGGTAATGGGCTTCATCTGGCTCGTGACCGAGTCCGGCAAACGAGGTGGTGAGGTGTTGTATCTGTCCTGGGTCCAAATCACCTGGATCACGTTCGGCTTTACCCTGTACTCAGGACTCACGATGGTGACCAATGCACCGTTCTACAGTTTCAAGGATTTCAGAAAGGCACGCAGCGTGCCGTTCGCAGCGATCGTCTTGATCGCGCTGGGCATCGCCGCCATCAACATTGATCCACCGACGGTCCTGTTCAGCCTTTTCGTGATTTACGGACTCAGCGGCTACGTGGTCTACGCGTGGCGCAAGGCCAAAGGGCAGCCAGTGAGCGTAATCAGTATTTCCACAGACGAACCAGACGAAGTCGGGCTCCACAAGTAAAACGCCCTGTGCTACATTCCAGACTCTAATGTGCAAGAACCTAATGGTCCTACTACTCATCCCCTTCGGGCGGAGACGGTAGCGCAAGCGCAAATCCCTCACCACGGCCCGTTCGCACCAGCAACGGGCCGTTTTGCTTTTGGGGTTGCTGGTGAACCCCCACCATCACAGAGATAACGATATGTTGAAGCAACCTCAAGCCAAATACCGCGCGTTTGCACCGATCGGCCTCAAGGATCGCACTTGGCCCGACGCCGTGCTCACCAAGGCCCCGATCTGGCTGTCGACCGATCTGCGCGACGGCAACCAGGCGCTTGTCGAGCCCATGGACATCGCACGCAAGACGCGGATGTTCGAGACGCTTGTGGCCGTTGGCTTCAAGGAGATCGAGGTCGGCTTTCCTTCGGCGTCGCAAGTCGAGTTCGATTTCGTGCGCAAACTGATCGAAGAAGACCGCATACCCGACGACGTGACGGTTCAGGTGCTCACCCAGGCGCGTGACCACCTCGTTGCGCGAACTTTCGAAGCACTCCAGGGTGCACCGCGCGCCATCGTGCATCTGTACAACGCGGTGGCGCCCATCATGCGGCGAGTCGTGCTCGGCATGGACGAAGACCAGATCGTCGAACTCGCAACGACGCACGCGCGCATGTTCAACGACTGCGCCGCCAAGCAACCGGAAACGCGGTGGACGTTTCAATATTCGCCAGAGATGTTCTCGGGAACCGATCTCGTTTTTTCAAAGCGCGTCGTCGATGCGGTGACTGCAGTGTGGCAACCGACGCCAGAGCGCAAATGCATCGTCAACTTGCCTTCGACGGTCGAGCATTCAACGCCCAACATCTTCGCCGACATGATCGAGTGGATGCACCGCAACCTTGAGCGGCGCGAGGCGATCGTGTTGTCGGTGCACCCACACAACGACCGCGGTACCGGCACTGCCGCTGGCGAGTTCGCATTGATGGCCGGTGCCGACCGGCTCGAAGGCTGCCTCTTCGGCAACGGCGAGCGCACCGGCAACCTCGACCTCGTGAACGTCGCGCTCAATCTGTACACGCAAGGCGTGTCGCCGGAGCTCGACTTCTCGAACATTGACGAAATCCGTGCGACGGTAGAGCAGTGCAATCAACTCCCGGTGCATCCGCGCCATCCGTATGTCGGCGATCTGGTCTACACGTCGTTCTCCGGCTCGCATCAGGATGCGATCAAAAAGGCCTTCTCGGCTCGCAAGGAAGGCGATATCTGGGACATGCCCTATTTGCCGATTGACCCGAAGGATGTCGGACGTAGCTACGAGGCGGTGATTCGCGTCAACAGCCAGTCCGGTAAAGGCGGCATGGCATATCTGCTCGAAAGCGAATACGGCTTGGAGATGCCGCGCCGCCTTCAGATGGAATTCATGCAGACGGTACAAAAGGAGATGGACGTCGCCGGCAAAGAGCTGTCTGCGGCCGATCTCTACGCCATGTTCGAGCGTGAATATGGACTGAAGGCTGTGCACGCTTTGCAGCATCGTGTGCTCGAGGAGCAAGGCGACGGCGCCAATGCGGTCGTGGTGTTGCGGGGCGACCTGCCATGGCAAGGCGAGATTCGACCAATCGAAGGACGTGGCAACGGCCCGATCGATGCGTTCATTCATGCGCTGACCGACGCCACCGGACACACGGTGCGCGTCATCGACTACCACCAGCACGCCATCGGCGCCGGTGCCGACGCTCAGGCTGTCGCTTACCTCGAACTTCGTGTTGACGAGTCGCAAACCCTGTTTGGCGTGGGCATCGACGCCGACATCATTTCGGCGTCGCTGAAGGCCATCGTTTCTGGGTTGGAACGCGCCAAGGCGCAAGGCGCACGCAGCGCACAATCGGTCGCCGAACCCGCCTGAGCCGCCAGGCCAGCCTCAGCCGCATCTGCCGCCAAAGGAGACAAATAATGACCGACCAGCTGATCATTTTCGATACGACGCTACGAGACGGCGAGCAGTCGCCCGGAGCTTCGATGACGCGCGACGAAAAAATGCGCATTGCCAAGCAATTGGAGCGACTGAAGGTCGATGTGATCGAGGCCGGATTTCCTGCAAGCTCCAACGGCGACTTCGAAGCCGTGAAAGCGATTGCGAACGTGATCAGGGATGCGACGGTTTGTGGCCTGTCGCGTGCCAACGATCGTGACATTTCGCGCGCGGCCGAGGCACTGAAGGGCGCGGCACGTGGACGCATCCACACGTTCATCGCCACGTCGCCGCTGCACATGGAAAAGAAGCTGCGCATGTCGGCCGATGAGGTGTTCGAACAGGCCAAGCTGGCGGTTCGTTTCGCGCGCAATCTGGTCGGGGACGTCGAGTTCAGCCCGGAAGACGGCTACCGCAGCGACATGGATTTTTTGTGCCGCGTCATCGAGGCCGTGATCGACGAAGGCGCGACGACCATCAACGTGCCCGACACCGTTGGCTATGCAATACCTGAGTTGTACGGCACTTTCATTAAAACACTGCGCGAGCGCGTACCAAACAGTGACAAGGCGGTTTGGTCAGTGCATTGCCACAACGACCTCGGCATGGCCGTCGCTAACTCCCTGGCGGGCGTGAAGATCGGTGGTGCACGCCAGGTCGAATGCACGATCAACGGTCTGGGCGAACGTGCCGGCAACTGTTCGCTAGAAGAAGTCGTCATGGCGGTGAAGACGCGCCGCGACTACTTCGGACTCGATATGAATATCGATGCAAAGCACATCCTGGCAGCGAGTCGGATGGTGAGCCAGACCACAGGCTTCGTGGTGCAACCCAACAAGGCGGTTGTCGGCGCAAACGCCTTCGCGCACGCATCGGGAATCCACCAAGACGGTGTGTTGAAGGCCCGCGACACCTATGAAATCATGCGTGCCGAAGATGTTGGCTGGGCCGCGAACAAGATCGTGCTCGGCAAACTGAGCGGACGGAATGCGTTCAAGCAGCGATTGATCGAACTGGGAGTCACGATGGAGAGCGAGGGCGATATCAACGCCGCGTTTTCGCGCTTCAAGGAGTTAGCCGACAGAAAAAGCGAGATCTTCGATGAGGACATCCTCGCGCTTGTCAGCGCAGAGGAAGTGTCAAACGTTCATGAAAAGTTTGCATTCGTATCGCTGGCGCAGCACAGCGAGACAGGCGAGCGGCCCCAGGCGCGGATCGTATTCACGGTGCAAGGCAAGGAGGTTGTTGGCGTTTCTGAAGGCAATGGCCCGGTCGATGCTTCCCTGAAGGCGATCGAGGAACATGTAAAAAGCGGGGCTGAAATGGTCCTTTATTCGGTGAACGCGATCAGCGGTTCCACCGAAAGTCAGGGTGAGGTGACGGTTCGGCTTCAAAATGCGGGCCGTGTCGTCAACGGCGTGGGTGCAGACCCCGATATCGTGGTTGCGTCGGCCAAAGCTTATTTGAGTGCCCTCAACAAGTTACAGAGCCAAGCTGAGAGAGTGGCGGCGCAAGGTTGAGGTTTCGAGCGATCCTTTATTTCGATTCAAGAAGAGGACGCAAGTAACTGATATTGCGTGTCTTTTTTGATTTCGATACACTGCGGTCACATTCGTAACCGCTGGAGAGTTTTTTAATGCCCGAAGCCCGTCGTCATCGAGTTTCTAGCCAGCGGTTTCTACCGGCGTTCCGATTCGTCGCCGTTGCTCTTCTCGCCGTGTACACCACGGCGTTTTTGTTGCCCGAAGCACAAGCTGCCAAGAAGCATGTGGAAGCGGTTGCCAAAAAGAGCCAAACCGCTGCTGACAGTCGCGTCAAGAACGTTGCTTCTGCGCCGCATGCCGCAACCGTCAAGCGCGGTGCCAATGCCGCGAAGGTTGTGCGCGTCGACAAGGCAGATCGGGTAGTGCGCGGCGGCCGCAACGTAGTCGCGACCATCCGCCAGCGTGGCGGCAAGACCATCGTTGCAGTGCAGCGCCGCTCCATTGTTCGCGTGGCAGAGGCGCCTCCCCGTTTATCTTTCGGCCAGATGGCCGGTCTCAATCGCACTGAGGACGCGCTCGATTTGAAGTCGAACGCCGCCCTGGTAATCGACCAGGATACGCGCGAAGTACTGTTCAGCAAGAACGACCACGCCATCCTGCCGATCGCTTCCTTAACCAAGCTCATGACCGGCTTGGTAATGAGCGAAGCGCGTCTGCCAAACGAAGAGCTCATTACCATCGTCCAGGACGATGTCGATACCGAAAAGCACAGCAGCTCTCGATTGATGGTCGGCACCACGCTATCGCGCGGCGAACTGTTGCACCTGGCGCTTATGTCAAGTGAAAACCGTGCCGCGCATGCGCTCGCTCGCACCTATCCAGGTGGCACCGCCACCTTCGTCAGCGTAATGAACGCCAAGGCACGTCTCTTGGGTATGAAAGACACGCGCTACGTCGAGCCGACCGGCCTGTCCTTCAACAATCAGTCGAGCGCGCAAGACTTGGCCCTGCTGGTCAACGCCGCATCGGGTGACGCCACGGTGCGCGAACTCTCGACCTCGCCGAACTACCAGGTCGAAGTGGGCAACCGCCTGCTTCAGTTCAACACGACCAACCGGCTTGTGAAGAACCCGGACTGGGACATCGGCGTGCAGAAAACCGGGTTCATCAATGAAGCAGGGCAGTGCCTGGTGATGCAGACCAAGATCGCCGGACGCAAGCTGATCATGGTGTTCCTGGATTCGGCAGGCAAGCTGAGCCGCATAGGCGATGCCGAACGCGTGCGCCGCTGGGTTGAGGCGACTCACTTGATGTCACCGGCAGCGCGTCAGAGCGTTGCGGCGGCCGATGTGGCCAGCTAAAGGTCATTTCGAGTTTCACGCTGACGCGCCTGTTCGGCGCATGCTGCGGGCGCTGTGAATGACGCTCAAACGGTCGTGACAGCACCGTTATCGTTGTAGCCCAAGGCCCCGGATATCTCGTTGGCGGTGGCCTGCAGCTTGGGAAGCCAGCCGTCGTCGAGCCGGTCGGCCGGCGCGGAGATCGAAAGACCGGCAATGAGCTTGCCCTGGTCGTCGTAAATGCCAGCCGCCATGCAACGCACGCCCAGCTCCAGCTCTTCGTTGTCTCGCGCAATGCCGTACTGACGCGCTTTGGATAACTCGCGCTCCAGCGCGGGCAACTGTGTGATGCTGTTGCGCGTGTGGCCGGCGAGGCCGGTACGTGTCGCATAGCTGCGAACCCTTTGAGGATCGTCTACCGCCAGAAACAGCTTGCCTGTCGATGTGAGGTGCAACGGGGCACGGCCGCCAATGGCGCGCACCACCTGCATGCCAGATCGCTCGCTGTAGGCCCGTTCGATATAGACGATTTCGTCGCCCTGGCGCATGCTGAGATTGACCGGTTGCTGCGTGAGCTTGTGCAGTTCGCGCATTGGCGTCAACGCGGCGTCGCGGACGTTGAGACGGCCTTTGACGAGGTTGCCCAATTCGAGCAAACGCATGCCCAGCCGGTAGCTGCCGGCTTCTGGCCGATCGACGAATCGGCCTACCGCCAGGTCGTTCAGGATTCGGTGCGTGGTCGACGGGTGCAATCCTGTCTTTTCGCTGATTTCCTTCAGCGACATCGCATCCTCGCGGGACGCCAGAACGTCGATCAGGGAGAACATGCGCTCGATGACCTGGACGACGGGCGTAGCGGGAGCATCGGAAGGGGGTTTTCTCATGGCGGCGATCCGTATTGACGGGTCCCCATTTTACTTTGTGAAATCACCGCCCGGTTGCCAACGGCCTTCGATCAGCACTTCATGTGGCGCATATCGCGCCTTGTAGTTCATCTTGGCACTGCCTTCAATCCAGTATCCCAGGTACACGTGGGATAACCCCAGCCGCTTGGCTTGCTCGATCTGCCACAGCACCCCGTAGTTGCCATACGCCGCACCAGCGTCGGGTTCGTAGAAGGTATAGACCGCCGAGATACCGTCGTTCAGCACGTCGAGGATCGACACCATTTTGAGCGCGCCGGCGCTGCCGTCAGACAGCGTTTCCCGAAATTCGACGAGCCTCGAATTGACCCGGCTCTGCAGCAGGAACTGCGTGTACTGGTCGATGCTGTCGTGGTCCATGCCGCCGCCGGAGTGGCGACCGGTCTGGTAGCGCAGATAAAGCTGATAGTGCTCTGGCACAAAACACAGCTTGAGCACTCGCGCCTGCAGGTTTACATGCTTTCCTCGCGCACGGCGCTGGCTACGGTTCGGCTGAAAATCATTGACCTGCACCCGCAACGGAATACAGGCGTTGCAGCCATCGCAGTACGGTCGGTAAGTGAACATGCCGCTGCGCCGGAATCCGGTCAACACCAACTCGGAGTAGGTGTCGTTGTGAATCAGATGACTCGGCGTGGCAACTTGCGAGCGCGCCTGTCGTTCCGGCAAATAGCTGCACGGATAGGGCGCAGTCGCATAGAACTGCAGCGTATGGAGCGGGAGGTCCTTGAGGTGCGTCACGTCGTCGAAAAATGTCGCGCTGAGAGGATTTCATTCCAGTATAAGGGCTCGAAATTCCACTGTGGCGCCTTGTGTCGATGGGCCTGGACCGCGTCCGCTACGTGCGACACGAAACGGGCACGCGGCATCTCGCGCGCACCCAGGCTCGCCAGATGGGCCGTGTTCTGCTGGCAGTCGATCATGGCGACATCCTGGCGACGGCACAGGCACACGAGTGCCGACAGCGCGATCTTCGACGCATCGGGCTGTCGCATGAACATCGACTCACCGAACACCGCCCCGCCAATCGACACGCAGTACAGACCGCCGGCCAGCTCATCGTCGATCCACGTCTCGACGCTGTGCGCAAAACCCGCTCGATGCAGAGCGACATATGCCTCGACCATTTCTGGAACGATCCACGTACCAGTCTGCCCCACGCGCGGCGCCTCGGAACACGCAGTGATCACCGCCTCGAAATTCTGGTCGACGCGGATCTCGCAACGTGGCGTCGCTGCGAAGTGCGTTAGCGTTTTGCGCAGAGACCGGTGCAGTTTGAAGCGGGCCAGCTCCAGCACCATGCGCGGGTCGGGGCTCCACCACAAGACAGGCTGACCATCGCTAAACCACGGAAAAATGCAGTGGCTGTAAGCCTGCACGAGCGTCGGCACATCGAGTGCGCCACCGGCAGCCAGTAATCCAGGCACTGGGTCGGCCTCGCCCCACGCCGATGCCGGGTCAGGCAGCGGGTCTCCGGGTTCGAGCCATGGAACTTGCATGGGCTCAGGTATACACGGCTTCGCTATGTCCCTGCATCCCGTGACATTACATACCGTCAGCCTCGATTCGCCGAAGCTTCTATAGTGCTCAAGCGCGCACGTTCAGCGCCCCGTTCACAGCCTTACACACGACGAAAAAAATCCCGCGAGGACTCATCTTGAATACTGAAGTTACTTCTGCCGCCGCCAGCATTTCTGCGCCTTCAGGCCCGCTGCGTTTCGGCAGCGGCCAAGCCGTACGCCGGCTCGAAGACGAAAGCCTGCTTGCAGGCGCTGGCCGCTACACCGACGACGTTACGTTACCTGGTCAGAGCTACCTGGTGTTCGTCCGGTCACCGTATCCGCATGCGCTCATCAAGTCGGTCGACACCGCTGCAGCCAGCGCCATGCCTGGCGTGTTGCGCGTCATCACCGGTGCCGAGATGGCCGAAGCCGGCGTCAAGCCGATGGCCGGCGTGGCTGGTTTCAAACGCGGCGACGGCAGCGATTGCGTCTCTCCGCCACGCTACGCCTTGGCGCACGGGCGTGCCCGCTTCGTCGGCGAGCAGGTGGTGGTCATAGTTGCTGACAGTGTTCAGCAAGCCCGCGACGCGGCCGAAGCCGTAGTGATCGACTACGAAGATTTGCCAATGGTGGTTGACTTGCAAAGCGCGACGGCCGAAGGCGCTCCGTTGTTGGACGATGCGGCCACCGGCAACATCTCCGCTGAAATGAAGCATGGCAATGCCGAGGCGACGGCTGCTGCGTTTGCCAAGGCGAGCCATGTGGTTACGCTGGACATCGCCAACCAGCGTGTCGTGGCCCTGACCATTGAGCCTCGCTCGGTGCTCGCCGACTTCGATGCCACGACCGACCGCACGACTATTCGCATGAGCACGCAAATGCCTTCAGGTGCGCGCGACACGATATGTGCCTGCCTCGGACTTGCCAAGGAAAAAGTCCGCGTTGTCGTCGGCGATGTCGGCGGCGGATTCGGCATGAAGACCGGCGCATACCCGGAAGACGTCGCGGTCGCTTATGCGGCGCGGGCGGTCAAACGCCCGGTGAAGTGGGTGAGCGAACGCAGCGAGGAATTTTTGTCGTCCGCACATGGCCGCGACATCGAGTCGCATGCCGAGCTCGCACTCGCGGCCGACGGCAAGATCCTTGGCCTGCGCATTAAGACGCTCGCCAATGTCGGTGCTTACGCCACCGGCACCGGTGTCGCGATCCAGTTGCTCATCGGGCCGTGGGTGCAGACCAGCGTGTACGACATCCAGACCATCGACTTTCACTTCAAGGCGGTGCTCACCAACACAGCACCGACCGGTGCGTATCGCGGCGCTGGCCGACCTGAGGCGATCTTCACGATCGAGCGGTTGATGGACGAGGCGGCGCGCCAGACTGGCATCGATCGAGTCGCGCTGCGCCGCCGCAATTTCATCCATCCCGATCAGATGCCTTACAAGAATCCGATGGGGCAGACCTACGACACGGGGCAGTTCGAGTCAGTGATGAATCAGGGCCTGGCGCTGGCCGATTGGGACGGCTTCGAAGCCCGGGCCGCGGCCTCGGCTAAAGAGGGCAAGCAGCGCGGCATCGGCATAGCGACCTTCCTCGAGTGGACCGGCGGCAACGTTTTCGAAGAGCGCGTGACGGTCTCGGTGCAAGCCGACGGCATCATCGAAGTGTTCTCGGCCGTCAATGCGATGGGGCAGGGTATCGCTACCTCGCTGGCGCAGTTGGCGGTAGACGCCTTCGGCGTGCCGATCGAGAAAGTGCGCATCGTGTTGGGCGACACCGATCGCGGCGATGGCTTCGGCAGCGCCGGCTCGCGTTCGCTCTTCACCGGTGGCTCGGCCGTACGCGTCGGCGCCGAACGCACCATCGACAAGGCCCGCGATCTGGCCGCAAAAGAGTTCGAGGCTGCCGCCGCTGACGTCAACTATGCCAACGGCATGTTCACTGTCGCCGGCACCGACCTCAAGCTCGATCTGTTCGCGCTAGCCGGCAAGCAGCCCGAGCGCGAAATATTCGTCGATTCGACTAGCGCCGTCGCTGGCCCGACATGGCCCAACGGCTGCCATATCTGCGAGATCGAAATCGATCCGCCAACCGGTGACGTTACCGTGGTCGCCTACAGTTCGGTAAACGATGTGGGTCGCGTGATCAATCCCATGATCGTGCGCGGCCAGCTCGATGGTGGCGCGGTACAGGGCATTGGCCAGGCGTTGTATGAACAGGTGGTGTACGACCACGAAACCGGGCAGCCGGTGACCGGAAGTTTGATGGACTATGTGGCACCGCGGGCCGATGTCATCGAGTCGATGTTCAAGACGGAGATGGACGAGGCGACGCCGTGCAAAAACAATCCGTTGGGCGTAAAGGGCGTGGGCGAATTAGGCACCATCGGCGCGACACCAGCGGTAGTCAACGCGGTGGCCGATGCGTTTGCGCGCAACGGGCTCGGATCGAAGGCGGCACTCTTGCAGATGCCGCTGAGCCCGTCGCGGGTGTGGCAGGCGATGCAGGAGGCCGCGGCCGTGTGACGACTACCGCGCGGCCACTGTTGGCCGCGCCACTTGCCACGACGATTGCGCCGCCGCTCAGAACACTTCGAGTGGCAGGCCCACGTAGTTTTCTGCAAGCGAGGTGGACGCCGCGTGTGAATGCACCAGGTAGTCGAGTTCTGCTTCCTGGATCTTTTGGCCGAACTCGCCCGACTCGGGGAACCGGTGCATCAGCGAGGTGAACCACCACGAAAAGCGCTCGGCCTTCCAGACGCGGCGCAGACAGACGTCGGAATAGCGGTCCAACGCTGATGCGCTCTTATCACCGTAGAAAATCTCAAGGGCACGCGAGAGATAGCCGACGTCTGCCGTCGCCAGATTGAGCCCTTTGGCGCCCGTCGGCGGGACGATGTGCGCCGCGTCGCCGGCCAGAAAGAGCGAACCGAAGCGCATTGGCTCCGCCACGAAACTGCGCAGCGGCGCGATGCTCTTTTCGATAGATGGGCCGGTGACCAGCCGTTCCCGCGCTTCCGGATCGAGCCGCGAACGCAGCTCGTTCCAAAACGCTTCATCGCTCCAGTTTTCCACGCGTTCCTCAGTCGGCACCTGCACGTAGTACCGGCTGCGCGATTCGCTGCGCATGCTGCACAGCGCGAAGCCACGCTCAGTGTTGGCGTAAATGAGTTCGTGCGACACCGGCGGCACATCGGCTAGCACGCCGAGCCAACCGAATGGATAGACCTTTTCGTACACGTGCAAAGCCGAGGCGGGCACGCTGGCACGGCTGACTCCGTGGTATCCGTCGCAACCGGCGATGAAGTCGCACTCGATCTCGTGCGTTTGCCCGTTTTTCTCGTAGCGCACCCGCGGCCGATGCGAGTCGAAGTCGTGCAGGCTTACCTGCGATGCGCAGTAGATGGTCGTAAGCCCTGCCGCGCTGCGTGCCTGCATTAGGTCGCGCGTGACTTCGGTCTGGCCGTACACCGTCACCTGCTTGCCGTCTGTAAGGCCACGCATATCGATGCGATGTCGTGCGCCCTTGAAGAGCAACTCGATGCCTCCGTGCGGTAGCCCTTCGGTGCGCGCCCGCGCGTCGACGCCTGCACGCGCGAGCAAGTCCATCGTGACCTGCTCGAGTACGCCGGCACGGATGCGGCTTTGCACGTAGTCGCCGGTCTGGCGCTCGATGACGACATTGTCGATGCCGGCCTTGTGCAGCAACTGGCCGAGCAGCAGTCCGGCCGGGCCTCCCCCAATAATGGCAACCTGAGTTCGCATGTGTTTCATCTCCGTTTCGGCTTGGCCAAGAGTAGGGCGAAGTGTCCGCCGTGACACGCCACCGGTGCGCTCCGTGTGCGATCATGCGAACCACTGCGCGATCATCGCGCAACAGTTTCTCGCGCCACAAACTGCAATGACCATCGCCAAGCCAGACTTCATCGAAGGCATCGCCAAAGGCATGGCGGTGCTGGAAAGCTTCGACACCGAACGTCAGCGGCTAAACGCCACGCTGGCGGCGGAGCGCGCTGGGCTGACCCGCGCGGCTGCACGTCGCCATCTCCTGACGCTCGCGCACCTTGGCTACCTGGAAACCGATGGCAGCTACTTTTGGATGTCACCCAAGGTGCTGCGCTTTTCCGGTAGCTACCTTGCGTCGTCGCGTTTGCCTCGTGCTTTACAACCGACGCTCAACCGGCTCGCGGCCCAGACCGGCGAATCATTTTCAGCAGTGGTGCTCGATGGCGAAGAGGTGGTCATCGTCGCGCGCAGCGGGAGTTACGGCATGCCGACGCGCGTGCTTGCTTATGGACTGCATCTCGGCGCACGCTTGCCGGCGCACGCTACGTCGACCGGGCGCGTGCTGCTCGCCGCACTGACGCCTGCACAGCTCTCTCTTTGGCTGAAGGGCCGTACCTTGCCGCGACTCACGCCGCACACCGTCACGCAGGCGCGGGTGCTGCGCCAACGCATTGCCGCGGCACGCAAGGAAGATTGCAGCTTTGCCAGCGAAGAGCATGAGCTGGGTGTACGGGCGCTGGCCGTGCCGCTGCGCAACATGCAGGGCCAAACGGTGGCTTCCCTCAACGTCGTGTTGTCGGGTGGTCGGCACGATGCGGACGCCCTTCTGCGCCAGATGCTGCCGATACTCTTCGAAGCGGCCCGCGAGGTCAGGGCGCTCTTGTGATGCGCCCGGCACGCACCAAAGCCAGTACAGAATAAGACCACCATGCGACTGCTCCTGCTCGAAGACGACGTGATGATCGGCGAGGCCGTGCTCGACCTGTTGCGTGCGGAGGACTACGCCGTTGACTGGGTGAAAGACGGCGACGCGGCAGACTTCGCCTTGCGCTCGCAGCAATACGACCTGGTGCTGCTCGACCTCGGCGTGCCGCGGCGCGACGGTCTCGAGGTCCTGCGTGGCCTGCGCGCTCGCAAGCAACGCATGCCGGTGCTGATCGCCACGGCGCGCGACTCCATTCAACAACGCATCGAAGGCCTCGACGCCGGCGCCGACGACTATGTGATCAAACCCTACGACCTCGACGAGTTGCTCGCCCGCATCCGCGCGCTGTTGCGGCGTGCGTCCGGTCGCGCCGAGCCGGTGTACGAGCACATGGGTGTAAGCATCAACCCGGCCACCCGCGAGGTCACGGTGGGTGGCCAGCCGGTCGTGCTGTCGGCCCGCGAGTGGGCGGTGCTGGAGCCATTGCTGGCCCGGCCCGGCATGGTGCTGTCGCGGGCGCAGATCGAAGAAAAGCTCTACAGCTGGAAAGACGAAATCAGCAGCAACGCCATCGAGGTGTACGTGCACGGCCTACGCAAGAAGCTAGGCGCCGACCTCATCCGCAATGTGCGCGGCGTCGGCTACATGGTGCCGAAAGCATGACGGGTGCGATGACCGGCTCGCTGCGCGCGCGCCTCTTGTTGTTTCTGCTCGCGGCCATCGTCCTGGCAGCCGGCGTGCAGGCGCTGGTGGCGTACCGGACGGTGCTGAACGAAGCCGACGAGATCTTCGACTACCACATGCAACAGATGGCGCTGTCGTTGCGCGCTGGCTTGCCGCCGAGTGCGGCAGTGGGTGGTATCGGTACCGGCGAACAGAACTTCGAGTTCGTGGTGCAGGTCTGGACGACCGAGGGCGTGCGCATTTTTGAATCAGCCGAGGAGGCCGCGTTGCCGCAGCTCGCGGTGCTCGGCTTTGCCGACGTGCGGGCGCGTGGCACGACTTACCGCGTGTTCTCGGTGCAGACCCATGGTCTCGTCATCCAGGTGGCGCAGGACCTCCGGGTGCGCAAGCGCATGGCGGGCGCGCTGGCGTTGCGCACCATTGGGCCGATCGCGCTGATGGCGCCGTTGTTGATGCTGGTCGTGTGGTGGGTGGTGAGCCGCTCGCTCGCCCCGGTCGCGCGTGTGCGTCGGCAGGTTGCAGCACGCGAGGCCAACGAGCTTTCGCCGGTGAGCGAAGAAGGCTTGCCCGAAGAAGTGCGGCCGCTTGTGCATGAACTCAATCTGCTGTTCGATCGGGTGCGCCACGCATTCGATGCGCAAAAGCACTTCGTCGCCGATGCGGCGCACGAACTGAGGTCGCCTCTGACCGCACTCAAACTGCAGGTTCAGAGCCTGCAGCGTGCACCTGACGAGGCGACACGCGATATCGCTATCGGACGATTGGCGGCGGGCATCGATCGCGCGACGCGGCTGGTCGAACAGATGCTGGCATTGGCGCGTCACGAGGCCAGCATGGCGGCGGGCGCCAAGCCCGAGCAGGTCGACCTCAACGAGGTCGCTAGGCTGGCCGTGTCCGATGCCATCGCCAATGCACAGGTACGGCGCATCGACATCGGCATCGCAGTTTCGGCTGCGGATAACGACACTGTGGCTGTGGTGGTCCAAGGGCAACCGGAGGCACTGCGCATGATGCTGCGCAACCTGCTCGACAACGCCGTCAAATACACGCCCGAAGGCGGACAGGTCGACATCGGCATTGCGCATCGCGATGCCGGTGTCGAACTGAGCGTCGACGATAGCGGGCCCGGTCTGCCCGAGAGCGAACGAGAGCGCGTGCTCGACCGTTTCTATCGCTCCGGCGAACCCCAAGCACCTGGCAGCGGACTGGGCCTGGCCATCGTCAAATCGATTGCCGACCTGCATGGCGCCACAGTTTCGCTGGGCGCATCGCCGAGCCTGGGCGGTCTGCGTGTCGTGATCCGGTGGGACGACCAGACCGACAAAAGCGAAGAGGCCGGCAAGAGCAAAGGCTGACTCGCGTTTAAGCAGCGCTTAAGCAGCGCTTAAGCCAGCGCAGCGACATTCCTTTCATCGCATCTTCTTCACAGCTTTGAAAGGCTATCGAAATGAACGCATCCCGTTTCACTACCCCGAGCGCCATAGTTCTCGCACTCGCCGCAGCCGGCGTGCTCGGCGCTGCAGCCACCGGCGCCTACACCAGCGCCAACGCGCTGGGCTCGAGCACGCCGACCGTCATTACCGCACCGGCGGCTTCGGTCGCACCCCAGATCACCTTGCCGGACTTCTCGACCATCACCACGCGCGACGGCCCGGCCGTGGTCAACATCAGCGTTACGGGTGTCACCAAGACTGCCGACGAAGACGGCGCAGCGGGTCTGCAGGGCATCGATCCCAACGATCCGATGTTCGAGTTCTTCAAGCGCTTCCAGGGTCAGATGCCGCGCGGTCAGCGTGGCCATCCGGGCCAGGGCGGCGGTGAGCATGAAACGCCGATGCGCGGTCAGGGCTCTGGCTTCATCATCAGCGCCGATGGCACCATTTTGACCAACGCGCACGTCGTGAAAGACGCTAAGGAAGTGACAGTCAAGTTGACCGACCGCCGTGAGTTTCGCGCCAAGGTGCTCGGCGTGGATGCCAAAACCGACATCGCGGTGCTCAAGATCGATGCGAAGAACTTGCCTACGCTGGCGCTCGGCAACACCAAGGACCTGAAGGTCGGCGAATGGGTGCTCGCCATCGGATCGCCGTTCGGCTTTGAAAACACCGTGACGGCTGGCGTGGTGAGCGCCAAGGGCCGCACCCTGCCCGACGACAGCTACGTGCCCTTCATCCAGACGGACGTTGCCATCAACCCCGGAAACTCCGGTGGTCCGCTGTTGAACACACGCGGTGAAGCGGTCGGCATCAACTCGCAGATCTACACCCGCAGTGGCGGCTACCAGGGCGTGTCGTTCGCGATTCCGATCGACGTCGCAGTGCAGATCAAGAACCAGATTGTCGCGACTGGCAAGGCCACGCACGGCAAGCTGGGCATCGCGATCCAAGAGGTGAACCAAGCCTTTGCCGACTCCTTCAAGCTGGACAAGCCCGAAGGCGCGCTGGTGTCGAACATAGAAAAGGGCAGCGCCGGAGATCTCGCTGGTTTGCGTACCGGCGACGTGATTCGCAAGGTGGATGGGCAGCCGATCATTTCGTCGGGCGATCTGCCAGCCATCATCGGTCAGCAGGCGCCGGGCACCAAGGTAGCGCTCGAGGTGTGGCGTCAGGGCGAACGTCAGACATTGACGGCCAAGCTGGGCGACGCGGGCGAAAAAACCGCGAAGGTCGCCAAGATCAATGACGCCTCAGGCAAGGGCAAACTGGGCTTGGCGCTGCGCCCGTTGCAGCCGCAGGAGCAGCGTGAAGCAGCCGTGGAGGGCGGCTTGCTGATTGAAGACAGCACTGGCCCTTCCGCCATGGCGGGCGTGCAGGCAGGCGATGTGCTGCTTGCCATCAACGGCACGCCGGCGAAGACCGTCGAGCAAGTGCGCGATATTGCGGCGAAAGCTGACAAATCGGTCGCACTGTTGATACAGCGCGGCAGCGACAAGATCTTCGTTCCCGTGCGTGTCGGTTAAATCATCAGATTACCCACTACGAAAGCCTGCTACCTGTTTCGGTAGCAGGCTTTTTTTGCAATTAACTTCTGTCTATTTGTTAATTTAAAGTAATAACAAAGTTCAGTCTGGTTAATGAATCGAATTGCAGGCACGAACGTGATTTTTATTACGTGGAAAGTTCCTGTTCCCCAACTACAGTGTGTCACGTTCGAAAACAAATGCATCTGCAGGGGAATGAAAATGGAATCTTTTCTATTATTGCTGGCGGTATGGGTAGCCATACTCTGTTACTTCGCGTGGGTGATTTACGGTCGCAGCTATTCAAACTCAATTTGGAAAGTAAAATTTAAACCGGAAGGTGGTGCTTCTCACGCTGAGCTTTTCTCCTGCTTGTTAAGCGGAAATATCGCACTGATCGAAAAAGACAATTTTGATCAACTGGCCAGCTCTTTGCCTGCAGAAAGAGTTCAGGAGGCTTTGTTCCGCTATTGGAAAATCGAAGGACCCGAGTCGTTCTCCGTCGGCTTGCAGCAGGCTTTTTTTCAGCTTGGCGACACATATTTAATTGAGCGCCAAGCGTTCGGCGCCTGGAACACGGGTTTCGCATGCAATACGCCGACTTATATCAGGCTTTTCGATGTTTGCAGGTTTCTATCGGTCAATGCCGCGTTGATCGAGCCGGGCCGCATCGGCGCCCGTCAGCTCAACATGTCGGCTTGGGACATTCAGCGGCTCGCCTATCTCGTGCGACTCGGTTATGCCGCGCACTACATGCCGCGCGACGCGGCACTGCAATCGTTGCGTCGGCTTAGCGTGGCCGCGCGGGCCCACTACACGAGCTGGGAGGACTTTTCGATCTCGGCGTTGATCGGCATGGGCGTGCGCTCTGAGGCCGACGTGTTGGAAGCCAGTGTCTGGCATGGCTTCGCACAGACCCACGTTGCAATGACTGCTGCAGACGGAGCGCCTTTTGCGCAGGTCGCCTGGGCGCCCGGCGTTCAGGTCCCCAAGCACGCGCATGTTGCACGTACCAATGCACTTGGCGACGCGCGAGCGGCGGTTGGAACCAGCTGGTGAAGTTGGGAGAGCACGTCAGGTCTGCTGCGAGGCTGACTTAACGCAGCCATGAAGGCGTGATCGTCGGGTCTGCGGCGTTGTCGTCTTGATCGCTTTTCGGGAAAATAAGCCGATGCAGATCGAGCGCGAAAAACCCACCACCATCGATATGTACGTCAAAGGCGCGACCGACGCAGAAAAGGCGTGCGGCGCTGCGGCAGCTTTCGCCTTCTTCGACGCCCATCGCGTGTCACCCTGGGATGCGGCCCGCGCCTATTTCATCCGCGAGGCTCAGGAGAAGGCCGCCACGCTCGGCCACTCGCTGGAGATGACACTGCGGGAGCGGGAGTGGGCGAACATCTTCGACCGCTCGGAGCAGGTGGCGCTCGATGCCTGCTGTGCCGGCTGGGCATCGATCCCAATCGGTTCGCACTTTGTGTTGAACGGCGATGTACCTCAAGACTATTCGGGCAATCCGAATGCGTAGTTGATCGGAGACTCCATGCCTGAAAAAATCAAAGCGAAGCGCGCGAGCGATCTGCTGTGGAACGCCTGGAAGGACCAAGCCGTCATGGACCGGCTGCCCGACGACTGCCGCCCCACGAGTCGCACGGAAGCTTATGCCGTGCAGCAGCACATCGAGCTGCACAGCAATACGACGCTCTACGGCTGGAAGATCGCCGCCACCAGCGTCGCAGGCCAGTTGCACATTGGGGTGACCGGGCCGCTCGCGGGTCGCTTGCTGCGCGAACGCGTTGCGGATGTCGGTGCAACGCTCTCGCTGAAGGGCAATCGCATGGCGGTCGCGGAGGCCGAGTTCGCCTTTCGCATGAGACACGATCTGCCGCCGCGCATTGCGCCGTATTCGCTGGCCGAAGTGATCGACGCCGTCGGCTCGCTGCACCCATCCATCGAGGTGCCGGATTCGCGCTTCACCGACTTCGTCACGGCCGGCGAGGCTCAGCTGATTGCAGACAATGCCTGCGCGCACGAATTCGTCGAAGGGCCAGTCGCGCCCGATACATGGCGTGACATGGACCTGGCTGCGCAAGCGGTGCATGCGACGGTCGATGGGACGTCGCGTCGATACGAACGAAGCGGCAGCGGTGCGGCCGTTCTCGGCGATCCACGCGACGCGCTGGTCTGGCTGGTCAATGAGCTTTCATCGCTGAGCATTGCGTTACGGGCCGGTCAGGTCGTGACCACCGGCGCCTGCATCGCACCACTCGAAGTCATGCCCGGCGACCATGTGCGAGCAGACTTTGGCGTGCTGGGCTCGGTCGACGTTCGGTTCGGAGACTGACAAGGTCCGCCCGACCACACATCCAGCGGCGGTGAGGGCATCACGGCCTCCAACCTCGACTCGGCCTCTCAGCTCTGGGTAGCCAGTTGCCCCAGCGCGAATACCGAGTTCGGTCCCTTGGGCATCCTTGGTTTGGCGCGTTGGCGGTTCGCCGGGAGGCTGGCGGCCAACATCTCGCGCATCGGGCTGCCCTGCGCTGCTTCGGGACGCACCAAAGATTGAAGCGTGACCGAATCGAGGTAGTCGACGACCTGCCGCCCCAACGAAGCCCAGAGCTCCATCGTCGTCACCCGGTCAGGGCTGGACGTAGCCCGACGTTCGGTCTCCTGCGCTGGCGGTACCGGCCCGTCGACGGCGAAGAGGATGTCTGCCACCGTAATTTTCGACGCATCGCGAGCGAGCGCGTAACCGCCGCCGGGGCCGCGCGTAGACGCCACGAGTTCGTGTCGACGTAGACGGGAAAACAATGCCTCCAGATACGACAAGGAGACGTTCTGGCGCTGACTCAGAACGGCGAGATTGATAGGGCGGTTAGACGCGGCTTCGGCCATGTCGAGCATGGCGGCGACGGCGAAGCGACCTTTGGTGGTGAGGCGCATGTTGACAGTCTCCAGAGTGGGTTATGTTGAACTTGTTCGGCCACTCTAGTTTCTTTGTCACTTCAGGAAAATTCGAATAATTGCCACTCACCTTTCGAAGTTTTCGAAGTGTTAACGGTCGAACGCTGGCCGTTTCGGATCGAACTTCCAGCCAGGCAGCAGCCCCTGCATTGCCATCGCATCGTCGCGTGAACCTAGGCCATGCTGCTTGTACAACTGGTGCGCCTTTTCGAGTTCGACCATGTCGAGCTTGACGCCCAGTCCCGGTTTCTTCGGGACCTGCACATGGCCGCCGACGATCTGCAACGGCTCTTCGGTCAGGCGCTGACCGTCCTGCCAGATCCAGTGGGTGTCGATGGCAGTCACTTTTCCCGGCGCCGCCGCGCCCACGTGCGTGAACATCGCCAGCGACACGTCGAAATGGTTGTTCGAGTGCGAACCCCAGGTCAGGCCCCAGTCGCGACACGTCTGCGCGACCCGCACCGAACCGGCCATGGTCCAGAAGTGCGGATCGGCCAGCGGGATGTCGATCGACTGCAACGAAAGCGCGTGAGTCAGCTGACGCCAGTCAGTGGCGATCATGTTGGTGGCCGTCGGCAAGCCGGTGGCACGTCGGAACTCGGCCATCACTTCGCGGCCTGAAAAACCGTCTTCGGCACCGCACGGATCCTCGGCATATGCAACCATGCCGCGCATGCGATGGCCCAGGCGAATCGCATCTTTGAGCAGCCAGCCGCCGTTGGGGTCGAGCGTGACGCGCGCCTCGGGAAAGCGCTCGTGCAGCGCGACGATGGCGTCGACTTCTTCGTCGCCGCGCAGCACACCGCCTTTGAGCTTGAAGTCGTTGAAGCCATACTTTTCGCGGGCTGCCACGGCAAGTTTGACGATGGCTTCAGGCGTCATCGCCTTCTCATGCCGCAGACAAGACCAGTCGTTGTCTGCGCCGGCGTCGGCATCCGCTTCGGTCACGTAAGGCAGATCGGTCTTCGTCTTGTCGCCGACGTAGAACAGATAGCCCAGCATTTCGACCGAGTCGCGTTGCTGGCCTTCGCCGAGCAACGCCGCGACCGGCACATCCAAGTGCTGGCCGAGCAAGTCGAGCAGCGCCGATTCGATGGCGGTAACCGCATGGATCGTGGTGCGCAGGTCGAAGGTCTGCAGCCCGCGGCCGCCGCTGTCGCGGTCGGCGAACTTCGTTTGTACGTCTTGCAGCAGGCGCTGTTGCGAGCCGAGTGGCTGACCGACGATCAGCGGTCGCGCATCCTCGAGCGTCTGTCGGATCTTTTCTCCGCCCGGTACCTCGCCCACGCCGGTGTGGCCGGCGCTGTCGGTGAGGATGAGAATGTTGCGGGTGAAGAAGGGCCCGTGCGCGCCGCTCAGGTTGAGCAGCATGCTGTCGCGACCGGCGACCGGGACTACGCGCAAATCGGTGATGCGCGGGGTCGAAGATTCAGGCATCGTTTGTCTCCCCTTTTATGGCCTCGTTCATCATGCCAAGGTATACGCCGTCTTCACCGTCGTGAAGAACTCCTGCGCGTACTTGCCCTGCTCGCGCGGCCCGTAGCTCGATCCCTTGCGGCCGCCAAAAGGCACGTGGTAGTCGACACCCGCGGTCGGCAGGTTGACCATCACCATGCCGGCCTGGCTGTGGCGCTTGAAGTGCGTGGCGTATTTCAGGCTGGTGGTCGCGATGCCGGCCGACAGACCGAACTCGGTGTCGTTGGCGGTAAAGAGTGCTTCCTCGTAGTCCCTGACCTTGATGACGCTCGCCACCGGCCCGAAGATCTCTTCCTTGTTGATGCGCATCGAAGCCACCGATTCGCTGAAGAGGGCCGGCGACATGTAGAAGCCGTCGGTCGCGAGTTTGAGGCGTTCGCCGCCGACAGCCAGCGTAGCGCCTTCGTCCTTGCCGATCTGCACGTACTCCAAGTCCTGGTCGAGCTGGCTCTGGCTCGAAACCGGGCCGACATCGGTGCCGGCAACGAGCGCATCGCCCACCTTGATCTTTGCCATGCGTTGCTTCACCGCCTCGATGAACTTCGGGTAGATCCCTTCTGTCACGATCAAGCGACTCGACTCGACGCGGTGCAGCGCTGGCCGGTCGCGTAGAAGGCGCTCTGCACGCTGAGCTCGACGGCCTGCGCCAGGTCGGCATCGTCGAGCACGACTTGCGGATTCTTGCCGCCCATTTCGAGCTGGACTTTTTTCTGTTTCGTCACGCACTGGATGCCGATGGCACGGCCTACGCCGACCGACCCTGTGAAGCTGATCGCATGCACGCCGGGGTGATTCACCAAGGCATTGCCGATAACGCTGCCGCGGCCCATCACGAGGTTGAACACGCCCGCCGGAATGCCCGAGCGGCTGATGATTTCGGCCAGCACCCAGGCGCAGCCTGGCACCAGGTCGGCCGGCTTCAACACGACGCAGTTGCCGAAGGCGAGGGCGGGCGCGATCTTCCAGGCCGGGATCGCGATCGGGAAGTTCCACGGCGTGATGAGGCCGACGACGCCGACCGGTTCACGCGTGATTTCCACGCCGATGTTCGGCCGCACCGAAGGCAGCAGCTCGCCCGACAGGCGCAGGCATTCACCCGCGAAGAACTTGAAGATCTGGCCGGCGCGCGTGGCTTCGCCGATGCCTTCGGGCTTGGTCTTGCCTTCTTCGCGAGCGAGCAGCGTACCGAGCTCTTCCTTGCGCGCCAGGATTTCGGTGCCGATTTTGTCGAGTGCATCGGAGCGGGCCTGGATGCTGCCGGTAGCCCACGCAGGGAAGGCGGCGGTGGCGGCGGCTACTGCGGCTTTGACATGGGTCGCGTCGCCCTGCGTGTACTCGGCGATGGTGTCGCCGAGGTTGGACGGGTTCAGGTTCGGGCTGTACCCGATGCCCTTGGTCCACTCGCCGTTGATGAGGTTGTCGTGTTGTTGCATGGTGGCTTTCACAGGCCTTGCGGGCCGAGTTTGTCGATAAGAGTCTTCAGCATCTCGACTTCGTCGGGCTTCAAGTCGGTGAGTGGGGGCCGCACCGGGCCGGCGCTGTGGCCGACGATGGTCGCGCCTGCCTTGACGATGCTGACGGCATAGCCTTGCATGCGGTTGCGAATCTCCAGATACGGCATGAAGAAGTCCTTCAGCAAGCGATGCTGCGTTGCCATCTCGTCGTCGCGCACGGCTGCGTAGAACTGCATCGCCGTCTTCGGGATGAAGTTGAAGACAGCCGACGAATAGACGGGCGTGCCCATCGCCTTGTAAGCGGCGGCATAGACCTCGGCCGTCGGCAATCCGCCCAGGTAGGCGAAGCGATCGCCCATGCGTTGGTACACAGCGACCATCGCCTCAATATCGCCCACGCCGTCCTTGAAGCCGACAAGGTTCGGGTTGCGCTCCGCCAGTCCTTCGAGCGTGTCGGGCTTGAAGCGCGTGGCGCCGCCGCGGTTATAGACCACCACGCCGAAATCGACGCTCTTGCACACCGCATCGACGTGTGCGGCCAGACCCTCTTGACCCGCTTCGGTGAGGTAGTGCGGCATCAGCAAGATTCCGTGAGCGCCAGCTTTCTCGGCCGCCTGCGCGCACTGGATCGCGAAGCGCGTAGGACCACCGGCGCCCGCGATGATCGGCACCACGCCGCGGCAGGTGTCGACGGCGGTCTTGATGATGCCCGGGTACTCGTCACCCGTCAGCGAGAAGAACTCGCCCGTGCCACCGGCTGCGAACAGCGCGGTCGCGCCGTAAGGTGACAGCCATTCGAGGCGCTTCTCGTAGCCTTTCTTGTCGAAGTCGCCGTTGCTATCGAAGTCGGTGAGCGGGAACGAGAGCAGGCCGGAGCCCATGATGGTTTTGAGTTCTTGCGGATTCATCGATTGGTTCGAAGTTGGTTCGGGAGTTGGCTCGTTGAGAGCGATGAAGAGGAGGGCGTCTATTCAATTCAGTGCAGTGCAGCAATTCAGGTCACCGGCGCCGGGTTGAACAACACCAGCGCGTTGTGCAGCTTCCAGTGTTCGGCCCACGTCTTTTTGCGGCCGCTGGCGACATCGAGCATCAGCTCGAACATCTCCCAGCCGACGTCGGCGATGGTCTTCTCTCCCGTGGCGATGGTGCCGGCGTTGATGTCCATGAGGTCGTGCCAACGGCGTGCCAGGTCTTCGCGAGTTGCCACCTTGATAACGGGTACTTCGGCCAGTCCGTAGGGCGTACCGCGGCCGGTGGTGAACACGTGCAGGTTTATGCCGGCGGCAAGTTGCAGCGTGCCGCAGATGAAGTCGCTGGCCGGAGTCGCCGCGTATATCAAGCCGCTGGTGATGCCCTTTTGCCGTGCGCTTTCCCCCGGTGCGAGGACGCCGGAGATCGGTGACGTGCCGGACTTGACGATCGAGCCCATCGCCTTCTCGCCGATGTTCGAAAGGCCGCCCTTCTTATTGCCGGGCGTCGTGTTGGCGCTGCGATCGACACGGCCTTTTTCCAGGTAAGCGTCGTACCAGGCCATCTCGCGAATCATGGCTTCGGCCACCTCCGGCGTGCTGGCGCGCGAGGTGAGTTGGTCGATGCCGTCGCGTACCTCGGTCACTTCGGAGAACATGACGGTGGCACCGGCACGCACCAGCAGGTCGGTGCAAAAGCCGACGGCCGGATTGGCGGTGACGCCTGAGAACGCATCGCTGCCGCCGCATTGCACACCGACCACCAACTCGCTCGCCGGCACGGTCTCGCGACGGCGGTCGTTCAGGCGTTCCAGGTGTTCTTCAGCCTGCCGCATGATGGCGTCGACCATCGACATGAAGCCGACATGCGCGTCGTCCTGCAGGCACACGACGTCGAGCTTGGGACTGGCGCTGTCGCCGACGTCGGCCACGTTGCGCTCGTCGATCAGCGGGATGGTGCCGGGCGGCATCAGGCGCTCGGGCTGAAGCTTTTCGCAGCCCAGGCTGACCAGCATCACCTCGCCGCCGAAGTTCGGGTTGAGGCTGATGTTGCGCAGTGTGCGGATCGGGATGATCGCGTCGGGCGCGTCGATGGCGACGCCGCAGCCGTAGGTGTGTTCGAGCGCCACGACGTCGTCGACGTTCGGGTACTTGGGCAGCAGCTCGGCCTTGATGCGCGTCACCGCGAAGTCAGTCACGCCGGCAACGCACTGCACGGTCTGCGTGATGGCGAGGATGTTTCGCGTGCCCACCGAGCCGTCAAGGTTGCGATAGCCCTCGAAGGTGTAGCCCTCCAGTGGCGGTTGCGGCTCCGGCTTGACGGTGGCGATCGGCAGGCCGACCAACTCGCGCGCGGCCGGCATCTTTAGAAGGCGTTCGTGCACCCAGGTGCCGACCTTCAAGTCCTTCAACGCATAGCCGATAACCACGTTGTAGCGCCGCACCTCGCCGCCCAAGGGAATGTCGACCAACGCGACCTTGTGGGCCTGCGGCACCTTGTCGACGAGGGTGAGTCCTGATGGGAAAACGGTGCCTGCCGGAAGGCCACCATCGTTGACGACGATGGCGACGTTGTCGCGCTCGTCCATCGTGATGTAGAGGGGCGCGCGAGGTGTGCTCATGGGTTTTCTAAGTTATACGACGACTCTGCAGGGCGTGGGCAATGGTACCGATATCAATCAATCGCGTCAACGCACCGATTTTCGGTTTTCTATTGGCGTTTTGAGTGTTTTCCCTTACGTTGCATCGCATGACACGTTGTACGATGACCTGCGCAAAAGGGGCTCGAGAAGGACTCAGAACCGATTCGCTCACTTGTTCGAAAAAGCCAAAAGTCCTTGCGGAGACTTCCCGATGAACGCTTCTTCCACCGGCCCCGCGACCACACCCTATCGCGGCTTGCCCAACACTTTCCGCGCCGATCTGGTCGCTGGCAAGCGACTCATCGGCTGCTGGTGTTCCCTCGCTAGCCCCATCGCCGCGGAGGTGCTGGGCATCGCCGGCTTCGACTGGATCCTTCTGGATGCAGAGCACGCGCCGAACGATTCCATCAATCTCATCCCGCAGTTGATGGCATTAAAAGACAGCGCTAGCGCGCCGGTGGTGCGGCCTTCGTGGAACAACACGGTCGAGATCAAGCGCCTGCTCGATGCGGGCGTCTACAACCTGCTCATCCCGTTCGTGCAAAGCGCTGCCGAAGCGCGGCAAGCGGTGGCGGCGACCCGCTACCCGCCGCAGGGCGTGCGCGGCGTGTCGGTGTCGCAGCGCGGCAATCGCTACGGCGCGCTCCCGCAATACATCCATCAAGCCAACGACCACATCGCGGTGATGGTGCAGATCGAGAGCAGAGCGGGCGTCGAGGCGACGCGGGAGATTGCAGCGGTCGAGGGCATCGACGGAATCTTCGTGGGGCCGCAAGACCTTGCGGCCGGCTACGGACATTTGCACAACCCGAGCCATCCCGATGTGCAGGCGGCCATCAAGCAAGTGTTCGAAAGCGCACACGCCGCCGGCAAGCCGAGCGGCATCCTGGCGCCCGTCGAGGCCGATGCACGGCGCTACCTGGATTGGGGTGCCACCTTCGTCGCAGTGGGCAGCGACCTGGGCGTGCTGCGCGGTGGTACGCAGGCACTTTGCGACAACTACCGCGATGGCGAAACGCCGCCGCTCGCACCGCAATATTGATCACATCGAGCGCAGCGAAATCTCAAGCGAATATCTAAGGACCCATCAAATGAAAATCGGATTCATCGGCCTCGGCATCATGGGAGCACCCATGGCGCTCAACCTTCTGAACGCAGGCCACGAACTCTTCGTGCGCACTCGCAGCAAGGTGCCTGAATCGCTGGCGAAGGCCACGGCCTGCAAGACCAACGCCGATGTCGCGCGCGCCGCCGATGTCATCGTGCTGATGCTGCCCGACACGCCCGATGTCGATACGGTGCTGTTCGGCAAGGATGGCGTGGCCGAAGGCTTGTCAGCCGGCAAGACCGTGATGGACATGAGCAGCATCTCGCCGATCGAGACCAAGACTTTCGCGAAAAAGATCAACGACCTCGGCTGCGAGTACCTCGATGCGCCGGTGTCCGGCGGCGAAGTCGGTGCCAAGGCAGCGAGCCTCACGATCATGTGCGGCGGCTCCGAGGCGACCTTCGAAAAGGTCAAACCGCTGCTCGAGGCGATGGGCAAGAACATCACGCTGGTGGGCGGCAACGGCGATGGGCAGACGACCAAGGTGGCCAACCAGATCATCGTGGCGTTGAACATCGCGGCAGTGGGCGAAGCGCTGTTGTTCGCCAGCAAGGCCGGTGCCGATCCGGCCAAGGTGCGGCAGGCCCTGATGGGCGGATTCGCGGCCAGCCGCATCCTCGAAGTGCATGGCGAGCGGATGATCAAACGCACTTTCAACCCAGGCTTTCGCATCGCGCTGCATCAGAAGGATCTGAGTCTGGCGCTGGCCGGTGCCAAGTCGATGGGCTTGGCCTTGCCGCAGACCGCATCGGCCGCGCAGCTGATGGCGTCGTGCGCAGCGCATGGCTGGGATCAACTGGACCACTCGGCGCTGGTGAAGGCGCTGGAGCAGATGGCGGCGCATGAAGTTGCACAGGGCTGAGCCCACTGAAGTGATCGAGGAAGGACCCATGAAGAAGCTGCTGACCGCCGTCGCTATAGGCCTCGTGGCCTTCGTCGCCAACGCCGAAAACTGGCCCGAGAGGTCCGTGACGCTCGTCGTTCCGTTTCCGCCGGGCGGCTCGACCGACCAGGTCGCCCGCGCCGTCGGGCCCCGTATGGGCGACAAGTTCAAGCAGTCGTTCCTGGTCGACAACAAGGCAGGTGCCACAGGCACCATCGGCGCCACGTTCGTCAAGCGCGCGGCACCGGATGGCTACACCTTCCTGGTGACGTCCCTAGGGCCGCTGGTGATCGTTCCGCATCTGCTCAAAAGCCTGCAGTACGACGCTCTGAAAGACTTCGACCTCATCACCGTGGCAGTCGCTTCGCCCAACATTCTGGTGGTGCCGGCCAACTCGCCGCACAAGAGCGTGGCCGACATCGTTGCGTACGAGAAGGCCAATCCCGGCAAGATGACTTTCGCGTCGGCCGGCAACGGCTCCAGCGATCACCTGACGGCCGAGCTGTTCTGGCAGCAGACGGGCACCACCGGCATCCATGTGCCGTACAAGGGTGGCGCGCCGGCGCACACCGACCTGATGGGCGGCCAGGTCGACGCGTCGTTCCAGAACGTCAACTCGGTGGCCCAGTACATCAAGGGCGGCAAGATGCGCGCGCTGGCCATCACCAGCCCTAAGCGCTCGCCGATCTTCCCCGACGTTCCGACGCTCGCCGAAGCCGGTGTGAAGGGCGTCGAGGTCTCTTCGTGGCAGGCCATCGTGGCGCCGAAGGGCTTGTCCGTCGCTGTGCGCGACAAGGCCCACGCCGCGTTCGTCGAGGCGCTCAACGACCCCAAGGTCAAGGAGCAGTTCACCTCCATCGGCTTCGAGATGGTCGCCAACACGCCGGCGCAGTTCGCGGAGTTCCAGCAGAAGGAATACGCGCGCTGGAAGAAAGTCATCGAGACCGGAAAAATCACGATCGAGTGAGCGGGCTTTGATGAACCGAGCTACATCACCCGCAACCTCAAGCCAGGTTGCCGGCAACAGCATCGCCTGGGTCCGCGTCTCCTCTTGCTACCTGCCTCTCGCCAACCCGATCAGCGATGCCAAGGTGCCCACCGGCCGAAAAAAGCCGATGACAGAAATCGCGATGCTGTTCGCCGAGATCGAGACGAAAGACAGGCACAAGGGCTTGGGCTTCAGCTGCTCGAAGCGCGCCGGCGGGCCAGACCATCGGTGCCTTCGACGTCGCGCTCTACGACTTGAGGGCGCGCCGCGTCGGCCTGTCGTTTTCGAAATTACTGGGCTCACAGTGTGACTCGGGGCGCTGCTACAACACCTCAGGTGGCTTCCTGCACACGCCCATCGATCAGTTGGTCGTCAATGCATCGGCATCGATCGGACGCGGCATCGGCGGCATCAAGCTGAAGGTCGGCCAGCCCGATAGCAAGCTCGACATTCGGCGCGTCGAAACCGTACGCAAACACCCGGGTGACGACGTGCCGCTGATGGTCGACGCCAACCAGCAATGGGAATGGCCGACGGCGCAGCGCATTTGCCGGATCTTCGAGCAGTTCAACCTGATCTGGATCGAAGAGCCGCTCGACGCGTGCGACAACGAAGGCCATGCCGCGCTCGCTGCGACGTTCGACACACCGATCGGCACTGGAGAAATGCTGACCAGCGCCGCTGAGCACGGCGACCTCATCCGCCATCGTGCCGCCGACTACCTGATGCCCGACGCACCGTGTGTTGGCGGCATCACGCCATTCCTGAAGAGCGCTGCGCAGGCGAAGCAGGCGGGCCTGATGCTCGCCCCGCACTTCGCGATGGTGCTGCATGTGCACCTCGGCGCCGTGTATGCGACCGAGCTGTGGGTCGAGCACTTCGACTGGCTCCAACGGCCAAGTGCTGGTGCCGACGCGGCTGGGGATTGGACTCAGCCTGAGCGAGCAGTGCAGGGCGTGGACGCGTGAAGAGGTCGAAGTGAGCACGCGACCCGGATACACAAGGCGTTCCGCGCGCAGCATCTGCGCAGCCACTTGCCGGTGGTCGAAGCCGAGGGCCACGTCAACAGAGCGGGGCGTGCGTGTCGCGCAAAGGGCCAAAATCCGGTGATGCATCTACTTAGTTTCCAGCCTCGGCACGTTTCTCATCTGGCCGTGGTGGCACTGGCCATCGGCGTGCTGGCAGGTTGTGCCTCCGCGCTTACAGCGCCTTTGCCTCCTGCGTCCGGACCTTCACCTGCCAGTGCGGGGCCCTCCACGACCGCGCCGACACCCAAGCCAGCGCCCAACGACGCAACGCTCGAACAAGGCTTCGCTCGGTGGGTCGCTGACTTTCGCACCAGCGCACGCGCAAGCGGCGTCAGCGAAAGCACCCTGCGCCTGGCCTTCGACAACGTTCACTACCTGCCGCGTGTCGTGGAGCTCGACGGCGCGCAGCCTGAGTTCACGCGCGCCGTGTGGGACTACCTCGACAACACAGTGACGCTGCAACGCATCGCGACAGGACAAGACAAGCTGACGCAGTTCCGCCGCGAAGCCGATGCGGCGGCCGCTCGCTACGGCGTGCCGCCCGCCATCGTGGTCGCGATCTGGGGCATGGAAAGTAACTTCGGCAGCAACTACGGCAACACGCCGACCATCGATGCGCTGGCGACGCTCGGCTTCGAAGGCCGCCGCGAAGACTGGGCGCGCCGCGAGTTGATGGCGGCGTTGAAGATCCTTGACAACGGCGACATCGACCGCGATCACATGATCGGCTCTTGGGCCGGTGCCATGGGACAGACGCAATTCTTGCCGTCGAACTTTTTGGCCTATGCGGTGGATGCCGACGGCGACGGCCGGCGTGACATCTGGGGCAGCATGGCCGACGTGATGTCCTCGACGGCCAACTTTTTATCGCGCTCGGGCTGGCAGGCCGGCAATCCGTGGGGCGTCGAGGTGCAACTGCCAGCGGGCTTCGACTTTGGGCGCGCCGACACCTCGGTTCGACAATCGAGTACGCAATGGGCCACGGAGGGTGTGCGGTCGATGGACGGCCAGCCATTGGCAGTCATCGAAGACAGCATGGTCTTGCTGCCTGCCGGTGCGCGTGGTCCGGCGTTTCTGGTGGGGCAGAACTTTCGCGCCATCCTTCGCTACAACAACTCGACCAGCTACGCGCTCGCGGTCGGCCTGCTGTCGCAGCGCATCGCTGGCAGTGCGGGCGTGCAGGCAGCGTGGCCGCGCGATCTCCAGTCGCTCTCGCGCAGCCAGTTGCTCGCGATGCAGACGGGGTTGAACCAGCGCGGCTTCGCCAGCGGCACACCCGACGGGACGATGGGACCGGCCACGCGGGAGGGACTGCGGCGCTACCAGCGCAGCCTCGGGCTGCCGCCGGACGGGTATCCGACGATGGAATTGCTTGGGCGTTTGCAGCAGCCCTGATCCCTCCGGCGCAGCTCGGCCCGCGTCACAACTAAGCGCGCGGGTAACTCATTTCGAACGACTGCCTTTGCCGAACTTGTTCGACCAGGGCATCGAGTCTGGGAAGCTTGGGCACCCAAGTTGCAGTCGCGAACCTGAATCGGACATAGTCGAGTGCCGTCACGCTGGTGATCACGGAAAGATCCGGCACGCCTTTCGTGTAATCGGGTGGGTCTGCTTCGAGGCGTTGCAATCCATCGACGATCGAACGCCGGCGCCGCAGTCCCACAGGGGCGTCGTCAAATCCCGCATCGGTTATCTTGCGACCGATAAGGGTGTGTACCGCAGCGTCGATGACGCCCATCGCAATGCCGGCGCGCGACAGCACCGCGGTGACGTCGTGACCCAGCAGCGACGGTTCTGGTCGTTTATGTTCGAGCCACATGACAATGAGCAGGGACTCCGTCAAAGACCTGCCTTCACTCGTGACCAGCGCGGGCACCCTGGCTGCGGTGTTGACCTCGAGCAACTGGGGCGCATCTGCCCATGGGTCGACGATGTCGGCGGACAAGTCGCCAATTTCCTTTTCCGCCAGCGCAATGCGAGCGATACGCGCATACGGCGACGTGGTGTTGAGAAACAGGTGCATGTTGGGTTCCACGGGTGTCCACGCACTGTAGATTTCAGAGGCTGGCTGCAAGAAGCTGAATCTCGGCAACCGGCCTTCTCGAATATTCAGAGTCCGGGCAAACCCTTCGTGGGACTGGCAACAGCTGGCGCGTTGGGCTTTGCCGCGTTGACGTAATTCAGAGTCTCCTAAGCGGGCTTAGCTTCGGGTCCGCAAAGACGCAACCTGGCGATGCGATACTGCGGCCCCCACACGGAACCGCCCTGCATGTTGCCCGACATTGATTCACTCGCGCTATTCGTGAAAGCCGCCGAATTGCGCAGTCTGACGCGCGCAGCCAGCTCCTCGCACATGGGGCTGGCCGCCGCCAGCCGCCGAATCGTATTGCTGGAGCACCGCCTCAAGACAACGCTTCTCGCACGGTCGCCCAAGGGTGTCGAACTCACGCCGGCTGGTGAAACACTGCTGGTCCACGCCAAGGCGATTTTGCTGCGGCTCAACCAGATGCAGGCCGACATGGACGACCACGGTGCCGGCCGTCGCGGACAGCTGCGGATTCTGGCCAACACTTCGGCCATGGCGCAATACGTTCCAGACGACCTGGCGCGCTTCACCCGGGCCAACCCGGACATCAGGCTCATCGTCGAGGAGCGCTGGAGCGCCCTGATCGTTTTGGCGCTGCTGGCCGGCGAAGCGGATGTCGGCATCATCATGGAAGGCTCTTCGACAGATGGACTGGAAGTCTTCAATTACCGGTCGGACCGGCTTGCGATCGTCGTGCCGCAGGGCCATCCGTTGGCTGCCGCGGATACGGCGGCGTTCAGCGACGTGCTGGACTACGAGCTGGTCGCGCTCGAAAGCGACTCGTCGATGATGCGACTGCTGTCGGAACACGCGATCAGTGTGGAGAAAGGACTCCGACTGGGCGTGCAGGTGCGAGGCTTCGAGGTCGTCTGCCGTGTCGTGCAATCCGGCCTCGGCGTGGGTCTGCTTCCCTTCGACGCCGCCAGTGCGATCGGGCAGAGCATGGGACTCAGCGTACGGCCGTTGAGTGACGCTTGGGCCGTGCGGCAAATGCTGGCCTGCGTGAAGAAGGACAGGCCGCGAAGCGCCTCGCTGACTCGCATGCTCGAGGTTTTGACCTCGTCCGGCTAGCCATTACTGCCACGACGACCCATGGTCTGCCGGTTCTGCAGAATGCGTTGCGCTTTCATGATCACCGGACGGTCGACCATCTTGCCTTCGACTGCAACAGCGGCGCCAGCCGATCGTGCAATCGCCTCCGTCACCTGTATCGCCCAGGCAATATCGGCGGCACTGGGTGAGAAGCACTCGTTCACGATCGCGACCTGCCGCGGATGAATGCAGAGCTTGCCGGCAAAGCCGAAGCGCCTTGAACGTTCCGAGTCGGTTCGAAGGATGTCAATGTTGCCGATATCTGTCGTGACGCCATCAAGTGGCGGCTGGATGCCGGCAAGCCGTGATTCGAGGACCAGTCGCGACCGGAAGTAATGCAGGGCGTCGTCATCGCCGGTAATTCCCGTGTCGACCTGGAAATCGATGGTGCCGAAGGCCAGTCTTTCGACCCCCGGGGTAGTTGCCAACCCAGCGAGGTGCTGGAAGGCGCGCGCGCTCTCGACGATGGGGAGCAGAAATTTTCCGCGCAACGTGCAAGCCCGCACCAACGCGGCGTCGAGTTGCTCTGCCTTAGGCACCATCAGCCCCAGGACACCGGGGTGTTGCAGCAAGGAGAGGTCGTCTTCATACCAGGGGCTGTCGACGGCGTTGATGCGCACCAGCACGGGGTGCTCGGGCGACAGCCACGCCAGCACGGCCGCGCGAGCCTGCGCCTTGCGGCTGGCATCGACTGCATCCTCCAAGTCCAGGATCACAGTGTCGGCCGAACTGGCCCAGGCCTTGTCGAAACGGTCTGGTCGGTCGCCGGGCACGAAGAGATAGGAACGCGATGCAGCGCGATCGGCGAGCGAGGTCGTCATGCCGTGGATCTTTTCACGGCGTGCACGCATTTGGAATTCGACATTGGCGAAGACGGTCTTCGAAGCGCTGGCTCAGTAATTTCCCCAATGTCGAATCTGGACAAGTCCAGCTTGATCAAATCCCGATGGCCGGACGGGCACTGTCTTCGCAGAATTGGCATGGAAAGGACTGCACGATGACACGACCACTCGACGGCATTACGGTGATCTCCCTGGAGCACGCTATTGCCGCGCCGTTTTGCACACGCCAACTGGCAGACCTCGGCGCGCGCGTCGTCAAGGTCGAGCGTCCGGGTGCCGGCGACTTTGCTCGGGCCTACGACCAGCGTGTCGATGGTGAGGCCTCGCATTTCGTCTGGGTCAACCGCTCCAAGGAGAGTCTGACGCTGGATCTCAAGCAGCCCGCTGCGCTGACCGTGCTGAGAGAACTGCTGGGCGGCGCCGATGTGCTGGTGCAAAACCTCGCGCCGGGCGCGGCGGCGCGCATGGGGCTGGATGCCGAAACGCTGCAGGCAATTCATCCGAAGCTCATCGTTTGCGACATCTCTGGCTACGGGGAGGACGGACCCTACCGCGACAAGAAGGCCTACGACTTGCTGATTCAAAGCGAGGCCGGTTTCCTGTCGGTTACCGGGACACCGGACGAGCCCTGCAAGTCTGGCAATTCGATCGCCGACATCGCGGCAGGAATGTACGCATACACCGGCATCCTCGCCGCACTGATTCAGCGCGGCAAGACGGGACTGGGGTCGCACATCGACGTCTCGATGCTCGAGTCTCTGGCCGAATGGATGGGCTTTCCCATGTACTACGCATACGGTGGCGCGCCACCGCCGCCACGCAGCGCTGCAGCGCACGCAACCATCTACCCCTACGGGCCGTTTCCGGCGGCCGACGGCGGCACGGTGATGCTGGGACTGCAGAACGAGCGCGAGTGGCGTCTCTTTTGCGAAAAGGTCCTGCTGAAGCCTTCCCTTGCTGCCGATCCGCGCTTCGATGCGAACGCCAAACGCAATACGAACCGGGAGGTGCTGCGCGACATCATCCACGAGACCTTCAGTTCGCTGAGTACGGAACAGGTGCTGGCCCGCCTCGATGCTGCGCAGATCGCCAATGCACGAATGAACGATATGTCCCAGCTCTGGGAACACCCGCAATTGAAGGCGCGCGATCGCTGGCGTAGCGTGGGCTCGCCCGCCGGTCCGATTCCTGCGCTACTGCCCCCCGGGCGGCAGAGTGCCTTCGACTATCGGATGGATGCGGTGCCTGCAGTCGGCGAACACACTGACGCCATCCTTCGCTCGCTCGGCCGCGGCCCGGACGAAATTGCGGCACTTCGCGCCGCAATGGCGATATGAAGTTCTCCACCAATTGCCCGCTGACGACCTGACTATTTATGAATCCCTCTTTCACTTCGACAGACTCCGCGCTGTCGACCAATCCGTCGAACGGCGACGTCATCGGCTCCTATCCCTACCAGTCGATCGAGCATCTCGACCAATCTCTCGGCATGGCCATGCAAGGCTTCAAGGCCTGGTCTGGCACGGCGGTACAGAAAAGGCTCGACATGCTGGAGCGCATGGCCGGGATCCTGCGTCGCGACATCGAAGCGCTTGCCCGGATGGCAACCCGCGAAATGGGCAAGCCGATCGTGCAGGCGCGTGCCGAAGTCGAAAAATGCGCCGTGCTGTGCGATTGGTACTCCCAGAATGGCGCGGAGATTCTCGGGGACCAGTCCACCTCCATCGGCGATCAGGCATACGTGTCTTACCTGCCACTGGGGCCTGTGCTTGCGGTCATGCCTTGGAACTTTCCTTACTGGCAGGTTCTCCGGGGCGCTGTGCCGATCCTGCTGGGTGGCAACGCGTACCTGCTCAAGCACGCGCCCAACGTCATGGGGTGCGCCTATCTCGTTGAAGCCGCGTGGCTGGAAGCCGGCGTGCCGCCAGGCGCTTTCAGCGTGCTCAACATTACGCCGGAGCTTGTGTCCAAGGCCATCGTCGACCCGCGGATCGCCGCGGTCGCAGTCACCGGCAGCGTCCGTGCCGGCTCGGCCATTGCCGCCCAAGCTGGCGCCGCATTGAAGAAAACCGTGCTGGAACTCGGGGGCTCGGATCCATTCATCGTCTTGGCCGACGCCGACCTAGAGTCGGCGGTCAGGGCCGCTGTCGTTGGCCGCTTTCAGAACAGCGGACAAATTTGCATCGCGGCTAAACGCATCATTCTTGAAGCACCGATTGCCGCGGCGTTCACCGAGCGCTTTGTCGAAGCGGTTTCGGCCTTGCAGATCGGCGACCCGGAGGACGAGAAGACTTACATCGGACCAATGGCCCGCCACGACTTGCGCGATGAGCTCGACACCCAGGTCCAGCGCACCATCCAGGCTGGCGCCAAGGTGCTGCTGGGTGCCGGCAAGATGCCGGGCAAAGCAAATTTTTACGCGCCCACCGTGCTCGCAGGCGTGAAACCTGGCATGGTGGCATTCGACCAGGAGACTTTCGGGCCAGTGGCAGCGCTGATCGTGGCAGAGGGAGTCGACGATGCAATCGACCTGGCCAACAATAGCGAATTCGGTCTAAGCGGCGCTATCTGGACTCGAAACAAGGACCTGGCTCGGCAACTCGCACGGCGGATCGATACCGGGGGAATTTTTGTCAACGGCTTTTCCGCGTCGGATCCACGGGTGCCAATCGGTGGCGTCAAGAAAAGCGGATACGGGAGAGAGTTGTCGCACTACGGCGTTCACGAATTCATGAACGCACAGACCGTCTGGTTCGACAGAACCTGAGCAGCGCAGATCAGGCGGGCATGACGCCCAGCTGCTTGAGCATGCCGAGGTTGTCGAGCAGTGCCCAGTGTTCGATCAACACACCGTCGCGGAACTGGAACAGATCGAGCACGCCGATGTCGATCTTCCGACCGGTCGCGGCCAGATCTCCGAAGGCGCCGGTGTGAGTGCCTTGCACCCGTAAGCGCACCAACACTTTCTCGCCCTCGGCGACGAAGTCCTGCAGCGGCAATTGCATGTCCGGGAACGCGGGCAACAGCGCGTCATGCAGCTTGGACACTCCCTCGGGACCGCGAACCTCGAAAGGCAGGCCTGGATCGTGGCGGACAAAATCGGCATGGATGTGTTGCTTCATCCATGCGGTGTCGTTGACGAGAAAGGCCTTGAAGTAATCGCGGCAAAGTTGTTTGTTTGATTCCAGGTTCATGGTCGTCTCTTTAATTTTGAAGCGTGATCAGGCCGCCGTCACGGCAAAGCCAAGTCGCGGGAAATGGATTTGCAGGTCGCCGGCCCGGCTGTCGCGGCGATGAATCACGATTTCGCTGTCACTTGCTGCGACCAGCGTGCCGCTCACCGGTACGCGGGCGTTGTCATCCGGGGTGATCGTCACCGACGACCCAGCGCGCAGGCCGTCAGGATCGCCATCGGCTTGCAGATGCGTGGGCGCCACGGGTTGTGCTTCGCAAGCTGCATCGAAAGCGGCTTGCTCGGTCATCGGCTCTGGCCTGCCATGACCAAGGGCGGTCACGCGGTCGTACCAGGGCAACAGCGGTACGAGGCCGGCTAAGGCGTCGACCTCGGGTGGGCAGTTCTTGCGCATCAGGCACAGCGTCTGGTAGCAGGTCAGGTCCAGCTCGCTCGGAGCATCCCCGAATAAAAAGCGCCGGCCATCCGCCAACGCCGTCTTTAGCCACGCGTTTTGCGCGTGCAATTGCTGCAGGTGCATCGGCAACTCGGGTGCCATGGCGCCCTTGCTTATGTCGATGCCGAGATAGCCTTCTTTTCGATCCTTCACAAACTCGGGTGGGAAGTTGTCCCCGATGAAGTGCGCAAGCACGCCGATGGTCGGAATCCACATCGCCCGATCCCAGGCGAACGACAGGCCACGCGCGATGCCTTCGCTGCCCGCAGGATAGAAGCTCGGCGCTTTCGGTGGAGGGAACAGCCGCTCGAGCGTTGGCAGGATGAGGTGGGTGTCGCAATAGATATCGGCACCGACTTGCAGCACCGGCACGCGGCGGTATCCGCCGGTCAGCGGTGCCAGGAGCGGTCGCGGCGGGGCTGCGGGGATGTCCACCGATCGCCAGGCCAAGCCTTTCAACCCGAGTGCAACGCGCACTTTCTCGGAAAAGGTCGACAGCGAATAGTGGTGAAGGATGATCTCTGCCATGTCTCGTTTCCTTTTTTTGTGCCGGCGGCACGAATCAATCAATACATGATGTGTCCGCCATCGACCACCATGGTCTGTCCGGAGACAAAACCAGCGAGGTCGGACAGCAGGTAGAGCGCGGTACCGACCAGATCGTCAGGCCGCTGCTCGCGGGAGATCGCTCGGGCTTTCAGGAACGATTGCTGCCATTCGACAGGGCGGTTACGTGTGGCGTCGGTGATCACGAATCCGGGTGCGATGACGTTGACGCGTACGCCGTACGGACCCACTTCTTTCGCAAGCCCCTTGGTCATCGACAGCACGGCGCCCTTGGTCGCGACATAGTGCAAGTAACCGGGTTGCCCGGCCACCGCGACCACGGAAGAGATGTTGACGATGCTGCCACTGCTGCGCTCGCGCATCGCCGGCATGACGGCCTTGCAGCATTGCCACACCCCCTTGACGTTGACTGCGAAGATGCGGTCCCACAGCGCCGGATCCAGGTCCTCAAATGGCGTTAGCTTGACTTCACGAAAGTAAGCGGCGTTGTTGACCAGGCCATCGATGCGACCAAAGCGTTCTAGCGCTGCCGCAGCCATGCCCTTTACCGATGTATCGTCCGCCACGTCGACACGCACTGCCAACGCGCGGCCACCGGCCTGTTCGACGGCAGCAACGGTTTCATCGGCGGCATTCATATCGGCCACCACTACGTTGGCACCCTGCGCTGCGCAGCCCACCGCGAAAGCTTGGCCGATGCCGGTAGCGGCGCCGGTGATGATGATGGTGCGACCGTCCAGCAGGTCGCGAGGGCCGTGCGTCGACGACGCCTGAGAGTTCGATTCCAATTCCGTCTCCTTGATGCGACTTTGCTGCAGAGGAGTCCCTCTCAATGGGGCTGCAGCTTTCATCGGATGGCGAAATGTTAGTGAGCGCAGTCGCGCCGGTGAAGATGAATCTGCGCAAGTCCCCCCGTCGAATTCTCAGAGTCGATGAAAACCCTTTGCCTCAAGAAACGGGCATGTCCCGCGGAAGCGTCTCGGCGAAGGCGCTACGAGAACGAGCGGTGAGCGCCAGTACATCGAGCTTTGGCAACGGGGGCAGCCAAGGCGACTCGGCGAAACGAAATCGAAGGTAATCCAGAGCGACCACTGTCGTGATCAAGGCGAGGCTGGGAATGGGACCGTTGCTGTCGGGTGGGTTGGCCTCCAGCCGCGACATCGCTTGAATAATCGATCTGCGTCGGCGCAGCCCGACAGGCGATTCGTCGAAAGTCGCGTCTGTCATCTTCCGTCCGATGATCACTGCGGCAGCCGCTTCGATCGCTCCCATCGCGATGCCAGCCGTGGAGATCACCTTCCCCGGGTCGTCCCCCAGCAGCGAGGGATTCGGGTACTTGGCTTCGAGCCACATAACAATCAGCAGGCTTTCGGTCAGTGGCAACCCGCTGTCGAGCACGACTGTCGGCACGCGTGCACTCGGGTTTGCCAGAAGGAGTTCAGGGGAGTCCTTCCAGGGATCGGTCAATCGGTGGTTTAGTTCGTGGCCGCGTTTTTCGGCGAGCGCTATTCGCGCAATGCGCGCGAAGGGAGATGTGGTGCTGTAGAAAAGTTGCATGGTCCATTCTCTGCGGTGCAGTGGTCACTTCGAAGCGAATGTTCTCGGCTCATCAGAAACGACTGCTTTGGCCCGGAACGATGCCGAGGTATCTCCGCAGTAATGACTCCTTTTTTTGGGACACTTAATGCGCTGTCTTTCGACAGGATTGAGCTCATGGGTCTTCGAGCCAGAAGACCTCGTCGCTTCATACCGCGTGAGACGCTGGCCTGAGCACAGCACTGATCTTGGAGAGATGGCCTTGTGGCCTTGGACATTCAGGCGTCTTTGTAAATATTCATTTACCCGTCAGCGGCAGGCTCGCCTCCTTCAACACGCGCAGCACGAAGTGCGATTTGCTGTGCCGGATGCCCGGAATCTTGTAAAGCTTTTCGCGCAGTAGCCGTTCGTAGTCGCGCGTGTCGCGCACACGGATGCGAATGTAGTAGTCGTAGTCTCCGGAGACAAGGTAGGCCTCCTGTATCTCGGGGATGGTCGCGAGCACCTTGCCGAATTCGTAGAGCGTCTCATCGGTGTGGCTCTCCAGCGTGAGCTGAACGATGACCGAGTCGTGATAACCAATCTTCGAAGCGTCGATGTCGACCGTGTACCTCTTGATGACGCCTTGCGCCTCCAACTTCTTGATGCGCGTCCAGCAACTGGTGGGCGACAAACCTACTTCGACGCCTATCTCCTGCAACGTCTTGCGTGAATCCTGTTGGAGCACCCGCAAGATGGCGAAATCGATTTTGTCGGATGAATTTTCGGAAAAATCGTCTTTGATGCGAACAGGCTTCATATAAACAAGGCAATCGGGCGTTGAAAAGATGCAAATTCTGCCCGCTTTGCCAAACAATGAAGCGATGAAAACACCGGTTGCCGAACTTCCATCGCATTCGACACCACCGACGTCACCAGCTCCGCAACCCGCGTTGCCAGCTGCGTCCGTTCATCGCGTACGCAACGGCGCTGAAGCCCTTCTCGACACACTTATCGAATGCGGCGTCGACACGATCTTTGGCTACCCCGGCGGCGCGGCGTTGCCCCTCTATGACGCGCTTCATGGCGAGCCACGCCTGCGCCACATCCTGGTTCGCCACGAGCAGGCGGCGGTGCATGCGGCTGAAGGCTACGCACGCACGACAGGGAAGGTCGGGGTCGTGCTTGTCACGTCAGGGCCCGGCATCGCCAACACCATAAGCGGGTTGCTGGACGCGATCAGCGATTCGATTCCGGTCTTGTGCATCAGCGGCCAGGTCGCCAGCACGGTCATTGGCACCAACGCGTTTCAAGAGAGCGATGCGCTTGGGATGTCGCGGCCGGTAACCAAGTGGAATCATCAGCCGCGCACGCCCCACGAGATTCCCGCAGTCGTACGGCGGGCATTGGAGATCGCGTTGTCGGGTCGGCCCGGTCCGGTACTGATCGACGTGCCGAAAGACGTGCAATTGATGCCGCTCGGCAAAGCGCGGACGGAACGGTTTCGGGCACCTGTCACGCAAGCTGTCGTCTTGCCGCCGCGTGGCACGTTGGAGCGTGCGGCCGATCTTCTATCTACCGCGCGCCGGCCGATCATTTATGGCGGCGGTGGGCTCATCAACTCCGGGCTCAAATCATGTGCCGCGTTCACCCGTCTGGTGCGCCTGCTCGATGCACCATGCACACTGACTCTGATGGGGCTTGGCGCCTTTCCGGCATCCGATTCGCACTTCCTAGGCATGCTCGGCATGCACGGCGCGTTGGAAGCCAATCTCGCCATGCACGAGGCCGACCTGGTGGTTTGCGTCGGCGCACGCTTCGATGACCGGGTCACCGGCAAGCTCGACGAGTTCTGTCCGCACGCCCGCAAGATTCATATCGACATCGACCCCGGCAGCATCAACAAGGTGGTGAAGGTGGACGTGCCGATCGTCGGCGATTGCGGCACGGTGCTCGAGGCACTGCTGTCGATGCCGAGCCTCGCAGGCCTTGCGACCGAACGGCTCGCGCCCTGGTGGACGCGCATCGAACGCTGGCGCGCGGAGCGCTGCTTCGAATTCCGACTGCGCCCCGGCGTGATCCTTCCGCAGCAACTGATGGCGACCTTGCAAACAGCGCTGGAAGGGCGCGACGCTATCGTCTCGACCGATGTCGGCCAACACCAGATGTGGGCCGCGCAATATCTAAAATTCGAACGCCCCGGCCGCTGGTTGACGTCGGGCGGTGCCGGCACGATGGGTTACGGCGTGCCGGCTGCGATCGGTGCACAAGTCGCGCACCCCGAAGCGCTGGTGGTGTGCGTGAGCGGCGATGCGTCGGTGCTGATGAACATCCAGGAACTCTCGACCGCGATGCAGCACGGCACGCCCGTCAAGGTGGTGTTGTCGAACAACGGCTACATGGGAATGGTTCGCCAATGGCAGGAGCTGAACCACGGCAACCGCCTGAGCCATAGCTGGAACGAGGCCTTGCCCGACTTCGTGGCGTTAGCAAAAGCATTCGGTTGGGGCGCCAGGCGTGTGTCAGATCCTGCGGCGCTGCCAGACGCTCTGGCTGAATGCATGGCGTACGACGGCCCGTTCTTTCTCGACGTGCAGGTAGCGGCTCAGGAGAACTGTTTTCCGATGATGCCGTCGGGGCATGGGCATCACAAGGTGATGCTAAGCAAGGACAGATGGTACGTGGACGAATCCGCCGACTGAACTCCTGAGGAGCTGGTCTACCAACCTGTTGGGATGGTCAGTCGACGATCCCGAAAATCGAGTTCACTCCCGGACGCCCGCAAGGGCCGAAGCGACCCATCGAGCTTAGAAGCCGCCCATCATCGTTGTGGGTGCACCGAAGCCGACTGACTTGTCGGATGCGACTGGCTGGTAGTTGTCGCCCGTCGAAAACAGCAGGGTTGCGAACACCAGCCCCATACAAACGGCGATGGCCATAAACCCGAAGCTGTAGACCAAACCGGCCATCACGAGGGGGCTGAGGAGGAGTGCAATTCGTCTGTACATGCATCAATCATCGGGGCCGGAAGCGATCCGGTCCATGATTTAAATCACGTTCGAGTCACATGTGTGTTGTGATTGTGAACGATGAATTCTTTCGACTTACAAAGGCCGGGCGGGACCGGGCCGGTCCGCGTCGGACAGGGGCCCTCGCAGTCGCATTGCTTTCAATATTCAGCGGCGATAGCCGTCCCAATCGCCACGATAACCACGGTCGCTGCGATCACCCCGGTAGTAACCGTCATGGTCGTGATGCTCGCGACGCTCGCGGTAGTAGCCGCCACGATAGCCGGACTCGAAGTCGACCGGCGACGGGCCATAAAAACGCGGTGGAGGCGGGCGGTAGTAAACCGGTGCCGGCGGCGTGTAGTAAACAGTTTCAGGAGGGCGCACGCGAACGGGTTGCGCGTCGTAGTAGATCGGGGCGGCCACCGGAGCCGGTCGCGAATACACGGGTGCCGACTCGTAGAAATTGGGCTCATAAACCGGCGCCGGACCATACGACGGTTCGCCGACAACGACGCCCGGCAGATTGATGCCGACCGACCACTGTGTCCCTGCATTGGCCAGGGAGGAAGCCATGACACCAGCTACCGCGAGCGAGCCTACGGCAACCACCTTGAACCACATCGAGCTTGAACGGGTCATCGAAATCTCCAACAGGCAAAGACGCCTGCTGATCCAACGCGGCGCGCGAGCGGGGCGTGCACTGCGGTTGTGCAAAGCTGGTGTAAACGGCCGCAGTGTTTCAAAGCTGATGCGATATCTACAGCGTGCTGAAACGTGGCGCCGCCTGGGTGTCGACCATGCCCGACGCGTAGCGCGGGAACAGGTTTCGCGCAACGTTATGAGGATGGGCGGCAGCCTCTTCGATGCTCAGCACCGGCGCAAAACAGACATCGGTGCCTTCAAGTAGTTCACTCCACGCATCGCGCGTTCGGGTCCTGAACTTCGCCACGAAGCGCGCCTTGAGTGCTGGCCATTTGTCGATCGACAGCTGCTCGGACGGGTCGACGTCTTTCATTTCCAGTTTGTCCAGCAGCAGTGCATAGAACTGCGGTTCGAGCGCGCCGATGGTGACGAACTTTCCGTCGGCACATTCGTAGGTGTCGTACTGCGGCGAATCATGAAAAGCGCTGGGCTGCGTGCCGCCGATCTGGTTGTTGCCATGCAGCCATTGCACGAGCGTGCCGAGCATCGCCACCACGTCGAGGATCGCAGCATCGACGACGCAGCCGCGGCCTGTGGTGCGCGCGGCGAACACACCGCTCACGATGCCGAACGCGAGCCCGAGCGCACCCGCCGAGTCACCGATCACCGTTGGCGGCACGATCGGCGGCTGACCTGGCCGAGCCACGAGCGACAGCAAGCCGCTCAACGCGACGTAGTTGAGGTCGTGCCCCGCGACGGGCGCGAGCGGCCCGGTCTGGCCCCAGCCGGTCATGCGGCCGTAGACCAGTTTGGGGTTGCGCGCCTTGCAGGCGTCGGGGCCGAGGCCGAGGCGCTCCATCACACCGGGTCGATTGCCTTCGATCAGGGCGTCCGCGGTGGCGACCAAGTCGAGCGCCGCGGCGACCGCCTCCGGCTTCTTCAGGTCGAGCACGACGACCCTCTTGTTCGCGCGCAACGGGTTCTCCGCATCGCCGCCCATGCGCTGTACAGCGCCCGCGATCGGTCGTGCGATCACGGTCACGTCGGCACCGAACGACGCGAGAATGCGTCCCGCGACGGGTCCTGGACCGATACCTTCGAATTCGACGACCTTGAGGCCGCTCAGCGGCAAATTCACGGCGTTCATTGGGTAGTTCTGCAAGTGCTCAAAAACACAGTGTCCCTCCTTTCGAATATGGATCCGAAAAGCCTCGACCCTTGTGCGGAGTGACTTTCATTGCCATCGAGAGTTTCACGGGGTCGCCACGGCCCCCGGACACAGCCGCGCAGTGTCTAGGCGGTGAGTGCCTCGAAGCCGGCCGCCGCAGCCGACAACGCCTTGTCGATGTCTTTCGGCTGGTGCGCTGCCGACAAGAACATGTTGTGACGCGGGTGAAAGTACGCGCCCGCGCGCAACGTCGCAGCGCAAAACTTGCGGCCTTTGGCGTTGTCGGCGTCGTCGTTGAACAGCACCATCGGCATTTGCACCGGGCCGGTCTGACTGATGCCGATGCCCGATTGACGCGACAGCGTGGCGAGGCCGTCCCTCAGTCGCTGTCCCATCGCGACGAGGTGCGCAATGGTGTTGGATGCCCTCGTCTCCAGCAGCGTGGCGATGGCCGCGGCCATGGGTGGCGCCTCACACCAGAAGGAGCCGGTGGCGTAAATGCGTCCTGCACCTTCCCGGAACCGCTCGTTGCCGGTAACGGCCGCCAACGGGTAACCGTTGGCGATGCCCTTGCTGAACGCGCTGAGGTCGGGGCGCACACTCAACGCTTCCCAGCTGCCGGCCGCATGCAGCCGGAAACCGGCACGTACGTCGTCGAGGATCAACGCGGCGTCTGCAGCGGTGGCCGCGGTGCGCATGGCTTGTGCGAAGGCGAGCGTCGGTATCTCCTGGTCGCGACCGATGTCATGGCGGAATGCGGTGACCAGGATCGCGGCGAGGTCGGTGCCGGCCTCCTGCACCGCTGCATGCAGGCTGGCGATGTCGTTGTACTGGTACTGGATGACATGGGCGCGGTCTTCGGTCGTGACGCCCACCAGCGAGGGCGAGCACCAGGGCACTGCCCCGTGGTATGAGCCCTGCGCCACGAGGATCTTGCGGCGGCCGGTACCCGCGCGTGCGATGGTGACGCAGGTGGTGGTCGCATCGGTGCCGTTCTTCTGGAACATGGCCCAGTCGGCGTGGGCGATGCGATCGACCAGCGCTTCGGCCAGCTCGACCAACACAGGGGCAGGGCCGTTCATGCTGACACCCAATGCGGCCTGCTTTTGGTACGCGGCATCGACGCCAGCGTGGTGATGGCCCAGTAACACGGGGCCCCAACTGCACATCAGGTCGACGTATTCGCGGCCATCGACATCCCAAACGTGGCAGCCGTTTGCGCGGGCAAAAAACTGCGGGTACCCCTCCGGCAACGGAGCGGCGTTCTGGTGGCCGTACATGCCACCGGGGATCACCTGTTTGGCGCGAGCGCGTAGAGCGAGATCGATCTCACCGTCATGTCGTTGATTCATGTCGTGGCTCCTTGTTGCACCGCAGCGCATATATGATATATCACGTTGGAGGAAAATTCTGGTCTGGGGTCTGACTTGCGGTCAGTCGCTAAGTCGGCCTTCCGGTGGTGCAGTTATCGGTTCGTACAAGTGGCAAGCGGCCTCGTGTCCCGGTGCCAGCGCCTGCAACTGCGGCACCTCATTGCGGCAACGCTCGAATGCATGCGGACATCGCGTATGAAAAGTGCAGCCTGTCGGCGGGCTCAACAGACTCGGTAATTCGCCGCTTACGTTCGCTGCCAGTCGATGACGTGGATCGGGCCGCGGAATGGCTTCGAGCAGCGTCTGCGTGTAGGGATGCTTCGGCGTGGCGTACAGCGCGGCGCGCGGCGCGACTTCGACGATGGCACCGGCGTACATCACGGCGACGCGGTGCGAGATGTTGCGCACGACAGCCAGGTCGTGCGCTATGAAGAGATAGCTGAGTCCGAAGGCTTCCTGTAGGTCAATCAAAAGGTTGACCACCTGCGCCTGCAGCGAGACGTCGAGGGCGGACACCGGCTCGTCGCAGACGATGAACTCCGGCTTGAGCGCCAACGCACGGGCGATGCCGATGCGTTGCCGCTGACCGCCGGAGAATTCGTGCGGAAACCGATCGCCGCATGAGCGTGGCAGGCCGACCGTGTCGAGCAGTTCCTGAATGCGCGCCTGCCGATCGCGCCCCGTGTATCCGCCAAACACATCGATCGGTTCGGCGATCGCATCCCCGACGCGCATGCGGGGATTCAACGAACCCTGCGGGTTTTGAAAGACGAACTGCACGCGCCTGCGAACGCGCGCCAGAGCCGGTTGCGCGTTGGTGCCGGTGATCTCTTCATCGAACAAACGGATGCGGCCCGATGTCGCCGGGATGAGCCCGACCAGCATGCGACCGGTGGTCGATTTGCCCGAGCCCGACTCGCCGACCAGTCCCAGCGTCTCGCCGCGTGCGATGTCGAAGCTCACTTGCCGCACGGCGCGAAGCGAGCGCGCCGGCGTGCCAGCCTGTCGTTTGAGCGCGAATGTTTTCTCGAGGTCGCGCACCGAGACGATCGCAGCGGGCAAGGTTGCGTCTTGTGTCATGGCGTGTCGGTAGTGGCGCCGAAAGCGACCACGCGCGGTGGGCAACGGCTCCATCGCAGCGCGGATGCCGGGAGCAGGGCGGGCGGGACTTCGTGGCACACGGCCAGCGCCTCAGGGCAGCGCGGGCTGAAGCGGCAACCGGGAATGTGCACCGAAGGATCCGGGATGCTGCCGGCGATCGACTTCAGCCGGCCGGGCTCGCCATCGAGCCGTGGAATCGCAGCGAGCAGTCCGTCGGTGTACGGGTGCAGCGGCTTTGCGAAGAGGTCTTGCACGGGCGCCGACTCGATCACCTGGCCGGCGTACATCACCACCACGCGGTCCGCGAATTGCGCGATCACGCCGAGGTCGTGCGTGATGAGGATCACCGACATGTCTAGCTCCGACTGCAGTTCTTTCAGCAGCTGGAGGATCTGCGACTGGATCGTGACGTCAAGTGCGGTGGTCGGCTCGTCGGCTATCAACACTTTGGGTTGGCACGCGATGGCGATGGCGATGACCACGCGCTGGCGCATCCCGCCAGAGAGCCGATGCGGGTAGTCGTCGATGCGCCTTGCCGCATCCGGAATGCGCACCAGCCCGAGCAGCTCGATGGCCCGCTTGCGCGCAGCCGCTGCGCTCAGCCCTTGATGCAGACACAGCGGCTCGATGATCTGGTCGGCGATGGTCAACACCGGGTTCAACGACGACATCGGGTCCTGGAAGATCATCGCGATCTCGGCACCGCGGATACGCCGCATCTGCGGCTCGGGAAGCTTCAGCAGATCGCGGTTATTGAAGACGATGCTGCCGCTCGAAATGCGGCTGGTGGCTCGGGCATGAAGCCGCAAGATGGAGAGCGCACTGACGCTCTTGCCGCTGCCCGATTCGCCGACGATACCTAGGCATTCGCGACGGCCGATGTCGAAGCTCACGTCACGAATGGCGGAGACCCAGCCATCATCGCCACGGAATTCGACGGTCAGGTTGTTAACGGCAAGCACAGGCGCCTCATGCTCTTCAGCCGGGTTGGTCGCCACGTCAGGCCGCCACTTTCAGGCGTGGGTCGAGCACGTCGCGCAAACCGTCGCCCAGCAGGTTCATCCCCAGCGCAGCCAGGCTGATAGCCAAGCCCGGAAACAACATGATCCACCAGGCCTCTATCGAATAGTCACGGCCTTCCGCGATGATGTTTCCCCAACTCGGCGCCGGCGGCGGCGGGCCGATGCCGAGAAAGCTGAGCGCGGCTTCAGCCAGGATGGCGTAAGCAAAAACGAAAGTCAGCTGCACGACCAGCGGTCCCATGCAGTTGGGCAGGATGTGCCGGGAGATCATGCGCAGATGGCCGGCGCCCGAAAGGCGTGCTGCCTCGACGTATTCCATCTCGCGGATCACCAACGTCGAGGCGCGCGTGATGCGGGCCGTGCGCGGTATGTACGCGACGGTCAACGCGACGATGACGCTGGTGGTCTGCGGACCGAGCGCTGCGCTGATACCGATAGCCAGGAGGATGGCGGGGAACGCGAGCAGCGCATCCATGAAGCGCATCAAGGGCGAATCGAGGCGGCGGAAGTAGCCGGCAGCAATGCCGATGAAGGCGCCGATGGTGCCCGATGCCAGCGCCACCGAGAGCCCGATGAACAGCGACAGCCGCGCGCCTTGCAGCACGCGGGTCAGCATGTCGCGGCCGAACATATCGGCGCCGAAGAGCATCGTGCTCGATGGCGGTTTGAAGCGGTTGCGCATGCGCATGGCAGTCGGGTCGAGGCCGGTGAGCATCGGGCCGAAGATCGCGGCGAGCACCAGCAGCGTGATGATCACCAGGCCGATCACGAACGAGCGATGCTTGAAGAGTTTGCGAACCAACCGCAGCTTTCGTCGGGGCGCAAGCAACTGCGCGGGGCCTGACGGCTGTACGTTGCCATTGGATGTCGACACCAGCGCCGCCTCAGTCATAGCGCACCCGCGGGTCGACCAGCGTGTAGGCCAGGTCGACACAGACATTGACGAGCACGAAAGCGAAGCCCAGCAACAGCATCGTTCCCTGGATCAGTGGGTAGTCGCGCGCCATGATCCCTTGCACCACCAGCCGCCCGATACCGGGCAGCGCGAACACCTGCTCGATGACGACCGAGCCGCCGATGAGCAGCGACAGGATGATGCCGCTCACCGTGACCACCGACATCAGGGAGTTGCGAAAGGCATGCTTGCCGATCGTCACCCACTCGTTCAGGCCCTTGGCGCGCGCGGTGCGGATGTAGTCCTGGTCGAGCACGTCGAGCATGCTGGAGCGCGTCATGCGTGCGAGGTAGCCGATCTGGAACAGCGCAAGGATGGCCGCCGGTTGCACTATCGATCGCAGCCAGGGACCGAAGCCTTGCGACAACGGCGCGTAGCCCGAGGAGGGCAGCCAACGCAACTCCACCGAAAAGACGATGACCGAGATGATCGCGATCCAGAAGCTGGGGATCGACACGCCGATGAGCGCGACGCCCATCACGGCCGAATCGATCCAGGTGTTGCGGTAATAGGCCGCGATGATGCCGAGCGCGATGCCGACCGGCACCGTGATGGCAAAGGCCAGCAGCGCGAGCGACAACGTCACAGGCAGCCGGGCGATCACCGCGCTGAACACGCCCTGGTTCAGCATCAGCGACTGCCCGAAATCCCCGCGTGCCAGATTGCCCAGCCAGGCGATGAGCTGCTCCCAGATCGGGCGGTCGAGTCCGAGCTGATGACGCAGCTTGTCGATGGCTTCGGGCGACGCGTCCGGGCCGGCCATGACCACCGCTGGGTCGCCCGGCAGCATGTGCATGAGCACGAAAGCCAGGATGGCCACCAGGACGATGACCGGGATCGCCTGCAGCAGCCGGAAGATGACGTTGCGCGCCACCGTTACTTCAGGCTGACGTTCCAGAAGCGCGGCAGATAGAAGCTCGCGAAGTTATCTACCTTCTTCTTGTTGAAGGCGTTAATCGTGCCCATGTCGACGATCTTGATCATGTAGGCCTGTTCGAGCACCTGCTTCTCGATGACGTCCCATGCTTCCTTGCGTTTGCCGGCGTCCAGCGAGGTGTAGAACTTTTCATAAGCGGCATCGAGAGTGGCGTCGTTCTTCACCTGCGGGAAGGTATAGAACATGGTCCGCCACTGCTGCGGACCGAGTAACGGATTCGAACAAAAGCTGGTGGTTGATACGTTCCAGGTGCCGGTGCCGCGCTGCATGTTGCTGGCATTGGTAGTCCAGTCGACCACGTCGACGTTGACGTTCATTCCGGCGGCCTTCATTAACTCCGACAGTACGAGGATCGAGGTACGAAAGTTGGGGTAGTTGGACGTGGTCTGCAGCGTGATCGGCTCGTTCTTGTACCCTGCCTCGGCGAGTAGCTTCTTAGCCTTGTCCGGACTCTTCTGGTCGTAGTACACCTTCATCTTGTCGCCCTGGTAGTACGGGCTGAACGGATACACCAGCGAGTGGTTCATCTTGGCGATCTGGCCTGTCGCGGTCGAGATTTCTTCGACATCGACCACCGCGTTGATGGCCTGGCGGATCTTCGGGTTGGCGGTCGGCCCTTGCGAGCTGTTGACGATGAAGACCTGCATGCAATACGGGAACACCGTTTGCGTCTGGATGTCCGGGTCGCTGGAAAATCGCTTGGCAAGTTCGGGCGGAATGCTGGCTGCGACATCGACGTCGCCGGCCTGCAAGGCGGCGACGCGGGCGTTGGCTTCTGGGATGAATCGGTAGCGCACCGAGTCCACGTATGCAATGCGCCGGCCGGCATAGCCGTCGAGACCCTTGTAGCTTTCGTTGGGGGTGTAGCCGTCGAAGCGTTCGAGTACCAGGTGGCTGTCCTTAGTCCACTCGCCCAACTTGAACGGGCCGCTGCCGATCACGTCGGCACCCCGCGCCGGCTTGTCTTTTTGCGAGGCCGGCAAGATGACGAACGGATACACCGGGCTCTTCAGGATGTCGACAAATACCGAGTTGGTCTTGTTAAGTTTGACGATGAACGTCTCAGGGTCGGGCGCGGTCGCGCTGGCCACGTCGCTGAAGATCACCGCGTTCGGGCTTATCTTGCGATAGCGCTCGAAAGAGGCGAGCACATCGGCAGAGGTCAGGACGCTGCCGTCATGAAACTTCACGCCCTTGCGGATCTTGAAGGTGAAGGTCTTGGCGTCGTCTGCAATGGTGTAGCTCGACGCGATCATCGGCCGCGTCTCGTAGTTTTCACCGACGGTGATGAGCGAGTCGTACAGGTGATGAATCACCTCCAATTCGACCGCGCTGCTCGACACGTAAGGGTCCAGCGTGCCCGGCCCCGACACATAGGCGTAGCGCAATTGGCCACCCTTTTTCTGGGCGTAGACCGGCATGTTCGCCGCAGCTGCAAAGAGTGCGGCAATGGCCGCGGCAGTCACCAACTTCTTGAAGATCGTGCGAACGGACATGCCTGCTCCTTAGGTGAAGAGAGAGTCAATTTATATGATATATCGGCTAAGCGCCATCACTTGTAAGCGATGTGCCAACGCAGTTCAGGTTTTGTCGGTGAAGCGCTTCAGCACATTGCGGGTGATCTTGCTCGTGAAGAATTCGTTGCGCTTCAGGCCCATGATCCATTCGCAAGTGCCTGCGGTAACGACTTCGCCTTTGCCTCGCGGCATGTGCACCAGCATCCCGGAACCGTATCGGGCCTTCGCCAGCGACTCTTCGGATTGATCGCCATAGAGCGACATGGACGCACCGCGCATGTCGCTCTCGCCGAGGTAGTAGCGGTAGCCTTCTTCGGCGAACATCGATTCGACCTTCAGGGCCGGCGACATCGCCAGGATGGAGACACTCGCCGGCGCACCGTCTTCTCCGGTCGGATAGGGCAGGCCGTAGCGAAAGGTGTAGTCGAGCCCGTCGACCTCGTATGAAAAGATGTTGGCCGACGCACCGAAGATGTCGCCGTAACCCAATTGCGTGCCCTCGAAAACCCAATGGTCTTCGCGGTACACGGTAAAGCCCTTGGAGCCGCGCGGTGCGAAGCCGCCCCACGACGCGTAGATGCCTTGCAGGCCGTTGACGCCCACCGTCGTCGCGCCCGGCCAGTTCACCACCTTGCTTTCCCATGCGCAGGTCAGCAGGTGTTGCTTGTCGGTGCCGTACACCGGGTCTTCGGCGTAGCGGGCCTTGTAGCAAACCTGGCGCGCACCGTTGTCTTCGAGCCGCACCTGCCACATGAAGTTGCCCCCGAAGCGTGCGAGCGAGCCGCCTTCGTCGACGAAGCGGTCGATCCGGGTGCGCATGTCGTGAGTCCAGTGTTCGTCGTGACCGACGATGACCACCGCCTTGTACCTGTCGAGGATCTCCGGGCGGTAGTGGAGGTCGGTTTGCGTGATCATGTCGAAGGCGATGCCTTCGCGCTCGGCCCAGGTCACGAAATGGCGGTCGTACTGCGCCCATCCCGATGCTGCGAAGAAGTAGCCGTAGCCGTAGCTCCAGGCCCAGTCTTTCGGGTGATAGCGCGGGGCAGTTAGCGGATCTGGCACCGGCTCGGCGCAGATGCGCGGCGCCCCTTCGGGCAACCACACCATGCCGCGCGTCCAGGGGCGCAGCAGGCTCAGTTCCGGCGATGCCGAGTTCCCATCGACACCGTCGATACCGATGTAGCTGCTGGCGCCGCCCCAGTCGTTGTAGGCCATCCATGTGGAGGTCGGCAAGATCATCAGCAGCTTGGCGGTCTGCGTTTTGAGGGTCGGGCGCACGACGAAGAAGTGGTGCTGCACGTAGCGTCCGCTATCGGGTCGGATGCAGGTCGAGATAATTTTGTAGAAGCCGGAGCGTGCGTTGGAGGGGATGGTCCACTGCAGGCTCTCGGGCCACTGGCAACCGGCCTTGTAGGCATCTTTGGGTGCGGCATGGAACACGCCGGGCAAGTCGTCCTGCTTGAAAACCGTCACGGGTTCCAGCCCGTCGAGCACCACTTCAAGCATCCAGACCGGTGCGTAGGTGCTGCTGTGGAAGGTGACGGTGTCGCCCGGGTCGTAAGAGATCGCGTTGGTGTACGTGTGCACCTCCGGCCACGCCGGATCTTCGCGTGGGCCGTCGTACCAGCGCCGATCGGACCATCCGCTGTCTGCATACATCGGGCCGATACTCGGCTGCCCCATGTTGATGGCACGGATGCTGCGTCGGTCTCCGTCTGCGCGTTGACCGAAGGAATTGACGCGCTTCGGTGAAGCGCCAAGTTCAGGCGTTGGGGCCGCCGGGTCGGATGCGTCGCTCAAGGTCGTGCTCCTGAAGAGATAGACGACAGGTTATATGATATATCCGATAGAGCGCAAGAGGTTTGAACTGGAGCTTTGTTTTAGTCTGCGGGAACAAGAGCGGTGCGGGTCGAGCCCTCTGCGATCCCTCGCCAGTCGTAGTGCATCGGCACCATCTTGCATTGCGACCATTCGGCGTGCTGGTCGGCGTAGTGCGGGCTTTCAGGCTGTCCGGAGACACCGCCGAACACGATCCACTTGGAGTTCTCCCAGGCACCGACGTCGAACACGTAGCGTGCCACTGCGCCGTACAGCGCCTTCAGTCCACTGGCCGACAGGCTGCCGTTGGCCATCACCGTGTCGTTGTCGCCGCCAAGTCGTGCGCCCGGCGGATTGAGCTGCGACGCTGCTTCGGGAAATTGTGCGGCCAGTGGATGAGATAGCGCGGCTGTGTGGTGTTCGCCCCAGGGTCGACCGTCGAAAGTCTGTGCTGCGCGGCTCAGTGCTTCAGCAAAAGCGTCCGCCCATTGCATGCCGCGGAGCAGCGAAGCGTCGTCGGTGCGCAGCAGGTTCGGCAGCGTCCACCAAAGTTGGTTGACCGGCACTACGCCCGGCGGGACTTGCGTGAGCGGGTCGCTTCTTGTCGCGTTCAGCCCAGAACGTTCCAACAGCACAGCCGCCAGTTGCCAGCGCATCGCCGCATACGCTGCGGCCGCAACCGAGTCCGCCGTCATGCGTGCATCCCAGTCGACGATCAGCGCCTGCATGCGGCCGGCTGTGCCGGGCTGTGGCGCCAGGTCGCGCAGTCGCTGCTGGAACAGCGGTGCGGTCAGGCTGAGCACGTCGCCGTGCATGGTGGCCATGTCGTCGACCGTTGCGGCCGGCAGTGCGTCGAGCTGTGCTTCGAGCTGGCGGGCGCGATACGACGGATGACAGTCGGTGCAGAAGTAGTAGCGGTCGCCCGGTGCCTCCGCAACGAAGCGGTTGTTCGCAGTCGCGAGATAGCCGCGCGGCGGATCGAAGGTCTTGGGCATGTCGGCCCAGGGGATTTCGCCTTTCCAGTCGTACTCACCCGTCCAGCCTGGCACGGGCAGCCAACCGTTGAGGCGAGGGCGGTCGGGCACCACGGCGCGCACCAGATGCCCAATGCGGCCACCGACATCGGCCGCCACCAGGTTGTGATCGATCAGGCCCCAGCCGCGCGTCGACTCGAAAAGCGCATCGACCGTGTCGGCCTTGAGCATGCGCGGAAGGCAATCGAACGAGCGATCCGCCAGGGCGAATTGAACCGACCGCAAGGCGATGCCGCCGCCGTCCCGGGGGCTGCCGGCAACAATGGGTCCATGCTGCGTTTCGATGATGTCGATGCTCACCGGCTCGGCACCGCGCACCGTGATGACCTCGGTGCGCACCGTGCTGTCGAGCCACTCGCCTTTGTACCGATAGCGTGCACCACCGTCCCTGAACTGCTCGACGAACAGGTCGTGGATGTCGGCGAAGGCATGGGTGACGCACCAGGCCACGCGGCCGTTGTGCGCGAAGTGCGGGTAGCCCGGCACGCCCGGCACGGTGAGGCCAATGACATCGAACTCATCGCAAGCCAGATGCGTTTGCACGTACATGCCGGGCATCTCGAACTGCCGATGCGGGTCGCCTGCGAGCAGCGGCCGACCGGTCGCGGTGCGCGACGGCTCGACCACCCAGTTATTGCTGCCGCCACCGGTGGCATCCAATGCACCGAGCCCGGCAAGCGCCTCGATCGCGGGCGCGAGGTCTTGCAAGCTGGCGATCCAGCGCGCGGATTCAGTGCCTGGCGGGATGCAGAGAAGATCGCCTCGGCCGTCCTGGTCGCCGTCGTCATAGCGCAGCTTGGCGATATCGTCGAGGCCGATGGCAACAAGTGCCGCGGCACGCCAAAGCTTGAACCACACCGAACCCATCAGGAAGCCGCGGTAGCGCATGACCGCGATGCTGTGCCACGGCTCCCATGGTTCGGGCGCCGCGCCTAGCAGGCCGTATTCCATAGGCAACGGATGAGCTTCGGCTAGGTAAGCGTTGACGCCTTCGGTGTAGGCATCGAGCATGGCGCGTGCATCGGCGCCGAGTGCGGCATAGTCGTTTTGCGATGCGCGACTGCCGCCAAGTCGTCGCGCTAATGCATCGGCCGCTACGGCGGAGTGGCCGGCCCATTCGGCCCAGCGACCGGCCATCTTCAGACGCGTCGCATCCATCTGCCAGAGGCGGTCCTGTGCGTGCACGTAGCCCTGCACGAAGAACGCATCGCGGCTGCTTCCGGCGCGAATGTGCGGGATCGACCACGCGTCTCGCCAGACCTCGGCCGGTGTTGTCAGACCTTGAATTCGAAGCATGCCGGGTATGGCTTGTTGCATGATATATCCCTGTCAAATACTCAAAATAACGGACCGCCTGCCATGGGAAGAGCTTCTGCCGGACTCGCGTCGCCTCAGATTCAAGTGCCTCAAGTCCGCTCGATCGGGCGTGAAAGCCTCACGACGCAGGTCTACGACGAACTCCGCGCCGGCCTGATGGAAGGCCGGTTCTGGCCCGGTTATCGCTTCAAGATTCGTGACCTCGCGGTCGCGATGAACGTCTCCGAAACGCCATGCCGCGAGGCCTTGATGCAGCTGGTGCGCGAGCGCGTGCTCGACATGGACGCGGGCCGGTCGATCTGCGCTGCGCCGCTCACCTTGGCGCAATACCTGGAGCTGCGCGCCATCCGCCTCAAGCTCGAAGGGATGGCCGGCGAAGCCGCTGCGCGCAACATCACGCCCGTGCAACTGCGCGAAATTCAAGACTTGCACAAAGCGTTGATCAAGGCACAGGACGACCATGACTGGCCCGCCGCAGTGCGCGTCAACTGGCAGTTTCATCACGCTGTGTACGCGGCGGCGCGCATGCCCGAGCTGCTCGCGTTGATCGAAGGCATCTGGCTGCGCAACGGTCCGATGCTCAACCTGCAGTACCCCGATGCGGCCCCCACTTATGACGGCGAGCATCAGCATCTGGCGATCATCGATGGGCTCAAAAAGCGCGACCCTGCCAAGGTGCGCGCAGCCATCAAGGCCGACACGATCGAAGGCGGGAGAAAGTTCGTCGCGCTGCTCGAGCGCATCGACCGCGGTGAAGCGCCGTATCCGCAGAACCAGGCCGAGCAGGCATTGCCGACGCGGGCCAGCGGCGCTACACGCAAGGTAGCGGCAGCCAAACGCTGAATCCAGAGCGGCGCGCATTGCGGGCACCTGTCAGCCGGCCATCCGTGCGCGCCCGTAGACCTTGTAGCGCTCATGCACCTCCTGCATTTCCGCGTCGCTCAACAATGTGGGCGCGCCGACTTGCAGCGTCATCCAGTAATGGCGGGCAAGTGTCTCCAGCTTGATGGCGGTGGTCACGGCTGAAGGAAGGGTCGATGCGCGGCTGAGCATGCCGTGGTTCGCCAACAGGCAGGCGGTGCGGCCTCCAAGTGCCGCAACTGCATTGCGTGCGAGTGCTGCCGATCCGAAGGTTGCATAAGGCGCGCAACGGATGCTGTTGCCGCCGTAGCCCGCGACCATGTAGTGGAAGGCCGGGATGTCCATGCGCTGGCAGGCGAGTGCCACGCAAGAGTCTGAATGGGTGTGGACGACCGCGTGCGTCTCCGGGAAGTGGCGGTATATCTCGGCGTGCATCTGCCATTCGCTCGACGGCACGCCAGCGCTGCGCTCGCTGCCATCCAGCCCAAGCTCGACCAGGCACTCCGTATCGATGCGCGCCGCGTCGATGCCTTTCGGCGAGATCAGCAAGCCGTCGTTGCCACTGCGCACGCTGACGTTGCCGCTGCTGCCTCGGTTCAGGCCTTCGCGGTCGAGCCACACATACGCTTCGACGATCTGTTCTCGGTCTGTCATGCGGATCGCTGCACGACGGGCGATACGGTGGCACTGCCGCTCGCCATGGCGTCGAGTGCGACGTCGAACGCGTCGAGGCCCGCCAGCTTGCCGGACTTGAGGCAGACCACGAGCGGGTCATTCATTGCGTCGGTCGAGGTCAAACTGACATCCAATGCGAGCGGCAACGAAGGCCCGGCGAATGGACCAACCTGCAACCGATCGATGCGGAGATGTGCCAGAACTGCGCCCGACGTTTCTCCGCCTGCCACCAGAAAGCGCCGCGCGCCACGAGCACGCAATCCACTCGCGATGCGACCCAGCAAGTCTTCCGCAGACGCCGCCATGTGCGCGACGCCAAACTCCGCTTGCAATAGCGCGACGTTGGCCGGCGTGTCAGATGTCGAAACGGCGATCGGTCCGTCCGACATGCGTGCCTCGGCCCACACCAGTGCGGCGCCGACCACGTCATCGCCGCAGACGTGCGCCTTTAAGTCGAGTGCGAGAACAGGATGCGAGCGCGCGAAGACGTCGAGCTGGCGCCGCGTTTGTTCGGCGCAACTTCCGACCAGCACGACGCCATGACCGCGCACCGGTGGCAAGTCATTGGGCGCGCGCCTGTTGTCGAGCCAGCCGAGCTGGCGCCAAAGGGCAGGGTAGTGCGCCGCGAGCGACGAGCCGCCCGTCATCAACGGCCAGTGCACGGTGGCTTCGGCCAGATGCGCAAGGTCTTGATGGTCGGCCGCATCGGCGATGGCGCAGTCGATGCCTTCGCTGCGGAGCATGGCGACGCGCTGCGCGATGGCGGTTGCGCTGGCACGCACGTCGACGTGGCTGATCAATCCGATGCGTCGGGTTGTTTGCCGTTGCAAGACCCGCACCAGGTCGGGATCGGTCATCGGTGTCACCGGGTCGTCCTTCTTGGGCGATTCGCTCACCAGGCGATCGCCAACAAAAAGATGGCCCTGGAACACAGCACGTTGGTACTCCGGAAAGGTCGGGCAGCATGCGGTGAACTCGCTGCCCGTTTGCGCCATAAGCACGTCGATGCACGGGCCGATGTTGCCTGTGTCGGTGGAGTCGAAAGTGGCGCAGTACTTGAAGAAGAGCTGGCGAGCGCCGGCCGTGCGCAGAACCGTGGCGCCGGCTTCGAACAGCGCGCGCGCTTCGGTAGCGGGGGCGATGCGCGTCTTTTGCGCGATCACGACGGCGTCTGCGGTGCCTATCGAACGGGCAGCGCTGGGCGAGGTTGCCAATAACGTCGATACGCCCTCTGCGACGAGCATGGCAGCGAGTTCAAGGCCGCCCGTGAGGTCGTCGGCGAGTCCACCAAGAATCATTCGGAGCGCTCCTGGTTGGGAACCGCGGATACGGGGTGCTAAGACGGCAAGACGTCGAAGAATGCATCAATAATATATATCATATATGCCGTTTTTTGCCGCACGGCAATCTGCTGCGCCGGCACTGCCGTGTCGAGCGCACGGAGGGCGCACACGTGATCCCCGACGCTGTTCTTGAGCAATCACGTCTCGGGAGTGAACTGCGAGTGATTGAAGGGTTGATCGATCATTTAGACAGGCATCTAGATTACGACGTTAGCGCTAATGCCTTACACGCAAACTCGGCACCACCAGCAAGATGTGAAACCTTCACATGAGCTCCAGCTGAGCGAACTACCATGCGCCGCGAACCGTTTGTCGAAAACCACGCAGGAGGACGCAAACGCTCCAATGCGCCCGGTAAATCAAGTGAAGACATGCGTGGCCTCGGCGGACAGCGGGCTGATGTAAGCCGGCACTCTTCGGTACAAGCACAATGGGATTTGGTGGAGCAAGCCTTTCATCGTGACTTCGGTCATCGTGCTGCTGCAGGCGAGCAGTGGGAAATGATCGATCGCGCATTTCGTCGGGATTTCGGTGAAGTCGCTGGAAGGAAGATGTTGTGCCGCGAGACGCCACAGCGGCAAGTCGCCTTAGACGGTTTGCCACCGGGTCGACAAGCCATCTTTCTTGAACCGTTCGAGTTGCCCAGTGACGAACTCGCTCCAAGTGAAGGACGAATGTGGTTTTCCGCTCCAGCCTTGTTAGCGGCGGGCGTCCTTGCGTGTGCAGTCGTTGCCGCATCTTTTGCGTTTTGGGGCGTGAATCCACGTTCGGATCGAGACCCGTCCCGTGCTGTCACAAGCCTCGACGCTACGGCCGTGACCCCAGCCAATCGGAGCGTGTCAGCACAAGCTGGGCTACTGCTGGCGCCCTCTCTCGATCCCGTTGGTGAGCCACGCAAGGCTTCACCGGAACAAAGTCAAATTACGGAGAACACTGCGTCATCTTTGGACCTGAAAGTGATTCCTCCGACATCTGATCGCTTGCCCGACCGTGCCAACGCGCCGCCATCTGTAAACAGCAAGGGTTCGGACGCCTATGCGCAAGGGCAGGCCCAGGGTTCGACAACGTGGGCCGGACAGAGCGCGAGCCGTGTCACTGAAAGGAATGATTTCGCTGCCCGGCTTTCCTTGGATGCAACGTCTCGGCGACCGGAAGCTTTAAGGAGTAACGACGACCGCATTCCCTCACCACGGCCGCCCGTCGTCATGGCCAACGTCTCTCCGGCAGGGTTGGCAGTCCGCACGCCCCAGCGCCCCGAGCCTTTTCGGGAATCCTGTGATTTTGTGAGGCGCGTGCTTGGAGACGCACGTTGCATGGATCACGTTGACCTTGCAGCGTCAGGCGGGGCTTCCGTCAGCGGCTCTGCAGCTGTTACTCCATCCGGCGGAGGCTCTTCAGGATCGTCGGTAGTTTCTGCAGCATCCGCCAATGGAAGCAGTTCTGCGAGCAGTGCGTCGAGTGCTGGTGTAGGTGGCGGAGCGGGAGCGGGAGCAGGGGCAGGAGCAGGGGCAGGAGCAGGAGCAGGAGCAGGAGCAGGAGCAGGAGCAGGAGCAGGGGGATCTGGAGGGGCCGGACCTGGCGGTGGGGCTGGCGCAGGTGCCGGCGGTTCTGGCGGTGGGGCTGGCGCAGGCGCAGGTGGCGGCGGTTCTGGTGGCGGAGCAGGCGCAGGTGCCGGCGGGTCAGGCGGTGGAGCTGGCGCAGGTGCCGGCGGTTCTGGCGGTGGGGCTGGCGCAGGTGGCGGTGGGTCAGGCGGAGGAGCTGGCGGGTCAGGCGGGTCAGGCGGCGGAGCAGGCGCAGGTGGCGGTGGGTCTGGCGGTGGAGCTGGTGCAGGTGGCGGTGGGTCAGGCGGCGGAGCTGGCGCAGGTGGCGGTGGCGGGGCAGGCGCAGGGGGTGGTGGCGGTGGCGGCTCTGGTGGAGGTGGTGCTGGTGGGCGCTGAAGTTCTCGTTGAGTCTTGAACGCTCGAGCCGTGCCGGGCATGGGCCGATTTACGATCGCCGCTGACAACAGAATGCGCAGTGCAGGGTTAGTCACCCATCGAAGCGTCACGAGAAGACCAATCCAGCGTTGAACCAGCGGCTTGCCGTCATGGAAACCGCGTTGTCGCTGATCGGCCGGAACGGGAGCCTTCTCTACTGAGAGATAGAAAAGGTGATTGGCGCTGACAGCGCGCGAGTGGGCAAGTTGCAAGCTGCTGCCGCCAGCACCTTCACCGCTTGAGTTTGCTATCCAACTGCTGAAAACAAAGTCAAGGTGATGGACGGTGACCACAGTGTCCGATGAGAAGCCGGAATGGCTCAAGAACTTCACGCCGCAACAGGGCACGCAACGTCCGAACGGATCACGCGGCTTCATGCCCGGTGTGAGCGGCAACCCGGCAGGCCGGCCGAAGGGATCGAAAGCGAAGAAAACGCTTGTCGCCTTGGAGTTTGAAAAGGAAGGTTCGAAGGCACCCGTGTGGTTATCGACGCTGCGCTCGCTGTCGACATTACTGCGGCGAACATCGTGCTGTCTCGCATTGCGCCGCCTTCAAAGGTGAGGGCGGAAAAGGTCGAATTTGAATTGGATTCACGAGCGCCGTTGACGCATCAAACGGGGCAGATCCTTGCTGCTGTGGCCTTAGGTGAGGTGGACCCTGACACCGGAAAGATATTGATTGACTGCATCTCTGCTTTCGCTGGACTGAAGCAGGTAGATGAGTTGGATGAACGTCTGCGGGCGCTGGAGGCAAAAGCACCATGATGACGTTCGAAGCATTCAGCAGTCCACGGGGCAGGCACACACGACGGGAGGAGCGTATCCACGTGTGCTCCGGTCCAGCCAATGCCGTTGCTGTGCACGCCGTTTCTGGTGGCATTGGGTATGTGGGTCAACCTAGGCTCCCTCAAGCCCAGCATGACCGCAGCGCGGACGGCGGACCCGGCCAGAAGCCCGACGCACGTGCGTGCGAGAAGTGGTTGAAGTGCCGGGCAGGTTGGAAAGAGGCCAGCGACCCGCAGGAGGTTCGCTACTTCGGCGCTCGGCACATCGATGAAGAGCGCGCGCGTGAATCGACCGACCCCGAGTCGCCATGGGCTGGCCTGCTGGACGACGTTCCACCGCCACAGCCGACGCGCCGCAGGCAGCTGCAATGACCCCCACGTCGCAGCTGTTCCGGGAAGAGTTGCCCGATGGCCGCGAGTTGCACGTTGCCGACGTGGAACCCTGGCGCTCGGTCAGCCGCAGGGCGTGCCGCATGGCGGCCATGGCCGCATTGAAGACCGCAGGCGTGGTGGACGATGAAGCGCCGCACGTGCAGCTCGGCAGCGTGGGCGAGATGGCGGTGGCGCTCGTCGGTGACGCGAATCTTTTAATAGGCCTGATGCTGGTATCCGAGCAGTTCGACGAGGGGTTCGTGCTGCGGCCACCAAGCGCCGCTGAGGACCGACGGCTCACGAACTTCAGTCTGTTCGGCCCTGCCTCGATGCGCTGAGCCGGCGGCGGCCAGCCGTGGCTACTGACGCCCGCTCATTCGTCGCTCGTTGTACTGCATGCATTGCTGGTACTGGCCAGGAGGGAGGAACTGGCAATCGGTCATTCCTTGCGGAGAACTCGACTGCGGAACCTCAATGTCGACCACCGACGGGCAGCTCGAGCCATTAAAAACGCGATCAAACCGTTGTCCGTTGTACATGTAGCCGCATTTGATGCCTTGCTGCCCGGTGATGGTCATGACCAGCTCCGTCTTTCCGGACCACGCTGCCTGCTGCGCTACTGCGTGCGCAGCCAACAATGCAAGTGCTGCCGCCAAGAACAACCGTTTCATGATGAGTCTCCGTTTGTGGTCAAGCCGAAAGAAGTGTCGCACGCCGTTTTTCGGAAACCGAAAGTCGGCGGAGTCAGCGGACATTTCGCGCTCGAAGGTACCTTGCGATTTGGGACTCGCGATAGATAGTCGGCTGCAGCACCTGACATCTGTGTTTTCCGTCCTCATCGGTGGATTCAAATCCGGCGGTTGTCAGCCGTGCACGTTCACTACTGAAGAGAGCAGCGAATGGAATCTGTGGAACTGTATGCGCGGCTGAAGGCGCTTATTCACGAGTGGCCGGCATTCGAGGGACGCGGAAAACTGGACGCCGAAACTCATGAGTGGCTTGGAAAAGCAGACGCGCTTATTGCAGCTGCGAACAACGGCGCTGACAGCATCATCTTTGGTAACGCTGTTGGCGCGTTGGGTGCCAATTCGCTGCACGACTCCAACGTCGCAACAATCCGGGCGATCCTGTACCGGACGCTTGCCCGTGCCGAGCTACAGGTACCCGTCCCGGCACGAGGCGCATTCATCGCCGCCGGAAGCTCGTTCGCGGTCTTAGCGGCGCTGAGTAAGGTTTTGGTAAAAGCGACAGCCGATGTTCTGATCGTCGATCCCTATTTGGACGCAGTCGCTTTAACGGACGTGGCCGTCTTGGTGCCAGAAGGAATTCCTGTACGTTTGATGGGCGACGCCGCAAATAAGCAGGCTAACTTGGCCCCCGCGCTCGCTCGATGGAAGCTCCAATACACGACGACTCGGCCGATCGAAGTGCGCCTATCTGCGCCGCGCGCGTTGCACGACCGAATGATTTTCGTGGACGGCAAAGAGGCTTGGAGCTTGTCTCAATCAATCAAAGATTTTGCCAACCGAGCTCACGCGTCGATCGAGCGAAGTACCCCGGAGATCGGGGCCGAAAAGAAGCTGGCTTACGACAATGGAATATGGGGCGCAGCCACTTTGATCGCGTAAGGCCGATGCGCCATCCCCTCCGCTCGCTCATGCCCATTTTCGGCATTCCCGCACGCTGCCGCCGCTTCAAAGCGCCACGTCGAAATCTATACAAAGTATAGAATGGCCATGTTCGGGCAAGTCAATCCAAAGCTGACGAAAGCTATACGGCGCATCGCTCGCGATGATTCGAACGTGGTGTTTAGAGACCACGCCGAAGACCGAATGGAAGAACGCGGCTTTGACCATACCGACGTGAGTACGTGTTTGCGAAGGGGCGCGGCCCACGGCCCGGAGGGCGACGGCGATCGATGCCATGTGGTGTATTTGGGTCTGCATGTCCGCGTCGTAGTGTCCGGCCTGCATGCCGGCGGCGACGACTGGAGCGCGCTCGAAAAGGTGTTCGTAGAGACCGTAATTAGGGGTGACTGAAATGCGCAAACTGGCGGGTACCGGAGTACCCAATGTGTTTTTGGTCGACGGCTTCGTCGAGCACGGCGAGGGGGGTATCTCATACCGCGACCTCGACGGGCTCTATGTCGCCCTAGCCGATGCAATCGCGTCACGCGTGACGACTCTGACGCCGGCCGAACTGCGCTTCATGCGCAAGCGCCTGAAGTGGACGCAAGAGCGGCTGGGAAGCCTCGGCGGCAAGTCAGGCCAAGTTGCGGCAATGTGGGAAAAGGGCACGCGCTCGGTACCGGTGGCCGAGGGCAAGATGCTGCGGCTGTCTTGGATGGCCCGACGCTCAAAGCGTCGCGTGGCTGCCGCCGTGCTGGCGATGGAAATCGGCGACACCCACGTTGAGCCCTGCGCTTACGTCCTGCGCCATGTCGACGGCGAGGGATGGCGCGAAGACATCACGGCGGCGCAGGCAATGGCCAACGCCGAAGCGACGGCACACGCCGAAGAGGCGATTGCGAATGCCATGAACGGCGCCGCGCTGCATTACACGCACGAAACGGCGCCGATCACGATCGTGGGCGCCGTTCAAGTCATCGCTGCGGACGTTGCGCCGCATCAGAAATTATTCACATGACCACAGCCAAGAAAGCCGCGCCGGCTACCATGTCGCGATTGTCTCCGGCTCAGTTGCAGGCGCTGCAGCAGGTTCCGGAGCACACAGTCGCATGGCCCGAAATCGCAATCGCGATATTCAAAGTTCGCGGCATTACCAAGGGCTGGTGGCGCATCGGCATGCAACTGCGTTTCGCTGCCTTGACCAGCCGATTCGGCGAGCCGAATCACGAGCACCAGAGCGTGCCGACGGCACTCGTGGGAATCGATAGCATCGCGCTCTTTTCGACGAAGCAAGGCGGCGATCTGGTCTTCGACGCGGCTACCGGTCAGTCGGTGCCGGCGATCGCCGCCATGCCGCCAGCCGCCGTCAAGAAGCCGGCGCGCAATGCGACTCGCTCCGGCAAATACATCGAATGAGCGCGCGCCGGGTCTGGACGCTCGCCTGCGTCGCCATCGATGTTTCCGTCTCCGCCTGCACGGCGCAAGGCGATCGCCACACGCTTTACCGCGATAGCGTCTTGAACCAAACAGCCTGAGCATTCACGTCGCGAGCTTCGATGCGGCCGACGGCAACGACGGCAACGACGGCAACGACTACAACCGGGACAACTGCGACGCCGCTCGCGTGCTTTTCCAAGCGCAGCCCGGCGTCACCACCAAGTTCTGGTGCGAGAAGGGGCCGGTAAAGAAGTAGCGAGCAGCGGCGTCGGGGCTTCTCCGCGCCCGCCAGCGTGTTCGTTACAACCCGGTAGGGCGAGCGTAGCCTCGTGGCGATCGAACGGCTCTGGTGCCGATCCGCCGGCTACGGGCACTTATAGGCGTCGCCTTGTGCGAAGGGCAGACTCAAGTCCCGGTCGACGACGAGCGCCGTGAGGACGTACGCGTTGGCTGCACGACGCGCGGCCTCACTACGAATCTTGGCGCGCATGTCGCGCTCGGCTTCGGGCCGGCTTGAATAGAACATGCCGCCCGAGCCTTCGATGGCGCCCAAGAACTTGCATGGGCCGCTCGCATCCGGCGGCTGTATCTGCCGAACCTGAGCGGCCTCGGGGGCGAGCGGCACCGCCGAGCAACCCGATCAGCGCCACAAGGGCGATGACTTTCGCAAACGTTGGTCGCAGTGGATGCGCCGTCGCCTTGGGCGCTTGGCAGGATCGACGGGCCATGTGGCCGGTGAGTATGCGCGGCCCCGCTTGGCGGCCGGTCCGTGGGATCGTGGGCCGTTACGCGATAGGACGCGTCGCCGATGGGAGAGGGGATGCCGTAGAAGGCCGGCAACCGTCGTGAGTAAGCGGCGACGTCGTTCGGCCAATTGCGGCGCTTTTACTCCTACGCTGGAGGCAAATTGAGTAAAAATTTCGAAGCCGCCCCGAAATTCACCGCGACGGGCATTTCCATATATAGAGGCAACGATGACCAAGCTCGTGAGTGACTATTCGTTGCTGCAAGCGCGAGAACTTGCGGCCTTGCTCCGGCACGATAAAAAATAGTGTTGGTCCCCGATCACTCCCGGCTTGGTCGCGAAGAGAGTTGAGACTGGAGAGGTCGAGAAGCTGGCGACGGCGAATGCGTTCGCCTTTATCGAAGAGTACAACGGCAGGGTGTACTTGAGTGCGATCTTCGTGCGCACTAGCCTGCGAGGCCAAGGCATCGGTTCCGAGCTGCTCGCTCAAATCGTCAAATCCTTCCCCGGCAGACGGATCACTGTGCGAAGCCTCGGGGAACGCGTGCCCTTCTTTGAACGGCTGGGCTTCGTCTGCGAGCCCGAAAGAAGGTCAAGGGATTTCTTCGTGCTCCGCGTGGGTCCGCCGGACAAAACACGCGCGCTAAAAAGCGCGCCTTAGTCAGCGAGAGTTATCGCAAGTCAAAGCGGAAACCGACCGAAAGTGGAAACCAAAGCGGAAACGCGATCGACGTAAAAAAACCTCGCTACCGATTTGATAGCGAGGTTTCTGGTGCCCATAAGGCTTATCTTGGCTCCTCGACCTGGGCTCGAACCAGGGACCTACGGATTAACAGACCCGCAGCAAACTCATAAGGCCGAAGTTTCACACGCATAAACACGGTGCACAAGTCAAAGTCCGGGTTCTGTCG